>DMXM01000016.1:56234-107956 GCA_003482905.1 Elusimicrobiota bacterium
GACGGAGAGCGCCCGGTGTCCTGGAAGGAGGTGGAGGCGGTGCTGTCTATCAGTAATCCGTTCCGGTAGATCCTGTAACCCGAAACGGCGACATTGTCGGTGGAGGCCGTCCAGCTCAAGTTTATCTGCGAGGAGGACGCGGCCGTGGCCGTGAGCCCCTGCGGGACCGACGGGACCGTAGCGTCCGCCGCGGCATCGGTGGCCGCCGAGACGGCTGAAGACTGAGCGGAGACATTTCCAGCGGCGTCGTAGGCGGAAACGGTATACGAATAAATAGTGGACGAAGAGAGCCCGATGCTTTGAAAAGAAGTGGCAGCCGTAGTGGCTATCTGCGAACCGTTCCGGTAGATCCTGTAACCCGAAACGGCGACATTGTCGGTGGAGGCCGTCCAGCTCAGGTTTATCTGCGAGGAGGACGCGGCCGTGGCCGCGAGCCCCTGCGGGATGGACGGCGACGCGACGTCGCCCGGGGCGGCGCAGGTTATAGTTTTTGGAGAGCCGGTGAGCAGCGGGTTGCCGCCGGCGTTGAGGTTTATCGCGTAAGCATACAGGGTGTGGCTGGCGCCATCCTTAACCGAGGCTGGCGTGGGGAATGTAAATCCGTGCGCCGTATGGCCGCCGCATTCCGCTCCCACGGCGGCCTCCCGCGCGGCGCTGGCCGTTTCAGAACCTAAAAAGATCCCCTGTCCCGCCGGACCATCGGCGTATAAGTAGACCTGAAGGGACTGCGCGTAATTATCGGGGTCGCAGGCCCAACCCAGGCTGGCGCCGCAGTCGGAACTCTCGTGATAGCCCTTCGGCACCTGGTCCGCGGAGGGAGTGGCGGCCGAGGCGGCTGAAGATCGTGAGGAGAGATTGCCGGCCGCGTCATAGGCGGATACTGTATATGAATATGCGGTGGACGGAGATCGCCCGGTGTCCTGAAAAGAAGTGGCCGGCGTGGCGGTTAATTCAACACCGTTGCGGTATATCCTGTAACCCGAGACGGCTACATTGTCGGTGGAGGCCGTCCAGTTGAGGTTTATCTGCGATGAGGACGCGGCCGTGGCCGTAAGCCCCTGCGGAACCGACGGCGGCGTGACATCGGGAACGGCTGCAGTGGTCGCCGAGGCGGCGGAAGATTGCGAGGAGACATTGCCCGCTGCGTCATAAGCGGCCACCGCATAGGAATACGCGGTGGACGGAGATAGCCCGCTGTTCTGAAAGGAAGTGGCGGCCGTAGTGGCTATCTGCGAACCGTTGCGGTATATCCTGTATCCGGAAACTCCGATATTGTCGGTGGAGACAGCCCAGCTCAGGTTTATCTGCGAGGAGGACGCGGCCGAAGCCGAGAGCCCCTGCGGGACCGACGGCGGCTGGGTGTCCGCGGCGATTTGGACTGTGACGCTCACATTGGTTGAAAGGCCCCCGAACCAGGCCACGCCTTCCTGGACCATCTTCCACTGGAAATTATATGTGCCGGGCGCGGCAGGGGCGGTGACGCTAAAACTGAAAGTTTTCTGCTGGCCGGTCGCAACGGCGTCCGCATCGGCGAGATACACCCGGTTGGATGACCCAAGCCACAGCGAATTATCCGCCGGATTCTGACTTCCCAATTTATACCCAGCGGACTTCGTCCAGGTATTTGTGCCCATGTTCTTCATGGTCACTGAGACGTTATAAGACTGCCCCGCTGTCATGGACGCTGGCACGCTCTGAGAAACGAACTGAGCGCCGTTCCCGACAAAGAGAGAGGAGAGGCTGCCGTTGGGTATCGGAAGCGACTGGAAACCTATGGGGATGGTATAGGCGTCCTGCTGGGCAGGGCTCGCGGACAGGAACTGTCCCATGATCCTGGAACTTCCATCCGGAAGGAATATTATTCGTCCGTATTCGTGGGGATTAGACGGAAACTGACCGTCGCCAGCCACGGTCTGATTGAATATATGCGTTCCGAGAGGAGTATTGGAGCGGGCCATTGAGAGACGATAGCAGCCGGCGGACGAATTTAACGGGGTCAGGCAGCGGTCGGCCCCCCCGGAGCCGCTGCCCCCGCGCGCGCCAGTGGCGTACACATACTGCCCGTCGGTAAGCACCTGGAACATGTCGGCGACGGTATCGGAGCGGTTATCCGCCCCCAAACCCCATACTTCCACGGCCAAAGGGTTGTTAGAAGCTATCGGCCCCCCGGCCCCCTTGGGCCAAAGCCTCCGCAGGCCACCGGCCTCCTGCTCCAATTCCACTCCCCAGCTCGTAATATTGTGCCACGTATTAGGAGAAACCGCGTCCATGTTTACCGCCGTCCAGTACAGATATAGGCGGTTTTGGTGATTGAACAATTTAGGCACGCTCGCAGAGTGAAGCAATCCGTCGCTCAGGTAGGAGGTTCCCAGAATGGCGACGTAGGTGCGGGAAATATCAATTACACCGTTTATATCCAAAGGTCCCATGCATGTGGAGGCGGTGCCGCTGAAACCTGTCCCATGGCATTCGAACGCGGCCCAGAACTCGTTGCTGAAGAAGGCCACCGAAGGGTCATAAGCGGTGGTAATGGTTTTGCCTTCCGGGATGGCCACAGGGGGCGTTAATACCGGGCGCAAATTCGTTATCGTATTCGCGGCCCAGTTCATTGTCCCGAGAGCCAGCGACCACGTGGCCCCCCCGTCCTGGGTGATCCTTCCCGCGAATAAGTTAATTTGGGCCGGAATTTGCCAGAAGGCGACCGAGTTGCTTCCAAAACCAGTTTGCGTTACCGCGGCGGCAGCGCCCGGCCCGGAAACAATATCGGGAGCTGAAACTGTGACAACCACTAACTGGCTTACGCCTCCGAACCATTCCACGCCCTCCTGGACCAGCTTCCACTGAAAGTAGTATGTGCCGGGCACGACCGGGGCGGTAATATTAAAACTGAAGGTTTTCTGCTGGCCCGGCGCTATGGCGTCCGCGTCGGCGAGATTTATCCGGCTGCTTCCCGCCCAGAGGGCGTTATCCTGCGGGTACTGGCTCCCCAGTTTATATCCGGCGGCTTTCGTCCATGTGCCCGTACCGGTGTTCTGCATGGTCACTGAAACTCCGTATGACTGCCCGGCGGTCATGGCGGCGGACACGCTCTGGGAAACGAACGAGGCGTTATTGGCGCCCTGGGCGCACATTATCAGACCATGCGACGCGCAAAATAAAAAGAAGACGCCTGCCCGCCGCCTCAGGAGCGCGTATGAACCTCCGTTCTTTGCCATAGGATGTCTCCACGTCATAACAGCCGGTAATCTCCCGGGACATTTCACCATATAGATATAGGAGCCTTGCCGCCGCCGGAGTTCTTCTTGGCGGACTTCTCTCCATACCGCTTAACCCTGCCGCCGGGGTCATTGCCGGCGTTTCCAAACCTCATCGTAAGCGATAATCGGTGCGTAAGCCCGAGGTCTCCGAACGGCACCGCGGCGTAATCCACAGCCGCGTTCTTAATCACCAATCCAAACCCGCCGCTAACCGCCGTTATGCCGGATATATCTCCAAGGGTAAGGGTGTTCACGCCGAAGCGCAGCAACACGCGGATATTAACGTCCCTGTAGGCTGCGTGCTCTACCCCGGCGCAGATATACGGGCTGTTGCCCCTGGGAGCGGCCACATCCGCCGATATCAGCCAGTTTTTGTCCAGTTGCAGCGCTCCGCCGGCCTTTAAAGTAGTGGGCAGCGGGTCCGCCTTTTTGTCCAACTTTATGCCGCCGCCCAGGTTCTGCGCGACGAAGGCGAGCCTTAATGTCATATCGTCCACGCTGGTCCGGGCGGTCAGACCGGCGTCAAACGCAAAAACTCCGGCTTTTTCCACTATCTTGGAACTTAAATACTTTCCGGCCACGCCGGCGCCGTATTTCCTGCTGTCGGCGCCAAACACTTCAAGATCAAGCGCGTAACCTATGGTGGCGGCATAATCCCTGGGCTGGTAGGTGCCGCGGTTGTTTCCGGCCTCGTCGGTACGCTCCACTTCGCCTCCGTTCAGGTAAGCCACCGCGCCGCCGAAAGCGGAGGATCCGTTGGATCTGGCGAAGGAGAGATAATCAAAACTTATGCCCGCCAGGTAGTTCGCGTGCATGAACATCACGGAGATTTCCGGCGCGCGCACAAGGCCGGCCGGGTTCCATGACACGGCCGAGGCGTCGGCGGCCACCGCCGAGTAAGCCTCGCCCATGCCGAGCGCGCGCGCGCCCATGCCCATGGTAAGAAATGCGGCACCGGTGGTTCCTTTGGCCCCGGCATTGAAGTCCCCTGCCGCCAAGTTAATCCCGGCGGAAAGAACAAATATTAAGAAAGAAGATGCCGCTTTCATGATCATAAGCTGTGTCAAAGCGTTAAAACGGCGCACCGGAAAGACCGTCTCATTGCTTTCGCCGGCGCGCCTATATATATTATAGGCGAATATATTGACATGTCAATGGGAGAGCGATTATCGGTTGTTTTTACCGGGGATAGTCCCCCTTAGCGCCAGGGAAATCGGGGGAACCATCTCCCTCTCTAAAGCCGGCCGCCGCGGCGGAAAGTATCTTTCGGCTTTTCGGGCGGGCGCTTGTTGGCGGTCTTGTTCTTTAATCTCTCGGCTATCTCCATCCTGGCTTTAAGGCCGGCGGCTTCCTTGCGGATCTTCAGGTAATTCCCGTAATGCGCCCGGTCCAGCTTCCCGGAGGCGAGGGCTTCACGCACGGCGCAGGACGGCTCGTTGGAATGCGAGCAGTTGTCGAAGCGGCACTGCCCGGCCAGGGCCTGTATGTCCTCGAAGGTTTCATCCACGGTCTGTTCCCCGGCCCAGAGTTCCAGCCCGCGCATCCCCGGGGTATCTATGAGCAGGGCCCCGCTGCCCGGCAGCACGAACATCCGGCGGCCGGTGGTGGTGTGGCGGCCTTTTGAGTCGGCCTCGCGCACCTTGCCGGTGAGCTGGGCGCTCCGGCCCAGCAGGTTGTTGATTATAGTGGATTTTCCGGCGCCGGAAGACCCGGCGAAAACTATGGTCCGGGCGGGGCCTATATGCGCGGCCAGGGCCTCGTAACCTTTCATATTTAAAGAGTCCAGCGCCAGGGCCTTCGCCCCGAAGCCAAGGGCATCTATTTCTTTTGCCTTAAGGGCCGCGTCCGCGGCCAGGTCCGCCTTGTTAAGTATTACTACGGCTTCGGCGCCTCCGGCGCATGCGGCCGCCAGGTAGCGCTCGACGCGGGCCAGGTTATAGGTGGCGTCCAGGCCTATCACTATAAATACGGTGTCGATATTCGCGGCTATAACCTGCTCGTCCTCGCCGCCGGGGTCCTTGCGCGACAGGCGCGTTCTGCGCGGCAGCAGCGCCTGTATGGTCTGGCGCCGCGCGGCCGGGTCGAAAGAGAGCGCCACCCAATCGCCCACCGCCGGGAAACCCGCCTTGGACCCGGCGGCTTTGCGGAAGTTGCCGGAAACCTCGGCGGTAAACTCGCCGCGCGCGCAGACCAGGTCGCAGGCCATGCGGTGCTCCGCTATTATCCTTGCCGGGATCAGTCCGCGCAGGGCGAAGGGTTTGAACGCCTCTTTCAGCTCCGGCGTCCAGCCGAGTTCCTCTATAGTGGGGATCGCGCGCGGGGCCGTCATCGGGCGGGCCGGTCACTTTCCGCGTGATTAACAAGCCGGCTCATTACTTTTTAAGGAACGTCCCTTTGCGGTATTCTTCGAAGGCGGTCTTCAGCTCGTGCTCCGTGTTCATCACTATGGGACCGCGCCAGGCTATGGGTTCTTTCAGGGGACGCCCGGCCAGCAGCAGAAAGCGCATGCCCTCACCCGAAGCCGAGCAGGCCAGGGCCTCGCCCTCCCCCATCACCGCCAGCTGGCCCGGCTCTATCAGGCGCTCCTTATCCTTGTCGAAATAGCCTTTCCCCTCGAACACGCATACCAATACGGTGTCCTCCGGCCGGACGTCAAGTGTGAATTCCGCGCCGGCATCCGCCTTAACGTCGAAGAACCACGGCTGTATCACTATATCCTGCGCCGGGCCGCTTACGCCGCCGTAATCGCCGCAGATCACCTTCATTTTGTAGCCCGGCCCCGCCGCCTCGGGGATGCTTTCCGCGCTTATATCGCGGTAGCGCGGGCGCGTCATCTTGTGCTTTTTAGGCAGGTTGATCCAAAGCTGAAAGCCGCGCATAGTCCCCTCATAGGCCTTGGGCATCTCCTGGTGCACTATACCGGAGCCCGCGGTCATCCATTGTACCTGCCCGGACTTTATCAGGCCGGAATTACCGAGCGAGTCGCCGTGCGCCACCGCGCCTTCCAGCATATAAGTGACGGTCTCTATGCCGCGGTGCGGATGCCACGGAAAACCGGCCATATAGTCGGCGGGGTCGGCGGAACCGAAATTATCCAGCAGCAGGAAGGGGTCCGTCAGGGCCGGGTCCCCCAGCCCGAGTATGCGCTTGAGTTTGACCCCGGCGCCCTCCACCACCCAGTTGCCCTCTGCCACCGTTTTGATATTTCTTGTTTTCATAATGTCACCGGCCCGAAAATCCAGCCTTTTATCGAATGACCGCGCCCGCAATAATAGAATATCAAAAAACCCCCCCGCGGCCCTATACACTTGCGCGCGAAAAATATTGTATGCTCACCTTTGGGTAGGGGACTGCATATTAAACACCTGGTGTCCGGCTTTTTCATTTGTAATCCCTTTGGCTAAAAACTGACGGGGAGGTAATTATATGACGCTGATGAACAAAGCGGGGTTCGAGGAACTTCTAAGCCAGCAGGAAGGGCCGTGTGTTTCCGTTTTTATGCCCACGATCAAGGGGAGCGAAGAGACGAAACAAAACCCCATAAGATACCGTAAACTGATCAACGAGGCGGAAAAGAAACTTGAGGCGCTGGGGCTGCGGGCGCCCGAAGCCAGAAAATTTATGGAAGCCGCCAGGCCGCCGCTGGAAGACCACAAATTCTGGCAGTACCAAAGCGGCGGGCTGGCCCTTTTCCTGTCAAAGGACGTGAAGCGGATCTACACGCTGCCGCTCAACTTCGGCGAACTTGCCGTGGTTGCCGACCACTTCTGCGTCGCCCCGGTGCTGCCCCTCTTCGCCGAGGACGGCAGATTCTACGTCCTGGCGCTGAGCCAGCATTCGCTGCGGCTTTATCACTGCGGCAGGCACAGCGTAATGGAAGTGGACCTAAAACAGATGCCGAAGAGCATAACGGACCTGCTGGAACTCAATCCCAGGGAGAAGCAGCTGCAGTTCCACGGCAACACCGAGGGGAGCGCGGCCGGGCGGGGCGGGGCGGGCATGTTCCACGGCCACGCCGAAGACTCCGACGAGGCCAAGGAGAACATGCTGGTTTACTTCCACAGCGTCAACAGGGGGATCAATTCCATACTCAGGAGCGACGGGGCGCCGCTGGTGCTGGCCGGGGTGGATTACCTGACCCGCATATACGGCAAAGCCAACACCTACCCTAACCTGGTCGGCATGATGCCCGGCAGCGCCGTCGGCTCAAGGCCGGAAGAACTGCGGGAGCGGGCCTGGGAGCTGGTGAAACCCATATTCGAGGCCGGCGAAATGGCCGCCGTAAGGCAATACGAGCGGCTCATGGGCACGCCCAAGGCGTCCAACCACATCAAGACCATACTAAAGGCCTCGGACGAGGGGAAGGTGGGAACACTGCTGGTTTCCGCTAACGCGCAAAGATGGGGAATGTTCGACCCGGAACTGGGGGTAATGGCCATGCACGCTAAAGCGGAGCCCACCGATACCGAACTGATAGACCTGTGCGCCACACGCACCCTGCGCCACGGCGGGAAGGTGCACGTGCTCGAGCAGTCCAAAATGCCAGGCGTGGCCCCGGTGGCGGCTATACTGCGGTACTGACCGGGAAGCCGGGGCGGTATGCCGCCGGCCTTATGGCCGCATAAAAGCCGGACTCCGCTCTTGCGGAGTCCGGCTTTAGCGGCGCGTCGGACGCACCGGGGCGACAGATTATCTCCCGTCCTTTTTACGCGCGAAGGTTATTTTTACGCTTTCCGCGCCTATTTCCACCTTGCCGGTGCCGGCCTCGGCTTCAGCCGGGAGCGGCAGGATCTTGACGTAGCCGCGCGCCGGCTCCCTTCTTATTATCCCGCCGCCGCTCTTTTCCTCCGAGAATATTTCGGCCCTGAACGATATTTTTATGCGATCGCCGGTTATATCGACGTCCGCCGTACCGCCGGCCAGGCCGGGCACCTGGATGGTGAGCGTTACGTTCTCTCCGCTTCTGACCACCCCGGTTTTAAACTGGGCCATCCTCATCCTTTGCTCGAACCATTTCTCCCAGTAATTCTCAAAAATGGCCTTTTCCTCCCCCCCTAGCTGCTCCGACATTTTCCGGCGTACCCGCTCTATCTCGGCGAACGGCTCCGGCCTGCCGGCAAAGAACCGGTCGCCGAAGAAAACGTCGAAATCCCGTTCCAGCAGCGGGCCGCCCCGGCTGACCTGGTTGCGGATCCTGTCGCGCCACTTCTCGAATTCTTCCCATTGCGCGTCGGAGGCCTTTTCAGCGTGGAGTTTTTTATATATTTCCGGCCGCACCGGGGCCTGTTCCCCGAACTCTTTGGCGGAGACATTGCACTCGTATATGTAGCACGCCTGCCCCAGGGTCAACGCCGTAAGCACCACGACCGCCAGCCATAAATATTTTTCTCTCATGCAGCCCCCATTACCGGTATTTTCGCCGCCCTTTTTAGGCCGTCTCGCACAAAAGCCGGTTGGACGCCTTAATGAGCTGCTCCCCCTTAAGGTAGTAGAATGTGCGCCGCAGGAATTGGCCGGCGGTGCTTGCGGTTATGTTTTTTTTACGGCGCGGTTGACGGCGCCCCCCGGCGACGCGGAGTCGCCTGTTAATGGTTTTCATTCTCCCCCCTCATTTTTCAACGCTGCAAGGCCGCCGGTCTTGCCGCATAATAGCGCAAGAACCGGAAGCTTACTGAGCCGACAGCCTCAGCAGCACGCTGCGTTTACAGTAACGTTGCTTAGCCCTACCCCTAGGACTTCAATATCTAAGGCTACTCTATTTAAAATGTTTGTTTAATGTCAAGTTGATTTCAGTCACAGTTCCGGCGCTATATAAACGGATATTAGCCCGGGCGCCTTCCCTGGCGCCTGGGGGCGTGTCCGGATCCGCGGCGCGCGTTGAGCGCGTCGCGCACGGCCAGGGAGGCCGCCATGTCCGCGGGGCGCTTGAGCGCGTCGGTAACATATGTTTTCAGCAGGTCCGCCAGACGCGCGCGGGAAATGGCATGGGTCTGCCCGGTGCGCGCGTAAAGCCAGTCGCTGAAGGCCAGGAAATTATGGAAAGGCGAAGGCCCGGCGCAGATCAGGGCGGCGGTTTCCGCAAAAACGCCGCTGTTGGCCACCAGGTCCCAATACCGCGCGAAACGGCGCAGGCGCTGCATGGTGAAGAAATCCAGCTGCGCGTTAGAGCGCAGTTCATACGGCGGATATGGGCTGTAGACCATTTGCCACTCCTCGTCGTGACGGGCTATGGGCGCTCCCCGCAGGCGCTTCAGTATCCCCACCTGTATTTCCTGCGGCCCAAGGGCGGCCAGCCTGTCGAAACCGGCGGCGAAAGAGGCCAGATCCTCGCCTGGCAGGCCTGCGATCAGGTCCGCGTGCAGATGGGCGGACGTCCCGAGCTTAAGGCGCAGCATATTCTTTTCCACGGCGGCGTTGTCCTGCCTGCGGCCTATACGCGCCGCCACGGCCGCGTTGAAGGTCTGCACGCCCACCTCCAGCTGCAGCGAACCCGCCGGGAATTTCTTTACCAGCAGATAGAGTTCTTCCGGGAAGCGGTCCGGCACCATCTCGAAATGCAGGAACAGGCCCGGCCGCAGGCGCTCGAGAAAGAAGTTGAGGACGGCCGCCGCGCGCGCCATATCCAGGTTAAAGGTGCGGTCCACGAACTTGAACTTGAGCGCCCCGCGCGCCAGCAACCCCTCCCAGGCCGCGAACAGCCCCGGCAGCGGAAAGTTCCGCACGGTTTTATCCAGGGAGGAGAGGCAGAACTCGCAGGCGAAGGGGCAGCCCCGGGACGCCTCGGCGTATATCACGCGGTTGGCTATATCCTCGGCCGTATAAAGGCCGTAGGGCAGCTCCAGCAGGGAAGGGTCCGGCGCCTCCGCGGTGATGAACTTGCCGGCGGGCGCCTCCGCCGAAAGCAGACTCCGGCACAGCCCAGCGAAAGCAATCTCCCCCTCGCCTTTTATCACAAAATCGGCGTCGTGGCAGATCTGCTGCCGCGCGGTTTCGTGACTGACCTCCGGCCCGCCCAGTACTATGATCAGCTCCGGCCGCAGCCCCTTAAGTTCGGCCACCAGCATGGCGCTCTCCCGCGCGTTCCACACATAAACGCCCAGGCCCAGCACGCGCGGCGCCAGCTTCAATATGGCTTCGGCGGCCTCGGCCGTGCGTATCCCGGTGTTAAGCTCCAGCAGGGAGGCGCGCGGCGCCAGATCGCCGAGGTTGGCCATCAGGCAGCGCAGCCCGGATGAGCAGTGCTCATAGCGCGCGTTAAAAGTGGCAAGGACTATGTCGGGCATGTCTGAAGTGTATAAAATCGCCGGCGCCCGGGTTTATTTTCCGGCTTCCCTGATATTCTCCAGCACTTTAGCCAGCTGGTCGCTGCAGGAAGTGGCGTTTTCGCCGCACTTGATGCCTTTCAATTTGGAGACGGCTTCGGCCGCGGGCATTCCTTCCAGCAGAACGGAAAGCGCTTTCAGATTACCGGAACAGCCGTTGCTGAACGAGACATTTTTCAACTTCCCGTCCACCACGTCAAATTCCACTTCGGTCGCGCAAACATCTTCAAGTTTGTATTTCATATCCGCCTTTGTATCGATATTCTACATTAATCACCGGATCCCGTTTGAAATCGGTCGGGAAGTCTCTTCGGGACCCGCCATTTTTGTTATATAATTGTTTGTCCCCGCGGGGACTTTAGACGCGATATTATGGAAGAGAAAGAAGCCATGAACGACGAATCTCCATTTATAGTTATTTGCACGGAGTGCAAAAAAGTGCGCGGCGACGGGGGAACCTGGCAAAGTTCCGGGGTTCCGTACAACGGCCCGGCCGCGACCGTCTCACACGGCATTTGCCCGTTCTGCGCCAGAAAGCTTTACCCCGAGTATTTTCCGGCCGAGAGCGACTCCGCCGCGTAAAAGCGTCGGCGCCCAAATAAAAACCGGCCTTACGGGCCGGTTTTTATTTGAGCCTCTTCCAGCTATATCGCGTAGATCTCCAGGTCGTCTCCCAGTATCCGGAAACCGAAGTTCTTTTCTACGCTCGGCAGCACTACCCCCGAGGGGCCTATCTGGGAGGCCCTAACTATCTGGCGGGAGTCCTCGCCGCGCTGCGCGAATATAAAAATGTTCTCCCTGGCGAAGCGCCCGTTGCCTTGCGCGTCCTGCAGCACCCCGGTATTATAGTACAGGTTATGGCGGGCTCCCACCGTAAGCGGCCGCCCTTTCGTCAGCAGCGCCGCCGCCAGTTCGTTCAGCGACACATTAAGCGCCGTTCTGCCGGAGGTTTCGATCTTGAGCCGGCTCGTACCGGGGTTGCTTAATACCACATCCACCCTTACCTTGTATTTCTCTACGTCCCCCCTGAAAGATATCTCTTTTTCTCCGCTCATGAAGAGGGCGTTGGCCACGTCTTTGCCCCGCACGAACACCGTCTGGCCTTTGGCGGTGGTGAAGAGCAGGAAATATTTATCCTTGGAGGAGCAGTTGGTCCCGCCGTTGGGGCAGTTCAGCGCCTCAGCCCCGCTCACGTGCACTGTATTGGCCGAGGTGGTAAAAGTCAGGCCGCTCCTGAGGGACTTATCAAGGATGTTTTTCAGGTTTATGGTATCGACCACCTCGCCGCCCGCGCTCTTATAGAACTGCTGCTCGGCCCGGGCCGGTGTGCCGCCGAAATTCTTCCCTATGTATTCGTTCCAAAGGTCCAGCGACCCCTCGGCTTCAGGAAACGCCGCCGCCTCCGAGACCGAAGGCGCCGGGGCCGGAACACCCGCCGCGCCGGATTGTTCCAGCTCGGAGAAAGCGCTCTCGCCGGCAAAGGCAGGGACGCAGTAAAAGGACAGGCTCATAAGAATTGCAGCTGAAAATATTTTTGCCATACAGCTCTCCTTCAAGGTTGCTTTGACGCCGCCGCTTGACTTAACCATTGCCATGTCAATAGTATAGCGGCCGGGCCGCCAGTTGGCAAGCCCCCCGGGACCCAGGCGCTTATAGGCCCAATGGCCGGGGGGGCATAGCCTTTGACTTGGCGGGTCAGGCGCGGAGCCTGGCGTTGAAGTTCTTGGTGAGTTTGTCCAGAACGGCCGTCATGCGGGCGCCCACATCCGCGTCGTTGAGCGTTCCGGTCATGGACGAGAATGTGAACCTGATAGTGAGGCTGCGCGAGCCCGCGGGGATGTTCTTCCCCTTGTAAACGTCGATAAGCCGCGCCGAGGCCAGGTCCTGCACGCCGGAGAAGGTGCGCTCCAGCTGGGACCACTCGTGGCTATCCTCCAGCACTACGGACAGGTCGCGCCAGTTCTGCGGGAAAGCCGACACCGGTTTTATCTTGGCTATCTTCTGCCAGAACTCCGGCTTCCAGGCCGCGGCCAGACAGGCGAGCGGGATCTCGAAGTAAAATATATTATTGTCCTTAAAATCGAAAGCCGCCGCCGCGGACGGGGCCAGCTTGCCCACGTACCCCGCGCTGGCGCCGCCCAGTTTCATCTCAAGGCAGAGCCCCGGCTGGAAATAAACCGAAGCTTTCTTCGGGCTTTCGAACCTGAAGCCGCCCTTGCCGGCGAACAGCCTGGACATCATCCCTTTGAGGTGATAGAAATCGGCGGTCCCTTGCCCGCCCTTCCAGAAGCCGCCCTCCGGGAAATCTCCGGCCATAAGCCCGGCGCAATAGACCTCTTCGGCCTTGCCGCCGTCCTTTTTAACGTACGCCGTGCCGGTCTCGAAGATCATCACCGACTCGCGGCCCCGGTTGAGGTTATAGCGCAAGGTCTTCAGCAGGCCGGGCAGCAGGGTGAGGCGCATGAACTGGTAGTCCGAAGACAAAGGGTTCTTCAACTCCACAGCCGAGGCGGCGTCCAGGCCGCAGGCCTGCATTTCCTTTACGGAGACGAAATCGTAGTTGTAAACCTCGCTGAAACCCAGGGCGGCCAGCGTGTTCTTTATCTCCGCGGTCACGGCCCACTGAGGGGTTACCGAAGACGGCAGCATGGGCATGCGCGACACGGCGGGGATGACGTCATAGCCGATATAGCGGGCGATCTCCTCGGCCGCGTCCCAGACGGATTCTATGTCCAGCCGGTAGGATGGGACCGAGAACTTCCATGGCCTGGCGTCTTTCAGGTCCGGCTGGAAAGCTTTGAGGCAGGCGTAGATCTCGCCATCGGCTATGCCGGTGCCGAGGATGGCGTTAACCCGGGCCGGGTCGATCTCTATTACGGGGTGCTGGTACTTGACCGGACAATTATCGGTTATCTGTGCAACTTTGGCTCCGGGCGCGGCCTCCAGTATAAGCCCGGCCAGGCGGCGGGCCGCTTTCAATGTAAGCTCTGGGTCGGTACCGCGCTCAAAACGGTAAGAGGACTCGCTCTTTATTCCGGTGGTCTTGGAGGCAAGGCGCACCGTTGGCGGGTTGAACCGCGCGGACTCTATAAGTATCTCGTCGGTGCTATCGGAAACGGCCGTATCAAGGCCGCCCATGACGCCGGCGAGCGCGACTGGCTTCTTCGCGTCGGCTATCACCAGCATGCCGGGGTCCAGCTTCAGGGTTTTGTTGTCCAGCGTGATAAAAGCTTCTCCGGCGAGGGCGCGGCGCACCTTTATCCCGGGGCCGTCCAGCTTGGCGATATCGAAGCAATGCGTAGGCTGGCCCAGCTCGTACATTACGTAGTTGGATACGTCTATAAGGAGATTGCCCTTGGGGTTGGCGCCCATGGCGCGCAGCCGCTCCGCCATCCAGGCCGGGGTCCTCGCGCCGCGCAGACCCTTCATTAATATGGCGGTATAGCGCGTGCAAATATCGGGCGCGTCTATAACCACCGGCATGCCGGAAGTTGCGGCTGAGCTTTCAAAGATCTTCGCTTCTTTAAGCTTAAGGCCGTAGAACACGCACAACTCGCGCGCCAGGGCGTAATGCGACAGGCAGTGCGACTGGTTGGGCAGCATTTCCACGTCCAGCAGGTAGTCCGCCCTGGGGAAAAGATTTACCGCGTCAACGCCTACCGCGGTGTCGTCCGGCAGCACCAGGATACCGCTATTATCGTAGCCGTCCAGCCCCAGCTCGGCGGCAGAACAGATCATCCCTTCGGATTCCACGCCGCGGATCTTGGCTTTCTTCAGCTCGCCCTCGGCGAGCATGGCGCCCACCTTGGCAAAAGGGATCTTCTGACCCACGGCGATATTTTTGGCGCCGCAGACCACGCGCATCACGCCCGCGCCGTCGCCGACGTCCACCAGCGCCAGTTTGTCGGCGTTGGGATGCTTGTCTATCTTGAGGATCTCGCCCACGCACACGCCGGTGAAGGCCGCGCCGGTCTTCTTTATCTCCTCCACCTTAAGCCCCACGCGGCCGAGCTTGGCCGCCAGGTCTTGCGGCGAGGGCGGATTTTCTATAAAGTCGCTAAGCCATGAATATAAAATTTTCATTTCAATATCTCGTTCAGTTTAAACGGTTACCTGCGGTCCCGGCAAGGGGCCGGGCGCCTCCTACTACTGAACCTGTTTTAATATGCGCAGATCGTTCTCGTAGAGCATGCGCATGTCGCTTATGCCGAACAGCAGCATGGCGAAGCGCTCTATACCCGCGCCGAAAGCGAAGCCGCTCCACTTGGCCGGATCGTAATTGCAGGCCTTCAGCACGTTGGGGTGCACTACGCCCGCGCCCAGCAGCTCTATCCAGCCGGTACCCTTGCACACGGGGCAGCGCACCGTTTCGGACTTGCCGCGGCAGAACACGCAGGATACTTCCACTTCGGCGCCGGGTTCCACGAAAGGGAAATAGGACGGCATGAAGCGCACCTTGGCCGACGAACCGAACAGGTCCTTCATGAAAGTCTCGAGGGTCCACTTCAGGTCCGCCATGCTGACATGCTTGTCTATATAAAGGCCCTCTATCTGGTGGAAGGCGAAAGAGTGGCTGGCGTCCACGGCCTCGGAACGGAACACGCGGCCCGGGGAAATTATCCGTACCGGCGGCTCCTGGTTCTTCATGGTGCGGATCTGCACGGGGGAGGTATGCGTTCTGAGCAGCATATCCTTGCCGGAGGCGTCCTTGAGATCGACGTAGAACGTATCCTGCATGTCGCGCGCCGGGTGGAAAGGAGGGAAGTTAAGCGCCTCGAAATTAAAATAATCTTCCTCTATTATGGGCCCTTCCGCTATGGAGAAGCCCAGCTTGGCGAAGCATTCGGCCATGCGGTTCAAGGTCACGGTGAGGGGATGCAGGCTGCCTTTGGGAAAAGGCCAGCCCGGCAGCGTCAGGTCCAGGCCGGAACCTGTGACGGGGCCGGCTGGACCGGCGGCGCCTTTCAGCCCGGCCAGTTTCGCCTCCATCTCCTGCTTGGCGGCGTTGCCCAGCGCGCCCAGCGGCTTGCGTTCTTCTAAAGGTATGTCTTTCAGGTCCCGCAGCAGCAGGGCCAGTTCGCCCTTGCGGCCGAGGAAGTGCAGTTCAATGGCCTCCGGACTTTCGGCCGGGGACTTGGCTATAGAAACGGAAAAACTGTCCCGTATTGCGGACAGTTTTTCCTTCCACGTCGTGGCGTTCACGGCGCGGCCTTATTTCTCGGTACCGACAACTTTCTTTATGGTACCGATAGCTTTCCTGGCTATCTCAGCCAGCTGTTTGAAAGACTGGGGGTCGCGGATGGCGATCTCGGACAGCATCTTGCGGTTAAGGTTGATGTTGGCCTTGTGGATGCCGTCCATGAACCTGCTGTAAGACATGCCTTCCTCGCGGGCGGCGGCGTTCAGGCGCACTATCCACAGCTGGCGGATGTCGCCCTTCTTGTCGCGGCGGTGTATATAGGCCGTGGTGAGGGACTTATTGACCTGCTGTATGGCCTGGCGAAGGCGGTTGCCTTTATTGCCGTAATAGCCCTTGGCAAGCTTTAAAACTTTTTTCTTTCTTTTGGTGCGAGCTACGCTGTATTTTATTCTCATAACACGACATCCGCCCCGTGGAACTCACCGCCGGGCGCGGCTCCTTTATTGTTGTTCTTATTCGTAGGGCAGGTAAGCCTTCAGCAGCCGTCCCTCGGCCGAGTTCTTCTCTTCCACCTTGGCGGTGCGCAGCGTGCGGCCGCGCTTGGCGGACATGCCGGTGAGCAGGTGGCGCAGGCCGGACTTCCGGTGCAGCCATTTCCCCGTGGTGGTTTTCTTAAATCTCTTCTTGGCGCCGCTGTGGGATTTCATTTTAGGCATATTATTTCTCTTCTCTACTGAAAATGTATGTCGTTCCGCTCTGGTTCTATAATTATATAATTTTCCGGGCCAGCTTTACCAGCGGGCTCAGGCGCCGGGCTGCTCCGGCTTAGGCGCCGGGGCCTTCGGGGCGGCGGCGGGCTTGGCCGCGTGCGTGGCGGGGGCGAGCATGATGCTCATGCGGTTGCCCATCATCGACGGACGGCCTTCGACGACGCCGACGGAGGACAGGTTGTCGCGGATGGCGTTCAGGATCTCCTCGCCGAGGTTCCTGTGCTGGTTCTCGCGGCCGCGGAACACCACGGTAACGCGCACCTTGTTGTGCTCTTTCAGAAATTGTTCGATGTGCTTTACCTTGGTCTGCAGGTCGTGGCTCGCTATGCGCGGGTTAAGGCGTATTTCCTTCAGCACGCCGGCTTTCTGTTTTTTGCGGTTCTCGCGGTCCTGCTTTTCCTTCTCGTAGAGGAACTTGGAAAAATCCATTACTTTGCAGACGGGCGGGTTGGCGCCAGGGGAGATCTCCACCAGGTCCAGGTTGGAACCCTTGGCCATGTTGACGGCTTCTATAAGCGGCTTTATGCCGAGCATGGTCCCGTGCATGTCTATAAGGCGCACTTGCGGGGATGTGATATTGCGGTTAACGCGTACTCTCTTGTCGTTGTTCAAAACTATTCCTCCTGTAACTTAAGACAAAACAACCGGACCAGGCCAGGCCTCGGTCAAGGTTGAACCTCGCAGCGAGGTTCAACCTTAGTATTCTACCTTTTTTAGGCCCTTTATTGGGGGCTTACTCCCTATGAACGAACAGGGGGTAGTAAACCCGGTATACGGCCAGGCCGAATATCTCGTTAAGGGCGTCGCCTGTGTCGGCCTGCTGCCCGGGCAGGTAATCCCGGAAATAATGCCGCGTCCCTGGCGCCGTATGGCGGGCTACCGGGAAAGGCTGTACGGCGGCGAAACCGGCTTTTTCAAAGAGAAAGACCGCGCGGGGCATGTGGATGGCGGAGGTGAGCAATATGATCTTCCCGAACCCTTTGGAGTCGCAGACTTTACGCACTTTTGCGGCGTTCTCCCTGGTGTCGCGCGCGGTGATTTCGGCTATTATGGCCGCGCGGGGGACTCCTGTTTCTACCAGGTAGGCGGCGGCGGCCTCGGCTTCGGGTTTTTCGGAGAAGGGTGCCCCGCCGGTGATTATTATGGGGAGTTTGGTTTTTTTATAAATCTGCGCGGTCGCTATGGCGCGTTCCAGCGTGGAATAGGAAAGGTTCTCGGCGGCCGACAGGACGTCCGGCACGCTGCGCGCCCCCCCGCAAAGCATCACTATCACGTCCCCCTCGGGCTTTGCCGGCATGGCATACTTATATTCCAAAGGCATGATGAGCGCATCCGAGAAGATCTTAGTGGACCCTATCCACGTAATAGCGGCCAGCGCAACGCAGGCAATAGCCGCCGGCCGCGTCCTCTTCCTTAAATAGAAGGCTAACACAATTAAACCCACCACCAAACACCCCGGCGGCAGCACAAAAGCCTCGATTATCTTTTTAATAAGGAACATAGAACTAATAATACAAAATCCCCCCCACTCTATTGGGGCGCCACGGTCTTTCCCGCTCCCCAAAACGAAACTGCCGGGCTATTTGGAGGGCTTGAAGCCCTCTATGGTCTTGGGGCCAGGTTCGCCAGCCGCGGGCGGCTCCATTAGTGCCCTTATTGCGTCGAACACGCTCCTGATTATTGTTATTGGGGACAGGCTACTTTTTTACAATAAAGTAGCCTGTCCCCTTTTCTCCCCCTAACCCGGCCCCCGCGTCGCCCCCAGCCCCCCCTCCCCAAAACAAAACCGCCAGGTTTCCCTGGCGGCACAAAACAGCAACGCTCCTCAATTTTATCGACAGCTTTTTTTAATAATCCATCTTTTGATCACTTCCGCGACAGAATCCTTAGTTATTCTTTTTTGTTTACAGTATCGTGACTCAAACCACTCAAGTAATTGTTTATCGCTTTTGCTTGCGTTGCAGGAAGAGCAACATAGAGTAATGTTCTCGTCACATATATTCTTCGCACTGTTGTCGATATGTTCCCATGTTGCCCTATTTCTGGGATTATTCTCAAATTTAACATGGCAATACACGCACGCGATGTCCCTAGTCCTAACTCGTCTCTCCATTTCAAGCGGTATATTCCATCTGTTCGCCATAGCTTTACCTTCTTTTATTATATTAGTTGTTAGTATGGTTGAGTAGCGCCGGCGGGTGGCGGGGGGACCGGGTTAGAAAAACCCTCTCGGAAGGCGAGGCTTGCGTAAGCGCCGAGCCTGGGTGGCCAAAGGCCACTGCAGTGAGCGGGAGGCGCGCGCACGGTGTGCGCGACGCCGTTTTTTCTAACCCGGTCCCCCCGTCACCCGCCTGGATACGGAGCTATAAAATAAAACTCCCCGCGGTTGGGCGGGGAGTTTATCAACTTGGGAAGACTGTTATTTGCCTTCGAGGTTGGGGATGCGCATGGCGTAGAAGGAGCGCCAGACGAAGATGACGCTGATGGCGAAGAAGACGGCCGCCAGGGTGTGGCTAATCTTCGGGTCCAGGGTGACGGCCAGCTCTACGGCCAGCAGACCGAACAGCGTGGTGAACTTAATGATGGGGTTCATGGCCACGGAAGAGGTGTCCTTGAACGGATCGCCCACCGTGTCGCCTACGACGCTCGCGTCGTGCAGCGGGGTGCCCTTGGCATTAAGTTCCGTCTCAACTATCTTCTTGGCGTTGTCCCACGCGCCGCCCGCGTTGGCCATGAAGATGGCCTCGTACAGACCGAAGATAGCGATGCTTATCAGGTAGCCGATGAAGAAGTAGTGGTTCAGGCAGGCGAAGGCCAGCGTGCTGAAGAACACCACCAGGAAGATATTGAACATACCCTTCTGGGCGTACTTCGTGCAGATCTCCACTACCTTCTTGGAGTCCTCCACATTGGCCTTCTTAACCGTGCTGTCCAGCTTGATGTTCTTCTTGATGAAGTCCACCGCCTGGTAAGCGCCCGTCGTAACCGCCTGCATGGAAGCGCCGGCGAACCAGAAGATGATAGCGCCGCCGGTGATAAGCCCCAGCAGGAACTTCGGGTTAAGGATCGAAAGCCCCTCGTAGATACCGGCAGGTCCCACCGTGCCGAACTTGGCCGCCAGCATCTGGATGATGGCGAAGATCAGCGTGGTGGCGCCCACTACGGCCGTGCCGATAAGCACCGGCTTGGCGGTAGCCTTGAACGTATTGCCCGCGCCGTCGTTCTCTTCAAGGAACTTCTTGGCGTTCTCGAAATCCGGTTCAAAACCGAAGTCCTTCTTCAGCTCTTCCTTGATGCCGGGCAGACCCTCTATCATGGACAGCTCGTAGACCGACTGCGCGTTGTCCGTCACCGGGCCGTAAGAGTCCACGGCTATGGTCACCGGGCCCATGCCCAGGAAGCCGAAGGCCACCAGGCCGAAGGCGAAGATGGCGGGAGACATCATCAGCAGGCCGAGGCCCATCGTGGAGACGATGTAGGCCACGCCCATAAGGAATATTATGGCCATGCCCAGCCAGTAGGCGCTGAAGTTGCCGGCCACAAGGCCCGACAGGATATTAAGTGAAGCGCCGCCCTCTTTGGAGGCCGACAGCACCTCGCGCACGTGCCCGGAGTTCGTCGAGGTGAACACCTTGACAAGCTCGGGGATCACAGCGCCGGCGATGGTGCCGCAGGAGATAATGGTGGAAAGCTTCCACCACAACGTAACGTCGCCGTTAAGCTCCGGCACAAGCAGGTAGCTCAGCACGTAGGTCATGGCTATGGAAACGAACGAGGTCAGCCAGACCAGCATGGTGAGCGGGTGTTCGAAGTTGAATTTCTTTGACGCGCCGTACATGGCATGCGTTACGATGCCGTTCACCCAGTAGGAGAAGGCGCTGGTGACGATCATGCCGATGCGCATGACGAAGATCCAGACCAGCAGCTGTATCTGCGCGGTCTGGGAGGCGGCATGGGCCGCCGATCCTTCCATACCGCCCCTCATGAACACTTCCGGCGAAACCGCCAGCAGGATGAAGGTGATAAGCGCCACGCCCGTAACGCCGTAGGTCTCGAAGCCGTCGGCCGTGGGGCCCACGGAGTCGCCCGCGTTGTCGCCGGTGCAGTCCGCTATAACGCCGGGGTTGCGGACGTCGTCTTCTTTGATCTTGAACACTATCTTCATCAGGTCGCTGCCGATATCGGCTATCTTGGTGAAGATGCCGCCGGCGATACGCAGCGCCGCGGCGCCCAGGGATTCGCCGATGGCGAAGCCGATGAAGCAGAGGCCGGCGTAGTCGCCCGGCACGAAGAGGAGGATGAACAGCATCATGACGAGCTCGACGCTGATGAGCAGCATGCCTATGGACATGCCGGCCTTGAGAGGGATGGCCATCGTCGGATAGGGCAGCCCCTTAAGGCCCGCGAAAGCCGTGCGGCTGTTGGCGTAGGTGTTGATGCGGATGCCGAACCAGGCCACCGAGTAGGAGCCGAGAATACCAACGATGGAGAAGAGCACGATGATGCCGATCTTCATGGCGGTCATGGCCGGGTTCAGGCTGAAGTACCACACCATGATGGCGGCGATGAACACCCACAGCATGGCTATAAACTTGCCCTGCGTGAACAGGTAGGTCTTGCAGGTCTCGTAGATCAGTTCGGAGATCTCTTTCATCGACTTGTGCACGGGGAGTTTGGAGATCTGCATGGACTGCAGTATCCCGAACAGCATCCCCAGCACGCAGATCACAAGACCGCCGAGCAGCAGGTTGTGGCCTGTTACCCCCATGAACAGCACGCTGGAAAGGTCGGGTATGGTAAGTTCAGCTTCGCTGGCAAAAGCGGGCGCGGAAGCCATCAACAGAGCCGCGGCGGCGGCAAGAGTCTTAAGTTTTCGCATTATTTACCTCTACTGGTTAAGTTAAAAAAGCCCGCCGGTTTTGCCGGCGGGCTTTTTTTGTTTTTTAGTTAGCTGTTTTCTGTTCCACGATGACGGATATGCCCGCCCCCATGGTGGACGACACGAACACGGACTGCATGTAGACGCCCTTGGAAGCCGAAGGTTTCACCTTGAGCACCGCGTCTATGACGGCCTGCACGTTCTCGGCCAGCTTGTCCTCCGGGAAGGATATCTTGCCGGCGACTGCGTGGACGATGGCCTGCGGGTCCGCCTTGAACTCTATGCGGCCGGCCTTCAGTTCCTTCACGGTCTTGGCCACGTCGAAAGTGACGGTGCCGCTCTTGGGGTTGGGCATCAGGCCTTTGGGGCCCAGGGTCTTGCCCAGCTTGGCGGCGTCTTTCATCATGTCGGGGGTAACCACGAGCACGTCGAAATCCATGAACCCGCCGAATATTTTTTCTATCAGCTCGGTACCGCCGTAGATGTCCGCGCCGGCGGCCTGGGCTTCTTTTTCTTTTTCGCCCTTGGCTATGACGGCGACCTTCTTGGTCTTGCCGGTGCCGTGCGGCAGGCTGACGGTGCTGCGCACCTGCTGGTCGCTCTGCTTCACGTCCACGCCCAGCTTCATGTGCACTTCGACGGTCTCGTCGAACTTGGCGTTGGCGGTCTTCTTCAGTATGGCCACGGCTTCCTTGACGGTGTACTTCTTTTCAAGGTCCAGGCCTTTCTTCAGGTTCTCTATTCTTTTTCCCATTTTATTTTCTCCTCGAGGTTCAAGCGCGGTCCCCTATCCGGGCACCGCTCCCTCAATTAATGCCTATCGGCAAATTTAGTCTATGATGTCCACGCCCATGCTGCGGGCGGTGCCCTTTACCATCTGCATGGCCTGCTTCACGTCCTTGGTGTTGAGGTCGGGCAGCTTCAGCTTGGCCACTTCCTCTACCTGCTTCAGGGTCATCTTGCCTACTTTATCCTTATTGGGGGTGCCGGAACCCTTGGCAAGGCCCGCGGCTTTCTTTATCAGCGCGGACATCGGGGGCATTTTGGTGATGAAGGTGAACGAGCGGTCTTCGAAAACCGTGATGACCACGGGGATCGGCACGCCCTGCTCCAGCTTGCGGGTCCGCTCATTGAACTGCTTGCAGAAGTCCATGATGTTGACGCCGTGCTGGCCGAGGGCGGGACCCACCGGGGGGGCGGGATTGGCGGCGCCGGCCGGGATCTGGAGCTTTATGAATGTTTTAACCGCTTTTGCTTTAGCCATGATATTAAATTAAGGAAGCCGTCTCCCTGTATCTCCTTATAAGTTAACTTTAAGCCCTGGACGAACCGCGTAACACGGGGCATCCTGTAGTCCGCCGAAGCTGGCGGCCTTAGACTTTTTCTACCTGCAGAAAATCAAGCTCCACCGGGGTGGGGCGGTCGAACACGGTGACGGTCACGCGCAGTTTCGCTTTCTGCTCGTTGACGTCTTCCACCATGCCCATGAAATGCTTGAACGGCCCTTCTATGATGCGCACGTTCTCGCCTTTCTCGAACTGTACGGCCGGCTTCGGCTTTTCCTGGCTGGTGGAATTCATCAGCTCCAGGATCTGCTGGACTTCCACTTCGTCCATGGGCACGGGCTTGGGGTCCCCGAGGAAACCGCTGACGCCCTGCACGCCGCGTATGGCCCAGTAGGTGTTGTTGTCCAGTTCCATGCTGACCAGCACGTAACCCGGGAAAAATTTGCGCTTGCTGACCTTCTTCTGGTTGTTCTTCACCTGCATCACGTCCTCGGTGGGAATGAGGACCTGCGCGATGCGGCCGGCGAACTCGTTGGCCTCTATCTTGGAGGTCAGCATCTTGAGAACGCGCTCTTCAAAACCGGTGCGGGTGTGGATCACATACCATGACTTAGCCATTAGCGGCCTCCCAGTATGGCCTTGAGCATAGTGTTGAGGCCCAGGTCCACGAGACTGACGTAAATTGCCACGAGAACGACGACAAAGCTGACGGCGATAGTCGAGCGTACCACGTCGCCCCGGTTCAGCCAGGTGACCTTGGTAAGCTCTTCGTAGACTTCCTTAAGAAAACTCGGTATTTTGTTCATAGTTTGATCCGTCCGCCGCAGGCCGCCCCCGGTACGGCAGCCGCGCGACTATTTGGCGGGAGCGGAAGGAATCGAACCTTCAGTTGCGGTTTTGGAGACCGCTGGTTTACCGTTAACCGACGCTCCCACTGATAGATTCAGGACTTTACTTCCTTATGCCCGGTCTGCTTGCCGCAGGCCCTGCAGAACTTCTTGAGCTCTATCTTGAATTCTTTCTTCTTGCCCCTGGCGAAGTGGTAGTTCTTGTTCTTGCATACCGTGCAGCCCAGGATGATGGTTATTCTGTCAGCCATAGTTAATACTCCAGTAAAAAATTAGCTGGCGGCGGCCGGGAAACCCGGCCGCCCGCCGGCCGCTTATTCTATTATCTCCGCCACTACGCCGGCGCCCACGGTGTGGCCGCCTTCGCGGATAGCGAAGCGCAGACCCTTTTCCATGGCGATAGGCGTTATAAGCTCCACGGTCATTTCAGCGTGGTCGCCGGGCATGATCATTTCCACGCCGGGCTTAAGCTCCACGCCGCCCGTCACGTCCGTGGTGCGGAAGTAGAACTGGGGCTTGTAGCCTTTGAAGAACGGCGTATGACGGCCGCCCTCTTCCTTGTTAAGAATGTACACCTCGCCCTTGAACTTCTTGTGCGGAGTGCAGGTCTTCGGGGCGGCCAGCACCTGGCCGCGCTCGATCTGCTCTTTGTCGATACCGCGCAGAAGAATACCCACGTTGTCGCCGGCCATGGCCACGTCCAGGAGCTTCCTGAACATTTCAAGGCCGGTAGCCACGGACTGCTGGGTGTCCTTCAGGCCCACGATCTCAACGGGGTCGCCCACGTGGATCTGGCCGCGCTCGATGCGGCCCGTCGCCACGGTGCCGCGCCCGGTGATGGAGAACACGTCCTCGACGGCCATAAGGAACGGCTTGTCGATCTCGCGCTTCGGCTCCGGTATGGCGGTGTCGAGGGCTTCCAGCAGCTTAACTACGGAGGGCACGCCCAGCGGGCCCATGTCGCCTTCCATGGCTTTCATGGAGGAACCGCGGATCACCGGTATGGTGTCCCCGGGGAATTCGTATTTCTTCAGCAGGTCGCGGACCTCTACTTCAATGAGTTCCAGTAGTTCCGCGTCGTCCACAAGGTCGCATTTATTCAGGAACACGACAAGGTGCGGAACGTTAACCTGGCGGGCCAGCAGCACGTGCTCTTTGGTCTGGGGCATGGGGCCGTCAGCCGCGGAAACCACGAGGATGGCGCCGTCCATCTGCGCCGCGCCCGTGATCATGTTCTTCACGTAGTCTGCGTGGCCGGGACAGTCGATGTGCGCGTAATGGCGATTGGCGGTCTCGTACTCGACATGCGAAACGGCGATGGTCACCGTCTTCGAGTCGTCGCGGACCGTGCCGCCCTTGGTTATTTCGGCGTAGGACAGCGTCTTGGCCAGGCCGGCCGCGGACTGGACCTTTACGAGGGCCGCCGTCAGGGTAGATTTGCCGTGGTCAACGTGGCCGATGGTGCCGACGTTAACGTGGGGCTTCTTTCTGTCGAACTTTGCTTTTGCCATAGTTTTCTCCTCGCGTTCTGGTCCTGAAAGATAAGCTGGGGATGGGAATTGCACCCACGACCTTTCCCTTACCAAGGGAGTGCTCTACTAGCTGAGCTACCCCAGCGCAACACACCGAACACCAACACTAAAATCCAAAGCGGGCGACCGACTTCCAAAAATCTACGCGGGCAACATGCGGGCTGACCAATCTAAAATCCCATGCGGTTGACATGCGGGCGACATGCGAGCGTCAGCGAGCTTCCCCTATCAGGAAATTCCCATCGCCCAAAAAACCAACGACTACACTGAAATTCTAAGCGGGCGATGGGAATCGAACCCACATAACAAGCTTGGAAGGCTAGTGTTCTACCATTGAACTACGCCCGCGACCGCCGCTGAAAACCGAACAGAACAAGCTTGAAAGACCAAATTTCACCTTTGAACTAAGCCCGCAGAACATAAATTATATTTATTTATCCCCATTCAGTCAAGAAAATGTCGGAGCGGCGGTTTCTTTAATATAATAAGTCCATATGCAATGGGGGCCGATATTATGAGAAATAAGGATTCCGGAGACAAGAAGTATTACAGGGTGCTCAACATCCTCAACCGCCTCAACGCGGGCCCCGTGCGCATAGCGGACCTCTCCGCCGAATTCGACGTCTCCGCGCGTTCCATACAACGCGACCTGGAACGCATAAACCTCACCGGCTTCCATTTGGACACCCCGCGGCGGGGCGTCTACACCTTCGCCGAAGGCGTCTCCCTTAAATCTTTCAACCTGTCCAGCGAACAGCTCTCCGTGCTGGTGCTGATGAGCGAGATGGCCGGCGGCATGGGCGGGGCCATAAAGGAAGCCTTCGACAAGGTCTTCGCCAGGGCGACCTCAGCCGCGGCGGAGGATTCCCCTTTCTATGCCGTGGGCCCCAGGTCCCTCAACCCGCTCACGCGCAGATTTTACGAGGACATCACTTTCGCCATAGAACACCACAAGAAACTCAGGGTCCGCTACGCCTCCACCGGCGGGGCAAGGGAGCGCGTGCTCTGCCCGGTAAAGATAATCGCCAGCGAAAGTTTTTTCTACATGATGGCGGCGGTGGACGGCGGCAAACCGGTGATGTTCCAGAAATTCCGCGTAGACCGGATAAAGCGGCTGGAGATACTGCCCGAGGAGTTCCCCCCGCCGCCGCCGGGACTTATAAAAAGGATAATCGGAGCCGCCACCACCATCTGGGGCGTAAACGAAGGGAAAAAGATCAAGGTAGAACTTAAAGCCGGAGGCGCGGCGGCGGATTTCCTGCGGAGCAAGGAAATACTGCCAGGCCAGAAGATCTCCAGACCCGCCGCCGACGGCTCCATCACCGTAAAGGCCGTAATCCACCACCCCATGGAAGTTGTGCCCCTGGTGCTGCACTGGATGCCGGAAATAACCATAACGGCCCCGGCGGACCTGAGCGCCGAGGTAAAGCACCGCGTAGACGCCTACCTGCGAAAGCAAAGAGCCGGGGAATAAACCAAGCATGCGCGGACCAGAAATTAAAATCCTCCATCTTTCAGCCCTTGCCGCCTGCCTTGCGGCCGCCGCCCTGCTTGGCGCGCAGTGGGAGCAGAAACTAAAGATACCAGTCCCGGAAGGCGACATCCTGCGCGCCCAGGCGGCGGGCGGGGAGGAGGAAGACTATACCAGCCGCGAAACCCGCACCGAGAAGGGGACCTCGCAGCGGATCTTCCGCGATGGCGCCGCGCTGAAGGCCGAATACCGCTTTATAAATTTCAACAAGGACCGCGTGGCCATCAGCTTCGGCATGACTGGGCGGGATTACAAAAACTACCTGGCCGGCTACGGCTATTCTGACGCGGAACTGTCGGCGCTGCGGGCCTGGAGGGAAAGCGCCAGGCAGGCCGCCTGGAAGAGCGGGTTTACCAGCGGCGGCAGGCCGGCGGGCGAAAGGGCCATGGCCGAAGTGGAAACCGATTATGATACCCGCCTGCGCGCCCTGCTGCGCGCGCGGGGGCTGGCGCTGCGCGCCGGCAACCTGGTGGAATGCGACATGCCGGTAATAGTGCGGCGCAACACCGCCCTGCTAAAACCGCTGGCCCTGGCTTTTCAGAAGATCTCCTCGGAACGCGGCTATTCCGATGAGGAACTGGTCGGCGCGGCCCTGTCCCTGGTACAGACCGCGGTGCGCTACAAGATCCCCCCCGTCGTAGAGAACGGCCTGCACACAGGCGGCCTGCTGCCGCCGGCGCGGGCGCTGCTTTCCGGCTGGGGAGACTGCGACACCAAAACCGGGCTGCTGGCCTCTATTCTCGGCAACTGGAACACTTTGCGCATGGTGGGCATAGCGGTGCCTGGCCATTACCTTATGGCTATACGCCGCCTGCCGGGCAAAGGGGACGTTTTTGTAAGGTACGAGGGGCTGGAGTATGTTCTTGTGGAACCAGCCGGCCCGGCCTGGCTGGAACCCGGCACGGTAGGTACGGCCACTACGGCCCTGCTTGCCGGGGCCGACGGCTACCAGGTGGAGCCGTTTTTCTAAGCGGGGGATATAAATTAATCCGGAGGAAGAATGTTCAATACAAGACTGATAGTAAGTATTTTCGAGTTCCTGCTGGCTGTGGTGATGTCGGGGCTTATCATATCGCTTACCTACCGGGTGTTCATAAAGGCCAACCCGGACTTCGACATGGAAGCGGAGATCAAGAAGGGCAACGCGGCGGTGGGCACGCTGGTGGCGGCCATATTGTTCGCGGCCTCCATGATATTGCAGAAAGGGCTGGGGTCGGTGGTGAGCATGTTCCGCATGCATGTCTCGGCGCCCGGAGAAAGCACGCTGGGGCTGGGCAAACTGGCCCTGCTGTCGGCGGCCCACCTGGGGCTTTCCATGCTGCTGGCCGTTATAACCATCTCCGTTACGCTGCGGCTGTTCGGCCGCCTGGTGCGCAGCCTGCACGCCGGGCAGGAACTGGAGAAAGGCAATATGGCGGTGGGCATAGTGCTGGCGGGGGTGGTGCTGGTAGCGGCGCTTTATGTGGGCGAGGGCGTCAGCGCCATCTCCAAAGCCCTGGTCCCCCAGCCCTCCATAGGGCAGATAGAGATAATGCGGTAGCAGAAATTCCCTCAGAACCATAAAAAATGCCGAGACGAACGCGACACTACGGTGTCGCGTTCGTCTGTTATGCTATTGGCATGACAAACAAGAACAAACAATCATTATTCAGCGCCCGGGCTGTGCTGCCGGGCCTGGGAGCCGGGGCGCGGCTGCGCCTCTACACGCTGGGGCTCGGCGCGGACAGGGAAATGCTGTTCTCCATGCGGCTCTGGTACGCGGCCGCTCAAAGGCAGGAGCGGCTGGCGCGCTGCGCGGCTTATCCCGCGCAATAGGCTGGCATACAAGGGGGGCTTATGAGCTGGAACATTAAGGACTGGATGTGCGGCGGCTACCGCGCCGAGCGCGAGGACGGGGAGATGGTTTTTATCTACCGGCGGCCTTCGTGGGGGACCGGGCTTTGCGGGGCGCGGGTTTTTTTTGAGCTGCGCTGCCGCGGCAGTCTTGTAGGCCGCATCAGCGCCGAGGGGTCCTGGCGGCCGCAGGTGCTGGCGCAATGGCTGGCCGAAGCGGACCGCCCCCTCAACGAGTCTGACCTCCTTGAAATTACGGCCGCGCTTAAACTGTGAGCTTATTGCCTGCTATAATTGAACAAGGATGAAGAAACCTTTCAGGCGGGCTTTTATCGAAATTACCAACGAGTGCAACCTCGCCTGCGGTTTCTGTGCCTCCTCGTCCAGGCCCAAGTCGGCCATGTCCCTGAAAACCTTTGAAAGCGCGGCGGCGCAGGCGGGGAATATTGCGGCGGTCATTTTCCCCCACCTGCTTGGCGAACCCTTCATGCACCCCCGCTTCCCGGAGATCCTGGCGGCGTGCTCCCGCCTGGGGCTCAAAGTGAACCTGGTGACCAACGGCCTGCTGCTGGATAAGTTCGGCCCCGGTATTTTCAGCGAGAAATGCCTTGGGCAGGTTTCTATCTCTCTGCACGCTTTATCGGGGCTGCCCTCCGCCCTTGGCGGCAAAAGTCTGCTCCGGCTTGTTGAATTCGCGCGGCAGGGGCCGCCGGGGCCCATTGTCAGCTTTCGTCTGCGCGGAAACCCGGGCGACGCCTTTATTAAGGAAACAAAGGCTTTTTTACTGGGAGCTTTGGCGGAGGACGGAAAAGGCGAGCGGGTGCGGGACGGGCTTAAGCTGCGCGAAGGCGTGTATTTGAATTTCGGGACCATTTTCGACTGGCCCGGCGGGCCGGGCGGAAAAGCGAAAACGGGCTGCCTGGGGCTGCGGCATCATTTCGGGATACTGAGCGACGGGCGTGTGGTGCCGTGCTGCGCCGATTTCGACGGGGCGCTGGCGCTGGGCAATATTAAGGAAAGGCCGCTGGCCGAGATCCTTTCCGGCCCCGCGGCGAAGGCCCTGCGCGACAGCATTGCGGGCAGGACGCCTATGCCCGCTTACTGCGCCTCTTGCGGCTTCACAGCTCCGGACAGTTGATTTTGCTCAACTGGTTTATGTAGTATTTTTATATGAAAGCGGCCGCTCTTATTTTTTGTCTGTTCATGCCCGCGGCGGCTTTCTGCCAGGTTCCCTGGTACGCGCCCCGGCCCGGGTTTCAAATTCAGTTACCCGAGGTTGAACCTCCCGGCTTTGAACAGCCGGCGGACCCGCTGGACGCCTGCCCTAAGCTTAACAGGCTTAAGGCCGGCGAAGGCTACGCCGACGCGCCGGCGGTGAGGGAAGTCACCGAGGTGGACGCCGTGACCCTGCCACTGCCCGAGGACGACCTGGAACGCGCGGGGATAATTGAGGTCCTGAGGACGAACCAGGATTACTGGAACGCCCGCCCCGACACGGCCAGGATACAGTTGGGCCGGGATTCATACGACGCGCCGCGTCTGCGCCGCACCATAAGCTCCCTGCTCGAGATCTTCTCCTCCGAACTGGCCGGGCCCGAACTTCTTAAAGCCCTGAGGGACCGGTTCAGGGTATACCGCGCCTCGGCGGACGACGGGACCGGCAAGACGGTTATAACCGGCTACTATGAGGCCGAGATAAAAGTATCCAAAACCCACGACACCGAGCATAAATACGCCATCCATCTTAAACCGGCTGACCTGGTAAAGACTACCCCGGCCATGGGGGCGGATTTCGACTACGGCCGTTACGACGCGGCCGGCAAGCTGGTGCCGCACTACTCCCGGGCTGAAATACACGCCGGCGCCCTGGCGGGCCGGGGACTGGAACTGGTCTGGTCCGCGCACCCCTCGCAGATAATGCTGCTGCAGATACAGGGTTCGGGCGTGCTGCGCTTTGAGGACGGGGACTATATGCGCGCCGGCTTCGACGGCGCCAACGGGCATCCCTTCCGCAGCGTGCAGAAGATCCTTATAGACTGCGGCGAGCTCCCGGGAATGTCGTTCAAGGATTTTATCAAGTACCTGGCGGCCCAGGGGCCGCGCGAGGAACGCCTGGCGGACCTTAACCCACGCTATGTTTATTTCCAGGCCAGGGATAAAGACAGCCGGCCTTACGGGGCTATCGGACGGGCGCTCACCCCGGGGCGCTCCGTGGCGGTGGACCCCAAGTATGTGCCGCTCGGGTTATTCGGCCTGCTTAAGTCGCGCCGTCCCGTGGCGCAGGGCGACGCCCTGGGCTTCAGGGATTTCAGCCGCTTCATTTCCACTCACGACACCGGCTCGGCCATACGCGGCCCAGGCCGCGTGGACCTATTCTGGGGCGCCGGCGCCGCGGCGGAAACCGAGGCCTCCTCCATGAAAGCCGCCGGCGAGATCTATTTTCTTATAGAGAAATAGCGCGGCCACTTGACAAACCATCTCCCCTATTGACTTGTCAAGTGTGCACCCCTTGACAAATAAAAATTATCTGCTATACTATTTCTGGAGCGGAACACCTTATCGACGGTTGCTTTCCGCTCCTTACTTTGAGGGAGACAGCGCGGGCAAGTGCCCGCGTTGTCATTTATATGGGGGCGGACAAGGCGTGGACAAGGGGGCCGGGGTAGCAAAACCGTGTCGGAGGCCCGAGCTTGCATAAGCGCGAGGGCCGAGACGCGGAAGCGCGCGCACGGTGTGCGCGACGCTGTTTTTGCGTTCCGGCCCCCTTGGCCGCGCCGGCCCCTTAACTAGAGTTTCTTAGAAAGCTCGTAGAAGACTATGGCGGCGGCGTTGCCGGCGTTGAGGCTTTCTACGCCGCCTTTCTGGGGGATGGACACCATCATGTCGCAGTGTTCGCGCGTCTTCTGATGCAGGCCTTCGCCCTCGGAACCTATTATAACGAAAGCCGGCAGCGTAAAATCCACGGTGGGCAGCGCCTTGCCCTTCATGTCCAGGCCGTAGACCCAGAACCCCTTTTCCTTCAGCTTTATAATAGTCTGATTCAGGTTCACTATCTCAATAACGTTGATCCGCTCGGCAGCGCCAGAGGCGGTCTTCTGCGCCGCCGCGTTCATGGTGGCGGAGCGGCGCTCGGGCAGAAGCACCGTGGTAACGCCCAGGCAGGCCGCGGACCTGATTATAGCCCCCAGGTTCATGGGATCTGTTATGCCGTCCAGGGCCACCCAGACCGTCTTCTTCAGGTCTTTCTCGCGCCCCAGCGCGTCCTCCACGGTCATCTTACCGGCCGGCTCGGCCTCGAGCAGCACGCCCTGGTGGTTCCCCCCGGCGGCCAGCTTCTCCAGCGCCGCGGGGGCACAGAATTCCACTTTCACGCCGTTCTTGCGCGCCAGACCGGCCAGATCGTTCACCCGCTGGCTCTTTTCATTGCGGGAGATCAGCAGCCGCACGACCCTGCGCCGGCCGGCCTTCAGGATCTCTTCAGCCGTGTTTATTCCGTATAAGATTTCAGTGGCCATTTTCTCCCCGCTTTGCGATCCTGGAATTTCCGAAACTGGTCCCCACGGCCTGCGCGGTCCGCACTTCCTGCGACTTGGGAGACACGCGGCGCAACTTGCCTACCGCCTCCGCTATGCTCACGCTGGTAAAACCGAAATCGCGGAACGAAACCATTTGGCCGAACTGTTTTTTAGCCAGCAGCTCCGCCGCTTTCACGCCGAAGCCTGTGGCCAGCCAGCGGTCGAAGGGGGTGGGCTCGCCGCCGCGCTGCACATGGCCAAGCACCACAACGCGGCTCTCCAGCCCCGTCTTGCCTTCCAGCAGCTCGGCTATTTTGTACGACACCCCGCCCAGCCGCAGCGGGTCGGGCGATCCTTTTACAACCTTGGTGACGGTCAATTCGCCCTTCTCGGGCCTGGCGCCCTCGGCCGCCACTATGATGGAGAATTTTTTACCGTGCCGCTTTCGCTCCAGCACCGCGGCCACTATATCTTCGGCGCGGTAGGGGATCTCGGGCAGCAGTATAATGTCCCCGCCGCCGGCTATGCCCGCGCGCAGGGCTATCCACCCGGCGTAGCGGCCCATGGTCTCCACTATCATCACGCGGTTATGCGACTCGGCGGTGGTGTGCACCCTGTCCACGGCCTCGGTCGCCACTTTCAGCGCCGAGTCGAAACCAAAAGTCACGTCCGTGGCGGACAGATCGTTGTCTATGGTCTTGGGCACGCCTATAACCGGCATGCCCCGTTTATAAAGCTGCTGCGCCATGGTAAGTGTGCCGTCGCCGCCTATGGCCACCAGCGCGCCGAGACCCAGGTCCTTGAAATTTTTAAATGCCAGCTTTGAAAGGTCCCTCGACTTTTCGGCCGAACCCAGCGGCGGCAGGGTATAGGCGAAGGGGTTGGCCGTATTGGAGGTACCCAGGATGGTGCCGCCCCGGATTATGATGCCGGAGACGTCGCGGTCGCCCAGCTCCACAAAATCTTTTTCCACCAGGCCGCGGTAACCGTCCCTGAAACCGATAACCTCCCAGCCGAAGCGCAGCGCAGACTTGGTAACGCCGCGCACCACGGCGTTGAGGCCGGGGCAATCCCCTCCGCCGGTAAGAATGCCGATTTTCATCTAAAACTCCTAGAATAACGACGGATAGACCGGGTCCTTTTCCCTGGAGATCACGTAAAGCACGGCCGCCAGTATCTGCGCCGGGTGGCCCAGGCGGGCAAAAGCGAAGTCCATGTGCAACTGGAAGCGGTTAGCCGAGGACGGGTCGAGAAAGACGAAGCCCGCGCGCCGCTCGTCGACAAAAACGCCGTAATGGGAGCGGAGCGCCCCGCCCAGGCTGCCGAACAGCATGCGCAGCACGCGGCCTTTGGGAAAATCGTCGCGTATCTGGAACAGAGCCCTGTTCTCCATGTCTATAAATTCCCAGCGGCGCTCCATAAAACCGCCCTTGCGCACAAGGCGGCCCACTTCATTGCCGGCCTCGTCCTTGATAAGGCCGTAAACAATTTCCGGCCGCACTTCCATCAGCAGCGAAGACTGCGCGTCGTAGAGCCGCAGCGGGCGTTTTTCACTGAAATACATCACGGCGCCTATTATGACCGGCGCGGCAAAGAGGATCTCAGGCAGCGAGGCTAATACACGGCCCAGCGGCAGCAGCAGCAGGGCATTGACCACCATATCCCCCATACCCAGGAAGGCCAGCAGGCTCCAGGCCATGTGGAAGAAAAGGCAGCCGTAAATTCCCCCGGCCAGGTAAGGCCCGTATTCGTAAGGGTAGTCGGCCAGCAGCAGCTGTCTCTGCCGGGTCAATATATTATAAGTGACATCGTTGACCGTGGACGCCCGGGAAACCACGAAAGGAAAAAAGAAGTCCGGAGGCACTTCGGCGGGAGGCGGCGGGAGCCTGGGGTTCCGGTAGGCGGAAGCTATCGACCTGGCCGCGAAGGCCCCAACCGCCCACACGCCGGCAAGAACGCCCCACGCCAGCAGCGGCAGCGGGCGGCGCGGCAGATAGGGTGGCGGGCCGGATGGGCCGCTATCCTGGGCGAGACTGGCCATAAAACCCTGCTCCACGGCTCCGGAAACCGGGGAAGTGGCCGGCACCGCGGCGGCGGTTTTTTCTTCGGAGGGGGCGAAGGCTTCGGTAAAAATAGAGCTGGAGATTTCCACCCCTGCGGCGGGAACGTCCGCCTCCCCGTCCCTGAAGATCTGTGTGGAGAAATCCTCTTCCTCTCTTGCCCCTTCCTCTTCGCCGGCCCCGCCGCGGCGCATGACTTTTATCTTTTTGGACCTGGGCGTATGTGTTTTTTCTCCCGGCCTGCGCACGCTGGCGAGCACGCCGCGGAAATCGCCCTCATTCATACCGCTGGCGGAAACGGCATACGAGGCGCCGTTATAGGTAAAGAACGCTATATACGCCTGCGCGCCCATGGATTCGTAATTCGTGTAGTAGGCGTTGGAGACGCCGTGCAGGCTGACTTGCTTTACTTCGGCGGAAAGGCTTTTCCCCCTGAAGCGCAGGGACTCCACCTGCTCTTTTATGCGCGCCTTAAGATAGTAGTCGCCCAGTTCAGAATCCTGCCTGGAGAACTCCACGAAGAACCTGCCTTTTTCCAGCTTAAGGGTGACGGCCGGGTCGTCGCTTTCCCCGGCGTTCCAGCCGGCGTGAAAATCCACGGCTATAACTCCGTCCTTATCCTTAAACTCGCCCGCGAAGGCGCATAGAGGCAAAGCAAGGAGCAGGGCAGCGCGGAGAAAGATGGTTTTTTTCATAAAAAACGGTGACAGACACAATGATATTTATTATTAATTATCAAGTATAGGAAATTATCCCGGTCAAAGTCACTTTCCGCATTCAGCCTGCTAGCCATGCCCGTGCCGGTGGTGTACGTCCGGCAGATGTGGATGTTCGTGCTCCACGGTGTCGTGGCTGTGCGGATGCGAATGCCGCGCGGCCGGCGCGCCGCCGTGGGGATGCGTGTGATGCCCGTCGTCGTGGCCGTGACCGTGGTCGTGGGCCAGGGGCTCGTGGCGGTGGCGGTGGCCGTGGCTTTCCATGGACAGCAGCATGAAGGCGCCAAGCATCAGCGCTCCGGCAAAAAGCAGCCTGCCGGTAACCGGTTCGGCGAGCATAGCCACGCTCAGGGCGGCCCCGATAAAGGGGTAAGAGCCGAAGAAGGCCCCCGCCCTGGAAGCCCCGAGGCCGCGCATGGCCAGTATGAACAACACCAGGCTTATGCCGTAGCAGAAAAGGCCCAGCGCCATGGCCGCCGCCGCCCACTTAAGCGACGGCAGAGAACCATAGGCGTAAAGGGCCAGCGCCCCGTTTATAAACCCGCCGGCCAGGCCTTTCAGACAGGCCAGCGTGACCGGGTCCTTTATAGAGACGCGCGCGGTCAGGTTATTGTCTATGCCCCACATAAGGCCGGAAGCCAGCACCAGCGCGGCCCCCCAGCCGAAGGAGAAAGCTCCCCCTTCCCAGGAAAGGGCGAGGGCGCCCGCGGTAATCAGGGCCGCTGCCAGCCAGAACCGTCCGCCGCCGTGTTCTTTAAAAACTGTTACCGCGATAAGGGAGGTGAAGACCAGCTCGAAATTAAGCAGCATGGAGGCGGAAGAGGAGGCCGTATGATTCAGCCCGGTAAAAAGCAGCAGCGGGGCCAGGACGCCGCCGGCCGCTATGAAACCGGCGGCATAAGGCAGGTCGCGCCGCTCGAGGGGCGCTTCGGTGCCGGGCCGGCGCGCAACCGCGCGCCAGACGGCCAGCCCAAAGCCGCTGCCCATGTAGCAAAGAGCGGAAAGCTCCAGTGGTTTCAGGTGTTCCAGCAGGATCTTGCCGGCCGGCACCGAAAAAGCGAAAAGCGCCGCCGCGCCGAGGGCGAACAGATAATTCATATATAGATTCTACAATAGTAAGCGAGGGACCGGCCCGTTTTTTATAGCGCGGCCGTGTGTTGACAACCCATATTTAGGTTTGTAATATAAGTTTACCGGATTTTAGTTGTTTTCTGTATTTCAGCTCCGAAAAAATCAAACAAGGAAGGAACTTATGTCCAATACTTCAGCGGTGGCGGAAAAAGGCAAGAAGTCCGCGCATGATTATATCAACGGCCTGCTGGCCCATGTTGTGAACAAGAACCCCGGCGAGAAGGAATTCCACCAGGCGGTCAAAGAGGTCCTGGAAACCCTCACCCCCGTGCTTGAAAAGCACCCCGAATATATCAAGGCCAAGATCCTCGACAGAATAGTCGAGCCGGAGCGCGCCATCACTTTCCGCGTGCCGTGGCAGGACGACAAGGGCGAGGTGCACATCAACCGCGGTTTCCGCGTGGAATTCAACAGCGCCATCGGGCCCTACAAGGGCGGCCTGCGCTTCCACCCCTCCGTGAACCTCAGCATCCTCAAATTCCTGGGCTTCGAGCAGATCTTCAAGAACTCCCTGACCACGCTGCCCATGGGCGGCGGCAAGGGCGGTTCCGACTTCGATCCTAAAGGCAAGAGCGACTCGGAAGTTATGCGCTTCTGCCAGAGCTTCATGACCGAGCTGTTCCGCCATATCGGCCCCAACACCGACGTGCCGGCCGGCGATATCGGCGTGGGCGGCCGCGAGATCGGCTTTATGTTCGGCCAGTACAAGCGCCTGAAGAACGAATTCACCGGCGTGCTGACCGGCAAGGGCATAACCTGGGGCGGCTCGCTCATACGGCCCGAGGCCACCGGCTTCGGCGTGGTCTACTTCTGCCAGGAGCAGCTTAAGACCAAGGGCACGGACCTCAAGGGCAAGACGGTAGCGGTATCCGGCTTCGGCAACGTGGCCTGGGGCGCCGTGAAGAAAGTTAACGACCTGGGCGGCAAGGTGGTCACCATCTCCGGCCCGGACGGCTACATTTACGACAAGGCGGGCATCAGCGGCGAGAAGTGGGAATACATGCTGGCTCTGCGCGCTTCCGGCCAGGACATCGTGGAGCCTTACGCCAAGAAATACGGCGCCGAATTCCACGCCGGCAAGAAGCCCTGGGAAGTCAAGGTTGACGTGGCCCTGCCCTGCGCCACCCAGAACGAGCTTAACGACAAGGACGCGGCCGAGCTGCTTAAGAACGGCGTGATGTGCGTGACCGAGGGCGCCAACATGCCCTGCACCCCGGAAGCCGTGGAGGCTTTCCAGAAGGCGAACGTCCTGTTCGCCCCGGGCAAGGCTTCCAACGCCGGCGGCGTGGCTACTTCCGGGCTTGAGATGAGCCAGAACAGCATGCGCATGAGCTGGTCTTCCGAAGAGGTGGACAAGCACCTGCACGGCATTATGGTGAACATCCACGACGCCTGCGTGACGGCGGCCAAAGAAGCCGGCATCCCCGGCAACTACGTGGCCGGCGCGAACATAGCCGGCTTCAAGAAAGTCGCCGACGCCATGATGGCCCAGGGCCTCGTTTAAGTATTACGGGGACCTGACAAAGCCGGGCGGAGCCAAAAAGCTTCGCCCGGCTTATTTATATAGGAAGAGGCATATTTTTATTATAATCTTAGTGGTTCAGTGTCCGCAATGCCGCTTAAGGCGCGCCGGCAGGATGAAATTTCGGGAAGGTACCTTCTATGAAAATAATTATAGTGGACGATAATGAGATAACCAGGGACCTGATGAAGACCCTTTTGCCGTCGATGGGCCACCAGGTGGTGGGAGAGGCGTGCAACGGCAACGACGCGGCCGGCGTTTTTGCCGAACTGCGCCCGGACCTGGTATTGCTGGACCTGGTCATGCCGGGAAAGACCGGTCTTGAGGCGCTCAAGGAGATACTGGCGATAGACCCCGCGGCCAAAGTGATCATGGTGACGGCCGTCCAGCAGGACGGGATAAGCAGGGAGCTTCTTGCCGCGGGCGCTATGGCGATACTGAACAAGCCGTTCTCCTACGCGGAGTTCGAGCAAGTCCTTAAGCGGTTCTCCTGACGCCTGAAATTTATGAACGACAACACCATCGCCGTATTGGAGCGACTGACCGCCGCGAGCCTGGAAAAGTGCCTGCTCAGGCTCTCAAGAGTTTCCGCCGGAACCTGGCAGATACTGGGGATCAATATTTCCACCGGAACGGCGGCCGGCGCCATAAAACAGCATGATTTTACCAACCAGGCCGCCGCGGTTTATTTCAACCTCGGGTCCGGGCCCGCGCTGACCATGATAATGTTATTCGACCCCACGGAGATAGAGTGCATTTCCAAAGGTTTCACCGGCCATTCCTTCCCCAGGGGCGAGCGAACTACCCCGGCCGAAGAGATCACGCTTATGGAGCTGGGGAACATAGTGATGAACGCGCTCGCAAATTCGGTGCTGAACGCCCTGAACAAGACCTCCTTCCCGGCTCTCCCTGAGTACATCGAGGGCGACTCCGACGCACTCATAAAGGAATTGGGGGCTATAACGGACCTTAACCGCGAGTACCGTGTTATAAAGGCCACGCTGGCCATACGGTGCGACAATAATGTGGCCAATAGCGAAGTCTTCGCCCTGATACCGCTGGAGCTGGCCTCCATACTTGAGCGCGCTACCCCTCCCCAATAGGGGCGGGGGACGCCTGTGCACCCCGCGCATCCCCCTCACCCTGTAACGCCGGCGCATCACGGCCACCCGGGAAATCACCCTGTGTACCCTATACCCGCGCCCTACTACCCCGGCTACAACAACCCTAACTACTATAACCCGCCCCATCACACCTATGGCGGCGTGCACACGGGCCCCATGAGCAGGGGTGAAATGGTGGCGGCGGTGGTTCTCTCCGTTCTGCTTGTGCTGCTTATCCTGCTATAAAGGACCTGGGGCGGCATGTTTTTTTTATTGACATTCATCGGCAATTTTGAGAAACTGATGTCGTAGCCAACTGAACGCTTAGGAGACACCCTAATGAAAATACTGGTACTCACAGCAGCCCTGGCCTTAACCCCGGGCATTACCAACGCCGCAAGCCTGCTGGATTTCAACAATCCCGGCAACAACGATATCTCCGCCGCCATAAGGACCTTCCAGGTCCCCATGAGCGCCGGCCTCGAAACCGTGACCCCCTTCCCCTCCCACGCGAGGATAGTCGGCGGAGTGCAGGCGACCAAGGGAGAATTCCCCTTTATCGTCTCCCTCCAAAGCGCCTCCGGCAGCCATTTCTGCGGCGGCTCCCTCATCAGGAAGAACTGGGTGCTCACCGCTGCCCATTGCGTAGAGGGCGGCTACCTTAAATCCGTGGTGGTCGGCCTCCATACCCAGGGCGTCAACGCAGGCACGGAGAAGTTCACCGTCCTGCAGATAATTAAGCACCCCAAATGGAACTCCCAATCCATGTACAACGACTACGCCCTGGTCAAGCTCAGCGGCGACTCCACGTTCGCGCCGGTGGCTCTCAACACCAAGGAACTCTCCGGCAACGTGGACTTCGTCACCGCCGGCTGGGGCGCCACCAGCGAGAGCTCCCAGAGCATCTCCAATCTCCTCATGAAAGTCTCCGTGCCGCTGGTCTCCAGGGAGATCTGCAGCGCGGCCTATCCCAACTCCATAAACGAATCCATGATCTGCGCCGGCTACCCCAAAGGCGGCAAGGATTCCTGCCAGGGCGACAGCGGCGGCCCCCTTGTGACCGGCGCCGGCGCCGACACGACCCTGGCCGGAGTTGTTAGCTGGGGCGTAGGCTGCGCCCGCCCCAACAAGTACGGCGTCTACTCCAAAGTGAACGCCGCCCTGACCTGGATAAACAACACCGCGAAATAATATATTTATCCGCAAAAAAGGCCCGGTCTCAGACCGGGCCTTTTTCATTTACAGATCTACCTGGTGTTTGTTTTGTATCTTGGCCGCGGCACGGCAACTCTCCGGCAGGCGGACGGGGCCAAAGCGCCTAACCGATGTAGCTCACCGCGTTTTTTTTGCGCGGCAGGGGCTTGCCGGGATGCTGGGCCTTGTAGCCGAGCGTCACCGCGTAGCACGGCTCGTATCCTTCCGGGATATTCAGCAGCGGCAACTCGCTTTTAATGGAGAAATAATAGCGGACCAGGCCTATCCAGCAGGACCCTATCTCCAGGCTTTCCGCCGCCAGCAGCATGTTCTCTATGGCGGCCGAGCAGTCCACCAGCGGGCTCATGGCGTCTTTGCGCATGGAAACCACCACAACGGCGGGCGCGCGGTAGAAAACGTGGAAGGCCCCGTCCCGCCCCATTTTTTTGATCCAGTCCGTGTCCTCGGCGGCCATCAGCTCCTTGGATTTCTCGCTGATGCGGTCAAGCAGCTGACGGTCGCGGATAACGGTAAAATGCCAGGGCTGCTCGTTATGCGCGCTGGGCGCGTAGGCGCCGGCCTCCAGTATGGCCTTAAGCTCCGCGTCCTTTATCTGGTCCGGCAGATATTTGCGTATGCTCCTGCGGTTCCTTATGGCTTCCAGTACCGGGTTTTTCATATACCCCCCTGCCCGCGGCCGCGCGGCAGCTTTAGTTTTGAATACGCCCTGGGACTGCGGCGGGTGAGCGGTTTTGAGCTGCCGCCGATAATTTCCGCTTCGAACAGCAGCGGGTCGGCCCGGGACAGGCCGCGCTCCGGATACTGCCCGAGTATCCTGTAATGCCTGGCCGCGTCCAGCCGCCTGCTCACGAAAAATACGTTCTTGGGCGAATAAAGCCAGGCCGGGGCGAGCGCGGAAACCGGCACCGGCACGGAGAACTCCCGCAGGGTCTTTTCCCCGCGGCTATTGTAGTAGAACTCGAAGTAGCTGCGGGCGAGTTCCGCGTAGGAACGGTAGACCGGTTCGCGGTAGCGCAGCCCGCAGAAATGGGACTGCGCCACGGCGCCCCAGCGGCCTTTTTCCATAAAGGGGGCTATAACATGGTCGTCATCGCGGGGGTTGGCGCGCAGGTCCAGCAGCAGCGCCTTGCGCCCGTGGAACAGGAAAGCGGCGGCGGCCAGCATGGCGCCCTCTATGCAGTGCGCGCGGCCCTGCTTAAGCACCTCCAGCGGCGAGAGGCAGGTGTTGATCCTGGAATCGTTGTAAAGAATTTCGTAGCTGAGGAAATCCTGCACCTTGCGCGGGCTGTCCAGGCGCTTCAGGACGGCCAGGGCCGCCTTGGAAAATCCTGGGAAATTCGGTTTCTTCATAGGCGGCCGCGCCCTATTCGTCTTTTTTAACACGCCAGGGCTTTTCGGACAAAGGCTCATGCCGCTCTCTGCATTCCAGCTCGTCCATGGCGCTCAGCACTATACCGCGCAGCCTTTCGATGTCGAAGGGTTTGGTCAGGTAGCCGCTGGCCCCCGTCTCCAGCGTTTTCATCGCCATTTCCAGGTCTTCGTCCCCGGTCAGCATCCAGACCACGGGCGCGGCGCCGGTATCCTTGATAAGCCCGAGCACTTCCAGGCCGGACAGGCCGGGCATTTTAATATCCAGAAAGACGAAAGCCGGCTTCTCCCGCCTGATTATCTCCAGCGCGGAGGCGCCTTCGGGCGCGGTAAATACGTCGTACTTGCCGGCCAAAGCCGCCTTTACCACAAACAGGATATTTTCCTCGTCGTCCACTATCAGTATTTTGTGTTTCATGGGGCACCCGCGTCCAGTTCGCGCGTCAGTAAAGCAGATACTGAAGGCGGCGCCTGTGGAATTCAGCGCACTGGGCCGAAAAGTCGGAAATTATTTTATCGGGCGGATCTTTAGATTCGAAAACGGCTTTATAGACATTGTTGCCGGCTACCAGCTTGAAATCCGCCTCGTTGACCCTGAACTCGCCGTAATATTTCTTTTCCCGCAGGGCGCACACGGCCCGCACGAAAATATCCATGGACCGCACCGCCGCGCGCTCGGTTATCTCCATGCGCACGCCGCGGCGGCCGCCAGAGATAGGATCTTTCTTGTCATTAAAGCACCCATGCCATATTCTATGTTTTTTTGCGCCGCAACCGCGCCGATAATTGGCCGCGCGGGAGGTTCTTTGGCCCGAGCCGCTTTACAGCAGCGGGTTGGAGACCAGGCCGTCGGCGAGCTTCGGCTCGAACCAGGTGGACTTGGGAGGCATTACCTGGTTGTCGTCGGCCACGGAGATCAGTTCGTCCAGGGTTGTGGCGAACAGCGCGAAAGCGGCGGCCATCTCCCCGGAATTAACGCGCTTCTCAAGCTCGCCCAGGCCGCGTATGCCGCCGACAAAGTCCACGCGGTCGGATTTGCGCAGGTCTTTTATGCCCAGCACGCGGTCCAGCACCAGGTCGGAGAGCACGCTGACGTCCAGAGCTTTCACCGGGTCTTCCTCTTTGGCCGGGGTCTTAACTGTCGGCTTCATCAGGTACCACTTGCCGCCCAGGTACAGGCCGAATTCGCGGCGGGCGGCCGGTTTGGCCTGGCCATTCACTTCCACCACCTCAAAACTATCCTTTATTTTGGCGAGGAATCGCTCCGGCGTCAGGCCGTTGAGGTCCTTTACCACGCGGTTATAATCCCAGATCTTCATTTCGTTCACGGGGAAAGCGGCGGCAAGGTAGACATTGTAAGGCTCGTCCCCCTTATGCGCCGCGCCGCGCTCGGCCACCATCATTTTTTTCACGCGGGACGCCGCGGCCGAGCGGTGGTGACCGTCGGCGATGTAGACGGTCTTCTGGCCCTCGGAGGCCGCGGAAATGGCCCTGATATCGGCGTCGTCGTTTATCACCCACAGCGTGTGGATCACGCCGCCGGCGCCGGTAGCGGAGAATTCCGGGGCGTTCTTCACGGTCCTCTTAATGACCGCGTCGATCTCCGGGATCTGCTTGTAGGCGATAATGCCTGGGCCGGTCTGGGCCTTCACGTACTTTATCTGGTTAACGCGGTCGTCTTCCTTCACGGGGCGGGTGAACTCGTGCTTGCGGATGCGGTTGGCGTCGTAGTCGTCCACGCAGGCGCCCACCATAAGGCCGGTCTGTATATGCGCGCCCATCTGCAGACGGTAAACATAGAAGCAGGCCTTAGCCTCGCGGATCAGCAGCCCCTGATCCAGCATCTTTTGAAAATTCTCGGCCGCTTTCATATAGACGCTCTCGTCGTGCACATCCGTGCCGGGCGGCAGGTCGATCTCGGCCTTGGAAACGTGCAGAAAACTATTGGGCCTGCCCTTAGCCATCTCGCGGGCCTCCTCGGAGTCCAGCACGTCGTAAGGCGGCGCTATTATTTCCTGCGCCAACCCCTTGGCGGGCCTGATGCCGTATATAGGTGAGAAGAGCGGAAGCTTTGCCATGATGTTGTCCTTATTATATTACCGAGTGCCCCAGCGGTCTTGTCCGGAGGGGTGGCAAGGGTATGGGTTCGGCGGGCCCTCACGGGGTGGAGTTCACAAAGTGAACGACACAATTTGCCCGAGGCTTGCGTAAGCGACGAGGCCGAGTGAGGAGGGGCGGGCACGGTGTGTCCCGACCCCGTGCCCGACGGGCCCATACCCTTGCCAGGCCCCCGACTTTACATCTCGACGTGAGTAACAAGACCGCCTGACCACTGAAAACAGCCCGGGCTTCCTCGCGGAAACCCGGGCCGCGTTGTTTCGCTTATATCTTGTCGCCGTTCACAGCGTGGGTGCGCTTGCCGTTAAGCAGGTAGTCCGCTATCTGCTCGGCCGCCTGCCTGGCCACCGTCACCTGCGCATCCTTGGTCGAGGCCGCTATATGCGGCGTGCAGATCACTTTCTCCATACCAAAGAAAATATGCTCGGTCGCCGGCTCCTTGGCGTAAACATCGCAGGCAAAGCCGGCTATCTGGCCGCTCTCAATGCCCGCCTTGATGTCCTCTTCCACCATAATGCCCCCGCGCGCGCAGTTGACGATGCGCACACCCTTCTTCATTTTGGCGATGGCGTCGCGGTTCAGCATACCCTTGGTAGCCGGGTTGATGGTCACATGGTAGGTGATAAAGTCCGCCTTGGCGTACAGCTCGTCGAGGGCCACCATTTTCACGCCCAGCTCGCGGGCGCGCTCGGTGGTCATCACCGGGTCGAAAACGATAACGTTCATCTTCAGGCCCATGGCGCGGTCGGCCACCACGGCGCCGATATTGCCGCAGCCCACCACGCCCAGCGTCTTGCCGGTTATCTCCACGCCCTCGAATTTTTTCTTCTCCCACTTACCGGCGTGGGTGGAGGCGTTGGCCTGCGGGATGTGGCGCGCCAGCGCCAGCATCATGGCTATGGCGTGCTCGCCGGTGGAGACCGTGTTGCCGAAAGGGGTGTTCATCACCAGCACTTTCTTCTCTATGCAGGCGAGCACGTCTATATTGTCCACGCCGGAACCGGCGCGGGCCACGGCCTTGAGCTTCTTGGCCGCCTCTATGACCTCGCGGGTGAGGGTGGTGGCGGAACGCACTATAATGGCGTCGAACTCGTGCGCGCAGGCCTTCAGTTCCTCCGGCTTCATGCCGGTCTTTACCACGGCCTCCAGGCCGCGGTCCTTAAGCACCTTCTCGCAGAGAGGATCGGCTTTGTCGGCTATAAGTACCTTGCTCATTTCACGGCCTCCTTGGAATATTCTTTGGCTACGGCTTCGTAGGCCCAGTCCAGCCACGGGACAAGGGCTTCAATGTCGGAAGTCTCCACGGTGGCGCCGCACCACACGCGGATGCCCGCGGGGGCCTTGCCGTAGGAGTTTATGTCGTAGGCAACGCCTTCTTTATCCAGCATGGAGGTAATTTTCTTGGCGGCCTTGGTCTTGTCCTCGTCGGACAGCTTCTGGAACCACTCGGCCTTTATCTTGAAGCAGACGGAAGTATTGGAACGGATCTCCTTGCTCTCGGCCAGGAAGTCTATCCAGTTCGACTTGGCCACCCAGCGCTCGAAAGCGGCCAGGTTGGCGTTGGAGCGCTTCACCAGCGCCGGGGAACCGCCCAGGCCCTCCGCCCACTTCAGCGCGTCTATCGCGTCCTCTACGCATAGCATGGAGGGCGTATTTACGGTATTATACTCCAGCTCCCCGGGGAGGAGTTTCTTCTCGTCCACCAGGCGGAAGATCTTGGGCACGGGCCAGGTGATCCTGGGGTTCTGCTCTTCCATGCGCTTTACTGCCTTGGGCGACAGGATGATCACGCCGTGCGCGGCCTCGCCGCCCAGCACTTTCTGCCAGGAGAAAGTGACCACGTCCAGCTTGGTAAAATCCATCTCCATGGCGAACACGCCGGAGGTGGCGTCGCAGATCACGATGCCCTCATGGTTGGCCGGCAGCCAGTCCAGGTTGGGCACCTTAACGCCGGAGGTGGTGCCGTTCCAGGTGAAGATGATGTCGTTGGCGGGGTTGGCCTTCTTCAGGTCCGGGAGCTGGCCGTAGTCGGCTTTGTATTCGTTGACCTGGGGGAGCTTAAGGTACTTCTTGGCGTCGGTCATCCAGCCCTTGCCGAAAGATTCCCAGCCGAAGATATCCACGGGCCGGGAACCGAGCATGGTCCACATGGCCAGCTCTACGGCGCCGGTGTCGGAACCGGCCACCACGCCTATGCGGTAATCCGCCGGCAGGTCGAGGACTTTCTTCATGCGGTCGGAAACTTCCTGCAGGCGGGCCTTGCCTTCTTTGGAGCGGTGCGAGCGGCCCACCAGGGCTCCCTTCAGCGCGTCCACGGTCCAGCCGGGGCGCTTGGCGCAGGGGCCGGAAGAAAAATTGGGGCATTTGGGTTTCAGTGCGGGTTTTTCCATATCATCTTCTCCTTAAAATCCGAAGGAACCGATAACATATTATAAACATAATAAGAAAATGTATTCAACCCGCCAGCCGCCGCGTTTTAGTAAAATATCTTCGTTATGACGACATCAAAAAAGCCGGGCGACTACGAGAGAGAATTCGGCGGGTTCGAAAAACTGATACCGCACAGGATCAAGAACGTCCTGATGGTAGCCTCGCTTTACGACTCTTTCCTGCTGGCCGACGACGACCGTCTCAACGAGGCGCTTTTCGGCGAGCTGCCGGATTCCGGCGCGCGCTCGACGCCGAAAATAACCCGCGTCCCAACGGCCGAACAGGCGCTGGACAAACTCGCCAAGGGCTCCTATGACCTGGTGATAGCCATGATCCAGGTGGGCGAAACCGACATGGCGGACTTTTTCCGCGGCCTCAAAGCAGGCCGCCCCGACCTGCCGGTGGTGCTGCTTTCCTTCAATATCCAGGACATCAAGAACATCCCCGACGAGGCCCGCGACCTGGCCGACGGGGTCTACCTGTGGAGCGGCGACACGCGCATTTTTTCCGCCATCATAAACGTGATCGAGGACGCGCGGAATTTCGACCACGACGCAGCGGTAGGCGTGCAGGCCGTGCTGCTGGTGGAGGACAACATCAAGTTCTATTCCTCCTACCTGCCCGTCATCTATACCGAGCTGATGAAGCAGACGCAGATAGTGATGGCCGAGGAGCTGAACCCGGCCAAGAAGAGCCTGCGCCTGCGCGCGCGGCCCAAAGTGCTTTTTTGCAGCACCTATGAGGAAGCCTGGACCATCTACCAGAAGCATAAAGACAACCTGCTTGGCGTGATAAGCGACATAGAGTACCCGAAGGATGGCGCCTGCAATTCGGAGGCGGGGCTGGAGCTGACCCGACGCATAAAGGCTGAAAACCCGGACATGCCCGTGCTGCTCCAATCCTCCAACTCCAGGTTCGCCGGACAGGCCGGGGAGCTCGGGGCCTCGTTCATGCATAAAGCCGCCGCCGACCTCTCCAAGCAGCTGCGCGGCTTCATCATGCGCTATTTCGGCTTCGGCGACTTCGTCTTTACCGACAGGAACAACGTTGAACTGGCCCGCGCGGCGGACCTGGGCACCATGCTGAAGCTCCTCAAGATGGTCCCCATAGACTCCGTGCTGCACCACGCCGGGCGCAACCATTTCTCCAAGTGGCTGTTCGCCCGCACCGAGTTCGAGATGGCCTACCATATCCGCCCCAAGAAGATTTCCGAATTCAGCAACCCGGAGCAGCTGCGCAAGTATTTGATAGAGACGATGCACCAGTTCATCCATCGCACGCAGCTGGGCACCGTGCTCAAATTCGACCACAAGCTCTTCGACGATACCACCCCCTTCGCCAAGATCGGCTCCGGCTCCATAGGCGGCAAGGCCCGCGGGCTGGCTTTCGTGGATTTCCTGCTGAGCAAGAGCGACCTGGAAACCCGCTGGCCCGGCGTGACCATAACGGTGCCCAACACCATTGTGATAGCCACCGACGTGTTCGACTTCTTCATAGAGCAGAACGGCCTGGATTCCCTGATAAGCGAAGGCCACTCCACCGAGCAGGTGGCGGCGGCTTTTGAAAGGGCCAGGCTGCCGGATTACGTAGCCCGGGACCTGGAAACCATCATAGCCAGGCTGGAGGGGCCGCTGGCCGTGCGCTCGTCCTCCCTGCTGGAAGATTCCAAAACCCAGCCTTTCGCCGGAGTTTACAAGACCTACATGCTGGCCAACGACAGCCCGGACCCCGCCATGCGCCTGGAGGAGCTGAAACGGGCCATCAAATTCGTCTACGCCTCGGTCTTCTCGCACGAGGCCCGCGCCTACCGCAAGCTGAACCCGCTGATAATTGACGAGGAGAAAATGGCCGTGGTGATACAGCGCGTGGTGGGCCGCGGCTACCCGGGCGGCCGCTACTACCCCGCCTTCGCCGGGGTTATGCAGTCTTACAATTATTATCCCGTTCCCCCGCTGGGGGCCGAGGACCCGATAGCCCATATTGCGCTGGGCCTGGGCAAGACCATAGTAGAAGGCTACAACGCCCTGCGCTTCTCACCCAGCCACCCCAGGAACCTGCACCAGTTCTCCACCATCTCCGACTTCCTGGCCAATTCCCAGAAAAGGTTTATCGCCCTGGCGACCGCCGCCGGCGCGGGCCCGCTCAAGTACGACGAGGAGCCGGCGCTGGTGACGGCCGGCATAGAGGACGCCGAGGCGGACGGCTCGCTGGCGCTGGTGGGCTCGGCCTACTCTGCCGAGAACGACAGGGTTTACGACGGAACGGATAACCCCGGGACGCGGCTTATCACCTTCGCGCCCGTCCTCAAGAACGAGGTGCTGCCGCTGGCCGAGATCCTCAACACCGTCTCGGCGCTGGGCAAGGAAGCTATGGGCGGCAATATCGAGATGGAATTCGCCTGCGACTACGACGCTGCCTCCGGCGCGGCCGCCTTCAACATAGTGCAGATGCGCCCGATGGTATCGCGCAGCCCGGTAAAGAAAGTGACGCTGAAAGACCTGAGACCGGAAAATATGCTGGCCTTGAGCGCCCAGGCGCTGGGCAATGGTTCTCACCGCGATATCTCGGACCTGGTCTACGTGATACCGGAAATGTTCGATCCGCTCAAAACAAGGGAAATAGCCGCCGAAATAGGGGAACTGAACGCCCGCCTGCGCTCCGAGGGCCGCTCCTACCTGGTGATGGGCCCCGGACGCTGGGGCTCGAGCGACCCAGCGCTGGGCATCCCGGTAAAATGGAACCACATCTCGGCCTCCAGGATCATAATAGAGGCGGCCTACGGGGACTTCGTGATCGACCCCTCGTACGGCACGCATTTCTTCCACAACGTGACGTCGCTGGGCATAGGCTACTTCACTATAAATGAAACCGGCCCCGAGTCTTACATAAACTGGGACCGGCTAAAAGCGGTCAGACCGCTGGCCGAACTGAAATACATCCGCCACCTGCGCTTTGAGCGCCCGCTGGACATCCGCATAGACGGCTCCGAGGGCAAGGGCGCCGTGGCGTTTTAGTTTTAGGGGACGCACTAGTGTAGTGTAACAGCCATATCTTTACAATGACTGGGGCTATTTTGGCCGGATTCAAGGCGCGAGGAGCGAGCATACCCGGAGGTCTGTGAGCGACGAGCAACGCGGAAGCCGGCAAAAAGAGCCCCAGCCCGGAGGGAAGGCCCGTCTTTGGGACATTCCTTCGTTGCTCCTCGGTTACAATGCCAAAGCATTGCTCCCTCGTCGCGCCTCGGACTGTCCTCAAATCCGGGCCTTTCATTGTAAAGATATGGCTGTTACACTACACTAGCGCTTAACGCCGCTGACGCGCCAGCTTACGCCTTTATACGGCGTTATGCTTATGTCCCTGAATTCTCCGGCCGGCAGCCAGCGTTGCACGCGGGCGCGCTCCATGAACTGCACCTGCGGGGCGTTAAGCTTGTCGAAGATATTCAGGACGTTCCTGTCGAAAGACATTTTACGGAAGTTCTGGAAATATTCATAGAAAGGCAGGAAACCCAGGGGCAGCAGGTATACCGTGTAGATGGGCGGGTACATCAGCGCGCCGATCAACTTGGACAGCCGCAGCAGGTTCTTCCTGGACATGTCCCTGAGGAAAGCCTTGCGCAGCGGCTCCACGCCGTGCTCCACCAGGGAATTCCCTTCTTTGGAATAGACCCAGATAATGACCCTGCCGCCGGGTTTGGTATGCCGCACCATGTTGGCCACGGTCTTTTCGGGATCGTCGGTATGGTGGATGACGCCGATGGAAAAAACGATGTCGAACTGCCGCCCTAGGTCCATCTCAGCGATGTCGGCCTCTACAAAGGAGACGTTCTTAAAATCCTTGTTCCGCTGCCTGGCGACTTCGGCCGCGTTAAGGTCCACGGCCGTCACCGAGCGCACGAACGGGGCTATAAAAGAGGTGTGCTGCCCGCCGCCGCAGCCGCACTCCAGCACGTCCTTGTCCCGGAAGTCTTCCAGGGTGCTGGGCAGGATCCAGTCCCGGAACAGGAACTGCTCGCCGTCCTGCAGCATCTCCCACTGTTCGCGCCATTCGTTCTGCTTTTGCTGGGCCATGATTGTGATTATACTAAAATGATAGGAAACATAAGTGCAGTTATCGCCGGTGGAAATGGGTGACCCATTCTCCCGCAGACGGCTACTGCCTGGAGGCGGCGGGTTTTTTGCCGGGCTCGCTCAGATATTCAAGCCCTTCCCTGGCCTCCCCGACCAGCGGCAGCGAAGAACCCCAGCCCGGCAGAGAAAGCACGTCTTTTACGAACGCCCTTCTGTTCTGCGCCCCGATCCTCTCCCATTCCGGGGAGACGCCCTTCAGGGAGCTGCGCAGCAGGAATTCGCTTAAATTATCGTCGAAGTTGCGTTTGATGTCGTCCACCAGGGGCGACACCGAAAGGCGCACCCGCTTGCGGTACACCTGATTTCCCCTGTCGACCACGCCTCCGTCAGCGGCGACGGGAGCGGCGGGTTTTTCTTTAGCTATTATTACCCGCCACGGGTTGGTCTTTAGGCCGTAATAGTTAACGCGGGTGTTCTCCGTAATGTCCCACGATGAAACCGCCTTCAACCCGGAATAAACGGCGCCCAGGTTCGGCCGGAAAGAGGCCAGGTCCGAAAAATCCCACCGGACCGAATAGTCCAGCCCCACGCGGGTGGAACGGAAATCTTTTGAGATATTAAGGATAAGCGGGCTTTGCGCCGCCGGTGCGGTGGAGACGGCGGCCTCCTGCGCCCGGCAGGGCGCGGCCGCCCACGCAAGCAGGGCCGGCAGCAGCGCGAAAATCAGGACCGTGTTTTTCATTTTAACGCCCGGTCAGAACCCTTCCCTGGAGTAGCGCTCAAGCAGCTCCCTGGCCAGCCGGCCTTCCGGGTTGAGCTTTACGGCCTCGTCCAGCGCCGCCTTAAATTCTGCCTCCAGCCTGGCGGTATGGCGCAGGCGTGCGCCCTCTACCGCCCGCAGCGCCGCCAGGTCCGCGGCTTTCAGGGCGTAAACCTCTCCCAGGAATTTTTCCTGCTTTATAAAAGGCAGGGCATTCCCGTCCTTAAGGGCGGCGGCTATCACCGCGCCGGCCCCGCCGTAAGCCTTGTAGAGCAGCTGCGCGGCCGTCTTCCTGTCACCGCCGGCCGCAGCCAGGGCCGCGCCCTCCTGAAAATCCGCCTCCGCCATCTGGCGCCGGGCGTCCAGAAGCCCGGGATAGTGGTTAAGCGCGCCCTGGTAATAAGCGCGGGCCTGGGAATATTCTTTCTTTACGAGGTGGGCGTTCCCCCGCACGGTCATCTCAGCGGCCTTGCGGAAGGCGGGGTCGGAACCTATCCTGGCCGTGAACTCCGCGGCGCGCCGGACGGCGTCGGGCGAGCGCAGCGCGTCCGCGGCGGAGACCTCCGCGGCGGAGACCAGCGCGGCGGGCGCGCCAATTTTTACGTCCGGACCGGCCGCCGCCAGTTTCTCCAACTCCGCCTTCAGGGCGGGAAGCTTAGCCACCGCGGCGGAGTAGGCCGCCGTTTTTTCAAAAAAAACTTCGGGGGACTTGTTCAGGGCCAGGTATCCCTCGGATTCCAGCCAGGGCACGGCGGAGGCTTCGGCCGCCAGCGCCGCCAACAGGGCGCAGTACCGCGTTGAGGGACCGGCTTGGGAGGCGAGCGCCAGCGCCTCTGCGGCCATGCTACCGAGCCCGCCCATATCCCCCCGCGCAGAATATAAATTTATCAACGCTTCGCGGGCGTGCCAGTTAAGGGGAGCCAGCTCCAGCGCCTTTTTCAGCGAGGCTGCCTGCAATTCCTGGCCGCGGGCAAATCCGCCTTTGGCGGAGGAATTTGCCAGGTCCTCCAACAGGGCCACGGCCTGCCCGGAGCCAGGCGCGTAGCCGAGCGCCTTATCCACGCTGGCGAAAGCGGCCTCGATGTCCTCCGGCGCGGGGTTCTGAGCGGCCGCCGTCTTGCGGGCCTGGTCAAGATAATACTCGGCGGCTTTCTGCTTGACCACGCCGCAACCCGACAGGAGCGCGGCGGCCAGAGCGAGCGCGGGTAGTTTAATATTTATCATCAGAGTTATCACAGTACTTTATAAATGCTATCTATTCCTGTGTTTCTCCCGGAGGCTTAGTGAAGGTTTGCCGGAGGGGCGGCAAGGGTATG
>DMXM01000016.1:108070-128114 GCA_003482905.1 Elusimicrobiota bacterium
GAGGCCGAGGCTTGCGTAAGCGACGAGGCCGAGTGAGGAGGGGCGGGCACGGTGTGTCCCGACCCCGTGCCCGACGGGCCCATACCCTTGCCGCCCCGGGTGGACTACGCTAACCTGCGTCACTACGGACACAATTAGCTGTACCTTCGCTACACATCTATGACGTGAGTATCTTCAAACCTTCGCTAAGCCGAACACTAGATCTTCGTCCAGTCCAGGATTATTTTGCCGGATTTGCCGGAGGACATTATTTCGAAGCCCTCCACAAAATCCTTAGCCGCGAAATGATGCGTGATCACCGGCTTTATCTCCAGGCCGCTGGTCAGCATGGCGCACATCTTGTACCAGGTCTCGAACATTTCGCGCCCGTAGATCCCCTTAAGGAACAGCGCCTTGAAAATAACCTGGTTCCACGGTATGGTGGTATTGGGCGGCAGTATTCCCAAAAGCGAGATCTTCGCCCCCATCTTCACCGCGCCTATCATGTCGTTGAAGGCCTGGGCGTTGCCGCTCATCTCAAGCCCCACGTCGAAACCCTCGGTCATACCCAGTTTCTTCATCACGTCAGGCAATCTTTCTTTGCGCGAATCCACAACGTTCTTCATGCCCAGCTTGCGGGCCAGGTCCATGCGGTATTCGTTAACATCGGTTATCACCACGTGGCGCGCGCCTACATGGTTGGCTATGGCGCCGGCCATTATGCCTATGGGACCCGCGCCGGTTATCAGCACGTCCTCGCCTATCAGGTCGAAGGACAGGGCTGTGTGCACCGCGTTGCCCAGCGGGTCCAGGATGGCGGCCTCGTCGTCGGTGACGCCCTCCGGTATGGAGAAAACGTTCTCGGCCGGGATGGCCAGGTATTCGGCGAAGCAGCCGGGCCGGTTGACGCCCACGCCCTTGGTGTTGATGCAGAGGTGGCGGTGGCCGGCCTTGCAGTTGCGGCAGTGCCCGCAGACTATGTGCCCTTCGCCCGAAACGCGCTCGCCAACGAAGTGGCCCTGCACGTTCTTGCCCAGTTCCGTTACCTCGCCCACAAACTCGTGCCCCACGTGCATGGGCACCGGAATGGTCTTCTGCGCCCATTCGTCCCACTGGTAAATATGTATGTCGGTGCCGCAGATGGCGGTCTTTTTTATCTTTATCAGAACTTCGTTGTCGCCAATAACAGGCTTGGGGACGTCCTGCATCCAGAGGCCTTTCTCGGCTTTCGCTTTTACAAGTGCTAACATGAATATCTCTCCTTAAAATCTGGCGTTCCGGTTTTTACATTATACCGATTTAATCGCACCCCAAAAAGCGCACCCCAATAAATCTTATAACCTGCATGAAGATGTGCCCTATTCCCCCTTGGCGTAGGGCTTTCGGCACTAGAGCATGGGCAAATTTCGGGACATTACCTATTTCCGGGGAAATAGGTAATGTGTCCCCAATTATACGGTCTTGTCTAGGGCGCGGCGGAAGTCGTCGGCACTGCGGAAGCGGTCTTCCGGGGCAGGAGCGAGGCACTTGGCCACCACTTCATCCACGCCCTTAGGCAGGCCGGGAAGGATATCGGAAAGCCGCTGATAAGTGTTGCGCATTTTCTGCCCGTGGAAATCCGGCCCCTGAAAAGGCAGCACCCCGGAGAGCGCCTCGTAGAGGCAGACTCCCAGGGAATAGATGTCGGACTCGGGGGAGGAGGAGCCGAGCTCCTGCTCCGGCGCCATATAGGCGGGCGACCCCACCACCTCTTTGTTGGAAGCCCGGGCCATCGATTCCAGCGCGCGGCGGGCCAGGCCGAAATCCATCAGCTTTATATTCCCCTCCGACGAGAGCATCATGTTCGAAAGCTTCAGGTCCCGGTGCACCACGTTCTTGGAGTGGGCGTAGGCCAGGGCCCCCGCCGTCTCGCCGAAGACCTGCAGCGCCCGCTCAAAAGGCAGGCGGGCTTCCTTGTCCAGCACGCGGTCCAGCGTAACCCCGTCAACGTGCTCGAATACCAGGTAGATATTGCCGTCCTCTTCAAAAATGGTGTGGATCTCAACGATATTGGGATGGTGCAGGAGGGCCACGGTGCGCGCCTCTTCCAGGAAGCGTTGCTTCTCCCGCTCGTTAACTTTTATTTCGTCGCCCATTTTTTTAATGGCGACCTTGCGCCCCAGCGACTGGTCGGTGGCCTCGTACACCACGCCCATCGCCCCCTCGCCCAGCTTGCGCTCTATCTTATACTTCCCGGTGGCCACACCCTCGTAGTAAACGGAAGGGGAAAGCACGTCCGGGTGCGTAACGCGGCCGGAAGAAGCCCCGGCCTCACCTTTGGAAGAAACCACGTGTATCAGGCCCATCGCCACCAGCGCCCCGCCAGTAAGCGTGAATAAAAGGGTTATAAGGAAGCGCCTCATCGGTGTGCGGCCGCGCTCCGCGGGTGCCCCGCCGGCGGCCGACGCTCCGGCGCGCAGAGCCGCCGCGGAGCCGGCAAAAGCCGGCACGCGCGGCCCGTACTGGGCTACGGCGTCCTGGTAGCGGCCGACATAGGCGCCGCTCAGGGCCGCCGCCCGCTTAAAATCCTCCAGCATACGCTTGTAGTCGCCCTGTCCCTCGTAGGCCAGGGCCCGGTTAAACCAGGCGTCGGCGAAATTGGGGTTAAGCCCGATGGCGCGGCTGGCGTCGGTCTCCGCGTCGCGGGCCCGGCCTTTGCGGTTAAGCGCCCAGGCCCGCATATTGAAAGCCTGCAGGCTGGCGGGGTCCTTCTCAATGACAAAACTGGCGTCCCTCACGGCGTCCTCGTACCGGCCGGCGAAATTGTTGGCGTTGGCCCTTTCCAGATAGGCGCCAAGGTTCCCGGGATCCTTTTCTATGGCCAGGCCTGCATAGCGGGCGGCGTTTTCATAATCTCCCAGGCTGTTCTTGGCCACGGCGGTCTTAAGGTAGGCTTTTGACCGCGCCAGATCGGGGAACCCGGCGGCGCCCGGGCGGTCCTGTTCCGCGGGAGCCTGACCGGCTTGGACCGCTACGGCATCCGGCGCCTCTTCGGAGGCGCCCAACGCCCGCTTTATCTCCTCGACCGAGGAAATGGACCTGAGCGTCGGCACGGCCTTGCGGCTTTCAAGCAGGGCGGCCAATAACCGGGCGGATTCGTCCTGGGGGTCGATTGCCATGGCCTTTCTTATATCCTCTATGGCCCCCTTGCGGTCCTCCAGCGAGGCTCTGGCCAGAGCCCGGGCCTTATAGGCGTCCGGGGAGCCGGCGTCCAGCGCTATGGCGTCGGTGGCCGTCTTTTCGGCTTTGGCGTAATTTTTGGTTTCATTGTAATAGGAAGCGGCGGCCGTTTGAACGGAAGCATTGTCCGGGTAGGAGGCGCTGGCCTCGGCTATGGCCTCTTCCGCTTTCCTCTTATCGCCGGAACCGGCGGCGATGCGGGCGTCCACAAGCGCGACTACCGGGTTGTCCCCCCCGCGCAGTTTGCGTCCGGCCTTAGCGGCCCTGAGCCTGGCCTGCACGGTGGGGATCTCGAACCGGGCGAAACGGGACGTAAAACCCTCGTAATCTTCCTTTTCCAGCCGGCCGGCGGAAGCGGACCGTTCCAGGGAGTCCACCATTTCGGTTATTGTGCCGCAGTGTTTCCGCCTGAAAACCGCCACTTCAGCCGGGGGGATATCAGCCAGCAGGCGCAGCAAAGCCTCCGCGGAAAGCAGCGGGCGCTGCGCCGCGTCGCTCTTAAAAGCGGCCATGTCGCCGCGGCCCTGCGCCTGGTTATCGGCCGGGGTCACCGGGCCGACGGCGGCCGTAATATCGGTGCCCGCCACTACCCCCGCCCCGCCGGCATCGCCGGCGCGCAGCGGCCGGGCGCAGAAAACGCCGGTCAGCATGGAAAAATAAAACAGGGCGGAAAGTATCTTGCTCATAATCAACAGGTCACACTTACATTATAGGAAATAGGATAAAGGTAACTTTGACGTTTGTCAAGGGCCGGTAGACCCAGACAACCGGATATAGGCCCATTGACCCTGCGGACCCGGGACTAAAGGCACTTGAATAAAACCGCATACCGGCTAAACTATACCAACGGAAAATTTATGAAGATCAAAGACCTCCTGATAACCCTTACCCTGCTGCCGGCCGTTTGCGCCGGCGCCGGCGCCAGGGAATTCAACCTGGTCTCATTAACTGCGGACGACCTCCGCTTCTCCTCCGAGCAGGATGTCCCGGCTCCGGCCGCCCCGCAATCCGACCTTTCCTCCCTTGGCGAAATAGAGATAGAGCAATACCTGGCGGATACGGAACCGGACGCCGGGGGTTATGAGAAAACCCTTCCCGATGAGCCGGCCGCGGTCAACCTAGGCGGCGACGGCGCGGTAACCCTTTATCACTCGTGGAACATGGAAAGACTGGAAGTACGCTACCGGGACCAGGAGGGGAACTACATCCCCGAGGCGATGGCCGAAATAAAACACCTTTTCCGCTGCCGCCTTACCGGGCTGGAAATGGACGTGCCGGTTAAACTGGTGGAACTGCTGGATATCATCCAGGAAAAACGCGGCGGCAAGACCATTATAGTGACCTGCGGTTACCGCAGCCCGAAACTTAACGGCGCGCTGTCCCACCATTCCTCCGGTGTGGCCAAAAGAAGCCTGCACATGAAAGGCTGGGCCGCCGACATACGTATTGAAGGGGTAAAGACCTCGGCCCTGCGCGACACCGCCAAATCCATTAAAGCCGGCGGCGTCGGCTATTATCCTTCGCAGCGTTTCGTCCACGTCGACATAGGCGAGGTCCGTTACTGGTAAGCTTCAGTGGGCCGTAGTGCCCAGTCCGGCCTGGGCCTTTAACCCCTTGCAGTTTTTAAATTAGGAGGGTAGACTATACATAGCAGACAGCGGGAGAAAATATGAAAACCCTTAAAACAACTCTGGCCCTTGCGACCATAATTTCAACGGCTGCTCCTTTCCTTTCAGCCCAGGATGTCAGGTTCCGGGAGAGGGATTATTTCACTGTCGCCGCGCAAGCCGTAACTCTCACGGCCGTGGAACCCGGCCGCGAAGCGACCCCTCCCGCGCCCTCCTACGCAGGGAACATTTCGGGCATGAGCAAAGCCGCCCCCGGGGGCGGCCTGATGAACGCCGGCATGGCCGCCTGGAGCGTGATAAACAGCGGGGCGCCCAGCGGTTCTTACTCCTCCACCTACGCCAGCGCCATTCCCGGCTTCGCCTTCAACTGGGGCAATATAACCGGCTGGAAAGGTCCCAAAGAAATGATCTACCGCTACAAAGTGACCAATATGCTGGGCAGGGACGTCATAGACGTGAAGTACAAGATCTCTTTCTTCTACGGCGGCACTGAAGACTATTCCGGTCAGACTTCACGCCTGAGCGGACACGAAGCGCAGGCCGCAGGCAGAGCCGCGGGCGAGGAATCCAGTGAGGCTAAAGTACACGGCCGCTACATAACCAATTTCACCGTGCAGCCCGTGAGCGTAGACGTGAAATGGGGCTGGCATTATGACCTGACCGTCAAAATGTCCGACCCCATGAACATAGGGACGAAGCTGAACCCGGTGGCGGCACTGCAGGCCTCGCTTAACTGGATAGTCTCCACCACCCTCGCCACCGAGGGCGGCACCCTCACCTACAACGTGGACGGCCTGGGCAACTTCAAGGACCTCAACCAGCGGGAAAAAGGCGTCAGCGACAAGATGGGCCCGATAGAGCCCTTGGAAATACCGGCGATCTCCTGGAACTAAAGCCGGCCTCCCCCAATAAAAAACCCCGGCTTAACCGGGGTTTTTTATTCACGGAGTTTCGTCCCGCTTAGCCCTGCCCGCAGCACTTCTTATATTTCTTTCCGGAACCGCAGGAACAGGGGTCGTTGCGCCCCACCTTCGGTTCCTCGCGGCGGACGGTTTCTATCTTTATGGTCTCGCCGCCCTGCAGCACCTCCGGGTGCTTCTTCATCCACTTCTTCACTTCCTTGTCGTCGTTTATGTCCACTTTGTCTATCAGCATCTTGCGGTAGATGCCGATTATCAGGGCGCGCATCTGCGGGTCCTTGGCCTGCGCCAGGATCTGCGGCGACATCTTGTCCAGTTCCGCGGCCAGTTCGTCGTCGGTCTTCTCGGACGCGGACTTTTCTTTAACTGGGGCCGCTGGCTTTACCACCGCCGATACGGGCGCCTTGGCCGTTTTTGCGGCCGCCGGGGCGGCGGGCTTCGCCTGCTGGGCGGGAACCGGCGCGGCCGCCGGCGCCTGGACCGCGCTCTTCTTTTCCTCTTCTTTACCGGCAACTATCTTCTTTAAAAAATCCCATGCCATAGTTTTATCTCCTTATAAATATCACGCCGCTATCTTGGCGGCGTCCTTGAGGTAGCAGGCCAGAGCAATAGAATGCAGCTTGGTCATAGGGGTGTCGGTCCTGGAGGGCAGGATCACCGGTATGTTGGAGCCGGCCAGCAGCGTGGCGGACTTCATGCCCGCGCCGAAGAACGACAGGCACTTGTAAACCGGGTTACCGGAGTCCAGGTTGGGAAAAAGGGCGATGTCGGTTTCGCCGGGCACAACGCCCGTTATGCCTTTCTCGGCGCCCAGTTCCTTGGAGAACGTGATATAGATGTCGTAGGGTCCTTCCACCACGCAGTTCTTCAAAACGCCTTCCTTGTTCATCTTCACCAGGGCTTCCGCGTCCAGGGTGCTGGGGATATTGGGGTTCACCTTCTCCACCGGGCAGACCACGGATACCTTGGGGGTTTCCACGCCCAGCATGCGCATCATATCCACGGCGTTGCGGATTATCTTGGCCTTCTGCTCCAGCGTGGGGCTGATCATAATGGCCGCGTCGGTCACGGCGAACAGCTTGTGATAATTGGACAGCTCGAACAGCACGAAATGGCTGAGCACGGTGCCCTCGGCGACAGCTCCCACTTCCTTGCGCAGGATGGCCTTCATGTAGAACTTGGTGTCCACCAGGCCCTTTACCAGAAAGTCGCCCTTGCCGGCCTTTACCAGGTCCACGGCCATATTGCACATCTCGGCGTAGTCGGACTTGTCCACTATCTCGAAGATATCCAGCTTAAGGCCGACCTTGGCGGCCATGGCCCGCACCTGGGCCGCCGGGCCTATCAGGATGCCGCCGGAAATTATCTTGCTGTCCACGCCCATCTTGCAGGCGGTGAGCACTTCGTCGTTGTTGGCGCCGGGCACCACAATGCGGTTGGTCTTGCCCTTCACCATGCCTAAAAGTTCGTCAAAGTTCTTGAATTTCATATTTCCTCCGGAGTAATATAGTTTAAAACAAAAGTCAGTACTTCTTTATCTGGGCCGGGTGCCTGAGCGCTATCTCCGCCGCCGTGCGCAGCGCGGTCATCTCGTCGCCGCCGGGGTAGGAAAGAATCTGCGCTATCCAGCCGACGCGGCGCTTTATCTCTGGCACGAGCACCTTGTCGTAGGCGAGGCCCCCGGTGAGGATGATGGCGTCCACTTTACCCTCCAGCACGGTCGCCAGCGCGCCTATCTCCTTGCAGATCTGGTAACCCATGGCGTCCACCGCCTCTCTGGCCTCGTCGCGCGAGACTTTGTCGGGGTCCAGGCCGGAACCTGGCTTTACCTCGCCGGTAAGAATATATTTTTCCAGCGCTATGCAGTCGGAGGTGCCGGTATAGGCCACCAGGCCGCCCTGGCCCTTGAGCTTAAGCATCATGTCCTGCTTCGTGTACTTGCCGCTGAAACACATGTTCACCAACCCGCCGGCCGGCACGCCGCCCGAGCGCTGCGGGGTCATGGGACCGTCGCCGTTGAGCGCGTTGTTGACGTCTATCACGCGCCCGCCCATATGCGCGCCCACGGAGACGCCGCCGCCGCCGTGCATTATTATCAGCCGGCATTCTTCGTACGGCTTGCCGAGCTGGCGGGCGGCGTGGCGCCCCACGCGTTTCTGGTTGAGCGCGTGAAAAATGGAGATCCGCGGATTCTCCGGCATGCCCGAGTAGCGGGCCAGCGGGAGCATTTCGTCCACCACCACGGGGTCCGCGATAAAGGCCTTTATGCCGTTCATGCCGGCGATATCGTGCGCGATGATACCGCCCAGGTTGGAGGAGTGGTCTCCCAGCACCCCTTCCCTCAGGTCCGCCAGCAGCGCCTCGTCCACCTCGTAAACGCCGCCCTCTATGGGCTTTACCAGGCCGCCGCGCCCGATCACCGCGTGAAGCTCGGCAACTTCCACGCCGTGTTCTTTCAGGGCCTCCAGCGCCATGCGCTTGCGCATTTCGAACTGGGCGGTGATCTTCTCGCGCTCGTAGGGCTTAAGGTCCTCGGGGCTGTAGCGCACCGTCTTGTGAAAAACTTCCTTCTCGCCCCGGAAGTAGCTGACCTCGTCCGAGGTGGAGCCGGGATTTATAACGAGGATATTGTATTCGGCCATATTTTTTCCTATTTGAACTTGATCTCGTAAACGTAAGGCGCGTTCTTCCTCTCGACAGTCACGTATATTTTCTTCCCGCCCTGGGCCGAGAAAGCGGCCTGCTCCCTGGCGCCGTAGCAGTAGTCTTCCCTGGCGCAGGCCAGGAGCCGCACCGGCTCCGCCCAGGGGCCCCACGGGTAGCGAGCCTGCCTCGCCAGCACCAAGCCTGACTCTTCATCCATGTAAACCGCCAGGTAGCTCTTAAGAAAATCGTTATATGAAACCGAAAAATCCTCCGGCATTCGCTCCAGCACCGCCGAAGCCTCGGTCAGGTCGGCGGTCCAGGGCGTTGAGGAAGGATCGGCGCTGTAGTAGGAATAGTTGTCGCGGGAGAGTACCTGCTCGGGCCGCACGCGGGCCAGCGCCGCGCCGTATTCTCCCGGCGCCGTCATCACGCGACCGTAGACGTAAAGCCAGCCATCCTCGTCTTTGAGCAGCGCCGAGCCGAAGGCGGGTTCGATGTCGTTCCAGAAGCCGTAGCGGGTTCCTGAAAGGGCTTTCCGGTAGGGTCCCGCGGGCTTATCCGCCCAGGCCAGCCCCTGGCCCACGCGGAAGTGATCGTACGGCCCGGGCCCGTAATTGTTCATTATGGAGTAGAAAACATAGCATTTCCCGCCGTAGCAAAATCCGGAGCGCGGCCAGAACTTGCGCACCTGGCTGTATTCCCCAAGATCACCGGAAAGCAGCGCCAGCGGCAGATTGTTTTCGTCGGACACATATTCCAGCGCGCCGCCCTGCGCCCAGGGAGCGGTGCTGGCGGAGAACGCCGCCGCACCGTCCACTATATCCCACACCGCGGCCTGGCCGTCGGCCTTGCGTTCGCCGGTCATGACGTTATTGAGAAACCAGAGCGCGCGCCCGTCCGGCAGGGCCACCGCGCAGTTCCCCCCCTGGCCCACCACCACACCGGTGGCGGTCGCCTGGGAGAAAAGCGGCGTACCGCTGGAGATCCCGAAGGAGGGGAAGGCTGTTTTCTGCTGGGCCGCCGCGGGGCCTACGGAAAAAAAGGCAATCAGGAGGATAATGGCCCGCGTGGTTGCGGCTCCGGCGGGTTTTATAGCTGTCTGTGGTGTCTGAAACGGCATTTTCTTACTCCGGGAACGCGGGATGAACGAATGATAATAATATAATACAAACCGCGCGGCGCGCAAATCTAACCGGAGAGCCTCGCGGCCCGGGACCGCCCGGCCGTATACGGCTCCGCCAGCCGCAGATCCTTGCCCCCTAGTCCCGTTTCTCTGTCAGCGGGAAGGACATGGCCAGCCAGGCCACGGAGAACACCACGCCCAGCGCCGGATAGAACCCCGGGGCTATGGCCCCCACGGTCTTCAGGCCAGACACCCACACCGCCGTAACGCCCTTGGCGAAGCGGTAGGTGAAAGCGTCCGCCACCTGTTTGGCGCGGTAGCGGGTGTCGTAGGAGAACGGGATATACAGGGTTTCCTTCGACGCCCTGAATATGGAATAGTCCATGCCTTTGAACAACAGGAACGCGGCCGAGGCCAGCCCCAGCGTGGGGGTAAAGAACAGCAGCAGGCAGGTGATTATATGCACGGCCGGGATGGCCGTCAGGATCCCCCGCCGCGGGACATAGCGCAGCAGCAGCGGCGTCAGCAGGAACTGCATGGAGAAGGAGAAGATGTTCACGTTCATCCAGAAATTGCCCAGGTAGGCGGTGCGGACGTCCTTTAACGGCATAACGTCCTGCACCAGCTGGGTGAAGCGGAAATCCAGCGCGGTGGCCACCACCTGCGCCGCGAAGATTATGAAGGCTATGAACAGCACCGTGCGGTTTTCCCTGAGGATGCTCAGGTGCAAATGCCCTTTCCTGCCGCCGGCCTCGTCCGCCGCCGGTTTGGGCTCCCCGGCGTTGTTGTAGCCGATCCAGAAAAGCGCCGCCGCCGGCAATATGGTAAGCGCGGAGAATAGAACGAAGACCTCCGTGCCCAGAACCACCACGTAGCGGCTGAGGAACCAGCCGCCGGTGAGCGAACCCAGCGCCCCCAGGCCGGCCACCGGCCCGTTGAACACCTTCCCCTCCTCGTCCTTCAGCACGCTGTTGATGAAAGACCAGTACTGCTCCGCGATTATCACCACGTAGGATTCCTTGAACACCAGCAGGAAGAAGGCGAACCAGCGCCCGGCGCGGCCCAGCATCAGCCAGGCCGCCGCGAAGAACAGCGCGCTGCCCAGCATGGAAACGGCCATGGCCCTTTTTGCTCCCACGGCGGACAGTACGCGGCCGTAGGCGTATATCATGGCGGCCATCATAAAAGGCACACAGGCTATGGCGTAAGGCTTGGCCCCCGCCCCGAACTGCTCCATAAAAATGGATTCGGCCGGAGAGCGTATGAATTCGTAGCCGCAGAAAAGGAAAGCGGCCGACAGGCCCGCCAGGAAAACCGCCCCGGCCACGTGCCGGCCCCGCTCGGTTTTAAGCGCCGCTAAAAGAGTGCTCATGTAGCCATATTATCCCAAATAAGCAGAGCGGCAGGGGACATAAGAACATTTATCACCGGTCCGGCGGATATGTCCTCCAGAAAAACACGGTTCTCCGCAGCCAGCTCAGGGAACGCTGACCCGGCGGAAGGTAGCCCAGAAGCAGCTTCTCAAGCTCCGGCAGCGGGGCGGTCCTGCTTTTTTGGATGCGAACCCTGCTCGCTATCAGACCGGGCGCGTACGACAGAAGCCTGAGCTGGGCTTTCAGGACCGGGAGGATCTGCCCGCGGCGCAAGGCCGAAATGTTGAGCGCCGCATACAGGACGAGGAAGCGCGGCAGAATGCGCGGCCACCACCGGAGCGGCACGTTCTTATAGAACAGCATGGGAAGGTTTTTGAGCGCGTGGTAGCGGAAGAAACATTGAAGCCTGCCGCTGGTCGCCCCCATAACGTGGTAAGAGACGGCGTCCGGCCTGTAACGGACCCTCCAGCCGGCAAGCCTGGCCCGGAAGCTGATATCGACGTCCTCAAAATACGCGAAAAAGCGCTCGTCGAACAGCCCGATATCCTTGAGCATCGCGGCCGAGTACAGGCTGGCGCCGCCGGTAGCTCCGAAGACTTCGGCCGGTTCGTCGTATTGCCCGCGGTCGGTCTCCCCCCGGCCTCTGGGGTACGGCAGACCCCACACCGAATACTCGTCGCCGACGCTGTCGATGACGCCGCCGCCCTTCTTCAGGAACTTGCCGGTAACTATCCCCGTATCCGGCCGGGCGAACCCGTCGGCCAGGCGCTCCAGCCAGTCTTTCCCGGCGACCGCGTCGTTATTAAATAAGGCGATGTGCGTGGCGCCCCCGGCCAGGGCGTACCGGATGCCGAGATTCACGCCTCCCGCAAACCCGTGGTTCTTCGCCTGCCGCAGCACCACGACACATGGGAACGTCTTCACGATGAACTCGGCCGAGCCATCCTCAGAGCCATTGTCGACGACGACCACCGTGTGGGTCAGCGATTGATTTTCCAGCGATGCCAGGCAGTCCGCAATAAGGCGTGCCCCGTTCAGATTCGGGATCACTACGTATACATTAAGTCTGTCGCGCGGAGAGCCGACGGGGCGGTCTTTGTTCATATCGCTTCATGGCTGCGCGGCGGGCGGGCGGTAAACGGCTCTATCGCGGCCAAACCGGCAGGGGCGGCTGCTTCTATTTGACCTTCTTCAGGTAGCCGTTGACGTTGGCCGTGGCGTTCTTCCCGAACCAGTCGCAGTAGGCCCGGTCTACCACGTACGAGTCGTCCGCGGCTAGATACTCCCTGATCGCGCGGAGGGGCCCGCCCTGGTAGTCCTCTTCCCTGTCCTGCTCGTTGATGATGCCGTCCTCCACTATAAAATAGGAACCCGGCGTCACCAGCGGCCCGAACTTACGCAGCGTCCCGAGAGTGTTCTCGTATGTGTGCGAAGAATCCTCTATTACAAGCACCTTCCGGAACCCCGCCGCGTTCCTCACATCGTATTTCTCCCAGCCCCTGGTAAAGAGCTTGATCCGCGGATGGTCCCTGAGCAGCTTGTCCGCCCGGTCCGCAATATCGATAGTATGGACCGTGCCGCGGCCGATGATATTCATCAGGTCGGCGAGATAAAGCGCCCCGCCGCCGATATTCGTACCGATCTCTATAACGAGGTCGGGCTTCAGCGCATCCAGGATCATCTGGTAGTGCACGTAATCGAACGGGCACTTAAGGCAGGGGATCCCGCGGTAGGTGACGCCGAAATGGCCCTTATAGACGGTATCGCAGTCGAACTCAACGCGCTCCGCTTCGGGCGCCGAATGGAGGATCTTCTTTCTGATAAAGCGCTTCACGGCGGCATAAGCGCGAAGGACCGGCTCCGGCAGTATCTTTCTAAAAAAAGCTCTCATAAATATATTGCGGACAACATAATTGCGCTTATCGTAATTGGCCAAAAAAAACAACCCGAAACTATTCTCCGCGGGAAGCATGGAACGCCGCGCAACAACTGGATAACCGTGAGAGGCAGATTCAAAAGGCGGGCGATCGCGGCGTTATTCAGCGCCCACCGGCCAAGACGGGTATTATTTATTAAAGCTGCTCTGCATCGTCAGTACTTGAACTGGCCCTTTTCGTAGATGGTGATCTTTTTGCCGTTCTTCAGGGTGGCGGTCACTTTTTTATCCTCGGTATTAATTAGGTCCCAGTGGACGGCCGAGTCGTTGTAGCCGATCTTCTTTTTCAGCGCCTCGCCCAGCTTCGTCACGTCGCCGTCGTAGGTGTCGCTGTAGGAGCTGCCTATGGCCACGTGGCAATTGCCGTGTTTGCCGCCGTGGTTCTCGTCGAACAGCGTATCGGCCATGAACTTATCTATCCTGGAAAAGCGCTTGTCCGTGAGCGAATATTCGCCCAGCTGCGAGGCGCCTTTGTCGGTTGCCATGATCTTTTTTACGTAATCCTCGCCCTTGGCGGCGGCTATCTTGACGGCGCGGCCGTCCTTGAACTCCAGCTTTATCTTCTCCACGTAGTTGCCGCCGCGGAAGGCCGGGAGGTTGGCGTAGTAAGTGCCGCGCGTACCGCGCCAGTCGGGCGAGGTGAAGATCTCGAAGCTGGGGATATTATGGCCGCTCACGCCCAGGAATTTGCGCTTCTCTCCCACGCTGATCTCCAGGTCCATGGAAGCGGATTCGGTGCGGATAACTTCTATATTAAGCCCTTTCAGCCATTTCTTTATTTCCATGGTGTCTTTGTAGATCCGCGCCCATTTTTGGGCCGGGGCGGGCTCGTCCAGGAAACAGGCCTTGGCTATCTGGGCGGCGTACTCTTTTATAGAAAGCTTGGCCTGCCGCGCCAACTCCTCGGTGGGGTAGGTGCAGAGGGTCCAGCCGAACCGGCCGCGTTCCTCGTTCTTGTTCATGATGTCGCGCAGGGGCTTGCGGGCTATGGCCACCTGGGACTGGCGTTTGGTGTCTATGCCTTTAAGGTTGGTAAGCGAGGCCGGAGCGTGGATATAAATATTGCCGTTGACGGCGGAGAAGAACTCCCGGTCCCCGGCAGCCACGAAAGCCCGCTGTTTGTCGTCGGAGAATTCGTAGAAGTCGCGCTCGAGGCGCGGGCTCGCCATGAAACGGAAGACCACGTTGTATTTTTCCAGGACCAGCTTGCGGTGCACTATCTCGCCCAGCTCGCGGCCTTCCAGATCGCAGCGGACCAGCACGGTGTCATACTTTTTGAAACCGGGGCGGGCGGTCTTCATCCCCCAGACAAGCACGTCCGCGTATTTCTCCAGCTGCGTTTTTGAAAGCACGCTCATAGTGTCTCCTTAAATATCCGGCAAAAGCCTAAGGTAAATTATAACAAAAGAGGCCTTCCGCCTTGCGGAAAAAGCGGTCCGTGTTCTGCCCTTTCGGCCCGCGCCCGGCTGGGCCTTCCGCCTTTGTAAATTCCCCGCGCAGCTGGTATCATATATATACGGCAGCGCACTTTAAGGAAACTTATGACGAAACCTACTGCATTCAGCCGGTACGCCCGCGTTTTGATTCTTACGCTTTTATTTCCGGCCGTCGGGCTGGGGGGAACGCGGGACCAGGTTTTTAGATGCAACGTGGGAGAACTGCACCCTACCCAGTTCGCCGTGGGCATGGCGGAGGTCCGCGAGAAAGAGCGGAAACTGATAAATATGGACCCGGGCGACCTGGAAGAATACAAAAGAAAACATCCCGAACCGGCCGTAAAAGGCCCCGGCGGGACCCTTTACATCATAGACCATCACCACCTGGCGCGCGCGCTTTACGACATTGGCGCGGAAAAAACCTTCTGTGTGGAGGAAGCGGATTACTCGGCCCTGGACAACGCCGCTTTCTGGAAGAAGATGGACGAGAAGAAATGGGTCTACGCGTATAACGAGTACGGCGAAGGCCCCCGCCCGTATTCCGAACTGCCGGCCACGGTACGCGGCCTGGAGGACGATCCTTACCGCACCCTGGCCTGGGCGGTGCGCGAGGCCGGCGGCTATAAAAAGACCGACGCGCCTTTTGCGGAATTCAAATGGGCAGATTTCTTCCGGGACAAGTTTTCCCGCGGGGACATTAATAACGACCTGAAGGGCTGTACGAAGAAAGCCGTAAAGATGGCCCATTCCCCGCAGGCCTCCGCACTGCCGGGCTACCTGAAATAAATGAAAACGCCCAACCCCGGCCCCGACAGGGCCGATATCATCGTCATAGGCGGCGGACCCGCCGGTCTTATGGCCGCCGGCCGCGCCGGGGAACTGGGCGCAAACGTTACACTTATAGAAAAGAACCAGCGCCTGGGAAGAAAGCTGCTGATCACCGGCGGCGGCAGGTGCAATGTCACCAACAGCGCCGGCATAAAAGGGTTCATAGACGCTTTCGGCCCTAACGGTAAATTCCTGTACAGAGCGTTCAGCGTATTCTCAGCCGAAAATCTGACCGGTTTTCTGAAATCATTCGGCGTGCCCACCCGCACCGACCCGGACGGCAAGATCTTCCCCGCCGACGACAAGGCCCAGAGCGTCCTGGACGCCCTTAAGTGCTATACAAGCCGCGGCAAAGTCGCCATAACCCACGGCGCGCAGGCCGCCGGCGTTCTGCTGCCGGACGGCCGGGCGATAGCCGGCGTTAAACTTGCGGACGGGGGCGTCGTCTGCGGCAAAAAAGTGATCATCGCCACCGGCGGCCTGTCCTATCCCGGCACGGGCTCCACCGGCGACGGCTATGCCCTGGCCAAACAATTGGGACACACCATCATGGCGCTGCGCCCGGGACTTACGGCGCTGGAATCGGACGAGCCGTTCATAAAAGACCTGCAGGGGCTGACGCTTCAAAACATCGCCATCTCTATTTTAATTGACGGCAGGAAGGCGGCGGCGGAAAAAGGCGATCTGCTGTTCACTCATTTCGGGGTATCCGGCCCCAAACTTCTTATTATGAGCGGTATAGCTTCGGACGCGCTGACCAAGCCGGGACACCGGGTAGAGCTTTCACTAAATCTTAAACCGGAACTGTCCGCAGCGGAACTTACCGCGGAAATACAGGGCTATTTCTCCGCTAACGGCGCCAAGATGTTCGCCAGTTACGTCAAGGCGGCCCTGCCGGGTTCTCTCGCCCCCGTATTCGAACGCCGCTGCGGCATTGAGCGCGCCAGGCAATGCGCCTCCATCACCGGCGCCGAACGCAAAACAATAGCGGAGATGTTAAGCGATTTCAGGATACACCTGACCCGCCCGCGCCCGCTCCAGGAAGCCACCATCACGCGCGGCGGAGTGAATTTAAAGGAAATAAACCCGCAGACTATGGAATCTCGCCTTGTCCCCGGCCTGTATTTCTGCGGCGAGGTGCTGGACCTGGACGGCATCACCGGCGGCTACAACCTGCAGGAAGCTTTCTCCACCGGCTACCTGGCCGGCCAGTCCGCCGCCGCTCAGCAATAGCGTCCCCTCATTTCCCTATTCTCTTGTCGATCACTCTGCGGATCTTGCCGGTACGCTGGACGCGCTCTATGGCGTTGGGGTTGAGCACGTCGATGGCGGGCCTGTCCAGCCACTTCAGGCGCACGCTCTCCCGCAGGTCTTCGCAATGGTCCTCTATCTCGCGCCACAGCAGGTCCGCCAGTTCCCCGGCCCTCGCCAGCGCCGCCGCGTCCTTTACCTCCACACGGATGGCCAGCGTATCCCTGTGCCCTTTCTTGCTTATGACCACCTGAAAATTAAAGCTCAGGTCCGGCACGCGGCCCAGCGCGTTCTGTATATCGTTCACGAACAAATGCGCCCCGCCCACATGAATGCGGTCGTCGCAACGCCCGAGGATCTCGAAGCTCGGCTCCTTCCTGCCGCAGGCGCAGGGCTTCATCAGCCAGCGCCCCAGGTCCCCCACCCGGTAGCGGATGATAGGCATGTGCTTCTTTGAAAGGCACGTCACCACCAGCTCTCCGATATCCCCCTTCTTCACCGGCGCCATATTGTTCTGGTCCACGAACTCTATGAACTGGCTGAAGGCGAAAAGATGGTGCTGCCCTTTCACGCAGACCGGGCACTGGAAGCCTATTACGCCCGCGTCCGCGGTGGCGTAGCCCGCCGAGCGCACGTCCGCGCCGGGGAACACCTCTTTAAAGAACTTGACCATCTCCACGCCCACATATTCCCCGCCGTAAAATATCTTGCCCACGCAAAGCTTGTGCCTGGCGGGATTAGCCTTGACGTATTCCGCCAGCTTTACAAGGAAGGACGGCAGCCCTATCACCGCCGTCACCTTGAAGTCTTCCAGATAACCCGCGATATTCTCAAGCGGCAGATTGCTGCCCACCGGCACCGAGATGGCCTTGGTATAGGCTATGGCCTTTTCCACCGACAGCCAGCTGGACCAGAGGTTCCCCGCTATGAACAGGTTGGCTATGACGTCCTTGCCGCCAAGCCCGGCGGCCTCAAGCGTAAAGGCCAGCATCCGGCAGGTGTGGTCGTATTCGTGCTGGTCATAAAAAACATACTTGGGCTGACCCGTGGAGCCCCCGCTGGCGAAATAGATGCCGCGCTGCACTTTGGAGGTCAGCAGGTCAGAACTGTCCGGCGGCGTGTTCTCCAACACGTGGCGCTTTTCCAGAAAAGGGACCTTGGCGAAATCCTCGAAACTCACTATCTTCGGTACGCCCTTGAAATGGCGGCCGTAGAAGGGGCTGCGGCCGCGGGCGTGTTCCACCAGCTCGCTCAGCCGGTCCAGCTGGGACGGCTTTTCCTCGATGGGCACCCAGTTCACCAGCGACATCATGGGGAAGAGACCGTCGTGCGGCGAACCGTTGGCCTCCTCCAGCATGCGGCCCAGCTTCACCACGCGCGCAATACCCGCCGGCGCCAGGGTCTCCAACACCTTTCTGCGCTCTATGGACCCGCCCACCCCCACGGTCTGTATATAACCGCGCAGCGGCATCAACAGCTCCCTCACTTCTTCCAGGGTCTCAACGGTTTTAACGTATAGCACGCGGTTAAGCGGCGAAACGCGGTAGACAGGGTCTTTTTCGTAAATTACCGTCCAATCGGTCTTGGGCGCCGAGCTCTCGTAAGAGGCGCCGCCGAGCGCCGCGTCTACGCGGGCGAGCTGGCGGGCTTTATTTATCTCCACCTGCTCGTCGGGCGACAATTTTCCCGGCGGCAGATCCTTGGCCAGGCGCGCGAAATGTTTTTTTGCGGCTTCAAGAAAATCTGCCGCCAGCGCTTTGTGCTTCTTGGCCGGCGCTATGAAATAAAGGGTATGCAGCGAGGAGCAGGCGGCCTGGTCCCACAGCGAGGCGTCCGTGGCCGCGCGCTGCGCCACCGCGTCCATGCCCTCGTTCTCCACGCAGCTCTCGAACACCACGCCCACGCTGGTCTTGGGCCCGAAGCCCTCCACCCGCACGTCGATGGGCGCTATTTTGCGGTAAGCCTGCACCGCCTCGTAACCGCCCCAGACAAAAACGGCGTTGACGTTCTTAAGCGCGGCCTCTTCCAGCTCCTGGCTGCCGCCTTTCCAACTGAGCACCGCCGCTGACCTTGAAAGTATGCCTTTCTCGTCCGCTTCGCCGAGCGCCGCCATAAAGATATTCATGAAGTTGGAGCCCGCGGAGGAAAGTTTCACTATGTTCACGTTCTTGGTGAGAAAACCTATTACCAGCGAATCCAGGATGCCCAGAAATACGTTGCCCGCGCCCACATGCAGCACCACGCCCCTGGGCAGCGCCCGGATCAGCCCGTCGTAACCGCGGCGTTCCACCGGGGCCTCCAGCGCGTAGGGCAGGAACAGCTCCATGGTCAGGCGCTTGTTCATCGCCGCCTTGTTGAGCAGCTCCGGTATTACGTCCAGGCTCTTCTCTATCACCGGCGCCGAGAAAGTGATGTGCTCCTTAAGGTGGGCCAGCGCCGCCTTGCGGTATTTGCCGCCCTTTTCGAACAGCCGCCCGGCTTTAGCCAGGGTATCGGTGATATATTCGCGCGAGGCGCCGCGCATAAGTTCGCGCGCGGCCTGCGCTTCGCGGCCGACGCTTTCCAGCTCGGCGGGCGTCCAGACGGTTTTATTCAGAACTTTCCCAAAGAGGTAGGTGTTGTGCGTTTTCATAACATCGTCGCCGCGCTTATGGCGCAGCCCTTCAGCTTGGTCACTCCGGCGCGGCCCCTAATCTCCAGCACCGGGCCCGGCAGGCCGCAGGCGCACTTGGGCCGCAGCAGGCCGAAATCCGAAGACAGCACCGAAAGGGAAGGATAACTGGTAAGGTACGGGGTGATGAACTGAAGCAGGCCCGGCTTATTGAAGCCGAGCGGCTCAAGGGTCCCCGGATGGCGCACTATCACACGGCCGTAATTGGGCACGTGGAAATTGCCCAGCCGGCAGTCCACGTAGGGCACGCCATGTTCCACCATGCCAAACAGGTCCCGCACGTTCTCCACCGGCACGCCCAGGTTGTCCGCCAGTATTTTGCGGTAGACTTTTTTATCCATGGCCTCGTCGGCCAGCGTCTTCCAGCCGCCGCCGGTCACCGCGCTGGACCCGGGATTCAGCCGGGGATAGCGGCCAAAACGCTTCTTGAATTCTTCCGTAAGTTTAAGCGCGAAAGCCGGAAAGCCCACCAGGCGCACCAGCGAACCTGAAGCCTCGAACTTTCTCATCGCCGAGACGGCGCCGTCTATGTCGAAGTAAAAGTCGTTTTTGGCCTTGCTCCAGCGGAAGGTGTAGAAGATCTCGCCTTTCCTGGTGAAGCCGCTGAGCAGTTTGTCGGTCCAGGCGGTGCCCAGGTCTTTGGCGACCTCGGGGTCGTAAGTGAAACAGATATAATCGTGGGCGTGCGCAAGGTCGGTCAAACCGAGCCCTTCGAATACTTTCCAGGCCATGCGGCGCACGCGCATCAGCGAGCCCTTATCGAGCTGCATGCGGCTGCGGGCGCCCGAGGTGCCGCTGGACCTGAGCTCCAGGACTATTTTCGAATACGGCAGGGTGGTGAGGTCGCGCTCTTTCAGCGCGGCCACAAAGATAAAGGGTATTTTCTCCATATCACGCTCGGTTTTCACGGAGGCAGGCGCGAAATTCTCGGCCTTGTACAGGGCTTTGAGCACGGGGGCGCGTTTGCCCTGGAAGTCCAGGGCGGCGCGCATGGCGGCGCAGAAAGCCCGGGAGGTTTTGGGCGAATAATCGAA
>DMXM01000032.1:0-18138 GCA_003482905.1 Elusimicrobiota bacterium
TGCTTGCGCTCTGTGGACAACCGGACCACAACCCCGTCTACCACCGAGCATAAACAAGGCGCTTTATCCCAGTCCTATCGGAAGGCGTGCGGTTTTTAAAAAAGTACGTATTGTTCCGCAGAAATAAACTGTGCGCGGAAAATCCGGGATGTATCAGCTTAACGCTTTTCCCTGCGCATGGCCTGCCAGAGCATACGCCTATTTTTCTCAAAAAGGGGCAATACCTGGAGAGAACCGCATAACGAAAAGGGTAATGAAAATTAATAAGCAGGGAGCGACCGAGAAGTTTTAAAACTGCCGCGCCAGAATCGGTCTCTACTCTGGATATTCCGTACTTTTTTGAAAATAATTCCATATCGACGGCCGGCATAGATGTAAATTCCCTGCATAAGACGCGGCTGATGGACACAAAAGGTTTTACATTCTTCATCTTCCCGATTAAGCGTAGCAGTCCGAGGTCCCCGACGACAACTTCAAACGCTACACCCCTCCGGGACAACCAGGTTATAAGTGCGAAGGCCCGCCTGAGTCCCTCCCCGGACATTGGCGCTGTCAGCAGAACTATTTTTTTCGCCCCGGCCTCCGCGAGAAGCCTAAAATCGTCCTTGGCAGGCAGAAGGTTTTGACAAAACTCACTGCCGAGATAAACCATGTCGTATTTGTTAATATCGCGCGACGAAACACCAGCAACCATATCCGGAGTAAAAGAGATGGCCCTCTCGACGCTCATATTACGATCCGCCTTCTTGGCAGACTATATCCTTTAGCGCGGCATGCGCCTTATCGAACGCGGAATTAATTACCGCGGCCCGGCGCAAAAAAACGTCTTTAGAGCAGCCTGACTTAAGCATAGCGGTCAAAGCCAGCGCCTCCTTCAGAATTATGCGGCTGAGCCAAAGGGCCTGGCTACGTCCCACTTTGAGCGCAGTCACGCCCAGCCTATGATACTCATACAGGTCTTGCATATGCTCCGCCATGGACATGTGCGGCATCAAGAAAGCCGAGCCGTCGGCTGCTCTCATTGATTCCTGACAATAACAATTAAAAGGATCTTCGCTGCCGAAATTCAGGGAACACACGCCATTAAAATTAGCGCAATACTGCCGCGATGTCAGAAAGATCTCCGTCTCTACCCCGAATTTATTCCGTATAACCTCCGCTGCCTCTTGTGGCGTTGTCTGAACCGGCAGAACTACCCGTCTAACCCCAAGATCCATATAAAACCTGACCGCTTCTATATTAAGACAGCCGGCCAGAGTGCTCAGTATGTATTTAGTCTTAATCTTTTTTTCTTTCAGGCGCAGCATAAGATGCAGATCTTTTACCACCACGCCGTCAATCCCGCTGCGCACCAGGAAGGAGATAACCTCGGCTGTAGCGCGCGCGGCTCCATCGTACGAGTCATTAGCTACAAAATAGAATTTCTTTTTTGCCTTTTTTGCTAAATGAATCGCGGCAAGTATCTCACCAACAGTGCCAAAGTTCTGAGCATGATGAACATGGCTGGAAACACCTAAAATACCACAGTAAATCTCGTCAGCACCCTCGGAAATAAATCCGGACATTTCCTTAATAGACCCTGCTCCCACTTTTATTTGCATATCAAATCTCAGCAGCGCCCACCCCGTACACAATGGCTACTGCGGGATACCGGAGCCTCGACCAGAATGGCTTTACTACCGGTTTTCCGGCTTCGCTGGCCAGGAACGGAACTGCATGTATCGCGCAGAACCGTCCCCAATCTCGCCGCCGAAGCAAACGCTTTTTTAAGATCCGTCCCTGATATCTCACATGAATAGAACCTGCTGATAATGGAACAGATGCTCAGTGAAACTTTTAAATACGGCAGACATCCGTTCTTTTTCAGGCTGCTGTATACCCTTTTGCGCTCTACAAGTGTCTTTTGCGCGCTCAACCCAGACCGTATATTCCCCAGGCTGTATTTCCCGACAAACGACGGCAATGATATCAACGGGGAGGATGAAACGGCCGACGACGGATAAAATGTGGCGTCTGGGCCAAGCGAAATCTCTCCTCCTTCGCAGATTATTTTCTGGTCGATACTGTCTGAATGTGAAAATGCAGGAACACATGCCGGTCCGGTCGAACTCCGAAACAAATCCGAGACATCCCGTAATTGCCTCTTTAAGATTTTCAGATCTTCCCTGGTCCAAATGTCTCCCCACGCAAAAGAGGCCTTTACTTCCCCGGCACCCAGTCCGCACAGAAAGGACATGTCCCTGGCGAAATTGCGAACCCGTTTTTTGGAAACGACCGGAGAGAGCACTATTTTACGCCTGAACTCTGGTGGGATATTTTTAAGATTCGAAAGAACACGGGTGAAGGTTCCGGCTCCGGAAAGGTCTACTCTGTTCGTGTTATGCGTCGCAAGCCCGCCGTCCAGGCTTAGACGTATTCGGACACCGCCACCAATCAAAAAACAGGCGGTCTCCGGATCCAGCAAAAGCCCGTTGGTAAACAGCTCCATTGTGATGTGATTTCCTGAGCGACTGTCTTTCACACCCATCAGACCTCGAAGCAGGTGCGGACACAGCAACGGCTCGCCGCCACTGATTGCTATTTTATCCAGCGCACCTGGAGCAAGACAGTTCATGTATTTCCGGATCCCGGCCAGAGCCTGCCGTGTCGTAAGCACCAGACTGTTTCCTAAAATTAGCTCTGAGCCGCTGGAGGCTTTCGTTTTAGCGGGGGAATAGCAATATTTGCAGGCCATGTTGCACCTGTGTGAGATGCAGAGATCAAGTTCTTGCGGGACAGGGATTACAGTTAGATCGCTCATCAGCTTAACTCATAGCCATCCGGGGCAAACATTATATGGAGACCCACGGCAATTGCACCCAACTCATTGTCGAGGATCTACGAGTAAACTTCCGCAAATTAATTATAACACAATCCCCCGCCAGCTACCCGGCTTTATCTGGACAGCTGTGATATAATATAAATACTGAATGAGTATGGGCCTAAAAGAACAAGACAGATGTTAACGCAGATTACAGAGGCAGAATTTGATCCGTGGCTGCAAAATCTAAAGAACTTGGATTATACAGGCTATGCGGAACAATATCCCCCGTTCGCCTCCTGGCCGGCGTTTAGTCATCAGACGTCCGCGACTCTATCAGCCTAGAAAAAGAACCATCTCAAAGCGGGCGCGACCGGATTATTTGTTAACGTCCCTTTTTGCCGGTCGTGGTGCAGATTTTGTTTTCTGCCTATCACTGCTATTGGGGCCGTGGATACAGGAAAAAATAGCCCTTGCCCTTGAAAACCATTTCGGCGGGACGCCGCAGGATATAGAATGGGCAATTACCGGGGATACGATCTGGCTACTGCAATCAAGGTCTTACAGCTTGGTCCGCCAGTAACTTCTTGCGCTTCCGGCTTCCGCCGGGGCTGGACCGCGCTTTCGCCGGCGGACGGTCCGAGCCGTTGCTGATTTACCGTGCACCGTGGGCCGAATGGCAAATGCTGCCTGGCGGCGTCTGCTCCGGGGCCAGCGGCGGCGGAACTCTGAGGCCGCGCCGGCCGCCTTTTCGGAAAAACTGCTATCATTAACGTATTGCGACATGGATTAAAAGGCCCTGGACGCCCGCTGATGAAACGAATAGACCTCAAGATAGGCTTCGCCTGCAACAACCACTGTGACTTCTGTGCGCAGGGCGCGAAGCGCGCGCTCTCCGGCAGAAAGAGCTTGGCCGGGATAAGGGCCGCGCTGGAGCGGGCGAAGAGGGACGGCGCTACGGGCGTGGTCTTCACCGGCGGCGAACCCACCCTGCACCCGCGCCTGCCGGAGGCGGTGCGGCTCGCGCGCAAACTGGGCTACACCTCCGTGCAGGTTCAGACCAATGGCCGGCGCTTCGCCTATTACGATTACTGTCTGGAGCTCAAAGAGGCCGGCGTCACCGAGGTCAGCCCTTCGCTGCACGGCTCCACGCCCGAGGTCCACGAAGGACTTACCCGCGCCGCGGGCGGTTTTGGCGAGGTGGCGCGGGGGATACTGAACTGCCGGAGGGCCGGTTTTTACGTGCTGACCAATTCGGTGGTGACCTCGAAGAACTATAGGGACCTGCCGGCGCTGGCCAGGCTGCTGGTCCACCTTCAGGTGGACCAGTTCCAGTTCGCCTTTGTGCACCTGGTCGGCACGGCGTGGGAGAACCGCGCCTGGCTCACGCCGCGCAAGACCGACGCTCTGCCGTACATCAGGGATGCGCTGGACGTCGGCCGCGCGGCCGGCCTGCCCTGCTACACCGAGGCAATCCCTTTCTGCCTTATGAAAGGCTACGAGGAATGTGTGGCCGAGCGGGTGATCCCAGAGGGCCCGGTCTCCGACGCGGACCTCTATATCGAGAGTTACGGCGACTACAGGCGCGGTGAAGGAAAGACCAAGCGCGCGGAGTGCCGGGGCTGCGCGTGGTTCAAGATCTGCGAGGGGCCGTGGCGCGAGTACACCGGGCTCTACGGCTGGGACGAGTTCAAGCCGGTACCCCCGGCCGAAAAGCCCGGCGGGCGCAAGGCGAAGGAAAAACCGCGATAGCGGCTTTCCGGAGAAAGAATGAAAAAGCCAAACACAGCCGAACCTCTGGAGCTCCGTTTCGAAAGGGACGGCGGCAGTTATCTGGTGTCGGGCCCGGCCGGCCGGCTGCTGCGGCTGACCTCGGCGGAGTTCGCCGTTTTCAGGGCGGGCAAAGCTAAAGAAGGGACGGCCCTGTTCGGCCGGCTGGCCGGGGCCGGGCTGCTGCGCCAGAGGCTGGACTTCGACGATATCGCCGCCAGGCAGGCCGGCCTTTCTTTCAATTCCTCGAGCGGCCCCGGGCTGCATATCCTCGTGCTGACGCTGCGCTGCAACCATTCCTGCGTCTACTGCCGGGCCACCGCCGCCGGCAACGGCGCTACCGGCCTGATGACGGCCGCCACCGCGCGCCGCGCGGTGGACACGGCCTTCAGTTCCGCCAATCCCGAGCTCACTATAGAGTTCCAGGGCGGCGAGGCCCTGCTCAACTGGGCCGTCCTGAAGGACGCCGCTCTCTACGCCAGGCGGCTAAACCGCCGCGCCGGCAAGGACCTCAAGCTGACCGTGGTGACCAACCTGTCCGTGATGGACGAGGAGAAGTTCGCTTTCCTGGTGAAAGAGGGGATTTCCGTCTGCACCTCGCTCGACGGGCCGGCCGACCTGCACAACGCCAACCGGCGCTGGTCCGGCGGTTCCTCCCACGCCGCGGCCGTGCGCTGGTTGGGACGGTTCAAGGCCGCCGCCGCGCGCGGCGGCCGGGCCGACTCGCTGCCCTCGGCGCTGATGACCACCACGCGCCAATCGCTGCCCCGGGCCGCCGCGATAGTGGAGGAGTACCGGGCGCTGGGGCTGGGCGGCATCTTCCTGCGGCCGCTCTCGCCGATAGGCTACGCGGCCGGGGTCTGGCCGGAGATAGGCTACGGCCCCGGGGAGTTCCTGGCTTTCTACCGCGCCGCGCTGGACCGAGTGCTGCGCGTCAATTATGCCGGCGAAAAATTCGTGGAGCGCAACGCCGCGCTGCTGGCCCGCAAGCTGCTGCGCGGAGAGGATCCCCACTACCTTGACCTGCGCTCGCCCTGCGGCGCCGCCCTGGGCCAGCTGGCCTACAACTGGGACGGCGGCGTCTACACCTGCGACGAAGGCCGCATGGTGGCGGCCTGCGGCGACGAAACCTTCAAACTGGGGCGCGCGGGGGAGACCTGCGCCGCGCTGCTGGGCCGGTCCGCGGCGCGCGTCTGCGCCATGGCCTCCTGCCTGGAGGCCCAGCCCTACTGCGCGCGCTGCGCCTTTAAGCCGTTCTGCGGCGTCTGCCCGGTGCATAATTACTGCACGCAGGGCTCGCCGGCCGGAGATATAGCCGCCGGCGGCTGGTGCGTGCTGCAGAAGGGCCTGTTCAAGACCGTTTTCAGACTGCTGGAGAACAGACGCGCCCGCGCCGTGGTGGAAGGCTGGCTGGGCAGGGAGGGCGCCGCGTAGCGGCCGCCATGCCTGACATAGCGCTCTGGAACAAGTGCAACAACAAGTGCATCATGTGTACCAACATGGACGAATTCACCCGCCAGGACGGCGCGCAGTACGGCCTGAAATGCCAGATCGAGAAACTCGAGCGCTACCTCAAGGGGCTGGCCCCCGTCTATCTGAAGAACGCCGACAAGGCCGACTTCATCAGCCTTACGGGCGGCGAGCCCACGCTGCACCCGGAATTCTTCAAAGCCGTGGCCTATTTCCGCCGCCGCCTGCCGGCGGCGCCGATCACGCTGCTTTCCAACGGGCGCGCCTTCGCCAGCGCCGCCTTCGCCAAAAAATTCGCCGCAGTGGCGGCCCCGCCTTTTTCGGCGGCGATAGCGCTGCACGGCCCTACAGCCGCCGCCCACGACCCCGTGGCCGGCGTGCGCGGCAGTTTCTCCCAGACGGTGCGGGGGCTGCATAACCTCTTCGCGCTGCGCCGTGGCCAGCAGGTGGAGATACGTCTGGTGCTGCACAAGCGCAGTATCGCCTACCTGCGCGGCACGCTGCGCTTTCTGCTGAAAACCTTTCCGGATACTTCCGTCTACCGCGTGGTGGCCATCCATTATGAGATAGAGGGCATGTCGGAGCTGAACCACAAGGCGGTGGGCCTTAAATTCTCCGTCTCGTCGCGCAAGGTGGACGCGGCGCTGCCGCTGATCCGCCGCTTCGCCGACTTCCGGCTCTACCATTTCCCGCGCTGCCAGGTGCGGCCCGAGCTGCGCCCGCTGTGCCGCGTTACGCTGCCGGCCGAGGACAGGATCTACACGGCCGCCTGCCGCGGCTGCCGGCTGCGCCGGGGCTGCCTGGGGCTGATGGCAGAATATTACCGGAAGTTCGGCGACGCCGAGCTGAGGCCGGTGCGAGGATGAAGGCCGGCGCCGGAGAGGAACGGGGCGGTGCCGCTCGGATGAAGCCCAAGGGCGGCAAGAAGCTCAAGATCGTGCTGTTCACCGGCTACGCCTGCAACAACAACTGCGCCTTTTGCATAGACGCGGACAAACGGGAGCTGCCGCAGAAAAGCACCGCGCAGCTGCTGCGCGAGGCCGCCCGCGCCGCCGCCGCCGGGGCCGACATCCTGGAGATCATAGGCGGCGAGGCCACCATAAGGCCTGATTTCGCCCGCGTCGTCGCCGCCGCCAAGCGCCTCGGCGTCCCCGAAGTTATCTGCGCCACCAACGGCCGCATTTTCTCCGACAAGAAGGCCGCGCGCCGCATCCTGGCCTCCGGCATAGACTCGCTGGTCTTCTCGGTGCACGGCCCCGACGCCCGCGTGCACGACGCGCTCACCCGCGCGCCGGGCAGCTTCGCCCAGCTGCGGCGCGGCCTGAGGAACCTGCGCGAGCTCGGCTTCAAAAGCATAAGCGGCAATACCACGGTGGTCAAGCGCAACATGGCCTCGCTGCCGCGCATAGCGGAATTTTATATCGGCCACGGCGTGGGCAACGTCGAGTATATCTTCGTGGACCCCAATTACGGCGGAGCGAAGAACGATTTCGACGCGCTGGTGCCGCGCATCTCCAGGGCCGCGCCATATATGCGCCGCGCGCTGGCCGCCGGCCGCCGCGCCGGTCTGGGTCAGTGGAAGGCGCGCTACGTGCCGCTCTGCCATTTCAGGGACTACCTGAACCAGATCAGCGAGACCAACGAGCGCGGCCTTTTCCTGACCGAGCACTGGGCCCCGGATTTTATCAACAGGGACGCTATCGCTTCCCGCGCCGCGGTGGGCCGCCGCAAGACGGCGCGCTGCCGCGGCTGCGCGCTTTACGGGGATTGCGAGGGCATCTGGACCGAATACCTGGCCCGCTACGGCGACTCGGAACTGAAGCCGGTCAGACGGAGGCAGGCTTGAGCCCCGCCACCCCGCAGGCGCCCAACCACCTGGTGGTCTACCTCAGCGGCCGCTGCAACCTGACCTGCGCCTACTGTTATTCCCGCGCTCCCGGCGGGCCGGTGATAAAGCGGGCCGCGCTGCTGCGGGCTGTGGGAGAGTTCCTGCGCTCCGCGCAGCGCGGCGCCAAGATCTCCTTCCTCGGCGGGGAGCCGTTGCTGCATAAGCCGCTCCTGCGCGCCGCCGTGCGCCTGGTCCGGGCCGAGGCCGGCGCCTCCTTCCCGGTTACGGTGTTCACCAACGGCCTGCTGCTGGACCGGCCCGAAGCCGCTTTTCTGAAAGAAAATTCCGTAAAGACCGTGGTCAGCCTCGACGGGGACCCGGCCGCGTCCGCCTACGCCCGCGGCCGGGCGCCCGACCTCTCCCGGCTGGAGACCGCATCCCTGTCGGCCAGCGCGGTGGTAACCCCGGCCGGCGCCGGACGGCTGGCCGAGAACGTGGCCTGGCTGTACCGCGCCGGCTTCCGCTCCATAGGCTGGGCGCCGGATGTGAAGGCGGTCTGGGACCGCCCCGCGCTGGCCCGCCTGGCCGCTTCGGCCGCCGCGCTGCGCAAATTCTACATGGGCCTGCTGCGCGCCGGCCTGCCGCCTTACGAGCTGTCTAACGCCTACGAGGCGCTGAATGCCGAACGGGGCCGCCCGCCCGCGTACGGCTGTCTCAGCCTGACGCTGGGGCCCGACGGAAAGATCTACCCCTGCGACAAGCTGGCAGGCCTGGGCGCCCCGGGGCCGGGGCTGCCCCGGGACCGCGAGGCTTTTTTCTCGGCCGCCGCCGTCGCCGGCTTCCGCCCCTACGGCCTGATGTGCCCGGTGGCGCCCTGGGCCGCCGCCGGCTGCCCCGTGGGCAGGGCGCTGGCCGCGCGCCGCACCTACTTCGCGGGGCAGGCCGCCGCGCGCCTGCTGGTGCGCCGCTGGCTGAAGGGTCTGGCCGCCGCGGGCCTGCGCTTCCCGGCGTTCCGGCGCGTTCACAATATAAGGTAATATTTACCTATGAAATCCACGGGAACAGGCCGCTGCTACGAGCTGATCCTCAACTATAACTGCAACGCCCGCTGCCGCTTCTGCTCGCAGGGGGACTTCGACAAGTCTCTGAACGCGCCTTTCGAGAACATAGCCGCCAACATCTATTCCGCCTACCGGGACGGCTACCGCCGCCTGGGCCTGACCGGCGGGGAGCCGCTGATAAGGCCTGATATCCTCAAGGTGATCGCCTTGGGCAAGTCGGTGGGCTTCCGCTTTATCCGCGTGCAGACCAACGGCATTAAACTGGCGGATCCGGCCTTCTGCCGGGCCCTGGCCAAAGCCGGCCTGACCTTCTGCAAGTTCTCGTTCACCACTGACAGGGCCGCCGAGCATGACAGGCTGGTGGGCGTGCCGGGCGCGTTGAACAAGGCGCTGGCAGGGCTGGAGAACCTGCGTAAGCTGAAGCTGCGCCTGGGTACCAATATCCTCGTCAACCAGCGCAACTACGCCCGCCTGCCTGAGATCGTTAAGTTCTACCTGGGCCGGGGCATCACAAATTTCGTAATCATCTACCCTGTCTATATCGGCGCCATGGCGGACAACTGCAAAAAGCTGGGCGTTCGGCTGTCCGACTGCGAACCATATTTCGCTAAGGCCGCGCGGGTGATGGAGGCCGCTGGCCTGCCAGGCGAGATCCTCTTCCTGAACACGCCGCCTTGTTTCCTGCGGGGCCGCGAGTCGCTGGCCATAGGCCTGGACCTGTTCAATACCGTAGTGACCGACCCCGCCGGCGGTCGTACCGACCTGGACGCCAACTCCGCCGCCTCCAAGGTGAAGGGCGCGCCCTGCCGCCGCTGCGCTCTGAATGATAGGTGCCGCGGTGCGGACGCGCAATACATACAACGCTTCGGCTGGCGCGGCTTTGCGCCGGTGAATGGTTCTGGCTTCGGCGGAAAGATTGTGCCGGGGGGCAGGATATATCTTTCCGATAACGAACGCTGCATGACGGAGATCTTGCGCCGTAAGCCGGAGGCTTCCACCAGGGAGGTCCTGGCGCTTTCCAAAAAGATAGTCCTGTGCCGTGACTGCTCCGACGGCAACGCCGTGCTTGCCGCTGCGGCCAGCCTTGTTTCCAAAGGTCTTGTGAGCCGCGCCCTCTCCGGGGGCGCCTACCGCTGGCGTCTGGCAAAACCATACGCTGAAATAAAAAAATGGCTTTAATACACCTGTTCAGGAAATGCAACCAGCGTTGTGTGTTCTGCTCCTACCCGGAGGAGGGGGGGGCGGACGGGAGAGCGACGCTCAAGGGCTGGCTTAAGGAAATAGCCGCGATGCCGCCGGGATTGGTGCAGATTTCCGGGGGGGAACCGCTGCTGGCGCCCGCGGGCGAGGTCTGCTCCCTGCTGGCCGCTGTAAAGAAACTGGGGCGCACGGCTGAACTGCAGACCAACGCCATAGCCGCGGCGGGCATGCGGTCGGAGGATCTTAACAGGATAGTGAATGCGTTGAATGCGGCCCGCGGCTATTTGAATGTGAATTTCCCGGCGGCCGCCGCCGCGCTGGATCTTAAAATAACCAGGGCGCGCGGCGCTTTTAGAAAACGGCTGGCCGGGGTGGAGCGGCTGATAAAGGCCGGCGCCCGGGTGCGCCTGACCCATGTGATAAGTTCCTTAAACTACCGCCAGCTGCCGGATTTCGCCGCTTTCGCCGCGAAGAAACTTAAAGGCGTCTCCTGGACGCAGTTCAGCTATATAAAAGGCATAGGCCGCGCCGAGGGCAGCCTGTTCCTGCCGAGGTACGCCGAGGTGCGCCCATACCTTGAGAAGGCCCTGTTCGTCTGCGAAAAGAACGGCATGCATTGCGAAGTGGACCATATCCCCCCGTGCTTTCTCGGCGGGTTCTACCGGCTGAACGTTGATATAGTAAAAATGAGGGACGGGGTCAGGGGGCCGCACATGGAAGAGAAGGTCCGGGTGCCGGCCTGCCGCGGTTGTCGCTTCTACGCGCTGTGCCCCGGCCCGCGCAAGGATTATATAGCAGTGCATGGAACTTTATGAACAAGAACATAGCCGCGTTAAGAGAAGAATTTCCCGCGCTGGACGGGCGCTTTAACGGCCGCCGGTTGGTCTACCTGGACAGCGCCTGCACGGTGTTAAAAATGAAGTGCGCGGCCGAGGCCCAGCGCCAGAATCTGCTGCTGCTGGGCGGCTGCGGCGGCAAGCGGTCCATGCATTCCCTGGCCGCCGCCATGGAAATGGATTTCTACGCCGCCCGCCAGCGGGTGGCGCGTTTCATGGGGGCTTCAACGCCCGAAGAGGTGATCTTTACCTCCGGCGTAACGGATGCGGTCAACCTGCTGGCTAATTCCTTCCCTTTTGATCCTCGCAGGAACGAGGTAGTTCTTTCCCCGCTGGAACATAACGCCGTTTTTCTGCCTTTCGAGCGCCTGGCCGCCGCCGGCCGCATAAAGCTGCGCGTGGCCACGCTTAAGGATTTTAAGGTGGATATGACGGGGCTGGGGGGACTTATAGGCCCCAGGACGGCGTTGGTCTGCCTGACGCATGCCCCCAATATATTTGGCGGCAGCCAGGATATTGGCGCCGCGGCCGAGATGACCCGTGCGGCCGGAGCCTACCTGTTCACGGATGACGCCCAATACGCGCCCTCGCACGGCGGCTGTGGCGCCGCCGGCGGGGCGGATGCCTGCGCTTTCTCCGGGCATAAGATCGGCGCCCCTTTCGCCACAGGCGCCCTGTATGTGCGCGCCGGCCTCATGGCCAGGCTTCACCCGTGGCGCGTCGGCGGAGGCACCGTGGAAGAGGTGTCGTTTTCCGGTGGACGCTACCGCGCCAAATACCTTGGCGGGCATCAGGGCTTCGAGGCCGGGGTTCAGAATTATTCCGGGGCGGCCGGCCTGGCCGCCGCCATAGAGCGTCTCGATAAAACCGGCTTCGCAGGGATCAGGCGGCACGTCTCCGGCCTGGTCCTTCACGCGCTGAAAGAGCTTGAGGGAGTAAAAGGCGTAAAGGTGCTAGGGCGCAAGGAAAATATCCCCGAAGGTTCTCTAATCTCCCTTGCGCCCGTTAAAAAAGGTTTCTCCGTGCCGGATTTTAACCTATTCCTGAACCAGGAAATTAAGGGCAGGATTGTGGCCGTGCGCACAGGACGTCATTGCGCCGATCTCGCGTGTCTCGCCTCCGGATACGGTGAAACCATCCGCATCTCCTATTTCGCCTATAACACCCCGGAGGACACCGTCTGTTTCATGGAAGCCCTTAAAAAATACCTCTCACTGTTAAAGTAGGTATCCCCGGGCACCCCCGGCTTCTCCGCGCGCGGTCTTTGAATAGAAACGCTGGACTGTCCCGGTGCCCCGGTGATTTACAAAGCGAGGGCAGAGAGATAGAATATATATGGATTTAATTTAACTTCACGGAGGACAAATGAACAACGCCGAACTCATACGCAAAGCCGCCGCCGGATATAAGAAGGATATCGTCGCTTTCGCCCGCAACATCATCCGTACCCCCAGTTTTTCCTGCCAGGAAGGCAAGCTCGTTTCTCTTATCAAAAAGGAAATGATAAAGGTGGGATTCGACAAGGTCAAGATCGACGCGATGGGCAATATCATAGGCTTCATCGGCCACGGCAAAAAGAAGATCATGCTGGACGCCCATATCGACACCGTCGGCATAGGCGACAAGACCGCCTGGAAGATAGACCCCTTCGCCGGTCTTTACACGAACGACACCATCTACGGGCGCGGCGCCACCGACCAAAAGCTTTCCATGGCGTCCATGGTCTATGCCGGCAAGATCATAAAGGACCTTAAGCTGGAAGGCGACTATACGCTGATGGTGGTGGGCTCCGTGATGGAAGAGGATTGCGACGGGTTGCCGCTGTTGCATATCATCAACAAGGAGAAACTCCGTCCGGATTTCGTGGTGATTACCGAGCCGACCGACCTGAAGGTCTACCGCGGCCACCGCGGCCGCATGGAGATGAAGGTGGTCACCAAGGGCCGCTCCTGCCACGCCTCCGCCCCGGAGCGCGGCGACAACGCCGTGGTTAAAATGTCCGGCATCGTAAATGAAATAACCGCCATCAATAAGAAGCTCAAGACCGATAATTTCCTCGGCAAGGGTTCCGTGGCCGTCACTTCTATCGAGTGCAAGACCCCGTCGCTCAACGCCGTTCCTGACGAATGCACCATCTACTTGGACCGCCGCCTGACTTTGGGCGAAACGCTCAAAAGTTCGGTGGCCGAGATACAGCGCCTGCCTTCCGTGAAGAAAGCCGGGGCTAAAGTGGAAGTTCTGTGGTACGACGCCGTCGCCTGGACTGGGCTGAAAGTCGGCCAGGAGAAATATTTCCCCACCTGGGTCCTGCCCGCCGAACATAAACTTGTGAAAGCCGGCGTGGAAGCCGGCAGGGTGGCCCTTGGCAAGACCCCGGTAGTGGACAAGTGGGTGTTCTCCACCAACGGCGTGGCTACGGCCGGCCGCCTGGGTATTCCGACCATCGGTTTCGGTCCTGGCAACGAGGTTTACGCGCACACCGTCAACGAGTTCATGCCGGCCGAGGACCTGGTTAAGGCCGCCGCGTTCTATGCCGCCATACCGCAGTATTTGTAACAGAGCGGACGGTTAAAATCAAGGGCCGGCAGGTTAAACCTGCCGGCCCTTGATTTTTTTATTTTAAACGTTTTCAATCCTATAGAACGCGTTTTTGGCCGGTTTTGTACAGCGCTTCTATAACTTTTGCGGGGTCCTTCTTCGTACAGGCGGTTATCATGGCCGCGATGATGAAAGGTTTATACCCGGCTTCCTTATAGGTGCCTATCCGGTATTTCTCGAACACCTTGGCGGACACCTCGCCCTGCTTGCAGGATACGTCCGTGATGTCGGCGGGCAGGCAATGCAGGTAGAGGCCCTCTCCTCCCTTCGTGGGTTGCATCTTGGCTTCGTCGCATTCCCAGCTGGTGTGTCTGGCGTTCTGGGCGAGGCACTCTTTTTCGAGTTCCTTCAAGCCGGCGTGGTCCGATTTCTCCAGAAGCTGCGTGCGGCGCTCCATTACCTTGTATGGGGCCCAGCTCTTGGGATAGACGATGTCGGCGTCCTTGAACGCGCTCTCTATGCTGTTGGAGACCTTGAACGAGCCGCCGGACTTCTTTGCGTTGTCCCCGGCCACCTGTATGGTCTCGGGCAGCAGATCATATCCTTCGGGGTGCGCCAGTTCCACGTTCATACCGTACCTGGTCATAAGGCATATGACTCCCTGAGGGACGGATAGGGGTTTGCCGTAGCTCGGCGAGTACGCCCAGGTCATAGCTATCTTTTTGCCTTTCAGTTTATCGAACCCGCCGAAATGGTTTTTTATGAACAGCATGTCCGACATGGACTGCGTGGGATGGTCCAGGTCGCACTGGAGGTTCACCACGGCCGGGCGCTGGTTGAGCACCCCGTTCTTGTAGCCGTCGTCCAGGGCTTCGGCCACTTCCTTCATATAGGTATGGCCTTTGCCGATGAACATGTCGTCCCTTATGCCGATGGCTTCGGTCAGGAAAGAGATCATGTTGGCCGTTTCGCGCACGGTTTCGCCGTGGGCTATCTGGGATTTGCCCTCGTCGAGGTCCTGCACGGCCAGCCCCAGCAGATTGCAGGCGGAGGCGAAGGAAAACCTGGTCCTGGTGGAATTGTCCCGGAAATTGGAGACGGCCAGGCCGGTCTTGAACATGTCGAGCGGGATATTCTTTGCGTGAAGTTCCTTGAGCAGCTCGGCTATTATGAACACGGACTTCAGCTCCGCGTCGGTCTTTTCCCAGGTCAGCAGGAAATCCTTGCCGTGCATGTCGGCGCCAAGACCCTCGAGTTCAACTAATGATTCAGCGATATCAATGGACATTTTTATCTCCAGGTCGTATAAATGTGAATATCTGAAGTATTTCAGGATATTTTGCGGCCGTTCGTTCGGACGACCATTCAATTAAATGTATTTCGTCGTTGTATTGTCAAGGTGAAGATTTGGAGGACCTATTTTTTATATCATTATCAGGCCGGGTTTTGACCGGCGAGAGTTAACGGTTCCTCAATGCGTCTTAGAAATATTCTTCTGACCTGCCTGCTTCTGGGCGCCTGCGGCTGCTTTTCCGGCAGGGCCGGAGCGCGCCGTGGCGGGGACGTCTACCCCGATTTTACGGCGCTCAAGGCGGCCCACACCGCCGGTCTGGATTATTCCAGCGAGGTGTATGAACGCGGTTCGGATGTGGCGGTTTTCGCCATACACGGCGGGGATATCGAGGCTGCCACCTCCAGGGTGGCCCGCAGCGTGGCGGGCAAAGACTTTAATCTCTATATTTTCAACGGTTGGCTGGGGGGGGAGAGCGGCCGGCTGCACGTGACGGCTACTCATTTTGACGACCCGGAGGCGCTGCGGCTGGCCGCGGCGAGCGTGCTGGGGATCTCCCTGCACGCGCAGACCGACCGGGGGGCCTGGATCTGCGTCGGCGGACGCAATACGGCCGCCGCCGCCCTTATCGCCAGGCGTCTTGAGGACGCTGGTTTCGCGGTGGAGGCCCCCTGCCTCCGCCTGCCGGGCACGTCCGAAAAGAATATAGTCAACCGTTCCTCTGCCGGCGGGGTTCAGCTGGAGCTGACGCTGCGTCTGCTGGAGCGGCTTGAAAACAACCGGGATTATCTGTCAAAATTTTCCGAAGCAGTGAGAACGGCGGCCCTGGAATCTCTCGCTTTGGTCAAGGCCCGCGCAAGGCAATAATGCCGTGAAGCGGCCTAATTCAGCTAAAGGACGACCTCACTAATGAAAAAGATCAGGATCTTCGCTTTCGGCGGCAACGAAGTAGCCCCGGTGGGCATGAAAGACAAGGACGGCAAGGCCATAAACCCCGATATCGCCATGCAGTGGCAGCGCACCGCCGAGACCGGCAAGCTGGTGGCCGATATCTTCGAAAAACACCCCAAAGACCTCTATGTGGTAACCCACGGCAACGGCCCGCAGGTGGGCAATATCCTGATGCGCGCCGAGATGTGCCGGCCTGGTATGTTCCCGCTCCCGCTCGACGTCTGCGTGGCCGACACGCAGGGCGCGATGGCCTTCATGATGGCCCAGCTCAACAACGAGCTGAACATCCGCGGCATAGACAATATCCTGGCCGGTGTCGTAACACAGGTGGTGGTGAACAAGGACGATCCCGATTTTAAGAACCCCTCCAAATACGTGGGGCAGTCCTATAACGCCGAGGAAGCCAAACAGCGCATGGCCGAGGGCTGGACCATGAAGATGTACAAGAAGGACGACAAAGGCAGCGAGATCTGGCGCCGGGTGGTGCCCTCCCCCGTGCCCACCGATATCGTAGAGATCGACGCCATCGAGGCCATGCTGGAGAAAGGCATTGTGCCCATAACCGTGGGCGGCGGCGGCATCCCTGTGCGCGAAGTGACCCCCGAGATAAGGGACGGCAAAGAGACCTATACCACCAATTACGGCGTGAAGTATACCAAGCCTGCCAAGGGCGAAAAACCCCTTAAGATGTACACCGGCGTGGAAGCCGTTATCGACAAGGACCTGGCCAGCGCCCTGCTTGGCTGCATGCTGATGAAGCGCGCCAAGGCCCGCGGCGAGGAAGTGGAGGTCAGCCTGACCATATTCACCGGTGAAGACGGCGCCAAGCTCAATTATCAGAAGCCGGACGAGAAGAGCCTGCGCGTGATAAAGGCGTCCGAGCTGGAGGCCATCTATAACCAGGTCCCGCCGCCCTTTCCGGCCGGTTCGATGGGCCCCAAGATAAAAGCCGTCATAGAGTTCATCAAGAACGGCGGCAGTGTGGCCTATATCTCCAAGACAGAACTGTTCGAGGAAACCCTGGCGGGCAAAGCCGGCACGACCGTCCTGCCCGGCTGACAGGCGTATATGAAAAAAATAAAGACTTTGCAGTGCATACGGTGCGGTAAGGACCATAAGCTGGCGGACACAAAATATAACTGCACGTCCTGCGGCGGCAACCTGCAGGTGCTTTACGATTATAACCTTATAAAGAAGCGCCTTAACTACGAGGTGCTCAAGGACAACCCGGAGCGCAGCATTTGGCGCTACCTGGACATACTGCCGGTGACCAGCATTAAGAACGTGCCGCCTGTGCAGGTGGGCTGGACGCCGCTTTACCGCGCCGAGAAATTGGGCGCCGAGGCCGGCGTACCCAACCTTTATATCAAGGATGATGGTAGGAACCCCAGCGCCTCTTTCAAGGACCGGGCCAGCGCCGTGGTCACCGCGCGCGCGCTTGAACTGAAGGAAAAGGTCATCACCACCGCCTCCACCGGCAACGCCGCCTCCTCCCTGGCCTGCCTGACCGCCAGCCTGGACATGAAGACGGTGATCTTTGTGCCTGAAACCGCGCCAGCGCCCAAAGTGGCGCAGCTGCTGGTGTTCGGCGCCACGGTCATCATGGTAAAGGGCACCTACGACGACGCTTTCGATCTCTGCCTCAAAGCCTCCGCGGAATACGGCTGGTACAACCGCAGTACCGGTATAAACCCTTTCACGCGGGAAGGCAAGAAAACCTGCTCTTTCGAGATCTGCGAGCAGATGAACTGGGAAACCCCGGACAAAGTGTTCGTGTCCGTGGGCGACGGCAATATAATAAGCGGCATCTGGAAGGGCTTTGTGGAATTCCACCGCCTGGGCATTATCGAGCGCCTGCCGCAGCTGGTGGCGGTGCAGGCCGAGCATTCGGATTCCGTCAAGCGCGCTTTCGAGACTGGCGCGGACGTGCAGCCGGTGTCGGGGGAAACCATAGCCGACAGTATTTCGGTGAGCCTGCCGCGCGACGGCATGGCCGCCGTGATGGCCATCCGCGACTCTGGCGGTTTCGCCGTCAGCGTGACGGACGCGGAAATACTGGCCGCCATTCCGCGCATAGCGCGCGGCTCCAACGTGTTCGCCGAACCCGCGGCCGCCGCCACTTACGCCGGCCTGCTCAAGGCCGTAAAGGACGGGAAGGTCAAGGATAACGAATCCGTGGTGCTGCTGATAAGCGGCAACGGCCTTAAAGACGTGCAGAGCGCCATGAAGTCAGTTGGTAAGCCCTACGTCATAAAGCCGGACCTCGGGGAGCTGAAAAGACTGGTTTCGGATAATAAACTGGTTTGAACCCCGCGATAACCGCGGCGTATAAAAAGAGAGGCCGGCTTATTAAAGCCGGCCTCTCTTTTTGCCGCAGGGCGGGATCAGTCGTT
>DMXM01000032.1:18356-21678 GCA_003482905.1 Elusimicrobiota bacterium
CCCCAGCCCTCTACCTGGCCGGTGAAGGCGGCCTCCACCTGGTAGAATTTGTGAAAAATATTGTCGAGCTCTTCGCCGGGAATGCCGGGGCCGTTATCCCCCACCGAGATCAGGGTGTGGCTGTCGCGCGCCTGCGTGGAGAGGATCACCAGCTTGTCGCGGCCAGGGTTGAATTTCACCGCGTTCTCTATCAGGCTGCGCATCGCCCCGGCCAGCAGTTTTCTGTCGGCTTTCACCATGACCGTATCGGGGGCGGCTATCTTTATGTTCAGGCCTTCTACGGCCTTAAGGCGTTCTTTCATGTCCGCTGCTATCTCGCCCAGGAAGTCAGCGGCGTCGAACTCTATCTTCTCAAGGGAAGCGGCTTCCAGGCCGTCGATAGTGACGAAGTCCAGGAGGCTTTCCACCAGCGTGTTGAGCTTCTGGCCCTGGCCGTAAATGGTTTCGGAGGACTTCAGCACCAGGTCGGGCATTTCCTTGGCGGCGGCCTCGTCCCTGAGGATCTGCGCGTAGCCGTTAATGCAGGCCAGCGGGGTCTTGAATTTATGGGAGATCAGCGACAGGAAGTTGCGCGCCATGTGCTCTTCTATGCGCTGGGCGGTCACGTCGGAGAGTATCCAGAGGCGGCCCTCCACGGTGGAGTTGCCGTCTTTGTCTTCCTTGAAGAGCTTTATAGCGGAGCAGTCCAGGTAGAACTTCTTGGGTTTTTCCCTGTACAGTTCCAGGCGGCTGACCGCTTCCTCGCGGCTCAGCACCGCGTCTATGCCGGGCTTGGTCTCGAAATCCGAGAAGGCGTTCTTGATGTTGGTGAATTTGTATTTATCGTGTTCCAGGTAGGTCTTGGCCGAGTTGTTGAGGATAATTATGTCGCCGGCCACGTCGGTGAGGATGGCCCCTTCCTTGATGCGCTTGAAAACTATCTCCATTTTGCGCTTCTCTTCCTTGACGGAAGAGAACAGCCGGGAGTTCTCAATGGCGATGGCCGCCTGCGAGGCGAACGCCTCGAAAGAGTTCTTGTCGGTATCGGAAAAATCCCCGTCGGATTTATTGATGGCCTGCACCACGCCTATGGCCTTGCCCTTTATGATCATGGGGCAGGTCAAGAGCGAGCGCGTGACATAGCCGCTCTTGGAATCCGCTTTCTTCGAGTGGCGCGGGTCGGAGGCCACGTCGTTAATTATGATGGAGCGGCTTTCCTTGGCACAGGTGCCTGCTATGCCTTCGCCCAGCTTAAAGCGCATTTTCTGCACGTCTTCCGGAAGGCCAAGGGCCACGTCGAAGTAAAGCTCCTGGGTTTTCTCGTCGAGCAAATAAAGGGACGCGCGCTCGGCCCCCACCACGCGCGAAGCCAGGCGCATAATGGTGGTAAGCAGCTCGGAAATGTCTAATTTTGAGGAAAGCAGCCGGGATACCATCACCAGCATTTCAAGGCTTTCCTGCGACTGCGTTATCATCTTGTCCCCGTTCTAGAAAAATACCTGCAGAAGTATTTTATAATAATTTTTCCACACCGCGCCTTCCTCTTTGTAGAGGTTGTAGGCCATGTCCAGCGTCGCCTTGTCCGTAAGGCCCATTTTAAGGCCGGCCGTGCCCGAGTTGGCCGCCCGCGTATTCCTGTAGGATATTTTACTATATCCCGCGTAAATATGGCTGTCAAAATCCGGTTTCATGTTGCGCGCCACCTGCGCCGACAGCGTCCATTCCGGCAGGGCGGTCACCTGGCGGAAGGTGCCCAGGCAGGCCATGTCCGAATGGTCCAGCGCCGGGGTGACCAGGGTAGAATTGGAGACCCCGGAAGGTTTTGTGAAGCCCGCGGCGGAGGCCAGGAAAAAGAACTGGCCGAAATAGGATTTCTCCACCTGCAGCTCAAAAGCCGTTTCCGAAAATGTCTTTTTCTTCATGGCGCCGTTTTCAAGCGCGCGGGCGCGCTGGCTGGCCCAGGCCCCGGCGAGGCTCAGGTGCAGGTAGCTTTCGTCCTCTTCGGCTTTGGCCGACGTGAGCAGGTAGAGTTTTCCTCCGGCGGCGCCGCTGCGGGTCTGTTCGGAAACGGGATAGACGAAGGGCGTCAGCGAAGCGAAGAACATCTTGCCGGAATACATCAGGGGCAGGCGGTAGGAATAAACCTTGTCCCGGTAGGCGGCGGTATCCCGGTGGAAGGCGCCGTTCACGCCGAGGACCGCGTGCGGGGCGATATTGGTGAACACGGTCAGGGAGTTCTTTTTAAGGCCGTTCGAGCCCGTGGCGTAGTTATTCTCCGCCCACCAGCCCGCCGACGAATTGGCCGCTAAAAAAGCCGTAAAAAAAGCCGCCAGCACGATATGCCTCATAGTATTCATATTATATATTATTAACCGGAATTTGCGGACCTCTGGCGGCTTGCTTGCCCGCCCCCAAGGGCCCGCCGCTTTAAGTACGAGAGGCTGGGCTGGCTTAAAGATGCCCTCTGCCGTTCTCCCTGACTACACTCTACTTTTTGTCCGGCGGGGGACACCAAACGGCGATTTCTTCTTTGATAAGCGCGGCATCGTCATTCGCCCCTTCGTTGAGGTGGCTTATGCGGATTTTGGTGATGTCTAGGCCGGAGGGCAGGTTCGGGTCCGGGGCGATAAAGATGGCCGCCTCCAGGTTGCGGGTCTCGCCGGGCTTGAGGTCCGATACGGTCCATTCCTGCGGCGGGGCTATCTCGCGGCCGGCCGTACCGTCCGTCCCGAGCACATTGTTTAAGGCCTGGACGCGGACCTTAAAGCGCTTTTCTCCCGCGGCCGCGGTGTTGGTCAGACTTACGGTGAACTTCATGGCGGTGCCTACGAAGTAAAGGGGGAATTTGCCCCAATACTGGGCGGGGTAAACCTTAGGTTCGCTGGCGAAGGTCCAGCTGTTAATGGTGTAGCGGATGCCCGCGGCGTCCGTGAACGTAGTGCCTGCCGGGTTCTGGAAAGTGACCTTAGCCACGATCTTGCCGGCTTCTCCGGTATGGCCTCCAGCGGCGTATAAACCGGACGGAACCGTCCAAAACAGACACGCGACCGCCAGAAAACGGATCATAAGAGCCTCCTGTGTGATCTTCGACTTAATGATACTACCGGCCCTCTAGCTTTGTCAAGGCGCTCTCGCGCCTTGCGCGCCGGGAATAAAACGGGGCGGGCCGTGTTGGCCCGCCCTCTGTTGGGTCTCAACTGCACCGCAACTACACCGCCACTGCACCGCATTGCCCCTCGCCGACCACTGCCCGGATGAGACCCCGTCCGTCAATATAATATAGCTCCTAAAACGTTAAATTTCAAGGGTCTTTAGGGTAGTTCAGGAAAATCGAAAGTAGTTT
>DMXM01000033.1 GCA_003482905.1 Elusimicrobiota bacterium
AGGTTTGGGTCCGAGGTGAGAACAGGGTATAAAATGGCGCTACCGACGGGAGAGGTTAGTCTATGTCAGGAGGTCTGGAGTCGCAGATGGTCCTGGAGTGCAAAAACAATGTTATGGAGTCCGGGGCTCGGCTTTCGCCGCAGAAAGCGGCCGAATGCGTGGACCTGTTCAACGCCGAGGACGGCGCCCTGATGGATAAATTCAAGACGGATTCGCCCGTGCTGGCCGTTGAGGTGGTGTCACGCAATAACGCCCCACGGCAGTTGGTGTCAGGTCTTGATTTTTGCGTTCAAATACAGGACGCCACATAACTTCCGCCCGGAATATATTGCTAAATTGCAAGACCTGACCACATATCCCGTGTGTGGTCCATGTGGATAGCATTGTATAATTAAGGAATATGCCGCTTAAGAATACGGAAAAAGAAGCCGCCGCCTTGAAGCCCCAGCCGGAGGCTCCTCTGCGGGCGCTTTATAAAAAGACTTTCGGCCGCGAGCCGGAGGCTTTCGAGCCGCTCAAGGCCGACGGCTCCGCCCGCAGGCTGTTCCGCATGAAGGACGGTTCTCGCTCCGTCATCGGCGCTTTCGGCCCGGACAAGCTTGAGAACCGCGCCTTCCTTGAATTTTCCCGCCATTTCCGCGCCGAAAAACTGCCTGTGCCGGAAATTTACGCCGCCGACCAGCCGCAGGGGGTATACCTGGAGGAGGACCTGGGCAGTACCACTCTTTTTGAGTACCTCGGCGCCGAGCGGAAAGAAGGCGATATCCCGCTTCAGGTCATGGGGTGCTACAAAAAAGTTCTCGAGTGGCTGCCGCGTTTTCAGGCGCAGGCAAGCCGCGGCCTCGACCTTTCTTTCTGCTACCCGCGCGCCAGCTTTGACCGGCAGTCCATAATGTGGGACCTGAATTATTTCAAGTATTATTTCCTCAAGCTGGCCAAGATCCCGTTCAACGAGCAGAAACTGGAGGACGACTTCGTCCGCTTCACCGATTTCCTGCTGGAGGCCCCGGCCGATTATTTCCTCTACCGCGACTTCCAGAGCCGCAATATCATGCTGCGCGGCGGCGAGCCCTGGTTTATTGACTACCAGGGCGGAAGGCGCGGCGCCCCGCACTACGACCTGGCCTCGCTGCTGTACGACGCTAAAGCCGATCTGCCGCCGGAGACGCGCTCGGTCCTGCGCAAGCATTACCTGGAAGCCTCGGGGCAGAAGCCCGCGGAGTTCATGCGGCATTACCACGCCTTTGTTTATATCCGCATCATGCAGGCCATGGGCGCCTACGGCCTGCGCGGCTTTTACGAGGGGAAGACCCATTTTCTCAACAGCGTGCCTTACGCCGTGCGCAATATAGAGTGGCTGCTGCGCAACGCGGAGTTGGAAGTGAAGCTGCCGGAGCTTACGGCGGCCTTCAAGCGCATAGCCGCCTCCTCCTACCTCAGGCAGTTCGGCAAGACCAGGCTGGGGCTTACGGTGCGCATTACCAGTTTTTCATTTAAGAACGGCCTGCCCCTGGACGAAAAGGGCCACGGCGGCGGCTTCGTTTTCGACTGCCGCGCACTGCCGAACCCCGGCCGCTACGAGGCCTATGCGAACCTCACCGGCAGGGATAAGCCCGTCATAGATTTCCTGAAGAAAGAGCCCGAGGTGTCCAGGTACCTGGACAGCGTCTTCGCCATAACCGACATGAGCGTGGAGAATTATCTCTCGCGCAATTTCACCTCGCTGATGGTCAATTTCGGCTGCACCGGCGGGCGGCACCGCTCCGTTTATTGCGCCGAGGCGCTGGCGGCGCGCGTTAAGGCTAAATACGGCGCGCGGGTGGAGCTGAACCACCGGGAATTCCCGGGGCTGGCCAAATGAAAGCCATGATCTTTGCCGCGGGGCTGGGCACGCGCCTGCGCCCGCTTACGGACAATGTCCCTAAAGCGCTGCTTGAAGTGGGCGGGGCGCCCATGCTGGAATTGGTCATTAAAAAGCTGGCGGCCGCCGGCGTGAAGGAATTAGTGGTGAACACCCACCATTTCCACGAAAAGATAGAGGCCTTCCTGCGCGCCAGAAATAATTTCGGACTGAAGGCGGAGATCTCGCGCGAGGCGGAGTTCCCGCTTGAGACCGGCGGCGGCCTGAAGAAGGCCGCGGCCTTCTTTAACGACGGGAAACCTTTTTTCGCCTACAACGCGGACGTCTATTCAGAAATGGACCTGGGCGCGCTTTATGCGGCGCATTTGTCCACGGGGGCTTTGGCCACCCTGGCCGTGCGGGAGAGGTCGTCCAGGCGGCATTTGCTTTTTGACGCGCAGATGAACCTGAAGGGGCGGGAGGGGGAAACGGAAGCGGCCGGCCTCAGGCCTTTCGCCTTCAGCGGCATACAGGTCATCTCGCCGGGCATTTTCGCCGAAATGAGAGAAACCGGTGTGTTCTCCGTCACCGGCGTGTACTTGCGCCTGGCCGGCGAGGGGAGGCCCATAAAGGGTTTTGAGGACAAGTCCCCGTACTGGAGCGACATCGGAGACCGGGAGCGGCTTGAGGCCGCGCGGTTCCGCGCGGCTGAAGGGATAAAATTATGAAACTTAAAGAACTTATGCGGGTGCTGATAAACGCGGAAATGCTGGACGTCAACGTCTACGCCGAGGAGGCGGAACTCTTCGGCTCCGACCCTAAGCACGGCCCGGAAATAAAGGACCTTTTTTTCGCCCTTTCCGAAGAGAAAAAAAAACGCCTTATGGAAATAGGCCGCATCTCCAAGGGCGGGACGGGCTTCCGTCAGAGAAAAACCGAAACGTCCCGCTCGGTAGAGGCCGCCCTGCGGCTGCACATTACGCGCGCGCAGACGGGCATACGACTCTATACGGAACTGATAATACTCCTGAAAAAACCGGAGTTCAAAGAATCCGTGGCCGCCATGTGCACCGCCGAACGCCGCACCCTCGCTTCCCTGAAGAAATTGCAGCTTAAGATCAAGGGCGAAGCGCTGTAATTCATGATAGTTTCCGACTTGAAAAATATCGGCCGGCAGGTTTCAATGACGCCCGGCATTAAAAAAGCCCTGGATTTCCTGGGGCGGCCCGGCGTTGCCGGCCTGGCGGACGGGAAGTATGAGATAGACGGCGACAGGGTGTTCGCCATGGTGCAGCGCTACGAGACCGCGGCCTCGGCGGAGCCTAAGTTCGAGGCGCACCGGAAATATATAGACCTGCAGTTCATCGCCGCCGGCGCCGAAGTCATCGGCTGGGCGCCGCTCGGCCGGGTTGCGGTTACGGAGAATTACGCGGCCGACAAGGATGTTTGTTTCGGAGCCGTTGCGGCAGAGGGGTGGGCCGCCGTCCGCCTGGACAAGGGGCAGTTGGCCGTGCTTTACCCGGAAGACGCCCACGCGCCCAGGCTGGCCGCCGGAGCGCCACGCCCGGTCACAAAGATAGTGGTTAAAGTTTCAGTCTGATGCGCGGCCGCCGCGACCCTTCCTTATGGTAAATCAAAAAATAGCCGACGGGTCCGAGGTTTACTGGGACGGCGCCCAATACGACGCTTTCAACCAGCCCTTCGCGGATGATGTAAAGTTTATGCTGGCCGAGGCTAAAAAAGCCCGCGGGCCCGTGCTGGAGCTGGCTTGCGGCACCGGCCGCCTGACCATTCCTTTAAAGAAGGCCGGTATAGACATAACCGGGCTGGACCTTGCGGTCCCTATGCTCAGGCAGGCCAGGGCCAAAGCCGCCGGGGCCGGCGTTAAGATAGATTTCGTGGCGGGGGACGCCCGCAAATTCCGGTTTAAAAAGCGCTTTAAACTGATATTCATGGCTTTCAATTCTATGCAGCATATCGGCCGCAGGGAGGACATCGAGAGCCTTTTTTCCTGTGTTTCAAGCCACCTGGCCCCCGGGGGGCGGTTCATTTTCGATGTTTTTAACCCCGATCCGCACTGCCTGGTGCGGGATTCGGACGAACTGCTGCCCGTGGCCTATTATCCGGACCCGGCCGGCGGGGGCAAGATGCTTGTTAATGAACAGTATTCCTACGACAGGGTGGCCCAGGTTTCGCGCCTGGTCTGGCATTACAGGCGCGAAAAGGACGGCAAAACCGTAAAAAAGAGCCTTAACCTGCGTTGTTTCTACCCTGAAGAGCTGAAGGCGCTGGTGCATTATAACGGTTTCAGGGTCCTGGCCAGGTACGGGGACTTTGAGCGGGGGGCTTTCAGGGGCGATTCCATGAAACAGGTGCTGGTTTGCGTCCCGCGGGTGAAATAGTTGAAACTCCGGCCTAAATTTGGTATCCTAAACATACTATGAACACTTATGAGTTAATGTTGATTATCAACCCGCAGATTTCAGACGCCGAGATCGGCGAAGCTGTGGAAAAGGCCAAGAAGATACTGACCGACGAGAAAGCGGAAGTCCTTGCCGAAGACAGGCTGGGCCGCAAAAAATTCTCTCACGCCGTGGGCAAGAACCGCGACGGCTTCTACGTTTATATGAAGGTCAAGGCCGCTCCCGAGAGCGTTAAGGCCATAAACCACAGCCTGAAGCTGCAGGAAACCATCCTGCGCGCCATGATGATGAAGGCGTCGGCGGAGCAGCCGGTTAAGAAGGCCTAAGGCCCGCCGCGAGGGAAAATGGACATCCGGATTCCCGAGCTTAACCAGGTTCTTATTGCCGGCAGGCTGACGCGCGACCCAGAACTGCGCTTCACCCAGAAAGGCCTCGGGGTAGCTTCTTTCTCGCTGGCCGCTAACCGGCCGCACAAAGACCCGGTTTCCGGGGAATGGAAGGACGATACCACTTACATCTCCGTCAACGTTTGGGGAGAGGCCGCCGAGCGCTGCAAGGACAAGTTGAAGAAGGGCAGCCCGGTAATGGTGGAAGGCCGCCTGATAAACGCGGAGTACACCGACAAGGCCGGCCAGAAGCGCAAAGAGATAAAGATAAACGCCCGCAGGGTCCAGTCCCTGGCCAAAAGCGGGCCCGAAGCCGGCGAAGTTCCCCCAGCCCGCGAGGTGGAGGAGAAAGCCGGGGCGGAGCCGGGAGGCGGCGCCAGCGGCATAGAAGAAATACCGTTTTAACCCGATCAAGACTAGCGCAGGAGCAAAAACTATGGAGAACAAAGAAACTACCCCCGCCGTTCAGCCCGCAGCCGCACCCCGGCCCATGGGCGCACCCCCCATGCACCGCGACTCGGCCGGCCCCCGCCGCCCCGGCGGCCCCCGCAGGTTTGCCCCGCGCCGCAAGGTGTGCAGGCTGTGCGCCGAGCACATAGACCTGGTGGACTATAAACAGGCGCAGATCGTTAAGACCTTCTGCACCGACACCGGCAAGATCCTTTCACGGCGCATTACCGGCGCCTGCGCCAAGCATCAGCGCCAGATAATGAGGGCGGTCAAGATCAACCGCAACCTGTCCCTCATGTCCTATAGCGGCTAATTACGGCCGTCTCCTAAACCAGTACTGGAGCTTTAAAATGAAAGTCATACTTAAGAAAGATATCCTCAACCTCGGCCGCTCGGGCGAAATAAAGACCGTGAAAGACGGCTACGCCCGCAACTTCCTGATGCCCCGCGGCCTGGTGGAAACCGCCACCGGCGGCGCGCTCAAGGCCTGGAAGAACAGCGCCGACAAGCGCGCCAAGCGCGTGGCCGCCGAAGACGGCGCCACCGCCGAGCTCGCCAAGCGCCTCGGCGCCATCACCCTTTCCTTCTCGCGCTCCGTCTCCGAAGACGGCGTGATGTTCGGTTCGGTGGCCAAAAGCGACATCATAAAGAACCTGGCCGCCGCCGACATCGAGATCAACAAGGACATGATCCGCCTGCCGGCCTCCATAAAAGCCGTGGGCACCGTTGAAGTAGAGATCGCCCTTAAGCCGCATATATCGGCCAAGGTAAAAGTGGCCGTTTCGGCCCAGAGCAAATAAGAGCAGTTCTTGAGTTAACGCCCGGGTCCGGCTTTCCATGCCCGGCCCGGGCTTAGCTTCTACAGGGGGCAGCGGTTATGGCCTACAACAAAGTTCCTCCAAACTCGCTCGAGGCGGAAATGGCCGTCCTCGGGGCCATGCTTATTGAGAAAGAAGTTATTGAGAGCGTCACGGAGACGCTGCTGCCCAAGAATTTCTACAGCGGCGTGCACAGCCAGATCTACGAAGCCATCCTGGACCTGCGCGCCCGCAATCTGCCGGTGGACGTGGTCACCCTTTCCGAAGAATTGAAGAAAACCGGCCGCCTGGAAGAACTGGGCGGCCAGAAGTACCTGGCCGACCTGATGGAGAAAGTCTCCACCGCCGCGCACACCCAGGCCTACGCCCAGATCGTAAAGGAAAAGTCCGTCCTGCGCGACCTGATCCGCGTCTCCACCGCCGTGGTGGAGAAGTCCTTCGAGGGGTCGGAAGAAGTGGACCGCATACTGGACTTCGCCCAGGAGCAGGTGCTCGGCGTGGCGCAAAAGAACACCGACCACGGCTTTACCGCCGCTTCGGACCTGGCCAAGGAAGTGCTGGACCGGATAGAAAAATATTATTCCAACAATTCGGCCATTACCGGCGTACCCACGGGTTTCAGCCGCCTCGACGACATGACCGGCGGTTTGCAGAAGTCCGACCTGATCATACTTGCGGCCAGGCCCAGCCAGGGCAAAACGGCCATGGCCCTTAACATGGCCTATCACGCCTGTGTGGAAAAAAAGATCCCCACCGCTTTCTTCTCGCTGGAAATGAACAAGCACTCCATCATGCAGCGTATGATCTGTTCGGCCGCGCGCGCCAACCTCAGCGGCGTCAGGAACGGCCGCCTGCCCCGCGAGATCTGGCCCAGCCTTACCCGCCACACGGCGGAGGTGTCGGAGTCCCCGCTTTATATCGACGATTCTCCGGGGCTTAATATCCTGGAGATCCGCAACCGCACCCGCAAGCTGATGCACCAGCTTAAGGCCGAAGGCAAGACGCTGGGCCTGGTCGTCATAGACTACCTGCAGCTGATACGCGGCGCCGGCAAGACCGAGAGCCGGCAGCAGGAAGTTTCCGAGATCTCCCGCCTTCTTAAGGACCTGGCGCGCAGCATGGAAGTGCCGGTGATGGCCCTTTCCCAGCTTAACCGCCGCAGCGAGGACAAGGCCCGCGAGGGCAACCGCCCGCAGCTTTCCGACTTGCGCGATTCCGGCTCCATCGAGCAGGACGCCGACGTGGTGGGACTGATACACCGCCCGGAATATTATAACCGCGCCGACCCGACCCTTAAGAACAAGGCCATCCTTATCATCGCCAAGCAGCGCAACGGCCCGGTCGGGGACGTGGAGCTGGCTTTCTTCCACGAATACACAAAATTCGAGAACCCGGTGATGACCAGCATGGATTCCTCCGTGCCCGAAGAGGCGGTCTTTTAGCCAGAGGATACATGGCCATAACACTCAGGCCGACCATCGCGGAAATACGGCTTTCGGCCGTACGCAGGAACCTGCAAAAACTCAAAGAAATATCCGCGCCCGCCCGCGTGCTTTTTGTGGTCAAAGCTAACGCCTACGGCCACGGCGCGGCCGCCCTCGCCCGTCTGGCCGAACGCGAGGGCCTGGCCTGGGGCTTCGGGGTTTCCTCCGTGGAGGAGGGGCTGGCGCTGCGCGGCAGCGGCATAACAAGCCCGGTGCTGGTGCTGGGCAGCCTTTACCCCTTTGAGAGTTTTGTGGAGGCCATAAATGCGGACCTGATGGTAACCATCGCCAGCCTCGACGCTGCGCGCCAGGTGATAGAGGCCGCCCGGCGTCTGGGAAAAAAGGCCGTCTGCCATATAAAGCTGGAAACCGGCATGGGCCGTATCGGCGCGCGCAAGCCCTCGGTCCTTAAGATCTATGACGAGCTTACCGCTTCCGGCGCGGTTTCCGTGGCCGGGCTCTATACCCACCTTTCCAGCGCGGATACAGACCCGGAATACACCGCGGAGCAGCTTGGTTTTTTTAGGGAGACTTCCGCGGCGCTCGGCGAGCGGGGGGCGCGCGGTCTTACTTTTCACGCGGCCAATTCCTGCGCCGCCGTAAATATTCCCGCCAGCCGCCTGGGCATGGTGCGCTGCGGCATCGCGGCCTACGGGCTGGCCGACGGTTTCGAGCCGGCCATGTCCCTTAAAACCCGCGTGGTGTTCCTGAAGAACGTGCGCGAGGGCGCCTTTATAAGCTACAACAAATCTTTCCGCGCGGACCGGCCCATGAGGATAGCCACCATTCCGGCCGGCTACGCCGACGGGTATATACGCAGGTTCTCCAATAAGGCCGACGTGCTTATCGGCGGGAGGCGCTGCCGGGTGCTGGGCAACGTCACCATGGATATGACCATGGTGGACGTTACCGCAGTGAAGGACGCGGCCGTAGGGTCGGAGGCGGTGCTGCTGGGCCGCCAGGGCCGCGAAGAGATAACCGCTGCCGAACTGGCCGCTATGGCCGACACCATCACCTATGAAATAGTCACCCTTATTTCCGGCCGGGTGCCGAGGGTATACGTGGAATGAAATTTTATTTTACCGAAAAAGTGGGGCATGAGTTCATGAACCTGGCGGAGGCGCTGGGCGGAGCGGCGCTCATGCTGAAGTCCGTGGTTTTCTGGTCTTTCAGCGCCAAGTTCGAGGCCAAGGAGACCGTGAAGCAGGCCGTCAAGATAGGAGTGGACTCCTTCACCGTGGTGGCGCTGACCAGCTTTTTTACCGGGATGGTGCTGGCGCTGCAGATGGGCCAGTCCACCAAAAATCTTTTTAACGAGCCGCTCTATATCGGCACCATGGTGGCCTTCTCCATGCTTAAGGAGCTGGGGCCGGTGCTGACCTCCATAGTGGTGGCGGGCCGCGCCGGCGCGGTGGTGACGGCGGAGATAGGCACCATGCAGGTGACCGAACAGATAGACGCGCTTTATACGCTGGGAACCAACCCCACCCGCTACCTGCTGGTGCCGCGCTACCTGGCCTTCCTGATCACGCTGCCGCTGCTGACCGTGTTCGCCGATTTTATAGGCGTGGCCGGCGGGTGTATCGTCGGGATGGTAAAGCTGGGCGTTCCCAGCTCGGTTTATTTCGACGACATCTTCACCTACCTGGAAACAGCCGACTTCATGCACGGCTTCCTTAAGACTTACTTCTTCGCGTTCATGATAGCCACCGTCTCCTGCTACAAGGGCCTTCACACGGAAGGCGGGGCGGAGGGCGTGGGCAAGTCCACCACGGAGGCGGTGGTGGTCAGCATGGTGCTGGTGATGGTGATGGATTACTTCATAAGCGCGCTGCTGGTGGCGGTGGGCATATGATAGAGATAAAGAACCTCGTAAAGAATTTCCCGGGCCGCCGCGTCATAGACGGTATCTCGGCGGAGATCCACGACGGGGAGTTGTTCAGCGTTATCGGGCCTTCCGGCACCGGCAAGAGCACTTTTATTAAATGCCTCATCCGCCTGCTCAAGCCGGAGAGCGGGCAGATCATAGTGGATGGCCAGGACATCGCCGCCACGTCGAGCGAATTTACGCTGGCGCGGGTGCGGCGCAGTTTCGGCTACCTGTTCCAGGAGGGGGCCCTGTTCGATTCGCTGACCGTGCTGGAGAACGTGGCCTTCGGCCTTAAGTACCTTACCGATATCCCCAAAAGCGAATTTCCGCGCATAGTCAGGGAAAAGCTGGCGCTGGTGGGCCTTAAGGACGTGGAGCACCTTAAGCCGGCCGAGCTTTCGGTGGGCATGAAGAAGCGCGTATCGCTGGCGCGTTCGATAGCGGCCGAGCCGAAGTACATGCTTTACGACGAGCCTACCACCGGCCTGGACCCGGTGACCACCGGCATGGTAAAGGACCTTATCACGGATATGAGGGCCAAACTTAAAATAACCTCCATTGTGGTCACGCACGACCTCAACCTGGCGCTGGAGATCTCCAGCCGGGTGGCCATGCTTAACGGCGGCAAATTCGTGGAGGTGGGCGATCCGGCCCATTTCCGCCGGTCCGAGAACGCGGCCGTGAAAGAATTCATGGAGATCTCCCACCTTTCCCGCAAGTAGCGGCGCCGCGTTAATCCCCGCTCCCCTCTTTAATCTTTTTGTATAATGGATATCGTATATAGATATCATTAGGGTTTCGGCGTTTTAAAGGATTTCATGAACGGCGAGATGAAAGTGGGTTTATTCGTGCTGGTCGGCTCCGTCCTTTTCGGGGCGGCCCTTTTCCTGCTGGGGGATTATTCCTTCCAGAGCTACTACACGGTCTACGCCGAGTTTTCCGACGTGGCTGGCTTGCCGGACAAGGCCACCGTAAAGCTTTCGGGCGTGGAAGTGGGCAAGATAAAGACCATTTACCTGAAAGAAGACAAAGTGGTGGTGCAGCTCGCCATCCGCGAGGGCGTCAGGATCTACCGCGGCGCCAAGTTCTCGGTTGGGTCCACCAGCGTGATAGGCTCCAAGTTCCTCCAGGTGGACCAGGGAGCGCCGGCGCTGGGGCATGTGGAAGCCGGCGAAACCGTGCGCGGCGAGGAGATCGTCCCGCTCGACAAGGCGGTGGCGCGCGCGGTGGCCAGCATGGAAGCGCTCGTCACCGACATCCGCGGCGAGGGCAAGCTTACCAAGAGCCTGCAGGAGATCCTGGACAACCTGCGCGACATTACCGGCAACGTCAACGACCTGGTGGCCAACGGCCAGCCGCACGCCCAAAAAGCCATGGAACGCCTGGATTCCATTACCGCCAGGCTGGACGCCCTGCTCGCCAAGACCGACGAGGTAGTGGGTAAGATAAACCGCGGCGACGGCGTAGCCGGCGCTTTGGTCTCGGACGCCCAGATGAAGGATAACGTGAGCGCCGCCATAACCAACATGCGCGACGCCAGCGCCTCCGTAAAGGACGCCATGGGCCGCGTAACGGGCTTTCGCACCTACCTGAGATGGGATTATAAGTACGAGCCGCTGGCCCGCGGTTCCAAAAATAATTTCGGCCTTAAGATCTATCCCCGCGCCGGGCGCTATTACTATATCGGCGCGGCCAACATGATGAACACCAAGGACGCGGTGGAAGGCACCGACTATGAAGCGCTCAATACCATAGACGCGCAGCTGGGCTGGGACATAAAGGCTTTCGATCTGTACGCCGGCGTACTGCATGGCTCCGGCGGGGCGGGTATGCGCTGGAAGCCGTTCTTTAATTCCAAATGGGACCGCCTCAGCGTTCTGGTGGAAGGCTCGGAATTCGGGCGTGACCGCGTAATAAAAGGCCGCGCGTTCAACAGCGCGCGTTTCGACGCCGGCGTGGACGTGGCGGTCAATAAATACCTCTCGGCGGGTGTGCGGCTTAACGATATGCTGGAGACCAAGCGCGTGAACTACGCCACGCGGCTGATCTTCGAGGACAAGGACATCGCTTATCTTTTCGGTTTCGCCAGCCTGGGTTCGCTCAAGAAGTAGGGCTGTTTGACGGTAATTTACTTGAATGAAACTTAAAACCATTTACCGCTGCCAGCAGTGCGGCCAAACCTCCCCCAAATGGGGCGGGCAGTGCGGCGCCTGCTCCGGCTGGAACACGCTGGTGGAGGAAGCGGAGGAAGTGTTGACGAAGGCCGCCGCCAAGGCCCGCGGCCTCACCGATTTTTCCGAGCCGCCGGTGAGACTTTCCGAGGCCCGCGCCATAAAGGCGGAGCACGCCTCCACCGGGATCTCCGAGCTGGACCGGGCGCTGGGCGGCGGGCTCGTTAAAGGCCAGGTAGTGCTGCTGGCCGGCCCCCCCGGCATAGGCAAGAGCACCCTTACGCTGGAAACCTGCTCGGCGCTGGCCGCCGGCGCCTACGCCGGCAAAAAAATACTTTACGTGTCCGGCGAGGAATCCATCTCCCAGGTGGGGTCGCGCGCGGAGCGCCTGGGCGCCAGGTCGGAAAACGTCTACCTGATGAGCGAGACCAATCTGGCGCGCATTATAGAGGAGTTCCGCAGCCTTAAACCCGCTTTCCTGGTGATAGACTCCATTCAGACCGTGTATCACCCGGAGTTCGTTGGCAGCCCCGGGTCCGTGGGCCAGATAAGGGAATGCGCCTCCGAACTGCTCAAGACCGTAAAGGCCGCGGGCGTCCCGCTTTTCCTGCTGGGCCATGTTACCAAGGAAGGTTCGCTGGCCGGCCCCAAGGTGCTGGAGCATATAGTCGATACCGTGCTTTATTTTGACGCCGAGAAGAACAATGTTTACCGGGTGCTGCGCCCCCACAAGAACCGCTTCGGGCCGGTGGACGAGACGGGGATCTTCGAGATGACCGCGCTGGGGCTGCGGTCGGTGGAGGACGCGGGGCTCCTGTTCGCGGACTCCGACCGGGAGCGGGAACTGGCCGGCCGCGCTTTCGCGGTGGCCTTCGAGGGCGCCCGCCCCGTGCTGGCCGAAATACAGGCGCTGGCCTCGCGCTCTTACCTGCCCTACCCGCGCCGCACCGTCACCGGCATGGACCTCAACCGCGCGCAGATGCTGATAGCCGCGCTGGAAAAGAACCTGGGCCTGCGCTTCGACGAGATGGACGTGTTCGCTTCGCTGCAGGGCGGCATCAGGCTGAAGGATTCCGCGCTGGACCTGGCTTTCTGCGCGGCTCTTGTCAGTTCGGCAAGGGATATACCGCTGCCGCCGGACGTGGTTTTTTTGGGCGAGGTGGGCATCCTCGCGCAGGTGTCCAGCCCGGGTTTTCTCGACCGGCGCCTGGCCGAAGCCGAGCGGCTCGGCTTTAAAACAGCTTTTGTGCCCCGGCTGCCTAAGAAAGACGAAGGGCGTTTTAAAACCCTGCGGCTTGAGGTGGTAAGGGACATGGGCGGGCTTTACGCCGCCCTGGCAAAATTAAACCCCGCCGTTAAGGCGGGAAATCGGAAAGAATAAGGAGCGATCATGATAGTCTGGATCTTCAGGGCAGTGGCCCTTCTCGGCACCCCGTTGCTGACTTGGTTGATGGTTTCCAAGGACCTGAAAGGCGTAGCCTTCGGCGCGCTTATCGGCCTGGTGATAATAGGCATAGAGTATGTTTTCGAGAACGTAAGCCTCTTCTCCCTCATCATCGGCGTTATCGGCGCGGTGGTAGGCATCATACTGGCGAAGCTGCTGGATTACAGCGTGTTCCAGATAGGCAACTCCACGCTAAACGACGTCTGGGCCACTTATAACCCCATCATCCGTTACGCGCTGGCCCTGCTGGGCATGATAATCAGCATCAAGAAGATACCGGAGCTCGACGACCTGGACAAAAACATCCTGTCGATGGGAAAACGCGGCGGCAAGAACATGAAGATGCTCGATGTGTCCGCCATCGTGGACGGCCGCATCCTGGACATCTGCGACACTCATTTCATCACCGGCGGCATCCTGACGCCCCGCTTCGTGGTGCAGGAACTGCATGCCCTGGCCGAATCCAACGAGCCGATAAACCGCGCCAAGGGCCGCCGGGGCCTGGATATCCTGGCGCGCCTGCAGGAGTCGCGCGAGATCCCCTTCCGCGTGATAGACCGCGACATCAGGGACGTGGCCGACAACCAGATGAAACTGGTGATCATCGCCAAGGAGCTGGGAGCTTCCATAATCACGATAGACTTCAACATCAACAAACTGGCCGCCCTTGAGAACGTGATAGTGCTCAACATAAACGACCTCACCATAGCCCTCAAACCCGTGGTCCTGCCCGGCGAGGATATGTCCGTGTTCGTCATGAAGGACGGCAAGGAGAAGGAACAGGGCGTGGGCTACCTCGACGACGGCACCATGATAGTGATAGAGGACGGCCGCGACTTCGTCGGCAAGAAAGTGGACGCGGTGGTGCAGTCCATCCTGCAGACCTCGCAGGGCCGGATAATCTTTACGCGGGTAAAAGGCAAATCCGCCCAGCAGGGGCCCAAGCAACCCTGAGGTTAAAGTGACCGCCAGAAAAAAAATAAGCGGGGCCGAGGCCATAATCCTTGCCGGAGGCTCCGGCGCGCGCATGGGGGCAGAGAAGCAGTATCTGCCGCTTGCCGGCCGGCCCATGATAGAGTGGACGGTAGAGGCCTTTACCTCAAGCGGGCTGTTCTCTAAAGTTATACTCGCGCTCGGGCCTGAAAACCTGGCAAAATACGGCCCGGCCTGGGAAAAGGCCGGGGTGGCCACGGCGCCGGCCGGCGCCACCCGCACGCAATCGCTGCGCAGCGCGTTCAAACTGGTGAGCCCCGGCGCGCGGCTTGTGGCGGTGCACGACGGCGCCAGGCCCTTTGTGGACGCCGCCCTTATAAAAGCCTGCCTTGAAAAAGCCGGGGAGTGCGGCGCCGCCGTGCCGGCCGTGCCTCTTAAAGACACGGTAAAGAAAACGGACGCGGCGGGGACGGTCTTCGAAACCACCCCCGAGCGCTCCTCCCTGATGGCCGTGCAGACGCCGCAATGCTACCGCAGGGAAGTGCTCGCGGGTATACTGGGGCGCGCCGCTTCCCAAAAAGATTACAGCGACGAATCGCAGGTGCTGGAGCAGCTGGGCATTAAGGCCGCGGTGGTGCCGTCCAGCTACCGCAACATTAAAGTCACCACCCCGGAAGATCTTGTTATAGCGGAGGCGTTCATGAAAGAAGAAAAAACAGTTGCAGCGCACGTCAGGGCGGCCGTTTCCCGGGCCGGGTTCGGCTACGACATCCACCGCCTGGTAGAAGGGCGGCCCCTCATCCTGGGCGGCATAAAGATAGAGCACACCAAGGGCCTGCTGGGCCATTCCGACGGCGACGTGGTGCTGCACTCCGTCTGCGACGCGCTGCTGGGCTCCGTTTCGGCCGGCGAGATAGGCGTCTACTTCCCGCCCACCGACCTTACCATCATGGGCATCTCCAGCGTGGAGATAGCGCGCAAGACCCTGGAAGTGCTCTCCTCTAAAAAGGCCAGGATCGTGAATCTGGACGTGACTATAGTGGCCGAGGAACCCAAGCTTAAACCGCATTACGAGGCCATCCGCGATTCTGTCGCGAAGATCTTCAAAATGGACCGCTCCGACGTGAGCGTTAAAGCCAAAAGCCGCGAGGGCCTGGGGGATATCGGCCATGGCGAGGCCATGGTCTGCTACGCCGCCGCCAGCGTCATAAAGTGATGGTCCGCGCTTCTGCTTTCGCGTTAGCGGCAGTTTTTTTCTGCGCCTGCTCCGGGTCCCGCGTCGGGACCACCAACGGCAGCGCTGTGGTTTTTCAGAAACAGACCTTTAAACTGCTGAAGACGCCGGACCCGGAATTTGAGGCGGCGATGGAGGGCCTGCTTTCTTCCAGCTATGAGGCCGCCGCCAAAAACCACGCAGGGGACCGCCCCATGGACATAGGTTTCACGTATTCCATGTCCCCTAGAGGCGCGGTTTACCCGTTCTCGGAAATAGAGGTCTCCTGCATCATCCAGGAGAGGCACGCCAAAAGCCATGGCCCCGAACTTTGCGGGGACCTGTTCCGGCAGCTTGGCGTTAAGGTAAAGCGCGCTCTGTCGGGCAGGTAAAGGAACAGCGTATGGACTCCAGGATCTTTCACTTCTACAATACTCTTACCAGACAGAAAGAAATATTTAAACCTCTGGTTAAAGACCAGGCAGGTATTTATACCTGCGGGCCCACCGTCTATCATTACGCGCATATAGGGAACATGCGCACTTATATAGCCGAGGACACGCTGGTGCGCGCGCTTAAATATTTCGGCTACAAGGTAACGCGCGTCATGAACATTACCGACGTCGGACACCTCACTTCCGATTCCGACACCGGCGAGGACAAGATGGAGCTGGGGGCCAGGCGCGAGGGGAAGTCCGCCTGGGATATAGCCAAGTTCTACACTGAGGCGTTTTTTAAGGATTATAAGGCGCTCAACTGCGTAATGCCCGATGTGACCTGCCCCGCCACGGAATATATAAAAGAAATGGTGGCCCTGGTTTCCGCTCTTGAGGCTAAGGGATTAACTTACAGCATAGGCGACGGGGTTTATTTCGACACAGCCAGGCTGCCGGATTACGGCAAACTTGCGGGCAAGGGGCATGTGGAGGGCATACGCGAGGGCGCCCGCGTGGAAGTGAACGCCGAGAAGCGCAACCCCGCCGATTTCGCGCTTTGGAAAATTTCCGCCCCCGGCGAGCAGCGCCAGATGGAGTGGGCTTCCCCGTGGGGAAAAGGCTTCCCCGGCTGGCACCTGGAGTGCTCGGCCATGGCCATGAAGCACCTTGGCGAGACCATAGATATACATTGCGGCGGCGAAGACCACGTGGCTGTGCACCACACCAACGAAATAGCCCAGTCCGAAGGCGCCACCGGCAAGCCGTTTTCCAATTACTGGATGCATATCCGCTTCCTGGTGACCGGGGACGCCGGCAAGATGTCTAAGAGCGCGGGCGAGTTCCTCACCCTGCCGGTGCTGCAGGAAAAGGGCTACGACCCGCTGGCCTACCGCCATTTCTGTTTCTGCGCCCATTACCGCAAACAGCTGGAGTTCAGCTGGGAGGCCATAGACGCTTCACAGAAGAGCCTGGGTGGGCTGCGCGCCATTGTTACGCGGCTGAAAGAGGAAGCGGCCGCACAGGCTCCGGCGCCGCGGAAAGATCTGGAATATCTTCCGGATGGCAGGCCCACATTCTGGAAGCACTTTGAAGAAGCGCTGGCCGACGACCTGAACATGTCGCTGGTACTGGCCGGTATTTGGGGCGCGCTGCACAGTAATTACAGCGCCGCCGAGAAATTGGCTTTCGTTAGGGAAGCTGACAGCGTGCTGGGCCTGGATTTGGACCGCGCCCCTGCGCAGGAAGCTATGCCAGCCGGCGTCGCCGAACTTATAGCCGAGCGAGAAACCGCCCGCAAAGCCAAAGATTTCAAGCGCTCCGACGAACTGCGCATGGCCCTTCTGGAGAAAGGCGTTAGCATAGAAGACACACCTAAAGGCACCAAGTGGAAACTCGTCCGCGGATGAAGAACATAACGACATCTCTGCTCCTGTTATTCGCTCTCTGCGCCCCCGTCCTTCACGCCCAAGAGGCGTCTTCGCGGACCTATACCCTTAAAGACGGATACACTCTCACCTACGCCAGGCCCGGCCTGTGGCGCACCATCGGCGCCGGGCCCTCCGACTGGGGCTTGTTCGTAAAAGAAAGTTTTAAAAAAGAAAGTCTGCCCTGGCTGGCGGCCATCGGAGCCTCCACTCTGATCCTTATCGAGTACGACCAGAAGATATTCGACAATACGCAGCGGTTGGGTAAAAAGCTCAACATCTCCAGAGAAGACAAAACAAAGACCTACCTGAAGATCGGCGGCGTTTCGGTTTTTCGCGGCCCAAGCGACCTGGGTTCGGCCCTTTATTTTCTGGGTGACGGCTGGGTGAACCTGGGCCTGTTCGGTTACTTCGAAACCTATGGGCTGATAAAAAAAGACTGGCGCGCCGCGCAGACCGGCCATCAATTGGCGGAAGGCCTGCTGGTTACCGGCTTTACCACGCAGGTGATGAAGCGCGTTTCCGGCCGCGAAACGCCCCGGGCTGCCACAGCGCCGCGCGGGGTTTGGCGGATGTTCCCTTCATTCAAGGATTTCCAGGCGCACCGCACCCGCTACGACGCTTTCCCTTCCGGCCACCTCGCCACCTGCATGATGACGGTCACGGTGATAGCCGAGAATTATCCGGAGAAGAAATATATTAAACCGCTGGGCTACGCCCTGGTAGGCGCGCTCAGTTTCCAGATGGTAAATAACGGCGTCCATTGGGCCAGCGACTACCCCCTGGGCCTGGCGCTGGGCTACGGCATAGGCAAGGCGATATCTTCCGGAGGCCGCACGGCGGCAAAGCGTACCAGCCCGGTAACTGCCTCCTCTATAAGGTTCGCGCCTTATCTGTCCCCTGAAGGCGCGGTAGGCGCCGGAATGACTTACCGGTTTTAAAAAAGCGTAATTTTTGGTAAAATATCCATAAGGCAAATGCGGGCGTGGTTCAGTGGTAGAACGCGACCTTGCCAAGGTTGAGATGTGGGTTCGATTCCCATCGCCCGCTCCAAATTTATTAGGCTATCCTCCGGGATAGCCTTTTGTTATTTAATCCGGGGCGATGGGAATCTTCCTTATGGGGAGAGCTCGCTGACGCTCGCGTGTCGCCCGCTCGGGGAAAAAAGCGCGCCCGCAGTCGCCTAAATGCCCATATTGGTGCCCATTAAGATTTACAATCCAATTGGAGAAAAAGTACAGTTTATAGCACAGATGACTCATCAATCCAAAATTATAGATGAAATAGAACAATCGCTATCCCCAGACGGGAGGATAGATACCTCTCTTTCCGTAGTCTTCCTCAAAGGGCAAAGAGCTTATAAAATAAAGCGGGAGATGAAGAACAACTTTCTGGACTATTCTACTTTGCAGAAAAGAAAGGCTCTATGTGAGCGAGAGTTCCATATTAACAGGAAAAATTCCCCGGAACTATACAGGACGGTAAATTTCGCTTACAGAGATGAAGCCGGGGCTATAAAAATATGGGGTGGTGGAGCCTGTCCGCTGTCCACGCCTGAAGAATACTTGCTTGAAATGAATAGGTTCAATGAGGACTTGTTGTTGAGTAAACTGGCGGAAAAGGGTTTGCTGACGGAAGCCCTTTGCTGTTCCGCGGCCGGGAAGATAGCTGATATGCATAATACAGCTATTCTGGTTGCTCCTGGGGATTATGCGAAAAAGTTTCTTAAAGTGGTAAATATTATCAACGAGCAATTCAGGGATTCGGCGCGCGGTATAGTTCCCGAAGAGGCGTTGCGAATGGTCCCGCGCAAACTGCTGGCAGCATTCGAGAGGTGCCGGAAGGTTTTGGCAGCAAGAAGTGCGGCGGGGTTCATAAGGGAATGCCATGGGGATTTGCACCTTGGCAATATATGTTTCTTTAATGCAGCGCCCTGTGTTTTTGACGCTGTGGAGTTTAACACTGAATTTACACATATTGACACGCTGTATGATCTCTCCTTCCTTATAATGGATCTGCATCATTATGGTCTTTTCCAGATGGCAGATAAAGTGTCCGGCAGCTATCTGGATGCCACACAAACAGATAAAAAAGACTACCTGGCGGTTATGCCGCTATATCTCGGATTACGGTCTATTATACGATGCAGTATTTCAGCGGCCGGTTCCAGGGAAAACACTTCAGAGGATTCGGCGGCACGGCTTAAGCAAGATGCCGTGAATTACCTTCAGGAAACGTTGGGTTTCCTTTCCTAATCACCTGCGTTCTTTTTGTATCATATAATCGCAATCTCTTGTACGGCGGCACGGGGGCTTATGGAAAAACTTATCGGTTTAACCCAAAAAGACATTACTAAAACTGTTTTCATCTGTGGCGACCCAAAACGTGTGAAAGAGATATCGTTTTTTATGGATGCGCCAGAGGCTGTGGCAGAGAACCGCGAGTATAATTCCTGGCATAGTACAAGCGGAGGATTCCCTAAGCTCGCACAAAGGCCACCGTTTCGCTCAAGAATCGCCATGGCGCGGGTTTAGCAGGAGCCTTGGGCTTTGATGTTGCGGTTGTGGACAGCGTGGCGGATGACTGTCAGGATCGCTCTGCGTGCATATTCCGACCCAATTCGG
>DMXM01000024.1:0-31670 GCA_003482905.1 Elusimicrobiota bacterium
GAAATGCCCACGGTCGTCTCGGCGCCGGGGTGCACCCACTCGTGGGTTTTGGTGTATTTAACTTCTTCGGGTTTAGGCATTTTATTCTCCTTGAATCAGTTCAAATCTTACGGTTTGAAAGTAAAAGCCGTGCCCTTGTGGAAAGGGGTCCGGGCGACTTCCGCTTTAACGCGTTTACCGTGGATCTCCACCTCGAGCGGGGCGCCGGGCTTAAGGTCCGGCGGCACTATATAACCCACGCCTATGCCCTTCTTGAGGGTGGGGGAATAGGTGGCGCTGGCAAGCTCGCCCACCTGGCGGCCATCCATGAAGATCTTGCAGCCGGGGCGGGGAACACCGCCCGTAAGCGTAAGGCCGGTGAGACGGCGCTTTACGCCGTTGGCTTTCTGGTCGGCCAGCACCTGCCGGCCTATGAAGTCGCCTTTGTCCAGCGAGACCACCCAGCCGTAGCCGGATTCGTAGGTGGTGTGAAAATCGTCCACGTCCTGGCCGTATAGCAGGTAGCCGGATTCCAGGCGCAGGGTGTCGCGCGCGCCCAGGCCGCAGGGGACAATATTGTAGGGCTTGCCCAGCTCCATCATTTTCTCCCAGAGCTGGTTTATTATGGCGTGCGGCGCGGTTATTTCAAAGCCGTCCTCGCCGGTATAGCCGGTGCGGCTGATATAGCAGTGCTCGCCCATAATGTCCTTCTCCACTATGCCGAAGCGGGGGAGTTTCAGGGCTTCGGGCGCGAAGGTCTCGAACATCCTGGGAACATTGGGCCCCTGTACGGCTATCATCGAAAAATCGTCGCTCTTGTTCTCCACCGTAACGCGCATCTTGCCGGCCTGGCTCTTGAACCATTCGTAATCCTTGGTGGAGGTGGTGGCGTTCACTATCACCAGGTAGCGGTCGGCGGCCAGGCAGAAAGCTATGATGTCGTCAACCAGGCCAGCGTTCTCGTTGGTGACGTGGGAGTAGACGCCCTTGCCGGGGGTGGCTTTGCGCAGGTCGTTGGCGTTGGTCTTCTGCAGCAGCTTGAAGGCGTCGGCGCCGGTCACGAAGACCTGGCCCATGTGGGAGACGTCGAATATGCCCGCCGAGGTTCTGACGGCCTCGTGTTCTTTAAGAATGCCGGTGAACTGTATGGGCAGTTCCCAGCCGTGGAAGTCCACCATCTTGCCGCCGTATTTCCTCATGGTCTCGTTAAGAGCGGTGCGGCGTATGGTCGTTGCGGTGGACATGTTCCCTCCCATAAAATTTTACGGAAATGATATATAAATTTATAACAAATATAAGCGCGAAAGGGCAAGGCGGGGGGGGCGGCGGTACGCGCTGTTTTACGGCCGGATGTTCAGGCCAATGGGGCAATGATCGGAGCCCTGTACGGAAGGAAGGATGAACGCGTCTTTTACCAGCGAGGCGCTCTCGGAGTTTATAAAGAAATAATCTATACGCCAGCCCACGTTGCGTTCCCGGGCGCGCGTTTTATAATCCCACCAGGTATACTGGTCCGGTTCCTGGTGGAAGCGGCGGAAAGTGTCCACCCAGCCCAGCCTGGTTATCTTGTCCAGCCAGGCCCGCTCTATGGGCATGAAGCCCGAGTTTTCAACGTTCTCTTTCGGGCGGGCCAGGTCTATCTCTTTGTGGGCGGTGTTCACGTCACCGCAGAAGATCACGGCTTTGCCTGTCCGGCGCAGACTCTCGATATGTTCAAGAAAGGCCTCGTAAAATTCCAGTTTGTAGGCCAGGCGTTCGGGGCCCTGGCCGCCGTTGGGGAAATAGACGTTGAGCAGGTGAAATTCCGGGTATTCAAGCGTTATAACTCTGCCCTCGGAGTCGAAGCGGCTTATGCCGAAGCCGTTGGTTATCAGCAGCGGCTTTTTTATATAAAAGGCCGCAACGCCGCTGTAGCCTTTGCGCTCGGCGCAATTCCAGGCGGAAGTGTAGCCGGCAAAAGCCCGGTCCTTGTCCGTCAGCTGTTCGGGGCAGGCCTTGATCTCCTGCAGGCCCAGGGCGTCCGCCCCGGAAGACATCAGGAAATCCCCGAAGCCCTTTTTTAATATGGCCCTGTAGCCGTTGACGTTCCAGGAGAGCAGTTTCATTTATTTCGCCAGCGCCTCGTGGATGGCTTCCGCCATGGTCGGATGGGCGTAAATTATTTCGCGCAGGTCCCGGCGCTTCAGCTTAAGTTTTACCGCCAGCGCCAGCACGTGGATCAGCTCGGTGGCCGGTCCGCCCACTATCTGGGCGCCCAGCACGGTTTCGTCGGCCGCGTCGAAGACAAGCTGGACGAAGCCTTCCGTTTCATCGGTGGCCACGGCCTTGCCTATCCCCAGGTAGAAGGCCCGCGAGGTTTTTACCGTCAGTCCCCTGGCCTCCGCCTGGGCCTTGTTCAGGCCCACCGTGCCGACTTCCGGCCAGGCGTAGACGCATTTGGGGACGATATCCGCGTCGAAGGCGCGGGAGGCGCCCATGATGTTCTCGGCCGCTATCTCTCCCTGGCGGCCGGCGGAGTGCGCCAGCAGCGAGATGCCGTTCACGTCGCCCACCGCGTATATGTTCGGCGCCGAGGTCAGCAGGCGGTCGTTGACCTTCACGCCGCGCCTGTCCCACGGCAGGCCCAGGGTTTCCAGCCCCATGCCGGTCAGGTCCGCCGCGCGTCCCGCACCCACCATTATTTCCTCCGCCGCAAGCCTGGTCCCGTCCTCCAGCTCCACCGTTTTGAGTCCGCCGGAGAAGACGACCCCGGCGGCTTTTTTGCCGAAATGGAATTTAATCCCGCGCTTCTCGAAAGAGGAGCGGACCGCGCGGCTCACCTGGGGGTCTTCTCCGGCGAGGATGTCGGGGAGCAGCTCGAGCACGGACACTTCAACGCCTATGGCGTTAAAGAAGCAGGCGAATTCCAGGCCTATCACGCCGCCGCCCACTATCAGTAGGGATTTGGGCAGCCTGGGCAGGTCGAAAATGCGGTCGGAGTCCGTCAGTTGTTCCTGGTAATCCCTGAAAGGGGGGGGGAAGATCGGCCTGGTGCCGGCGGCGAGGATGGCCGTGTCGAACTGCCTTTTAATTTCACCCTGCGGGCCGGTTATGGTGACTTCGTTGCTGCCGGAAAAAACGGCTTTCCCGCGTATCACTTCTATCTTCTTCGCCTGGAAAAGTCTTTCCAGCGAGGTCCGGAGTTTACTCACCACCTCGGCGCGGCGGGCTTTCACTTTGTCCCAGTCCAGCATAGCCGCCGAGAAATTAACCCCGGAACCGTCCTTGAGCAGTTTGCGCAGCCCCTCGAAAGCGTGCACGCGGTGGCCGGTATCAAGGAAAGCCTTGGACGGGATGCAGCCGCGGTTAAGACAGGTGCCGCCGAAATCCCAGGCTTCCACAACGGCGACCTCGGCGCCCAGTTCTTTCAGGCGCAGCGCCGCCGGGTAACCGCCGGGGCCGGAGCCGATCACAATTACTTTCTTGGACATTATTGAACTCCTGTAACGGGAAAGATCTTCAAAAGGGACTTTTCTATGCCGGCCAGGGCTTCCTTGAACCTGGCCGAAAGTGTGGCGGAGAGCAGGGGCTTTATCTCCGGGGCGGCCAATGGGCCGGACGCCGACATTTTAAGCTTATTGCTGCCGATGCCGGCCTCAAGCGAGGCGTCGGCCTCTTTCGCGGGGCCGTCTATGGAAATAGAGGCGTCAAGATTTATGAAATTGGTGCGCAGGGCGATGTCTTTCACGGAGAGGACGGAATTATCCAGGCGGAAGGCGGCGGCCAGGGAGGCCATCTCTATATCCTCTATTTTGGGCGCCGGCTTGCCCATGGCCGAGGAGAACAGGTCCAGACTTTTGGACACGCTGTTCTTTACGGAGTTCTCCCTGCCCGGTATCAGCAGTTTTTCGGCGGAGACGGTCAGGGAGTAATTCTTTTCGGCCAGGGGTTTGCGCAGATTGAAGAACTCCCAGTCGGCTTTCAGCCGCCCCAGCGTGATGGCGCCGTATTCGGTTCCTTCCGCGCTCAACGAACCATTAATGGAGCCCAGCCCGCCGTAGTCGAAATTGGCGTCCGTTCTCAGCTTTACCGCGGCGGACAGCAGTTTGCCCTTTATGGCGCTCTTCAGCGTGCCGTCGGCGGTCAGGCCGAAGTTGCCTCCGTAGGCGGAGTAATGCCGCAGGGACAGGTTGGCCCCTTCCAGCGCCAGCGACAGCCCGGCGGTTTCCATGTCCGCTTCCAGCACCGCGTTCTTTAACACCAGTTCGCTGGCGTTCCAGGTGAGGTAGAGCCCCTTGCTGGTTTGGGGCAGCAGCGCCAGCAGGTCGGCGAAATCCCAGGCGCCGCCCCGCTCGCGCACCTTCAGCACGGGGCTGTCGAAAGACACTTTCGAGAAATACACCCTGTTGCGCATCAGCGCGAACAGGTCCGGGCGGATGACGGTTTTGGCCGCGCAGAAGAAATTGCCCCTGGAGAAATCCGGCCTGCGCGAAACGCAGGCGTCCTTTACCACTATTCCTTCCAGCGGGGAGAAGGAAATGCTTTTGAAGGCTATCTGCCGCCCCAGTTTTTTAGTGGCCTGGCCGCTGATCTGTGAAATAATGTACGCCGAGATCCGTTTATACTTGAAATAGGCGAAAGTTCCGCCGCCTGCCGCGGACAGCAGAAGCGCCGCCAGCAGGACCCTGAAGCGAGTGATGTTCATGCTTAAATTATAGGTTCTATTTGAGGGATAGTTCAATGACGCTGGGGCTTAGGCCGTCCGCTATCCGCCGCTTTCTCTTAAAACTTTTTGGCGAGCGCGCCGACCCTGCTGCGCAGTTCATCGATATCGTACGGCTTGGCCAGATAATCATTAGCGCCGCATCTCAAGCCGGGCAGTTTCTCACGGATTACAACGTCTCCGGTGAGCATGATTACGGAGATGGCCCTAAAGAGCGGGTCTTTCTTGAGTTCCACGCATAATTGAAACCCGTCGCCATCCGGCAGGCCACGGTCCAAGACGATAATATCAGGTTTGTCCCTTTTTAGTATATCGCGGCAATCTCCGATGGATGCCGCGGTATGAACCATATACCCGTCCTCCCGAAGGGCGGTCGATACCAGTTCCCTGTTCAGTTTGTCGTCTTCGACGATAAGTACCGTGATCTGTTTCATGGCCCCCCCCCGTAAAAACCGGCATCCTGCCGTGCGTCACGCAGCCTAATATACCAATTTTCCGCTGATGGCGTCTTTTATCAGGCCGCGCTGGGTTTCGTCCATAAAAACCAGGGCGTAGTTGTAGTAGCCGTCGCCGTCGCGCAGGGCCGTTCTTATCCGCGCCCGGACGTCTTCGAAAGCGCTCCTGCCCAGGTCGAAAGAAAGAGCGAGCACGCGGCCTGCGGGAACCTCGAAATGGCTTAGGAATTCCGCCTCCGTAGGCGAGATGGAGGTAAGCCTGCCCCAGAGGGGGGGCATATCCAGCGAGGTTTTTGCCAGTGCCGGAATGTAAGTGTCCGATTTATTTTGGTTCATCTATGAAGAAAACCAGGGCCTTGGCTCCGTCCTCGCCCGCGAACCAGATCTTTCCTTCTTTGGCGGCCATGGCCGTTACCTTCAGCGTTTTGGAGGCGTAGGGGGAGAGCTCGGTCCTGGAAATAATCCGCTCCGGGTCTTCCAGCGACATTTTTGCCAGCGCCTTAAGGCCGGCGTCGGCCGCCCAGAGAAAGCGCGTGTCGCAGGTAAGCGCGGCAAGTTTCCGGCCCTGGTATTTGAAAATCTTAATTTCGTCCAGGGCGTCTCCCGGCATGCGCTTTGTTATGGCGCCCGTGCGGGAGTCCGCGGTCCAGAAATACAGCCCGTCGAAACAGGCGCTGTCAGGGGGCGGGTTGAAAGCCGCGGTCCTGGAAACCGGCGTGTAGCGGGCGTCCAGCAGGCGTTTCTCCATTACCCCATTGGCCCCGGCCAGCCAGAGCGCGTCCGCGGAGGCCGTCATGGCCACCGGGGTGACCCGCGGCAGGCTGGTCACGCGCCTTATGTTGAAATCCTTCAGGTCGTGCTCGTAAAGCCCCTGGCTATACCAGTCGCTTACCAGCGCCGAGGTGCCTGTAATTACCAGGCCGGTGGGGTGGGCATAGGGCAGCGCGAAGCTGTCCGGCCTGGCGGACGGGGGCGAGAATTTCTTGAAGCCGTAATAGAGGCCGCCGGCAAAACCGGCGAAGGCGAAAAAAGCGGCCAGCGCCAGCGCCGCGGCCCTGCGCCGGCGTCTCAGCGCGGTGGTGTCGAGTACTATAGTGGTACCGCTCAGGTTCAGGGCCTTGCGGTAGATGGGGCGCAGCTCCTCCTCGGTCCAGGGGGCCTGGGCGCAGTCCAGCGCGCCCGCTTTCATAAGGTTCACCGCGCGCGCGGCGTCCCTTCTTTTCAGGAGCGGTATTAAAGGTATAAAAGGCGCCACCCGCCGCAGTTCCCTCAACTGTATCTCCGCGGGCGGCTCTTCGCCGTCCGCCAGGAACACGGCCGCGGGGGCGGCCTTTTCGAAGATGGCCAGCGCGTCGTTCAAGTCCGGCGAGAAAACGGCGTCCGCGCCGAGGTTCTTGAATATCCCCCGGAGAATGGTCCTGTCCTTTTCCGAAGCGCAAATGATTTGAACCGTGTTGAACATAGAGCCGGAGCCTACCTTTCGGCGGGGGGCGGCGCCGGGATGGTGAGTACGGCGCCCTCCACCGGCAACCCCCTTAAAATATTCTTCTCGTTGGCCTCGTAGATGCGTTCCCAGAGGTTGGGGTTCCCGTAATATCTTGAGGCCAGCGAGCGCAGCGTCTCTCCGGCGGCCGCCTTGTGCGGCTTGGGCCAGCGTTCGGGCGGCGGGGGGACGTATTTTTTAACAGGCTTCGGTTTCTCCTTTTTGTACTGGGCCTCCAGCGTCTGCAGCTGCAGGTCCCTTAAATTGGTCTCCATCTCGCGCATGCGGCCCTGCATCATGGTCAGGTCGGTTTCCAGTATGCTCTTATTGACCCTGTAAGCGGCGATGCCGCTTTCCAGGTTGGAACGCTGTATGCGCAGGTCGTCGATCTGGACTTTGAGGCTCTCGGCCTGGCGGGAGGCGTCGCCCACCAGCTTTTCGCTGAAAGTCCCGGCGCCGAATCGGTAGCCTGCGTTAATTCCGTAATAACCGGAATTCTCGTTGTAGCCGGCCCAGGGTATGGACCAGGCCAGGTCTATGGTCCAGGGTAATGTGTTTATCCCCAGGCCCAGGGCCAGGTAATGGCCGCCGCCGAGCGCCGCGCCCTTGCCGGCGCGCGCCGCGAGCAGGCCGTTGAAGAGGGGATGCTCCAGGCCCAGGAAAAGTTCGGAGTAGGAGCCGCGGGATTTCAGGTCGGCGAGCAAAAGCGTGTTCCCCGCCTTGTAGGAGTTGCCTAAAGTCAGGGTAGTGATGGACTGGCCGAGCCCGAACATCGCGTCCGAGATCACCAGCGCGGTTCTAAGGCCGGAATTGTTCTCTATCCTGACCCCGGCGTCGAAGCCCAGGCCCAGGTGGCTTTTTTCCTGATACCGCAGGTTCAATATTTTAAAAGACGTGCCGTAGAAAACCGGTAGCTGGAAATATTTTATGACCGCCCTTCTGCCCGTGGCGAAGGTCAGGGAATCCGAACTCCGCCCGCCGCCCTGCCGCACGGCGTAATAGCCGAAGCCCGCCACCTTGTCCGGCACGTCCGGGACGGGGCGGATATAGGCGAGCGAGGCTTCACCCTCCAGGCCGTCCGGGGAGAGCCGGCGGGCGGTTTCAAAACGGGTCTCAAGGCGGGTTAGGGTGGTGAGGTTGGCCGGGTTGTAGAAAACGGCGCAGGCGTCGTCCTCCACCGTGGAGAAGGCCGTGCCCATGGCGTTGGCCCTGGCCCCCGGCCGCATATAAGTGAAATCCGCCGCGCCGGCGACGGCCGCGCAGGCGAATTGCATCAGCAGACAGATAAGAACGGTTTTTTTCATAAGCCTTGGTGGCCTCAATATATTATAATCATAACTGACCGATATTAAATTTATGTTTCAGTTTCTTTAAGAATTGCGAAGGTGATTTTCATGCTTTTCTCCAGCCTCATAAAGGCAGCCGCTCTTTTGGCCGCCTGCGGCCCGGCCTCCGCCGGGCAGATAAACTTCGTTTACCCGGCCGAAGGCGCCCAGCTGCCCGCGGTTGCTAAAACCTTCGTTTTCGGGAATGTCGTTCCGGCCGGAGCGGCATTAACCATAAACGGGGAGAAAATCCCGGTATACCCCAACGGCGGCTTTATCGCCTACCTGCCGGTCCTCGGCGGGGATTTTTATTTCAAGGGCGAACTGTCCGACGGGACCACCGCGCAGCGCGGGCTTAATATCCGCGTCCTGCCCGGCCAGCGCCCCGCCAATGGCGCGCTCAGCCTGGAATTTTCATCCAACGCCTCCGAGCTGGAGGTATTGCCGGGGGATGATATCAGGGTTTCCGCCTACGGCACGCCCGGCAAAGAGGCCGTTTTCTCCCTGGGTAAGCTGCTGGACGGTTCCGCGCTGGCCGAGGCGCCGCCCGGTTCCGGTAAATATTACGGCGTCTACCGGGTAAAGCCGGAGGACCGGGGAGCCGAGTTCTTCCCCACGGCCCGGTTCCGGGCCGGACTTTTCGCCCACGGTGCTTCTGCCAGGGCTAAGGGCCGCGTAAAGGTACTGAAGACTCCCGTTCTGGTAGAGACTTCCACCGATACCGTGGCGCTGCGTAACGCGCCCGACGGCGGCTATATGATGTTCCTGCCTAAAGGCGTGAAGCTGGTTTCCGCCGGGCGCTCCAACGGGATGCGCCGGATAATCCTGGCTCCCGACATGGAAGCCTGGGTAGAAGACTCAAAGGTCCAGCCGGCCGCGGGCGCGCCGTACCCTTTCGGCCCTGTAACGGAAACGGGGGGCATCCGGTTGAAAGGTACGGATTTTGGGTCTTCCGTTTCTCTGGCCGTTTACGAAAAAGTCCCTTTCATCGCCGAGGAACTGGAAAACGGCCTGCGGCTGACGCTTTACTATACCAACCTGCATACCAATAATGTTGTTTACGACTCGTCCGATACGCTGGTTAAAAACGTGGTTTTCCGGCAGGCGGCGCTGAACACGGCCCAGATAGATATCGAGACCGCCCCCGGCGCGTTATGGGGCTATAATATTTCCTATTCCACCTCGGCCAGGGCCCTCCAGATAGACATGCGTACGCGTCGCAAGCCGTCGCTGGCCTGGCCCCGGCCGCTTTCCGGCGTCACCGTGGTGCTGGACCCGGGGCATTCTCCCTGGCTTAAATGCGGCGACGGTAAGGTCTTTCTCAGGGACGCGAAGTTCGCCTCCCTGCCGGCCTCCACCGGCTGCCGCCTGGACGGGGCGGTAGGTCCGAAGGGTACTTTTGAGGTAAACGTGAACCTGGCGATAGTCCAGAAACTAAGGGATAGCCTCTCCGCGCTGGGCGCCGAAGTTAAGCTGACCCGCGGCGGCGAGGAGTACGTGGAGCTTGCCGACCGGCCCAAGGCGGCCAAAGACCTCGGCGGGGACCTGTTTATCAGTATCCACAATAACGCCATCGGAGACGGGGAGGACCCGTTCTCCCAGCCGCGCGGTTTTTCCATTTACCATTACCAGCGGCACAGCCGGGAACTGGCCGCGGCCGTGCACCGCGCCTACCTTAAGGATATCCCGCTGCCCGACGAGGGGCTGCGCTACGGCGATTACCTTGTGGCGCGTATGACCTGGATGCCGGCCATCCTGGTGGAGAACGCCTATATGATCCTGCCGCGCCAGGAAGAGCTGCTTAACTCCGCGCCGTTCCAGGAACGCCTGGCCGCCGCCCTGGCCGAAGGCGTGCTTGATTTCTTCCGCGCGCCGCCTAAACCCGCAGTTAAAAAGGTGAAAAAATGAGCGATCCTCTTGAGCTAATCTCCAAATTTACCGAGGAACTGCCCGCCGAGGCCGCCAAAGGCGAGGAAGCCCTTTGGGAATATCTTGCGCGCCGGGGCGCGGGCATAGTGAATTGTCACGCCGCCAGTTTCTTCGATGCGGATGAGACCAAAAAGCGCCTGACTTTCAAGAAAAGCATCGGGCCCGTCGGCGGTGACCTTATAGGGGTCAGCTTTGCCTACCAGGGCGTGGCCGGCGCCTGCGCCGAGGGGCGCAGGTCCGTGCTGGTCAACGACGCCGAAGCCAGCCCGCTGTTCACCAAAAAGGTGGACAAGGGGTCGGGCTTCCAGACAAAAACCGTTATCGCCGTGCCGGCCCTGGCCAACGGCGAGCTGCTGGGCGTGATAGAGTTCATAAATTCCATTCCCGGTTCTTTTTCGGATGCCGACCTTAGGACCGCCGAAACCCTGACCGCGCTGGTCTCGCGCGACGTCTATATCCGCAAGCAGGAAGCCACCATAAAGCAGCTGAATCTTAAGGGGGAAAGCACCATCAACAACCTTTCCGGCGGCTTTATCGGTTCCGACCTGGAAGGCCGTGTGATCTTCTTCAACCCGAAGGCCTCGGAGATCTTCGAGGTGGGCCAGGAATATCTGAATAAGCCCGTGGTGGGGCTGTTCCAGCTCTGTCCCGAAGTTGTGGGCGCCATAGGCGACGTGCTCAAGCAGGGCAAGACCGTGCGCCGCATGGAGTTTACGTGCGCGGTGAACGGGAAGAAAAAGGTTATTGGCTACAGTTCCATCAACATCAAGGGCGTGGACGGCAAGATAATAGGCGCCGGGGTGATATTCCAGGATATAACCAACCTGTAAGCGCCGCTAAAAGAAAAGCCGGGCCGCGGCCCGGCTTTTCTTTGCGTCTAATCGGCCTGCGCGATTTTCGCGAAGGGGCTGGATTTGTAGAGGTTCTCTATGAAGTCTATCCCGGCGTAACCGGCCAGGAAGGCCGTCTTCCAGCTATTTTCGGCCAGCGCCCCGGCTATTCCGCCCAGTATCCCGGAAAAGAAGACCGTAGTGAAAAAGTAGGAGTAATTAAATTTCCCCAGCGTTCCCTTCTTCCGCTTTTTGATAACGCTGGAAAGGCCGCGCGCTATCCCTCCCACGAAGCCGGCCACGACGTAAAGTTCGTATTTGTTCATTTTAGAGTCCTTTTTTCGGGCATAATCTATTCAACGGGCAGCTGCCGCAGAGCGGCTTGCGGGCGGCGCAGACGGCGCGGCCGTGCGTCACCAGCGCGTGGGCGAACCAGATCCAGTCTTTCTTCGGCAGGACCTGCATCAGGTCGCGCTCGATCTTTACCGGGTCCGTCTGCCGGGTTAGGCCCATGCGCAAAGCCAGGCGTTTAACATGGGTATCCACCACCACACCGGCGGCTATGCCGTAGGCCGAGCCCAGCACCACGTTGGCGGTTTTTCTCGCCACGCCGCGCAGCGTCAGCAGCTCTTCCATGGCGCGCGGCACCCGCCCGCCGAAGCCGTCAACTATCGCCTTCGAAGCCTCTTTCAGTGAAAGGGCCTTGTTCCTGTAAAAACCGGTCGAGCGCACCAGGGCCTCCAGGTCCTTTATCGGCGCGGCGGCCATTTCGGCGGGCCCCGGGTATTTCTTGAACAGCGCCGGGGTTACCCTGTTCACGCGCTCGTCGGTGCATTGGGCCGACAGGATAGTGGCCGCCAGCAGTTGGAAGGGATCCCGGTGGACCAGCGAACAATGCGCCTTGGGATAGGCTTGCTTTAAAAGGGTCGTCATCGCGGCCAGGTTATTCCGTTTGATCATAAGTCGGGGCCGGGGCGGAGCACTATTTGAGGACCCTGCCGAAAAATATCTTTTTCCCGTTCACCAGCGCCCCGTGCTTCAGCTTGGAGAGATCCGCGCCGAATTTCTCTTTGAACGAGACCTCACGTACGGAATTGGTGTCCCCCGTGGCCTCTATCAGTTTCCCTCCTCCGGAGTAGATCATTACGTGGTTGATGCTCTTTGGCTTGGCGCCGTCGGACGAGAAGACGAGGTCCGCGGGCTTAAGCTCTTCCCTTGAAACCCTTTTTGAAGCCGTGTACTGGTCGCTGGCGTTGCGCGGCAGGTCCAGTCCCCACGCCCGGTAGGCCAGGTTCACCAGGCCGGAGCAGTCTATGCCCCAGGCGGAGCGGCCGCCCCAATAATATTTATCACCGAGAAAGAACCTGGCGGTATCCAGTATCCTGGCGCGCAGATGGCCGGCTTCGTCTTTCCGGGGCAGCTGGTTAATATTCTTTTCAGGCAGCAGGGCCGTGGTCCCGTCGCCCAGCAGGACCCTGGCGCCGGCCGGGGACCGGCCTATTACGCGCAGCTTTACGCCCAGGGAAAGGTCTTCGCCGCCGGCCGTCTTGCTCCTGACCACGGCCGTGGGCGGCAGCGGGAGGCTGAAGGCCAGCGCGTCCAGCGCTAGCCAGCCTTCGTAGGGGGCCAGCGTTTTGCCGTCGGCGGAAAGGCTGCGCTGCTCCACGGCGCGGCTTCTTGCCCAGGCGCCCGAGACTTCAAGCAGCTCCACGCGCTCGTTGGCCAGCAGCTGGCTTTCTATAAGCCTGGCGCGCTCCGCGGCGTCGGCGGGGGGCATTGAATATAATTCCGTCACGCGCCCTTTTACCGCCAGGAAATTATTCAGGTCCTTGGCCAGTACATAAGAGGTGCCGTATTTGTTCCTAAGCCAGGCCGCGGCGAACTCCTTCCTGTCGTAGACGCGCTCCACTGTCTTCTCGTCCGGGGCGGCCGGGTCGTTGGCGATAACGTTGCCTTTCGCGTCGAAGCCGGTTATCGCCAGGAGGTGGCCTTTGGTCTTCTTAAGCGGGGCGTTCTTCAGTTCGTCCGGTCCGAAAGTCACGCTGGCGATCACCGGCGCTCCGGCCGCCAGGAAAGCGCGGGCTTCCTCCAGCGAATTCATGCGGGTAACGAAGGAATACAGCCCGCGCGAGCCCGCGTGGGCCGTGTTCAGGAACCAGTTGCCGTAAATATTCTCGGCCGAGTCCAGCACCGCCGCGGCGGTTTCAAGCGGGCCGGCTTTCAGGCCGAGAGAGGCGAAGGCCATGGAAAGCGAGACCGGGCTGCAGATGTCCCCGGAGTAATTTACCTGCTGTGTCATCTGGGAGTAACGCGGCAGGGCCAGTTTGAGGGGTTTAAACCCCGCCGCCCTTTCAGTGGCGTCATCCGCGAGGTAGGGGGCCGCGGAATCCGTATAGGAGGCCGCGGCCAGGCGCAGCACCGGGGCCGCGCCGCCGGCCGAGTGTAGCGTAAGGCGGTAGCGGAAAGAGGCGGCCTTTTCCGTCAGGCGCAAAATGTCCACGTCCAGCCTGCCGAAAGGGTTATCCTGCCCTTTAACGCTGGCGCGGGCGCTTCCCGTGTCGAAGCGCCCGAAACTGAACCAGGGGCTCCAGCCCGCCCGCGTTTTTACCTGGGCCTCGGCCTCCAAGGAACCGCCGTCCGGAAACAGCGCGTCGGCCGACAGCAGCAGTTCGTCGAACGGGAAAACGGTCTCTATCTCTCCGGAGGCCAGCACGGCCGGGCGGCTGGAATCCTCTACCTTGAAGACCCCGCCCGGAAAGACGGCCGGCGCCAGGTTCTTCAGCGAGGCCTCCTTGAAATCTCCCGGAAGAAAATTTACCACGGTCCAGGAGCGCGGTGGGCGGGCGGGCTGGGGCAGGGCGGCTGCTCTAACGGTCATAATTGCCAGTCCTGTAAAGAGTATCAACCGTATTTTCACGAAATTTATCCATAGGGGAAGATGCATAAATCCTATCAAAATTGAAAAGCCTTGTCAGAACATATATGATGGTAATGTGAAATTAAGCGTTGTCATCCCGGCCTTTAACGAGGAAAAGTTGCTTGGCGCCTGCCTCGACAGCGTGGTCGCGGCTTTTTCCGGGCAGCCCGGCGCACCCGGTTACGAGCTGATAGTCTGCGACAATAATTCCACGGACGGTACCGCTTCGGTGGCCGCCGGCCGCGGCGTCAAGGTAGTTTTCGAGCCGCTTAACCTTATTTCAGGCTCCAGAAATTCGGGGGCGGCCGCCGCTTCGGGCGACTGGCTTCTGTTCATGGACGCGGACTCGCGGCTTTCATCGGCCACGCTGGGGCGGGCCCTTGATCTGATGCGCTCCGGCTCCTGCTTAGGCGGGGGGGCGACAATAGATTTTGACCCCGCGCCGCCGCTATGGGGCCGCGTTCTCACCGGCCTCTGGAACGCGGTTTCACGCGTTTTCGGTCTGGCCGCCGGGTCTTTCCTGTTTTGCCGCCGCGACGCATTTGTCGCCGTAGGCGGCTTCAGTCCACTGTTTTATGCCGGGGAGGAAGTGGCCCTGAGCCGCGCCCTGAAGCGCTGGGGTTCGGTCCGCGGACTAAGTTTTCAAATAATAACCTCCGCGCCGCACGTGAGCTCCGGCAGGAAGTTCAGGATATATACCCTTGCGGAGCTCCTCCTGCAGGCCGCGAGATTTTCGCTGCGGCCCTTCAGTTCGGTCAGAAGCCCGGCCCGTCTGCATGTCTTTTATGACGGCCGCCGTTAAATAAGGAGACGGTCCTGTGTTCTTTCCCCGCCTCGGCGCCGCGCCGCTTTTTCTGCTCTGTTTTGCCTTCTGCCCTTTCTGCCGGGCGGCCGAAGGCTCTTTCTCCGGGGAAACTCTGGCTGCCGCTGGTTCAGTACTCTCGGCCCCGCTGCGCATGGACGGCCGGGATGCCTACTGGCTGGGCGGCCTGGCGGCCGGCGGCCTGTTGGTCTATTCCGGCGACTCCCAGTTGCGGCGCCTGGCCGGTAAGAACAAATCTTCTCTTAACGACAGCCTCGCGTCCGGTTTTGAGAAGTTCGGCAACGGGACCTACGAAATGGGACTGCTGGGCGTATATGGCGGCCTCTGTTACCTGTTTAACGGCAAGGAGGGCGGCCGCACCGCGGCGCTGGCGGCGCAGTCCTTCCTGGCGGCCAACGCCGCCGGCACGCTGGTTAAATATTCCGCCGGGCGGGCCAGGCCCTACGCGGAGGACGGCAAACGCCGCTTCACGCCGTTCAGGTTTAAAAGCGCGCGCACATCTTTCCCTTCCGGCCATACCACCAGCGCTTTCGCCATAGCTTCCGTATTTTCGCGGCGCTGCGCTTCCCCGGCCGTGGGCATCTCCGCCTACGCGCTGGCGGCCGGCACGGCGCTCCAGCGCGTCTACGACGACAAGCATTGGGCTTCGGACGTGTTCGCGGGCGCGGCTCTCGGTACCGTGGTTGGCCGCTGGATAGCTTCCCCGGCCCGCGCGGCCGGGCGGTCTACGGCAATGCTCATCCCGGTTTATTCGCGCGGCTATTCCGGGGCCGCAGCGGTCTTGAGTTTTTAGGGTAAAATTCGTATTGTGTGGTAAGGGATATTTTAGCCATGAACAAACTTCTACCGGTCTGTCTACTCTTCGCGCTGGCACAAAATGCGGCGGGCGCCGCCATAAAACGCGGGCTCGCGAGATTTTTGGAAAGCCGGTAGGTCCGGCTTACCTTTCCAGGGGGGATATGAATAAGATAAATGCTTCCGTTCTGGTCATAGACGATCAGGAGGAAATGCTGGCGCTCTGCGTCAGTGTGATCAACGAGGTGGTCTCCGAAGTGGAAGAGGCCTCTTCCTCCACGGCCGCCCGCGCCGCTTTCCATAAAAGGACTTTCGACCTGGTGCTGACGGATATAAACCTGGATGACAAGGGTAACGGGGTGGCGCTGGCCAAGGAAATAAAGAGTATATCACCGGATACCAAGGTTATAATTATGACGGCGGATCCCACGCTGGAAACGGCCATAGGCGGCCTGAAGTCCGGCGCCGAGGATTATATTATCAAGCCCTTTTCCGCTGAATATTTATACAGCGTTATCCGCGGGGTATTCGATAAGGCGGCGCTTTCCTCAGAGCTGGCTAGGGAAAAAGCCATGAAGCATGAACTGGAGGACGCCTACGCCCAACTGAAGGCCTCCGAGAGCGCCAAAGACGCCTTTCTTTCGCGCGTCAACCACGAGCTGCGCACCCCGCTGGCCATAGCGCTGGCTTCCTCGGAACTGCTGGGGTCGCAGCTGGCGGAGGAGAAGCAGCGGGAATTGTGGCGGCGCAGCGACCGCGCGCTGAAGGGGCTGGAGCTGGAGATAGGCAAGCTGCTGCTTTATAGCGGTCTGCTTAAAGGCGAGATCCAGGTTGAGAAAAAAGATACGGACCTGGACGCCCTGCTTGAGGAGGCCTCCCGCGCCCTGAAATTCCTCTACGAGGACATGAGTATCGGCGTGACGTTCGCCCGCGAAGGAGAGCCGTATCATGTGTCCGCCGACCCCAAGCTGTTGTCGGAGGTGTTCAAGCAACTGTTGGTCAACGGGGTTAAATTCAACAAGAAAGGCGGGAGCATCTCCGTGCGGTCGCATTATTCCGCCGAGCGGGTTCTCTTCTCTTTTTCCGACGACGGGTCCGGGGTCAGCGAAGAGGCGATGCCGCACTTGTTCGACAGTTTTTTCCAGGCCGCCGACTACCTTACCCGCGAGGTGGGGGGGATAGGTCTGGGCCTGGCCACGGTGAAGCGGATAATGGACGCGCATGGCGGCGGAGTCTCCGCCCAGAAGAATCCCGGCGGCGGTATGACCTTTGTCGTTTTCCTCTCGAAACATAACGTTTGAATAACCTTTCCGTAATTTATAAACTATCCCTCGTCGTAATAAATAAGCGGCTGCGCACCTCTTCGGGAGGTTCAGCGCAGCGGCCAAGCGAAGCGCAGGAAGCAAGCGACGATATAACGGAGGGCAGAGCCCTCCTTGTGGAACACCGGGCGTCACCTTTAAAGCCCGGCGGTCAATCCGCCCCGAACGCTGTGCAGTGCGGGCGGGGTGTGACAGTGCGGGGCATAGTGAAATGGTTCTCACGCGTGCTTTGGGAGCATGAGTTCCGGGTCCGATTCCCGGTGCCCCGATAGATTTCCGGATTAGCGGTAAAATTTATATAATAGTAGCGGCAGTACTTGTACCGGGATGGTGTAACGGTAGCACAAGGGACTCTGAATCCCTTTGTCTAGGTTCAAATCCTAGTCCCGGTGCCAAAATTTAAAACCCCCGCCAGGGGGTTTTTTCATGGCGCCGGGACAGCACGCCATAATTATGGCGTGCGTTAGGATTTGAAAGCCGGACCTGCGAGGGCAGCAGCCCGCAGCAGGGAGGCGGGGTCGCAGGCGCCGACGAGCGACGGCGAGGAGGCGACCTGTGACCAAATCCTAGTCCCATGCGGGGATAGAGGGCTCTTGCATCTCCCGTGGTGGAAATAGCTATATTATAAGCGTCTTCTATACATTGGAAAGGCTATGGCATCAACATGGTGAAATCGGTCATGGAACAAGCCCTCACGCTGTGGGGCTCGCCCGGGGTCCAGGAACTGCTGTCCCCGGTCAGGACGCTCAGCAGTATCAGCGCCATGTTCTGGATGCTGGCGCGCCTGGCGGACGGGGTAATGGCCGCGCTCAAACGCCTACTGCCCGAGGGGGTCAGCATCCTGCTGAGCATCCTCTATTTTATAGCTTTGTCGGTCGTCTACGCGGCCATGATGTTCTACCCGGCCTTCGAGGGGCAGTGGCATCCGTCCCTGATCTGGCGCGAGGTTTTCGGGCTGTTCTTCATGTATATTATGCTTTGCGTCACCTTCACGGACCTTTCCACCAGGCGCCTAAAGCCTCTAGCCGAGCCCGGTTTCTTCTTCGGGGTTAGCACCTACTTGTTCCTGGTCATGGTCCCCGCCCTGGTTCGTCAGCCGGTTCTTGCTGAATTGCACCGCGTGCTTCAGCTGTTCGCCGCTGGCGGCTGGGGCAACGTTATGACCGTGCTGACGATTCTGGTGCTGGTCTGGTCGCTGATTTTTCGGGCGGTTTTCGGGATCGCCTTCAGCCTGGGGCCGCTGCTCTATAGCCTGCGGTCAATCAAGGCGCCGTTCATCCGCCACGGTAGCCAGGCACGGTCTGCCGGCGGGGACGTGTCTTTGGGCCATTCCTGGCTTGTATTGTCGTTGCTTATTGGGGGGGCTTGCTTTGCCGCGTACTGCTGGCCGCAGATCCGCGCCGCCGGAGCGGCCGCTGTCCCGGCCATCCGTAGCCGGGCAAGATCACCCGAAGCCGCGTCGGCCGCGGCCAGGCTGTGGCGGGTTCTGCCCGCCGTCTCCTTCACTACGGTGAATTCCCTGCCGCGCCGGGGCCCCGTGGCCGTGCTGTCCCGCCCGGTCTTTCGTCGCCTGCTCTCCGCGGCGGACGAGGAAGACCGGTGGCTCGCGGCCGCGGCTCTCGACAGGGTGGACCCGGACTTCCGCATATCTCAGGCCGGGCTTTTTCGCTCCACCGCCGCGGCGTCCGCGCCCTGCGTCTGGAAGGGGCAGGCCTTCCGGGTGCTGATGCGGCCGCTGCCGGGCGACGATCCTGCTAAGACCCGTACCTACTGGATATTAGACGATCATGGCGTACATTTCAGCGGGCTGGGCCCCGGAGAGTTTCAGCCTGTGGCCGGCAGCGCGGGCTGCGCCGTGGCGGTATTCGGTTCAGCGGGCGGCACGGTGCTGCTGCCCTTTACCGAGGCGCCTCAGGCGCCAGGCGCCGCGCCGCACCTCTGGCTGGCGGCGTATGACCCGGTACGCAGGAAGGTCCTGGCCGCGACGCGCGCGGGGGAGAACGCGTCCGGTAACTTCGAGCTATCCGCCATGGCGGAGGATGTGGGCTGGGCGGACGCGCCGGTGAGCACCGGGCCCGTGGGCTGCAGCCGCGCCTGCGGCAAAGTGCTGGGCAGCCCGGTCCTTTCTTTGGCCACCAGGCCACTGGTGGAATACCGCAGCGCCAGCGTAGAGGACGGGGACATAAGGATAATGCCCCGCTCCGGCCTTACGTTCGCGCGCAGCGGCCTGGGCCGGATCTACCTGACCCTGCCTATATTCGAACTGACATTTCAATTCGACCCTGTTGCTGGATTTCTGAACCGCTGGTATCGCCTGGCCAGGCTCTCCGACGGCCGGCAGTGCGTCAGCGTCGCGTTAGCCCCGAAACTTCCCGGCCTTGAGCGGGACGATAACTGGGACTGCGACCGTTGACACCTGCCCGGACGGTCCGATAAAAATTACAAAATAGGCGGTCTCGGGTTTCAGTCCCCGGTTATTTGCCGCGAAGGAGCAAGGCCTGGAGGCGGGCGCTGACCTTGTTCACGTCGAAAGGCTTGGTGATGTGGTCGTCCGCGCCGCAGTTCATGGCCTCTAACCGGCGCTGTTCGCCGGGAAAAGGCAACCGGCCTGTTCCCAGTAGTACATTGTAGATAAAAAAGGGGAAATGGAAATGGGGACAGGCTACTTTTTCGCAATGAAAAAGTAGCCTGTCCCCATTTCCGGTTCGGCGAGGGCTGGGATTTCACTGAGGCCTGTTATTTGGTATCGTTGAACTGTGGTGGAGCGTGGCCAGGCCGAAATTTCAGGGCATTTGGTAGACCAGAGGATGGATAATATGATCATAGTAAAACGGGCCTTATCGATAATATTCGCCGCGGCAGCAGGTTGCGCCGTGTTCGCCGGAACCGCCGCGGCCGGAGAGCTGGACGTCCGGATGGCCAAGATAGTAAAGACGTTCACGCGCGCCGCCGCCGACGCGGGGGTGAGCACGGCCACGCTGGCGGTGCTGCCTTTCCAGACCGACAAGAAGCTGGCCGAAAAAAGGGTGAACCACGCCTGCGCCGAGATCCTTTCCAGCCGCCTCGTGGAGACTAAAACTTTTACGGTGACCGAAAGGGCCCGGCTTGAGGAAATAATGCAGGAGCAGCGGCTGGGCCTGAGCGGCGCGGTGGAAAGCGCAACGGCCGCCAGGGTGGGGAAACTTTCCGGGGCGCGGCTGGTTATCCTGGGCAGCGTATCGCGCCTGGGCGCTAATTACCATTTGAGCACGGAAATGGTGGACTCCGAAACCGGGGAGATATTGGCTTCGGACGTGACCGAAGTGGCCGTAGAGGTCTTCGACAAGGACGCCTCCAAATACATAACGGAAGTGCCGGAATACGACGCGATAGGTATATACCTTGCCGGCGGCTGCGGTCCGGTCAGCTATGAAAAACCTTCACTTGTGACGAATGCCGGGAGCGGGGTGACGCTTACGCCCGTAAAAACGGACATCTCATACGGCTATATGGGGTTGGGGCTGCGTTATCTTCTCTCCCCGAAGTGGATGGTGGACGCCGCTTACTTCCCCAGCGTAGTATTCGGCGGTTCGAACGGGACCATAGCCACCGGGCTTGACCCCGCGGGCCCTCCGATGACCAACGTTAACAATCCTGAAAGTTATGAGACTACGATGTTCAGACTGCTCATCGACCGGACGCTGCCGGTCTCGCGCCTTTTCAAGGCGCACGCCGCCGTAGGAATAACGCAATTCCCCCAGTTCAAAGCCGATGAGGTCATAGTGAATAACGGGGGGGCGTCTACGCCGGTGACGATAAGGACCAGCAACAGCAAGACGGCCCTGACCACTTTCAGGCTGGGGTTGGAGTGGAAGCCTAAACCCCGCTTCGGCTGGTCCATTTCGGGGCTGTACTATCTCGGTAAAATGACAGCCAGGACCACGGCGATATTCCCCGACAGGGGCACGGCGGTCATACAGAAATACGAGACGCGGCCCTTCGCCGCGGAGACATACCTTTCTCTCTATTTCTAAAGGAACACCTCAACGAGCGTCTCTTTCCTTGCCGGCATAGTCCGACCCCTGCTGTTCTGGCGGCCGGCCGGGCATAAATATTTTCTACAATATACGTATGCAAAATATTTCCGCCCTCTTCGGCCCCTGGATAATAGGTTTTTACGCGGTCATTTTTATTTCCCTGGCTTTCCTCTACCGCGCCGCCCCGGTTTCACATAAAAGGCTCGGCTTTACCGCTTTTCTGTCGCTGTTTTCCATAGCCGGCCTTCTGGCCGTCAAATTCATGGGCGGGGCCTCGTCGGGAGGCCACATAAAACTGCTCGAGATCACGGCGCGTCTGCTTGCCGTTATCGCCGCCATAAACGTGGCCGGCGTTTTCGCTTTCTCCCTTATCCTCCCTAAAGTCAGAGCGGGGATCTCTAAATTTGTGGAGGACCTGGTATTGGCCGGCGCTTATGCGGTGGGAGGGCTGGCGGTAATTTCCGCCTCCGGCGCCAACCTGAGCGGCATACTGGCCACTTCCGCCGTGGTAACCGGCGTGGTGGCTTTCTCCCTGCAGGACACGCTCGGTAATATAATCGGCGGCATGGTGCTGCACCTTGAGAGCTCTTTCATGCCCGGCGACTGGATCGGGGTGGAGAAATACGAGGGGATAGTGCGCGAGGTCCGCTGGCGCCAGACCACGCTGGAAACGCTCGACGGCGACCTGGTGGTCATCCCCAATATCATTCTTATGAAAAGCCCGGTCACCGTACTGGGCCGGGCGCAGGGAAATACCCGCTTCCGCGCGGTCGCTTTCAACGTCTATTACGACAGGACCCCCGGGGAAGTGACGGGGGCCGTGGACCAGGCGTTGCGGGAAGATCCGCCCGCCTGCGTGGCCGCTTCCCCGGAGCCCTATACCGCCGTCAAGGAATTCCGGCCCGGTTGCGTGGTATATGAGGTCCGCTACTATCTTTCCGATCTTTCCCTGCCGGGGCGCACGGACTCCAACGTTCTCGCCAAGGTCTATTACGCGCTTTCGCGCGCCGGCATTAAGCTCTCCATACAGTCCAGGTCGGTGGTGGTGGCGGAGGGGGCCGAAGTAGCCGCGGAGCGCAGCATTAAGACGGAACAGGACCGCCGCCTGGCCGCCCTGAAAGGGGTGGACGTCTTTCAGGCGCTGACGCAAAACGAAATGATCATTCTGGCGGGCTTGCTCAAACCCACCCCTTTTGCCGGCGGGGAGATGATAATGAAGCAGGGGACAATGGCGGATTGGCTTTATATAATTTACGCGGGCAAGGCCGAGGTCCGGCTTTACTCCGGCTCGCGCGGTTCCTACCGGGCCGTCAAAACGCTCGGCCCAGGCGATTTCCTCGGCGAGATGGGGCTGCTGACCGGCGAGCCGCGCTCGGCTTCCGCGGCGGCCGTCGGTGACGTAAGTTGCTACCGGCTGGACCGGGAAGGTTTCCGCGGCGTGCTCGCCAGCCGCCCGGAAATAGCGGAGTCCATAGCGGCCCTGCTCGCCAAAAGGCGCGTGGAGCTGGCCGCCGCAAAAGAACATCTGGCCGGCGAAAGCGCTCTGCGGGCCCTGGGCACCGAACAGCGCGACCTGCTCTCGAAAATAAGGAATTTCTTCAGGCTATAGTAGTAAAAATTAAAGCCATTTGTGCCTGGGGTAGCGGCGCGCCAGGGCTGGTTTCAGCTTTGGGTAGCTTTCGGCCCAGAAACTCTTAAGATCTTTTGTCACCTGTACCGGGCGCATGGAGGGGGCCAGTATGTGCACCACCAGCGGCACCCGGCCCGCGGCCACGCGGGGCGTCTCCGTGACGGAGAACAGATCCTGTATCTTGGCTTCCAGGTACGGTTCGCGGCCGCGTGGGTATTTTATTCTGGCCTTGCGGCCTCCCGGCATTTCCAGGCGCGCCGGTGCGTGCCGGTCTATCAGCCTTACTTTGTCCCAGCCGAACCATTCCTGCAGGGTGGGCATTATGGGGCGGGTTTTAGCTTCGGCCACGCTGCGCGCCCCCGAACAGATCTCCGCGATAATGAGCTTAATGTCCTCCCCGCTCAGCGGTTCTATGCCGAGATCGGGGCAGGCCTTGGCCAGGAATTCCACCCTGGCCAGCCATTCGTCCACTTCCTCGTCCCAGTGCTGCAGTTTATGCCTGCCGCTCAGGAATTCCCCGGTTATCAGGTCCGAGGACGGCTTGTCCGGCCTGGCGGCGGCGATCTCGCGCCGTATGGTTATGCCGCGGTAAAGCGTAAGGGTCTCGGTAACCGGGGTCAGCATGTTCTTGTCCAGCGCCGGGCGGGAAAGAGTCTCTATATCGGACGGGAAGGCCTCCTGCAGCCATTCCTCTTTTATTTCCGCCGCGAAGGAGAGCGTTATGTCGGCGCCGCCTTTCTGCAGGCTTTCGAGGGCTTCCCCGGCGCAGATCAAAGGCGCGCCGGCCGCGGCGCTCCCGGGGCTAAGCCGCGCCCGCCGGTTGCCGGGCAGCTGGTAGCGTCCTTTTTCCGCCGAGAACAGGGCCGCCACGCGGTCCGGGAAGGCCCGCATGAAGCATTTGGCGGCCAGACCCACGTTGCCGCCGCCTTGGGCCGAACCTCCGGCCAGGCGCCGCGCCAGCCGCCAGGCGTCGCGCGCGGCGGCGTGTTTGACTCCGGCGCGCTGGCAGGTATAGGGGTCGAAATCAGAATTGGCGCAAAATTCCAGGGCCTTTATAACGGCGGCCAGGTCCGAGCGAAGCTCGGCGTAGCGGTTCTCCGCGCCGCGGCCTTCGTTGAGCCAGAGGCCGCGCCCCTGCGCGGCGGCGGCTATAAGCGCGCATTCGTAGGCGCAGCCCAGTCTGACCGCTTCCACCATCATGCGCGAGTAGCGCGGGTGCAGGGGATATCTGGCCATGGCCCGCCCGTCGGCGGTAAGCTTCCCTCCGGGCGCGGTCGCCCCGAGTTCCAGCAGCAGGTTTTCGGCGCGCTTTGCGTCCTGCGCATCGGGCAGGTCCAGCCAGCGCAGCGCGTTAAAATCACCGAAGCCGCAGGCCTTCAGGGTCAGCAGAGCTTCGGAAATGTCGATGCGCAATATTTCAGGCTCCAGCGCCAGGGGGCGGCCGGCGTTCTCCCGCTCGGTCCAGAGCCGCGCGCAAACCCCGGGGCCCGTGCGGCCCGCGCGGCCGGCGCGCTGCACGGCGGAGGGGGCCGCGATGTTTTCTGTGAAGAGGGTGTTTATGCCGCGCGCCCCGTCATAACGGGCCACGCGGGCCAGGCCGCTGTCCACCACCGCGGTAATGCCTTCTATGGTAAGGGAGGTTTCGGCTATATTGGTGGCTATTATTATTTTGCGCCTGGCGGAGGGCGCCAGCGCGGCGTCCTGGTCGCGCGGCGGCATGTCGCCGTGCAGCGGCATTACGGCAAAGCCGGCCAGCGCCGGTAGTTTAGCCAGCTCCGCCGCCGTGCGGTTGATCTCGAAGGCGCCGGGCATGAAGACCAGCGCATGGCCTTCCTTAACTGCGGGCAAGGCCTGCGCGCAGGTTCTTGCGGCGGCCTCCCAGGGCGGCAGTTTGGCGGTTTCCGGCCCGCAGTAGGCTATGGTGACGGGATAAGCGCGGCCCTCGGCCAAGATGGTCTCGCACGGGGCCATGTAGGCCGCCAGTCTATTTACGTCCAGGGTGGCGGACATCACTACCACCAGCAGGTCCGGCCGGGGGCCCAGCTGAAGGGCCAGGCAGGCGGCCAGGGTGAGGTCTCCGTGGATATGGCGCTCGTGGAATTCGTCCAGGATCACGGCGGAATATTTATTCAACTGCGGGTCGCTGACCAGCTCGCGCAGCAATATGCCCTCGGTCTCAAAAATAATGCGGGTCTTGGGGCCGGTCTTGTCCTCGAACCGCACCCTGTAGCCCACTTCTCCGCCGGCGGTCCCGCCGCGCTCCTTAGCCACGCGGTCGGCCAGCATGCGCGCGGCCAGGCGACGCGGCTCCAGCACGGCTATTTTGCCGGGGAGCTTGCTGCCGTCCAGCAGCAATTGCGGCACCTTGGTGGATTTGCCAGAGCCCGGGGGGGAGGAAATTATAAGCCTGCGGCTTGATGCCGCGGCCTTGATTATGCGCTCCGCGCTTTGAATTATCGGCAGCCTGTCCATTCAGACTATTCTATAAAAAGCGCAAAGCTTATTGTGGTTCCCAGACGTATTCGGCCTCGGCTAGGAAGGCGGCGTGGTCCGAGATGTCCCTCCACGGGCCCTTATTGAGTACCTGCGCTTTAAGAACTTTGAAGCCCCGCAGGTATATCCGGTCCAGCGGCAGGGCGGGCAGCATAGCGGGGAAGGTGCGCAGCTTGCGGCCGTACATTTCCAGCCCGGCGTCCTTCATCATCAGCCGTGTTTCCAGTTCGTCCTTCCTGTTCTTGCGCCATTCGTTGAAGTCGCCGGCCACTATCACCGGCTCCGTGTCCGGCACCACGCGCTGTATGAATTCCCGTATTTTGGCGAACTGTCTGCGCCGCGAGGCGCACAGCAGGCCGAGGTGCACGCAGACGCAGTGCAGCGGCGGTTTCTTTTCCGGCAGCTGCACCCTGGCGTAAAGCAGCCCCCTTTTCTCCACGCGGTTGGTGGAGATATCCAGCCTTTCCGAATGGAGAATGGGGAAGCGGGAAAGTATGGCGTTGCCGTGGTGGCCGGCGGTGTAGACGGCGTTCTTCCCGTAGGCGTGGCTGAACCCGGACCTTTCCGCCATGTACTCGTGCTGCGGCTTCGCCGGCCAGCCAAAATATTTCTCGGCATGGCGGAGGTTCTGCCCCACCACTTCCTGCATGAAGACGATGTCGGCCCCGGAAGTATGCACGCATTCGCGCAGTTCGGGCAGCGCAAAGCGCTTATTGAGCGCTGAAAAGCCCTTGTGCGCGTTAATGGTCAAGAAACTAAGTTTCATTGCTCCCCCACGGGTATGATAACAAAAAAAGCCCGGGTTTTGGCCCGGGCTTTGTTCGCAGCGTAAGTGAGGCTCAACCTCAATTTCTCCGAGGTTGAGCCTCCACCTTGTTACGCTTAGTAGCGGTAATGGTCCGGTTTGTAAGGGCCTTCTGTCTTCACGCCGATATATTCGGCCTGGGACTTGGTGAGTTTGGTCAGCTTTACGCCAATTTTCTCCAGGTGCAGGCGGGCCACTTCCTCGTCTAAGTGCTTGGGCAGGCGGTACACGCCCACGGCCATCTGCTTGGTCCACAGCTCCAGCTGGGCCAGCGTCTGGTTGGAGAAGGAATTGCTCATGACGAACGACGGGTGGCCCTTGGCGCAGCCCAGGTTCACCAGGCGGCCTTCTGCCAGCAGGTAGATGGCTTTGTTGCCGGGCAGGTCGAAGCGGTCCACCTGGGGTTTAATGTTGACCATCTTCACTCCCTTGGCGTTCTTCAGGGCTTCAACCTGTATTTCGTTGTCGAAGTGGCCGATATTGCAGACTATGGCCTGGTCCTTCATCTTGAGCATATGCTCGAGCCGGATAATGTCCTTGTTGCCGGTGGTGGTGACGTAAACGTCTCCCACGCCCAGGGTGTCTTCAACGGTGGTCACTTCGAAACCTTCCATAGCGGCCTGCAGCGCGCAGATAGGGTCTATTTCGGTGACTATCACGCGCGCGCCGAAGCCGCGCAGCGAGCGGGCCGAGCCTTTGCCTACGTCGCCGTAGCCGCAGACCACGCAGACCTTGCCGGCTATCATAACGTCGGTGGCGCGCTTTATGCCGTCCGCCAGGGACTCGCGGCAGCCGTAGAGGTTGTCGAACTTTGATTTGGTGACGGAATCGTTGACGTTGATGGCGGGCACCATAAGTGTGCCGGCTTCGTGCATCTGGTACAGGCGGTGAACGCCGGTGGTGGTCTCTTCCGAGACGCCCTTCCAGTCCTTCACGGCCAGATGCCAGCGCTTAGGCGAAGACTTGAGGATGGCTTTCAGGCATTTGTTCAGTTCCTGCTCGTCCTCGCAGTCGGCTTTTGCGTCGAGTATTTTTGCGTTCTTCTCCGCTGCCACGCCGCGGTGCATCATCATGGTGGCGTCGCCGCCGTCGTCCACTATCAGGTGGGGGCCTTTGCCGCCGCCGAAGTCCAGCGCGCGCTCGGTGCACCACCAGTATTCGGCCAGGGTCTCGCCTTTCCAGGCGAATACTGGGATGCCGGTGGCGGCTATGGCCGCGGCGGCCTGGTCGCTGGTGGAGAATATGTTGCAGGAGCACCAGCGCACCTCGGCGCCGAGAGCCGCCAGCGTCTCTATAAGGACGGCGGTCTGGGTGGTCATGTGCAGTGATCCCATTACGCGGGCGCCTTTAAGGGGTTTTTTTGACGCGAATTTCTCGCGTATGGACATCAGGCCGGGCATTTCTTTTTCCGCTATTTCTATCTCGCGGCGGCCCCAGGCGGCAAGGCCCATGTCTTTCACTTTGAAATCATTTTTCATGGCGTTGTTCGTCTTCCTTTTTTTAGTTGTGGTTTCCATATCGTAATTATATCCTTTTTTTCGGCTATTGCGGGAGGTGCGGCGGGCGGTCCCGCCTGCAGTAACGCTCTCCTGTTTTGTACAATTGACCTATGAGCGATAAAAAAGCGCTGTTGATCCTTGCGGTCGCGTTCCTGTTCCCCGGCCCCGGCTTTTCGGCCGATTGGGTAATCCCGCGTACTACCTATTATATAACTGCCGACCAGCAGAAATTCCCGGATTTCCCCGCGCCGCCAGCGGACGGATCCAAGACCGACGGGGCCGACCTGGCCGCGCTGGTGGATTGGCAGGCCAAACGCACTACGGAGCAGTGCGCCAAGGCGAATAGCGCGGCGCATGCCGGCTTTGAGGAGTTCTTCGGGGACACCAGCCCTTTTCCGCGCCCGCTGCCCGAAGCCGCCGCCGTAATATTTAAGCGGGTCAAGACCGAGACCGACGGGGCCGCCGCGGAGGTAAAAGAACTGTTTAAAAGGCCGCGGCCTTTCCTGCGTTCGGCGCGACTCGAGCCCTGCCTGGGGAGAGTGGGCGGCCTGTCCTACCCCAGCGGCCACGCCACCATATCCAGGCTGTTCGCGCTGATGCTGGCCGACTTGGCGCCGTCGAGGAAGAAGGAGTTCTTCGCCCGCGCGGACGAAGCGGGGCTGGACCGGGTGATCGGCGGGGTACATCACCCGTCGGACATAGTTGCGGGCAAGCTATTGGCCGACAAGCTCTACCGGAAGTATAAAAAGAGCCCCGCTTTCCGGGCCGATATGAAAACACTGCGGGGCCTGCTGGAGAATAAACGTTAAATGAAAGACCTCACTACCGGGCCCGAAGGCCGGCTGATCTGGAATTTCACCGTGCCCATGCTTATCGGCAATATCTTCCAGCAGTCTTACAACGTTGTGGACAGTATCATCGTAGGGCGGGTGGTGGGCAAGTCCGCGCTGGCCGCCGTGGGCGCCAGTTTCCCCATAATCTTTCTGCTGGTGGCGCTTATTATGGGCGCCACCATGGGCTTCTCCATACTTATATCGCAGTTCTTCGGCGCCAGGGATATGGCCCGCGTGCGCCGGACCATAGACACGGCCTATCTCTTTCTGTTCTTCTCTTCACTGCTTATGACCGGCCTGGGGCTGGCCTTCGCGGAGCCGATCCTCATGCTGTTGAACACCCCGGCCGAAATACTTCCCTCCGCGCTGGTCTTCCTGCGCATCACCTTCGGCGGGCTGGTCTTCCTTTTCGGCTACAATTCCATAAGCGCCGTGCTGCGCGGCCTGGGGGATTCAAAGACGCCGCTTTATTTCCTGGTCTTTTCCACCATGCTCAACGTGGCGCTGGTGCTGATCTTTGTGACCGTGCTGCGCTGGGGCATAGCCGGTTCGGCCTGGGCAACGGTAATAGCGCAGGCCGTTTCATTCCTGCTGGCGGTGGCCTATCTCAACAAAAAACACCCGGTGCTGAAGTTCAGGGTGAAAGGCTTCGTGTTCGACCGGGAGATCCTGAAGAAAAGCCTGGCCATAGGCCTGCCGTCGGGAATTCAGCAGATGCTGGTGGCCGGCGGCATGATGGCGGTGACGCGCCTGGTGAACGGTTTCGGCACGGACGCCGTCGCCGCCTTTACCGCGGCCGGCCGCGTGGACACCTTCGCCGTGATGCCGGCCATGAGCCTGTCGGCGGCCATTTCCACCTTCGTTGGGCAGAATATAGGCGCCGGCAAGATGGAGCGCGTTAAGAAGGGGCTGAAAATGGCCCTTTATATCTCGGGCGCCACTTCCCTGCTTACCACGCTGGCGGTGGTGGTTTTCGGCTGGCACCTCATCTCCATGTTCAATTCCGACCCGGCGGTAATAGCCATCGGCAGCCGCTACCTGCTTATAGTGGGCAGTTTTTATATCGTGTTCTCCAGCATGTTCGTGGTGAACGGCGCCCTGCGGGGCGCCGGGGACACGTTCGTGCCCATGCTGGTGACCGTACTTGCCCTGTGGGGGATAAGGGTGCCGGTTTCGGTTTACCTGTCCGGGCGCATCGGCACGGACGGGATCTGGTGGGGAATGCCGCTGGCCTGGTTGGCGGGGCTGACGCTGGCGTCGGCCTACTACAGGACCGGCCGCTGGAAGCGCCTGGCCGCGGTAAAACGGCCGCAGGTACCAGCGCCGCCTGCGCCCCCGCAGGAAGAGGAAGCGGAGTGGAACGTCGCTAATTTCTGAGGTGCCATATGTCCGACAATGACAGGCTGGTCTATTCCACCGGCCCCGACGGTAAAGTTAGCTGCCCCAACTGCGGCAAAACGCCTTGCGCCTGCCCTGAGGGGCTGGCCGGCGAACTCCGAAAAAGAACGCAGACCGAACCCGTACGGGTCTCCTTCCGGCGTACGGGCAAGGGCAGCGGGCTTACGCTGGTGGAGAAACTGCCCATGCACCCGGCCGGCAAGGAAGAGCTGCTGAGGAAATTCAAGAAGCGGCTGGGCGTGGGCGGCACGGTGAAGGACGGCGTGCTGGAGATCCAGGGCGACCGCCGGGATTTTATCAAGACCGAACTGGAAGCCGCCGGCTACAAAGCAAGACTGATCGGCTGACAAAAAAACAGGCCCCTTTTGACGCTTCCCCGCCCTGAAAAGCGCTAAAGGAGCCAGCCTCCTTTTAGCGGACGCTTTGGGGAAGGCCGGGAAAATGCTAAAATATAGTCTCGGCAGACCCGGTTGGCTTGATTTCCTTTTATCCTGTCAGTTCCCGGCAAATTTTACTGCTAAGTGTCGTACATACAAAAAACCGCAAGGCGGGCCGTGCTTCTATGATAACCCTCAGGAACGTATATAAATCATTCTCCTCACAGGTCCTTTTCGAGGACGCCTCGCTGCAGATAAACGAGGGTGAGCGCTTCGCGCTGGTAGGCCCCAACGGCGCCGGCAAATCCACGCTTTTCAAGATGATGCTGCGCGCCGAGGAAGCCGACGACGGAGAGATCCAGTTCAAGAAGGGCGTGGTGGTAGGCTACCTCCCCCAGGAGAACCCTCCCGTTTCCGACCGCACCGTCATAGAGGAGACCCTGGACGGCGTTGAGGATTACGACGGGCGCATCGAGGCCGAGGGCAAGTCCATACTGATGGGCCTGGGCTTCAAGGTCACCGATTTTGGCCGCAAGGTCAATACGCTCAGCGGCGGCTGGGCCATGCGCGTGGCCATGGGCAAGCTGCTGCTGAAGAAGCCGGACCTGCTGCTGCTGGACGAACCCACCAATCACCTGGACCTGGATTCGCTCATCTGGCTGGAGGAATACCTGGGCCGCTACCAGGGCGCCATCTTCGTCATCTCCCACGACCGCGACTTCATAAACAAGATCTGCAACGCCATAGTCTCGCTACAGGATAAGACCCTGCGCGTCTATCATGGCGACTACGAGAATTTCCTGGCCCAGCGCCAGTCGGAGAAGGAAAAGGTCTACTCGGCCTGGCGCCTCCAGCAGGAGGATATCGCGCAGATGGAGGACTTCATCGCCCGCAACCGGGCCCGCGTCTCCACCGCCGCCCGCGTGCAGAGCATGATAAAGCGCCTCGACAAACTGGAGCGCATAGAGCTGATCCAGGAAGTAAAGACCGTGAAAATGCGTTTTCCCCAGCCCAGCCGTACCGGCACCAAGGTGCTCGAGCTCAGGAACGTCAGCAAGGTCTACAACGTGCCCGACCACGAGCCGATAAGGGTTTATGAAGGCTTCGATTTCGAACTGTACCGGGGCCAGAAGATGGCCTTCCTGGGCCACAACGGCGCCGGCAAATCCACGCTGTTGAAGATGCTGGCGGGCGTGATTGAGCCCGATTCCGGCGAACGCGTGCTGGGCCTTAATGTAAAGACCGGCTATTTTTCCCAGCACCGCGAGGGGATACTGGACCCGCGCAAGACCGTGCTGCAGGAAGCCATGGACAACGACAGGATGAACCCCGAGCTGACGGTGAGGACCGTGCTGGGCACTTTCCTGTTCCCCGGCGACAACGTGCACAAAAAAACCGCCGTCCTTTCCGGCGGAGAAAAAAGCCGCCTGATGCTGGTGAAGCTGCTGATGGACCCGCCCAACGTCATACTGATGGACGAGCCCACCACCCACCTCGATATCGCCAGCGTCGACGCGCTGATAGCCGCGCTTAAGGAATTCGAGGGCACCATCTGCTTTATCAGCCACGACATCTATTTCATAAACGCCCTGGCCGACTCCGTAGTGCATATAGAACACGGCAAGACCACCGTCTACCCCGGCAACTACGACTATTTCCGCCACCGCCAGGATCAGATACAGGCGGAAGCCGCGGGAGCAAAGAAAAAGACCGAGGCCGCCGCCCCCGCCGCCAAAGCCGACAATTCCGATTGGGAAGAAAAAAAGCGCCAGGAAGCCGAAGACCGCAAAAAGACGCGCCGCGCCGAGACCCTCAAAAAAGAAATAGCCTACTCCCGCAAAACGGTAGAAAGCCTGGCCGCCAAAATGTCCGCCCCCGAGATCCACGCCGATTACAAACAGGTAAAAGAGCTGGGCGACAAAATAACCGCCCTGGAAGCCAAAATAGCCGCCTTCGAAACGGAATTAAAGGCGCTGGAAGCTGGAGAAGCTGTCAGTAACTCTTAAACGGAGGATGGCCGGGGGAAGTGCCCCGATCACCCGTTGCGGAAGGGGGCCCC
>DMXM01000024.1:31810-37132 GCA_003482905.1 Elusimicrobiota bacterium
GGGTTCCCTCTTCCCGGGTGAGCGGGGCACTTCCCCCGGGCAGCCGACTGGGCACCTCGCGGAATTACTTTATAGGATTTTTAAGGAGAACTACAATACATGCAACAAGATAACGCAAAGCGCCGGCCCGACCTGCGCAACATCGCCATCATCGCCCACGTCGACCACGGCAAAACCACCCTGGTGGACGCCATGCTCAAACAGACCGGCGCCTACCACGACAAATCCGGCGAAGAAGCCATCTGCATTATGGACTCCAACCCCCTCGAAAAAGAGCGGGGCATCACCATCCTTTCCAAGAACACCTCCGTCCGTTATAAAGACACCACCATCCATATAGTCGACACCCCCGGCCACGCCGACTTCGGCAGCGAAGTCGAGCGCGTATTGCGCATGGTCGACGGCGTCCTGCTCCTCGTAGACGCCCTCGACGGCCCCATGCCCCAGACCCGCTTCGTCCTCAAGAAATCCCTCGCCCTCGGCCTGCGCCCCATCGTGGTCATCAATAAAGTCGATCGCCTCAACTGCGATCCCCACGCCGCCCTTGACAAAGTATTCGCCCTGTTCATGGAACTTGGCGCCAGCGACGCCCAGTTGGACTTCCCCGTAGTCTACTCCGTAGGCCGCGACGGTTGGGCCTCCCCCGACTTCAACGATAAGAGGACGGACCTTTCGCACCTCTTCGAGGTTATAATAAAGCACGTCCCCGGCCCCCTGGACCTCGACGACCAGCCGCTCAGGCTGCTGGTGACCATGCTGGACTACAGCTCCTATACAGGCCGCATCGGCGTAGGCCGCATAGTGCAGGGCAAGATAGCCGCCGGCCAGCAGGTCTCCATAGCCTGCCCCACCACGCAGCCCAGGACGCGCAAAGTGATGCAGCTCATGGGCTACAAGAACTTCGAGCGGATAGTTATAAAGGAAGCGCGCTCCGGAGATATCGTAGCCATAGCCGGGCTTGAGGGCATAGAGGTCGGCGATACGGTCTCCTCCCCGGAGAACCCGGGCGTCCTGCCGGGCCTGGAGATCGAGCAGCCCACCCTCGCCATGGAATTCTACGCCAACGACGGGCCTTTCTCCGGCCGCGAAGGCAAGTTCGTCACCGCCACGCAGCTGCGCGACCGCCTCTATAAGGAACAGCAGATAAACGTGGGCCTGAAAGTGGAGGAGATCCCCGGCGAAGGCGGTTTCAAAGTCTCCGGCCGCGGCGAACTGCACCTCTCCGTCCTTATCGAGACCATGCGGCGCGAAGGCTTTGAGCTCTGCGTGTCCAAGATGGTCGTCATCACCCACGAGGAGAACGGCGTGACGGTGGAGCCCGTTGAGCTGTTGCTGCTCGACTCCCCCGCGGAATTTCAGGGCGCCGTGATGAACGGCCTCGGGGCCCGCGGCGGCCAGCTCAAGAACATGAGCATCGGCGAGGACGGCCGCGTGCGCTTCGAGTATATCATCTCGTCGCGCGCCCTGATCGGCTTCAAGTCCGAATTCATGACCTTTACCAAGGGCTCGGGCCTCATGCACCACAGCTTCCACGGCTTCCTGCCCGTGGGCAGCTTCAACAGGCCCAAGCGCAACGGCGTCTTCATCGCCAAAGACGCCGGCCTCTCAACCGGCTATGCGCTTAACAGCCTGCAGGACCACGGCATAATGTGCGTCGGCCCCGGCCAGGATATTTACTCCGGACAGATCGTGGGCGAGCATTGCCGCGCCAACGACCTGGTCACCAACCCCTGCAAGGAAAAGCAGCAATCCAACATGCGTTCTTCCACCGCCGACGCGTCCATCTGCCTGACCCCGTACCGCAATATGAGCCTGGAGCAGGCCATCGAGTACGTCGAGGACGACGAGTTCGTGGAAGTCACGCCCAAGAACCTGCGCCTGCGCAAGAAGGTTCTGGACCACAGCCTGCGCAAGCGCGGCGAAAAAGTAGAGGAATAAGCCCGGCCGGTAACGGCCCCGAGGTTTTAATGGACAATGACGCCGTTATGGAAGTGTCCCGGCGCCTGGGCGCCCAGGATGGCGGGCCCGGGACGCTATTCGGCATGAGCGCCTGGGGCCTGGTCGCCTCCCTCGTGTTTTCCGGCATAGGCTATTATTACTTCAAGCGCGGCCGCTACCAGAACAATACGTTCAAGATCGGCTGCGGCGTGGCCCTGATGGTGTACCCTTACTTCGTCTCCGACGCTTTTTACATTGTAATCATCGGCGTCGGCCTGATGGCGGCGCCGTATATGATGGAAAGGCTCTGACCGCCAGCTCGGCACGGAGAGCCGCTTTTATGAAATTCTTTACCAGGGGCGAGGGCGGCGTGGACGAACTGCTAAAGGTCGCCTACCCCATGATCCTTTCTACCGCCTCCACGACGGTAATGCAGTTCATCAACCGCATCTTCCTGGCCCATCACAGCCCGGACGCGCTGGCCGCCTGCGTGCCCGCCGGGCTGCTCTCGTTCGTTTTCATCTGTTTCTTCTTCGGCATAGTCTCTTATACCAACGCCTTCGTTTCCCAGTATTATGGCCGGGGCAAGACGGCCAGCGTTTCGGTGGCTGTCTGGCAGGGCGTGTGGCTGGCCGCAGCCTCGGGCCTGCTGCTGCTGGCGCTGACCCCGGCGGGCTTCTTCATAATAAACCACTCCGGCCACGCCCCAGCGGTAATAGAACTGGAAAAGCAATATTTCCTGATACTGAATTCCGGCGCCATCGTCTACCTGGTCGGCGCGGCGCTGTCCGCCTTCTTCACCGGCCGCGGTCTTACCAAGATCCCCATGGTGGTTAATATGGCCGGCAACGCGCTTTGCATCCTGCTCTCCTGGCTGCTCGTCTTCGGCGCGGGCCCGGTACCGGCCATGGGGATAAAGGGGGCCGCTTACGCGATGGTGGCCGGTCAGGCGTTGATGATGTCGCTTTATCTGGCGCTGATCTTCTCGGCCTACAACCGCCGCCGCTACCGCACCGCGCGGCTGGTGGGCGTGCATAAAGGCCTGTTCCTGCGCCTAATTAAATACGGGGCGCCCAACGGGGTCGGTTTCTTTCTCGATATCGCCTCTTTCGGCGCTTTCATATTTATAATCGGCAGCATGGACAAGATCTCGCTGGCGGCCAGCAATATCATCGCCTCTATAAATATGATAGCGTTCATGCCCGTGATAGGCCTGGGGATAGCCAATCTGACGCTGGTGGGAAAATACATAGGCATGAAAAAGCCCGACGTTTCGGTGCGGGTCTCTTATAATGCGGCCAGGCTGGCGGCTATTTACGCCCTGGCGCTGGGCGCGCTCTTTGTTGCGGTACCGGGACTTTTCGTCAACATCTTCGGCGCGGGCAACTCCGGGGAATACGCCGAGATCCTGGCCAGGAGCCGTCCCGTCATGAAAGTGCTGGCGATCTTCGTCTTCTTCGACGCTATAAGCATTGTTTTCGCGGACGCGCTGCGCGGCGCCGGGGACACGCGCTTTCAGATGCTGGGGGCCAGCGCCGCGGCGTGGTTGTTGTTCGTGCCGGGTGTATGGTATATAACGCACCTGGCCGGCGGGGAGCTGGTCCACGCCTGGGCCTGGGGCGCCTTCTACGTTTTTCTGCTCTCCGTATTCTTCTTCCTGCGCTTCCGCTCCGGCTTGTGGCGAAAAATAGATATTCTAAAAGGCTGACATTGGTATAATAAATATATGGCTGAAAAAATATTTTCCACTAAGGGCGGACTCCCCAAAGTAAAGCTTTCACACGCGCCGGCGGGGCCCAACGCTTTCAAGCGCATGATAGACACCTGCGACCGCGCCGAGCCCGGCCAGCTGGTGGCCGTCTACGACAAGAACAATAACCCCTTCGGCGTTGCCCTCTATAACCCGCGCAGCCAGATAACCCTGCGCATATTCACGCGCGACAACCCCGACGAGTTCCAGATAGACGACTTCTTCGAGGCCCGCGTAGCCCGCGCCGTGGCCCTGCGCCACGACATCCTGAAGATCCCCGAGAAAAGCGACGCCTACCGCCTGGTACACGACTACGGCGACGGCCTGCCGGGCATTACGGTGGATATCTATAAGGACCAGATAGCCCTGGAGTTCTACTCTCTGGGCATGTACAGGTTGTGGCCCAATATAGAGGCCGCTTTTAAAAAACATTTCCCCACGGCTACTTTCCACCACCGCGCCAGCTCCTATACCCAGGAGATGGAAGGTTTTTCCATAAAACCGGAGCCCGGGCCTTCCCGCAAAACCCGCATAACAGAGAACGGCGTTCAGTTCGAGGTGGACCTGAAATCCGGCTATAAGACCGGTTTCTTCTGCGACCAGCGCGAGAACCGCCAGTTCGCCTCCACTTTCGCCGCCGGTAGGAGCACGCTGGACATCTGTTCCTATACCGGCGGCTTCGGTATTTACGCCGCCAAAGCGGGCGCCTCAAGCGTAACCTGCGTGGAACTGGACCCTGAGGCCAGCGAGATGTCCAAACGCAATGCCAATATCAACAAGGTAAGGATCGACCCGGTCTGCGCTGACGCTTTCACCTATATGCGCCAGATGCTGGAGCTTAAGCGGCGCTACGGCCTGGTGGTGCTGGACCCGTATAAACTGGTGGCCAACCGCGAAGAGCGCGACAAGGGTATTTTTAAGTACCGTGATTTCAACAGGCTGGCCCTGTCACTTGTGGAAGAGGGCGGCATGTTCGTCACCTGCTCCTGCAGCGGCATGGTGTCCATGGACGAGTTCTCCTTTATAGTGCGCGGCGCGGCGGCCAACTCGGGGCGGCGCGTTCAGATCATCAAAAAGTCCGGCGCAGGGCCAGATCACCCTGTGGCGGCCGATTATCCCGAGGGGGAATACCTGAAGGCCATCTGGGCCAGGGTTTACTGACCCATGAAAAGAGCCGACCACCCGAAATTCATGCGGGCGGCCATAGCCGAGGCACGCAAAGGTCTTAAAGAGGGCGGCATACCCATAGGTGCCGTGCTTGTAAAGGGCGGCAAAATAATAGGCCGCGGCCATAACCGCCGCGTTCAGAAGAAGTCCGCCATACTGCACGCCGAAATGGACTGTCTGGAGAACGCCGGCCGGCTTAAAGCCTCAGACTATAAAAAAAGCGTTATATATTCGACACTTTCTCCGTGTTCCATGTGCACCGGGGCTATTCTGCTTTATAAGATCCCGACCGTGGTGATAGGGGAGAATAAGACATTTAAAGGTCCGGAAAGCTACTCAAAGAGGTTCTTAAATCTCATAAACCTTGACCTGCCGGCGTGTAAAAATATGATGGCGGACTTCATTAAGGTCCGGCCGGAGCTGTGGAACGAGGATATAGGGGAGTACAGGAAAATCGAAAGTAGATT
>DMXM01000019.1 GCA_003482905.1 Elusimicrobiota bacterium
CATCCGCCATTTTCAGAAATGATCTCGGCGCTGCCCCTGCTGGCCCTGCACGTTAAAAGCTTTACCGGGCACCCTTATTTCGCCGATCTGATGCCTTACCACTACGGCGACCTCTTCCTGTACCAGAACGGCCCCGGCCCTGAACGCCTTCTTAACACCGCCCGCCGGTTCACCTTCATTATCTGGACCGCGCTGCTCGCCTGGTTCATCTGGCTTTTCGCCTCCAGGCTGGCATCGGCGGAGGCGGCGGGTCTGAGCCTCGCGGTTTTCGGCCTGATGCCGGTCTTTATCTCCAATAACGCCCTGGTTACCACCGACGCGGCCGCAGCCGTTTTTTACTTCGGCTCCTTCGCCCTGGCCTGGATGTTCACGGCGGTCAAGCCTTCGCTCAAAGAGATAAAGGGCGGGAAAAAAGCGGGGTTCCTGAATGGCAAGGAACTGAGATTCTGGGCGGCCCTGGCCGGCGCCGTAGCCGGGCTCGGCATGGTTTCCAAGTTCAGCCTGTTCATAGTGCCGCCTATGGTGGCCGCCTTCTGGATAGCCGATAATCTGCGTTGGCCCCGTCTGAAACTTTCGCGGCTGCTAGGCTATATCGGGCTCTATTTCGCCGTCTGCCTGCTGGTGGTGGCGCTGGTCTATAAATTCGACATGGGGCTTTATTTCGACGGACTTTCCGAGACCCTGAAGCGCCTTGGCAAGGGCCGGTCCTCTTTTGCCATGGGCCGCTATACTCTGGAAGGGGTCTGGTGGTACTTCCCCGCCGCCCTGGCGGTAAAGACCCCGTTATTGGCGCTTTTAGGCGCCCTTGCCGGTTTGTGGCTGGCTCTCAGGAACTTCCGTAAGGACTATTTATGGCTCATTCTGCCGCCGGCCATATATTTCGCTGTATCCCTTAATACGAAGGTGCAGATAGGCTACCGGCACATAATGCCGGTAATGCCTTTTATCGCCGTGCTGGCCGGGCTGGCCCTGGCGCGCCTGCTGGAAGTACGGAAAGGCGCCTGGCTGGTTTGCGGCCTGCTGGCGCTGAACGCGGTATCAGTGGCGCGCGCAGCGCCGCATTACCTGGCGTATTTCAATGAGCTGGCCGGCGGGCCGGCTGGCGGTTATAAAATGTTTGTGGATTCCAATCTGGACTGGGGGCAGGACGTTAAGGGCGTGGCCAGCTACCTGAAAGGGCGCGGGAATCCGCCAGTGATATTTTCGTATTTCGGCGTGGCCCGCCCGGAGAGTTACGGCATCGGCTATGTGCCGCTGGGGATCGTATCCAATATAGAGCTGAACGGGACCGAGGCGCAGGTCTGCGCCATGAAGGAAGTGCTGCTGGCGGTTTCAGCCACCAATCTGCAGGGAACGTATTACCCTGACAAACTGACGTTCGACTGGCTTAAGGCCAGGCGGCCGGCCTTTACCGCCGGCTATTCCATCTTTGTTTATGATCTGACTTCAGATAAGGAAGGGCTGGAACGGCTGGCCGCGCTGTTCGACCGCGATGGCCGCAACGCCGAAGCCGATTGCCTCTACGCCCGCGCCGCTAAATAGAGAGGCCGGGATCTCTCCCGGCCTCTCCGTCTACCGTCCGGTATTTTAATTCTCTACTTCGAACTCCTCTTTGCCGGCGCCGCAGACGGGGCAGACCCAGGCTTCGGGCAGCTTGTCAAAACCGGTGCCGGGGGGGATATTGGCGTCGGGGTCGCCCACGGCGGGGTCGTAGACGTAGCCGCAAAGCTTGCATACATATTTTTTCATTTATATCTCCTTTGTTAGGCTTTCCACAGGCCGTGCAGATTGCAGTATTCCCTGACCTCGATGGCCTTGGGCTGGAAGCACAGGCAGAAAACGGCCTCGGGGGCCATGCCGGGTTTCAGGAATTCCCTGAAAACCTTGCCGTCGGCCGTCAGTTCTATCCACTCGATAAAGTGCTTCTCTTCCATGGGGTGCGGCACCGAACCGACTTTGACTGTTACGCCTTTGTCGGTCTTCTCTATGACAGGGACGTGTTTTTCCTTGGCCGCGTCCGTGGTATTCTCCACCATCCGCTTCATGTCCTGCCCGCAGCAGACCAGGGTCCCCGCTCCGCCGTGCAGCAGTTCAACGATGTTTCCGCAAAGTTCGCATTTGTAAACTTCTCTTTTTTCAGCCATTGTGTGCCTCCTTGAGAATTAAACCATCGCCCTCAGGGCGGTAAGAACTTCGTCGTAATTAGGTTCGCTGGTGACTTCGGGCACTATCTGGGCGTATTTCACTATCCCGTCGCGGTCAACTATAAAGACCGCGCGGGCCAGCAGGCGCAGGTCTTTTATCAGCACGCCCCAGGATTTGCCGAAATCGGCCTTCTGGTAGTCCGAGGCTGTGCGTAAGGCCTTCACGCCGGCCGCGCCGCACCAGCGCTTCTGGGCGAAGGGCAGGTCCATGCTGACGGTCAGCACTCCCACGTCGGGGCCCAGCGCCTCGGCTTCCTTGTTGAAGCGGCGGGTCTGCAGGTCGCAGACCGGGGTGTCCAGAGACGGCACCGCGCTTATCACGGCCACTTTGCCGCCGTAGCTGCGGGAGAATTTAAGAGGCAGCATGTCGTTGTCGGTTACCTTGAAGTCGGGCGCCGTCATGCCCACCTTTATCTCGTCGCCGGCCAGCGCCATGGGGCGGCCCTGCATGGTGACCGTGCGCTTCACCGTTTCTTTTTTTGTTTCTTCGTTGGTGTTTTCGTCCATATATCCTTTACCAGTTCATTGCGGACACTTCAAAATAGGCCTTGGGGTGGGCGCAGGCCGGGCAATTTTCTGGGGCTTCGTTCCCCTCGTGGGTGTAGCCGCAGTTTATGCAGCGCCAGACAGTCTTTTTATCCTTCTTGAATACCGTTCCCTCCTCCAGGTTCTTAAGAAAGCCGCGGTAGCGGTTCTCGTGGTACTTCTCGGCCACGGAGACCGAGTCGAAGGTCTTGGCCACCGGCTCGAAGCCCTCTTCCCTCGCTGTTTTTGCGAATTCGGGATACATGCTGCCCCACTCATGGTTCTCTCCGTCCGCCGCTGCCTTCAGGTTGGATTTGGTGTCGCCAATGATCCCGGCGGGGAAGGTGGCGGTTATGGTCAGGTCTCCGCCCTCGAGGAACTTGAAAAAACGCTTGGCGTGTTCCTTCTCCTGGTCCGCGGTCTCCTCAAAAGCTTTGGCTATCTGTACATAGCCTTCCTTCTTGGCCGCGCCTGCGAAGTAGGTGTAGCGGTTGCGGGCCTGCGACTCTCCCGCAAAAGACGCCAGCAGATTACCTTCGGTTTTGGAACCTTTAAGATTCATTGTGTCCTCCTGCTGATATATATGGGCAGCCGCCGGCCCCCACCGACAGCAGTAATAGAGAGTGATTATATTCTACTAAAAATCAGGTATTGTTGCCCCTTATGCCGGCGCGGGTAAGGGCGAAATCGTATTTCACCGGGTCGGACGGCTCGATCTTCCGGAAATAGGCCGTGATCTCCGCGGCGGTCTTCATGGAGGTGTCTTTTCTTCGGGTTATCCCAATGCTCATGGAAACCTGTCGCATGTGTGTATCCAGCGGCACTATCAGTTTAGCGGGGGAAACTTTAGTCCAGACGCCGGGATCTACGGAGTCCTTTCTCACCATCCAGCGCAGAAAAAGGTTGATCCGCTTGAAGGAACTTTTGTGCCGCGGATGGGGCGTAAGGGAGGGCGTCCGACCGAGGGCGCCGAGGTTGTCGACAAACTTGTAAATAGCGTTCTCTACGGTAGCTTCGTTCTTGTCGTAGCCGGCGAGGAAGAGATTTTCCAGGGAGCCGCTCTTTTCTACGGTGTGTTTTATGTTGAGGAGGAACAGTGCCATTTCCGCCCCTGTTGTGAAGCGGTGCTTGAAACCTGTGAAGGCCTTTTTAATGCCGGCGGGTTGGGACTTCCTCAGCCATGCGGCGGGCGAAGCGCCCATCAGGGACAGAACTTTCTCCACGCTTTTAAGTATCTGCGTGACATTGCCGTAAGCCAGGCAGGCGGCTAT
>DMXM01000025.1 GCA_003482905.1 Elusimicrobiota bacterium
AATCTACTTTCGATTTTCCTGAGGGTAGTTTTTTTAAGGGGTGCTGCCCGGCCCGACCTGGCGGGATTTATATGTTTTTCCGGAAAAAAAAGGAGGGCAGGTCGCAAATGGCCCGCCCTTACCGGGTCCCACTCTGCAAGTTGCTTATACTTGGGTGAGGCCCATGTTCTAACAATAATATAGCTCCCAAAAACCGGTATTTCAAGGGCCCTTTGGCCCTGATTCGGCCGGCGGCGGTCAGTCCCCTTTGAAGCGCGGCTTGCGTTTTTCCATGAAGGCTTTTATCCCTTCCTCGTAGTCCCCGCTGTTGTAGACCTTGCGGCGCAGCGCCTGTATGCGCTCGAAGGCCTCCGGGCTGATCGGGTGGGCCTCTGAAAGTATCCGGAACTGCTCCTTGATCACGGACACGGCCAGCGGGGAATTGCCGGCGATGGTGCGTGCCAGGTTGAATGTAAACTCCTCTATCTCCCGGGAGCTGACCAGGTGGTTAAGTATGCCGAAATGGTAAGCCCGCTCCGCTTTTACAGGCTCCGCCGTAAAGAACATCTCCTTGGCGATATTGCTGCCCACGCGGTTGATGAAGTGCATGATGCCGGAGGCGTTGTAAGGCAGGCCCATTTTAACCGGAGTGATGGCGAAGGTGGCGGTCTCGTCGCCGACGGCCAGGTCGCAGGTGACGGCCAGGTCAGTGGCGCCGCCCCAGACGCTCCCCTGTATCATGGCTATGACCGGTCCCGGGTAGGTCTGTATGGCGCGGAAAGCCACTTCCATCGGGCTGTCGTAGGCCAGCGGGTCGTGGTGGACCTTGGGCAGCTGGGTTATGTCGTGGCCGGCCGACCAGACCCTGGCGTTCTTCTCGGCGCGCAGGATGATAACAGGGACCTTTTTCGCTTTAAAATCCTCAAGGGCGGCCGAGATCTCGCCGCAGAGCTCCAGGCTGAGGGCGTTGCGCCTGGCGGGGTTGTTTAGCGTAAGCACGCCGATGCCGTCTTTTACTTCGCTTAATATCTGGTCCATATGCCCTCCTGGAGATTTAAGTAATTGTATAATTTACCGGGCCGCTATTGACAAAGCTTTGGAGGCTTTATAAAAATCGTTCTCCTGATCCTTAATCTAATCGTTCTGCCGGCGTCGCCGGTTTTTTCCCTTACCGCGGGCGGGCTTGAAAAAGCCGCGGCCCGGGTTTCCGCCGGCATAGCCGAAAAACCGGCCGGCCTGGAGGAGACTTTTGACAGAAGCTTGTTCAGCCATATCTCGGCCGCGGACCTGGCAGGGGTTTTGTCCAATATCTACAAAGCCAACGGCCGGGTCACGTCCGCCGTCTTCGTCAGCTCGGATACGGCCTACTCCGGGCACTTCATGCTTGAAACCGAAAAAGGCTACAGGGTGCCGGCCGCCATTTCACTGAACCCCCTGACGGACCGCGTAAACGGGATATTTTTCGGCTTAGCCTATAAAAAGGACCAGACCCTGACCGAAGCCCGTATGGCGCTGGTGGCCCTGCCCGGCAAAACCGGCCTGCTGGTTCTGCATCTGGGGAAAAACCCCGAAACGATAGAGGCCTTGAACGAGAACTCCCATTTCGCGGTCGGTTCCGCCTTCAAGCTGTACGTGCTCGGCGCGCTGCTGGAGAAGAAAGTTCCCTGGGAAAAGATTTTCCGGCTGAAAGAAGAGGACAGGTCCCTGCCCAGCGGTAGCCTGCAAGGCTGGCCCGATGGCGCACCTGTGACGGCGCATACGCTGGCCGCCATGATGATCTCCGAAAGCGACAATACGGCCGCGGACGCGCTTATTTCCCGCGTCGGGCGCCGCAACATCGAAGCCGCGCTTCCGGCGCTGGGGCATTCCAACCCGGCCCTGCTGCGCCCTTTCCTGAAAACCTCCGAAATGTTCCGCCTTAAGGCCGACAACGCGGCCGCCTTGAAATACATAAGCCTGCCGCCGGAGGAGAAATACGGCTTTCTGGAGGACCTGCGCGCCATCCGGCTCTCCGCCGCGGCGCTCAGGCCCAGCCCCTTCGGCCTGGATAAAATAGAATGGCCGGCTTCACCCGCCGACCTGTGCCGCGTCATGAAATATTTCTCAGACAAGGACGATAAGGCCGCCCTGGACATACTGGCCATGAACCCCGGCCTGCATATGCCCGAGGGCGGCTTCCTCTACGCCGGGTATAAGGGCGGCAGCCAGCCGGGCGTGTTTTCCACGACCTGGCTGCTGAAGAATAAAAAAGGCGAATGGTTTTGCCTGTCGGCCGCATGGAACGACGAAAAGGACGCTTTGGAGGAGGGAAAGTTCCTTGAAATAATGCAGGGCGCCGTGACCGCCCTGGCCGCGCAGTAGCCCCGCGGCAGCGGGCGGCGTAAAATAGAAAACCCCGGTTTCCCCGGGGTTTTTTGACCGGCACTTTCTTGGAGCGTTTTAGGGGGGATATGCGCGGGTAGGGCGGTGGGGGGGGGGGGGCAGGCCCTTGACGAGTGGTACTGTATCTGGTACAATAAGGATATGACTACTATAACTACCAGCCAGGCTCGCGCGCAGCTCTTTAACCTTGTTGATGCGGCTGTCATTTCGCACAGGCCGGTGCAGATAAAAGGGCGCCGCGCATCCGCGGTCCTTGTTTCTTCCGAAGATTGGGAAGCCATCCAGGAGACGCTTTATCTTCTGTCCGTCCCTGGTATGCGCGAGTCACTTATTAAAAACATGAAGACCCCCGCAGCCAAGTGCTCAAAGAAGCTGCCATGGTGAAGTGGGAACTTGTTTTTACCCGGGACGCTTGCAAGGACGCCAAGAAGATTCAAGCCTCTGGGCTTCGCGGTCGCGTAGACGCGCTGTTCGAGGTTTTACGTGCTAACCCATTCCATAACCCCCCCCCTTACGAAAGCCTCGTGGGGGATCTCGCCGGCGCTTACTCCCGGCGCATTAACATCAAGCACCGCCTCGTCTACCAGGTCTACAAGGCCGAACACATCGTAAAGATATTGCGGATGTGGACCCATTACGAATAACCCCTCCGGCATATCCGTATATGAACGGCTCAAGTCCAAGCCAGTGGCCGGCCTGCAGATAGAGGGCGAGCGGTACAGCGCGGTCAAGAACGTGAAGATAGCCGGCCGTCCCGCCAGACAGTTCGACAGGACCTCTTTCGAGTTTGTGCCCCCGAACCTCGCCCACAGCAAGAAAGTAGCGATCTTCGAGCGGTATGCCGTCATCGTGGCGAAGGAAGGTTTTTTTGTCCTGAATTATTACGCGCCCATGGACGCGGCCAGGGCCAACATAAAACATTACGAGGCGCTGTTGGCCTCGTTCAAGCCGCTGGTGCGCTGAACGTCCCTCGTCTAAGATAAAAAAACCCCGGGTTCCCGGGGTTTTTTATTGTCTGGCTCAACTTCTATATGCCGGCGGGCCCGGCGGGCGGGAGCTCCGGAGCCGGCAGCGGTATGTACTGCCGGTAATTCTCATTGTCTATAGTGAAAGCCTTCGGCCCCAGCACACCCTTGAGGCCTAGGTAGACGGGTACCAGGGGCGGCGTGGTGGCGTATAGATTGTAGATCAAGTTGGGGATGGCCCACATCTCCACCCGCCTGTCCGGGCTCAGTCCGTGGTTTATCATCATTACCAGGTTGTTGGTGCAGTTGTTCCGGGTGGAATGGTACCATTCCCCTTCGCGGTTAACCGAGGCCTGTTCCACCGTGTCGCGCACCATCCGTTCCCTGCCGGCCTGGTCCGTGAGCACCGGGTAGAAGTTCAGCCAGTCTTTGGCGAAAGCCGCGCCGTACATGGCATAATCCTCAAAATTGGTCAGCAGCCAGATGATGTTGTAGGTCTTTCTGAAGCCGGCCAGAAAGGTGTAGCCCTCGCCTTCGCGGGTGTAGGCCTCCACCGACAGGAAGAAGCCTTTGGAGCGCCGCCCGTCGGCGGCGGCGAAGCCTCCGTCGTTGAATTCGTAAAAAAGCAGCGAATGACCCGCAATGCCCGGCGGCTGCACTTTGGTGACGAAATAAATATTCTTTATCAGTTCCGGGCGTATGGCGGCCCGCACCCAGGAGAAATCATGCGAGACCGCCGCCGGTTCCAGCCAGCGCAGGTTCCCCACTTCCAGCGCGCCGTTGTTCTCGCCCAGGAACTCCGCCGGCCGGTATTTGCTTTTATGGGGGGGCGGCTCCGGCGCGCCCGGGTCCGGCGTGTACTCCTGTATGCTGTAAACCTGCAGGGTGTCCACGTCGTCCGAGGCCTCGGCCTTGCCCCAGATCTCCACGGTGCAGTTGTCGAACTGCGCGGTCTGCTCTTTTGAGATCTCCAGTATTAACACCCGTCCGTCCTCGGTGTTAAGAACGGTCTGCTCCGGGTACGCCGTTACAAGCCCGCGCAACAAGTAGGTAACCGCGTGCTTGTCGGCCGGGGCCGCCGTTTCCGGGCGCGGCAGCGGCGAGGAATAGAGGTCGCTGAAATCGTCGGCTTCGGCCGCGCCTGCCAGCGCCAGGGAGATAGCAACAAGAAGAGGTGTTTTCCGAAGCATCATATTATTTTAGCTTTTAACGGGTCGGTCCAAAAAGCGGTGCAATGAATTGTGAATGAATTAACGGGCACGGCGGCCCCTGACAAATATCAATCCGGGCTGTAGACTTTATGTATTAATGAAAGCGATGTCGGCGCTATGATGAAAACCAATATCAAAAAAATCCTTTATTGGCACGCTGGGCGCGCTTTCCGCCGCTGTCCTGCTGGCGCAGCTTTCCCTGGCCGGCGTCGTTACCGGGCCCGAGTCCAGACCTCCTGACATAGCCCC
>DMXM01000041.1 GCA_003482905.1 Elusimicrobiota bacterium
GGGGGCTATGTCAGGAGGTCTGGTATCACTTTAAGTTTGTCTATCTCCCGGTTGCTCATGGTTAGTTGCTCCATTAAATCCCTCCAGCTCGGTGCCTGAAGGGTTAGTTTACCGCAAACCATGACATTTCTACTTGCCGCCACCATGACATTTTAAAAAAATCGCTACAAAGCAGCGTCCCCTCCTACGGGCGGGTAACCGGCATTTGCTAGAATAGGTTTATCGGCGTGTGATGTTGTAATTGAGCATGATCAAAAAGAACGATTCTTTAAAGGCTGTCCCGGCGGAGCACCGCGTGGAGTGCTATGCCTGCCGCAGGCCGAAGACCAACTGTTTGTGCGGCAGCGCAAAGCCCTTTGCCACTAGGACGCGCTTTGTTATTTTGATGCATGCCAAGGAAGCCAAAAAACAGAGAACGGGGACGGCCCGGCTTGCTAGAATGTGCCTGGCTAACGCGGAACTTATAATAGGCACGGATTTTACGCAGAACGAACGGGTAAATTCCCTGATCAATGACCCGGCCTATAGCCCTTTTGTCTTGTACCCCGGGCCTGAGGCAGAGAATTTTAAAACCCTGGGGGCGGACCGCCTTCCGGAATGGAAAACCCCGCTGGTCTTTGTGATAGACGGGACCTGGCGCGGCGCCGGCAGGGTGCTGAGCAAAAGCCGCAACGTGCGCGCTTTGCCGCGGCTCTCTTTTTCCGGCAGCTATATTTCCCAGTACAAAATTAAAAAACAGCCCATGGAGCACTGCGTTTCCACCATAGAGGCCGTCTATTATTTATGCAAAGAGGCCGAAGAGGCCGGCTATGAAAGCCTTGGCGCGCAGAAAGAGATATTGCTGGGAATTTTTAAAGAACTGGTGGATGCCCAACTGGGCTATCAGAAGGGAAAACGCCGAAGGCGGGAAGAGAACGCCCCGGAACTTCGGAACTTCCCAGAACTCTTATAGGACGGAGGAACTTTATGAAACTAAAGAATATTCTGCTTGCAGGTGGTGTGGCCGCTTGCGGCTGCGCGGCGCCCGCGCTTTATCATCCGGCCGAAAAAGGGGACATCGGCGCGATGGGCGCTCTCCTGGATTCCGGCGCGGACCCGAACGAGTCCCGCAAGGCCTGGGGCAACGCTACTCCGCTGCATATGGCGGCGGCCAACTCGCGGCTGGAGGCGGCCAGGCTGCTCATTGCGCGCGGGGCCGACGTGAACAAGGAAGCGTATATAAACAGATCGAGGCAGGCCAGGCCTATCCATTACGCGGCCTGCACCGGCAACGTCGCCATGCTTAAGCTGCTGCTGGACAGCGGCGCCGACCCGGAGCCCGGCGGCGGCGAATGCGCCGAACCCGGCTGGAGCATGACGGACAATATTGAAATGCTGCCGCCGCTGGCGCTGGCGGAAAAGAACGGCCACCCGATGGCGGCCGCCCTGCTGCGCGAGGCCATCGCCGCGCGCGCCGGCCTGACGGCCGGAGGGACTAAGAACGCCGGCGACTACGGGCCTATCGCCAACGCCCTGCTCAACGGCTACCGCGGCGACGGCAAGACCATAGCCGTGGCGGGTTTTTCCTACGCGGACGGACGCGCCTCCGCCGACGGCAACGTTGTGTCCGAAAGGGTCACCACCGAGCTGATCAAGACCGGCAAGCTCAAGGTGGTGGAGCGCAAGGAAATAGAAAAGGTGCTCCGCGAGCTTAAGCTGCAGGTGTCGGGCCAGATGGACCAGGATTCAGCCAAGAAACTGGGTAAGCTGCTGGGAGCGGATCTTCTGGTGATAGGAACCATGACGGAGCTGCCGGGAAATAAACTGGAGTTGAACGTCCGCCTGGCCGGGGTGGAATCCGGAGAGGCCTACAGCGCCGTTTCCGGACAGGTGGAGAAGAACTGGCTCTAATAGATAGGGACGCTGCTTCCGACCATCTCCCCCTGGTCGTCGAAGTCAGGCTTAGATAAGCCGGGGTAAGGGGGGGCTGCTATTCCAGTGACAGAGGAAATAAAGGGAAAAGGCGCCGGGGACCATTTGCTAGAATGACATCAGAGTTCCAATATCGCATAAAAGCGCGGCACAGGGGAGAAATATATGGCGGTAATACTGGTCATCGATGATAATGTCGAGTTTAAGGGATTGGTCTTTGATTACCTGCTGATGATGGAGCATAAGGTGCTCAACGCCGACAATGGCCGCGAGGGAGTAAAAAAAGCTTTCACGGCGAAGCCGGACCTGATACTGATGGACGTAATGATGCCGGACATGGGCGGCCTGGAGGCCCTGAAAGAGCTGAGCGCCGAGGAAGAGACCAAGAATATCCCGGTCTTTATTATTACCGGTTCCTCCTTCGATACTGAAATGGGCGCGGTGTTCAAGCAGGAGCCCAACTGCCGCGAATTCCTGGATAAAACCATATCTCTCGCCCTGCTCAACGAGAAAATCAAGACCGCGTTGGGCGGGGCATAGTGGCGCCGTTTCCTGAACTTGCCAATTGTTGCGCTCCGCGGTAATGTAGGAAATTGGGAGGATAGTGCGCCGGGGCGAAAGAGTCAGATCTCCCCGAAACGGTAGCGGAGGCCGGCGGCGGCGGTCACGATTATGCCGGTGGCGGGCATCAGGTCCACTATGGGGGCCGCTTCCAGGAAAAATGTCAGGTGGGTCTTGTCGATATTGGCCTGTAAGCCGAACGGAAAGCGGGCGCCCAGGCGGCTGCTGCTCTGTAGTTTGATCCTGGCGCCTATGCCGTAATAAAAAGGCCGCCTCTCCCCCGCGCTCAGGCCTCTGTAGCGGGGATACCCGGATTTCTTCTTCGGCTTCGGCTCGGATACGAACCAGAGATGGTCGGCGTGCAGGGTAAGATGCCGGTCCCCGGAAAAAGACCAGGACATGGCGCCGTCAACGTATGATTCGTCCTTAAGCAGCAGCTTCCCGCTTATCCCGTTAGGCTCTCCAGCGATAAAGCCGAGTTCATACGGGAATTCGCAAAAGGCCGCTGCGGGGAACATTAATACCGACAATGCCGACATGATAAGAACTCTTTTCATGGTGTATCCCAAAATAGCCTGCAGGATATTCTACCACTTGAGAAAAGGTTTCAGCTACCATTAGGTAATTCCGCGTGGAGCCGAAGCCGTGTTTTTTTGTTATCATGGGGGCATGGGGATAATTATATGAGCGGAGCCGGAGCGTCAACGGTCCTTGTGGTTGATGACGACAAGAACGTCTGCGCGCTGATCAGCGCGGTGCTGGCGGGGCAGGGCTACAAGACGGTAGTCGCCGGCAACGGCAAGGAGGCGCTGGCCTACCTGAGAAGTTCCCCGGGGCGGCCCGGGCTGATACTGCTGGACTTGATGATGCCGGTAATGACCGGCTGGGAATTCCGCAGGATACAGCAGGGGGATTCCGCGCTCGCCGGGATCCCCGTCGCCATAATCACCGGCCTGCCCGACATGGAAGGGAAGGCTTCTTCCATCGGGGCCGTGGACGTGCTCTACAAGCCTTCGCGCGTAGAAACGCTCACCTCTCTGGTCTCCCGTTTTTGCGGAAGAGCGCATGTCGGCGGAAAATAACCGAGGAGGTTCAGGGACGTATGGCGGCTATAATATTTTATCCGGCGATGACGGCCCCGGCGGGCGAAGGAACTTGCCGCCGCGTTTGCCGCGGCATTATTCCGGGCGAAGAGTAAAAGCGCGCCCGGAGACCGCCCGTAGTGAGCCGTTTATGGCCGGCAGGTTTTGTAGAATAATAGCGACCAAGGAGAGCAGCTTATTGTTTTGACCTTTTTAACACTAAGTGGGGAGGTCGGAATCCAAGGCCTGATCACAAAGAAATAAATGCCTACAATACTCATGATAGACGACGACAAGGATTTCGGCGGCCTTGTATCCACCCATTTTTCCGGACTAGGCTATATAGTGGCGCTGGCGCACAGCGGAAAAGATGGGCTCGCCAAGGCCGGCGCCCTCAAAGCGGATGTAATATTCCTGGATATGATGATGCCCGACATGAACGGGATAGAGGTGCTGCGCGAGCTGCGGGCCTCCGATGAAACCTCCGATATCCCGGTCATAGTAATAAGCGGAAAATATTTCGATCCGGGGATGTCGGATCTTTTCACTCAGGAAAGTAATTTTAGGGCCTTCGTAGCCAAGCCCGTGGGGCTATCCATTCTCCAGCAAAAGGTGGAGGCCCTGCTCAAGAAGTAAGTCCCCGTTGCGGAAAAAAGGCGCCTGGTCCTATTTTATATGAGCCAAAAGTCCCGGGCGGTCTGGGTCTTTTTGCCCTTACGGGCGGCAGGTTTAAGAGGCATAATTTAAGTATGAGAAAACTTAAATTGCCGTTGCTGCTTTCCGCGCTGCTTCTTTCCGGGTTGCTGCATGTTTTCGCCGGCCCTAAGGGTCAGGCCTACGATTATCTTTCGGAGCTGGTTTCCGCGCCTCCCGGCGGGATAGTTCTCTCCACGCCCGCGGCGGCGGAAGTCGAGCCCGATAAGTTCCAGAAGCCGCCCTGCGTGCCCAGCGAGGAGCTGATCCCCGGCAGGGCCTACCTCCCTGTGGTCAGCGACGAGCGCCGGGTGAAGGCCATCAACGATCTGCTGGCGAATATAGCCGTCTGCAAGACCATGCCTTACGACAATGACGGCGTGGTCCATACCGATCCGCACCAAGGCCTGCCCAGGAAGCCGGCCGGTTATTACAAAGAATACACGCTCATAGTGCCCGGCCGCAAAACTGGCGCCGGCCCCGAGGCCGTTATCATAGGCGGCGACACCTATATGACCGGCTCCGTGCTGAGCTCCCGCGGCCCCGAGCGCCTGATGATAGGCGACGGCCGCGAAGTGTACTACACCCCGGACCATTACACCACCTTCGTGCACCTGTCCATTGTACGCTGAGTTTATAGCGAAAAAGCCGGAGGGAGTTTTAATTCAAGGCAAAAGCGAACCGCCGGACGATTGTCCGGCGGTTCGCTTTTGCGGCGGGTCCCGGTGGTTACCAGGTCGGGCCGTTGCGGAGGAGGGAGAAGGACGGAGAGATTTCGTCCGTTACTTCAAAGCCCCGGGCCGCGGGCGGCAGCAGTTCGGCGGGGTTGGCCGGTTTGTACCAGCACAGCGGACGGAAGCCGGTCAGGAACCCGGTGGAGCGGGTGCAGGTGCCGGCGGCGGGGTTGGTGCCGCTCACCGCGGCTGAAACGGGCTGGGTGCACAGCGAGCCGGCCAGGTAGGTGTCCATGCGGCACTGGGTGGGGGGATGTGATGTCAGCATTGAGGCCGCCACTTTGTGGTCGGGCGTGTCGAAGCGGGGGGTGACGGCGCTGTTGTGTAAAGCCTTGAACAGGTAGGACACGGATTTGCCGGCCATGGCTCCCCTTACGCAGATATTCCGGTCTTCCGGAGAGGAGAAGGCGGCCTCGCAGGATTTCTGCGCGACCTCGTCGCCAGCCGACATGCGGGTGAAGTGGCTGGCGGAGGAGTCGGCGAATACCTGCCTGAGGCATTTGAGGTTGGCGTAATAGTCGGCCTGGCCTTCTATGGAGGCCCAGCTGCTCTTGGGGGCGCCGCCCAGATGGTGGCCGAGCTCGTGGCAGACCACCAGCGCGAAACCGTCCATGGTGATGGCCTCATGGCGGGCCAGGCCGCCGTACATGTTAAGGATGTAGCGGTTGCCGCTCTGGGAGGCGTTGGCGTTAACGGTGTCGTTGGTCCACAGGCGGTTGATCTGCAGCACCCTGCCCTGCGCCGCTGCGACCGGCTTATAGATTCTCTCTATTGCATCGATCACGTTGTTGAACTGCTTCTCAATAATGCCCCTGGCGTGGACTGAGTCCACCGGGATCTTGAGGTCGTTGGGGGGCAAAAAGCCCGGGCAATCGGAGGCGGAGACGGGGAGCGAGGCCGCGCCCAGCAGCAGGGCCGAGACGGCGGACAGCAGCAGGTTTCGTTTCATTCGGTTCATTCCTTGGGTTTTAGAATATGACAAATATCAATATTTAAGGTATTATAGCCTTAGATAAGCAGCTTTGCAAATTAAAAAAAGCCGGGCGGACGGCGGTTACGGAGAATTTATGCGCGTTCTTAAATATACGATGGTTTGCCTGATCCTGGCCGGCGGCGCCGCGCGGGCTTTCGCCGGTTATACCCCGGACTTTGACGGGGGCGTAGACGTAAAACTGGCCATACAGGCGGCTATAGAGTCCGCGGCTTCCGCGGGCGGGCTTGTGCCGGAAGTGCCGGGCCGGGCGGAGCCCGGGCAGCGGGTGTGGGTGAGCATCGAGAGAAGCGCCGCTGCCGCCCTGGACCGGGAGCTGTTCAAGAGCCTTCCGCTGGCGCAGAACCAGCGCATCGCCATATACGAGGTGGATCCTTCGGAACTGGGCGCGCTGGCCGACGGGATGCACCGCGCCCTGCGCAAGGCGCCGGGCTTCTTCGCCCATGATACACTGGAGGCCGCGCTGGAGGACCTGAAGGCGCCGCCGGCGCAGCCGGCCCGGGCCTATACCGTGGACCAGGCGCAGCGCGTGGCGCAGACGCTGGCGCTGGTGAAAGAGGAGTCCATAGTTTCCGTCATCGCCTCGCTTTCTTCCTATAAGAACCGGTACTACCGCGGCGCCACCGGCGTGGATTCTTCCAAGTGGCTGCAGCGGCTCTGGGGCAAGTACGCCGAGGGCCGGCCGGACATTTCGGTGGCCCCCTTCAAGCACGCCTCTTTCCCGCAGGAGTCGGTGATACTGACCATGCAAGGCGCCGCCGAACCGGAGAAGGTGATAGTGATAGGCGGCCACCTGGATTCCATAGCCGGCGGCGGGGATAGCCCGGCCCCGGGCGCGGACGACAACGCTTCAGGCGTGGCCGTCACTAACGAGGTAATACGCGCGCTGGTGGAGGGCGGCTACCGGCCCGCCAAGACCATTAAATTCATAGCTTTCGCGGCCGAAGAGGCCGGTTTACGCGGCTCCGGCGAAGTGGCCGCGGCCTTCAAGAAGGCCGGCGTGGCCGTGGAGGGAATGCTCAACCTCGACATGGTCAATTACAAGGGCTCTGCGAAGGACATATACTTCGTCTCGGACAATACCAGTGCCGACCAGAACGCCTTCCTGGGCAAGCTGATAGACACTTACCTCGGCTACAGCTGGGGGAGCATCAAGTGCGGCTACGGTTGCTCCGATCACGCCTCCTGGACCAAGAACGGTTACCCGGCCTCGCTGCCGTTCGAGTCCATGTTCAACCAGTGTAACCCTTTCATTCATAAGGCTACCGACACGCTGGCGCAGACCGGCGGCAGGGCCGAGCATGCGCTGAAGTTCGCCAGGCTGGCCGCGGCCTACGCCGTTGAGCTGGCGAAATAAAGGCGGCTAACCCGCTGGAGCCTTGATCATCTCAGCCGCCGGGGAACCCCGGCGGTTTTATTATGGGCGGGTTTGCTAGAATATCCGGAACGGCGGGGAGCTGGAGAAGATATGAAGATACTTATCGTAGACGACGATAGCGACATGCTGCAGCTTACCAGCAGGCAGGTAACGCAATGCGGCCATGAGCCCCTCACGCTTACCGACAGCACCAGGGCGCTGGACGTGATAAAGAACGAGCAGATACAGGTGGTTATCAGCGACTGGGTCATGCCGGAGGTCAGCGGGCTGGACCTGGTGCGGGCTTTGCGCGCCGACCCCGTCCAGCGGCCTTATGTCTATTTCATGGTCCTGACCGGCGCAAAACTCGGCAACATCAATTTCATGGAGGCCATGGACGCCGGGGCCGACGATTACCTGGAGAAACCGGTCAACAGGGACCTTTTAAAGGTCCGGCTGCGGGTAGCCGAGAGAATGCTAAGGCTTGGCGCTGAGGTTAACACCCTTAAAGACCTTATCCCCGTCTGTTCCCACTGCCGGCGGGTGCGGCGCGACGATGAGGCGTATGAAAGCCTGGAACTGTATATATCGAAGAATTCCTCCGTCAGGTTCTCCCACGGCATTTGCCCGGAGTGCCTTATAAAGCATTATCCGCAATATAAGTGAACGGGAAAAGGCGGCGGAGCCTCTGTTCCTCAACGGTAAAAAATAAGGAGTCATAGTAATGAAAATAATGATCACGACAGTGTGCGCTATTTTGATAAGCGGAGCGCTGGCCGCGCCCGCATTCGCCCAAGAGGGGCAGCCAGGGCAGGCGGCGGTCAGCCCGGCGGCGGCCGCCCCGGCCGAGAAGCCGGCCGCGCCGGTAAAGATAAAAACACCCAAAAAGAAAACAGCGGAAAAACCGCAGGCAAAAGAGCCCGCGGCCGAAGCAGCCGCCCCGGCGGTCAGCCAGGCGCCGGCGCTGCCGGCGCCGGCCGCGGAGGCTCCGCCGCTGATTGAGGCTCCGACAGTCGCGCCCGCGGCGCCCGCACCCGTCAGCGAGGCCGTAAAGCCTGCGGCGCCCGCGCCCTCGCCCTGCCCGCACTGTTTTCAGCCGCTGCTGGCCGGATACAAAGGCATTATCGAAGACCTTAACCCCTGGATGGAGGGAATGGACGCTCAGGCTGCGGCCTTAGACGGCAAACTTTCAGCCATACAGAGACAGATCAACGAGAAGGAGAGCGCCATAGAGAACGCCCGGCGCGGGACGGATAAAAAGGCTATGAAAGAGGCCGTTAAAAGCCTCACCAAAGAGCGCAAGCTGTTGTTGAAGGAATATACCACGGCGAGCGAGGAAAAAGACGCGTTCTATAAAAAATTCTCGAAAGAGGTGGAGAAAAGGACCGAAGGCTATAATAAGATAGTGGAATCGAAGCTCAATGAAACGCTGTCGGCCGCCTCGCAATAACGGGAACCGATAAACGCCTGAGGCTTGAAGGTATAAAAAAACCGCCGGGGAAACCCGGCGGTTTTTTGTCTGCCCGGGCCCGTTACGGGCGCCAGACCTTGTCGGTCCAGGCTACGAACTCGTCCCATTGCGAGGCCTTGGACAGGGAGAGGTCGCCGTATTTGGTCTCGTAGATGGCGCCGAATTCCGGCGGCAGCTTCTTCGCTTTCATGGTCATGCCTATGGCTATGCCGCCGGCCCTGGTATAGTCGTAGCCGTTGACCAGGTCTTTGTTCAGGCCGACATTGCCCATCACCAGCCTGGTCTTTATGAACTTCATCAGGCGTTCCGCGGCCATCTGCGTCTCGTAGCCGCAGACGGTGCTGAATACCCTGGCGAAGTCGTAGAGGTCCACGTAGGGGGCGATCAGCTTGGTCTTGTCGTTCTTCGGGTCCAGGCTGGAGAACCTGACGGCGTGCTCTATGGCGTATTTGGCGGCCTCGCCCTCGTTGTTCTTCATGGCGGCGATGGCGAAGGCGTCCAGGTAGGCCGGCAGGTCGTTAAGGGCCTGCGGGCGCACGGTGGACATGGTGGCGGCTATGGCGGAGAGCGGGATGTTTATCGGGCCCGCCAGCGGCGCGCCGGCGGCGAAGAACTCCTTCTCCCAGTTGATGAAGAAATCGCTGAGCTGCTCGTTGGTGGTGTCGGGCCTGGCGTTAAGATAGTTCAGCAGCTTGGTGTAGTCGAAGCCGTAGGCCAGCATGGTCTCTTCGGAACCGACCAGCAGGCCGGTGAGGTCCTTTACCTCGTAGCCGATCTCGGCCATCTGCTGCAGGCAGGCGTTCTGCACGAACACGTCCATATAGCCGGTCTGGCGCAGTATCTCGCCCAGTTCGCGGGTGCGCACGTAGTTCTTGGTCTCGTCGTCGAAAAGTATGCCTTTGGCCGAAACGCCGGTGCCGGAGGGCGGGTTTTTCATTACCGGGTCTATCCAGCCGAGGCCGTGGTTCCACAGCACCAGCATGTAGCGTTTGGCGGGGTAGTTGACCTTGGCCCACTTAATGAAGTCCACGACCCGTTTATAGTCGCCCATGTCGCCGGCGGGGTCGTGGGAGAAGACGGTCTCGCCGTCCTTGTCGACGCGCACGCGCTTGGCGCCCTGGCCGCTCAGGCCGTATTCCAGCAGCACGTTCACGCGGCCGGTGCTGCCCACCTTCTGCATCTCCTTGATGTCCTTCTGCGCCCATTTGCCGGAGACGCCGTAGAGCAGGCTGTCGTCGAGGTTGTTTTTGGCGTTCATGAACACAATCACGGTCCAGTCTTTGGGCGCTTCGACCGCCTGCGCGGAGAGCGGCTGCGGGGCTTCTTTTTCCGAATAAACGGCGATATCTCCGGCCGAGACAGAATCCAGCCGGAAAGCGGGCTCCGCGCCGGCCGTCGAAACTCCGGAAGCGAGCACTGATAGCGCCGCGAGTGTCTGGGTTAAATATTTTTTCATGGTCCGCCCTCCGTTAAACCGTCAATAAAACCTGGAATCCGATATGCTGCGCCGGGCGGTCTCCAGCCTGGCGGCCTCGCGGCCCCTGGCGAAGAGCGTTCCCAGCTCCTGCAGTTCGCCGTCACCGCGCACGCGGTAGACGGCCTCTTCCTCTATGTTCTGCGTGAAGGTCTTAAGACGCCACTTCAGCCGCAAGTCCAGGGAGGCCACCGGGTCCGCCCCGGTGCCGGCGTTGGTCACGGAGGTGTCCGGGACATCCGCCGTCACGTCCAGGCGGCAGCCCCAGGCGGTGACTACGCTGGCCGGCTCTATGGTCACGCCGGTCAGGTACTGGCCGCGCCCTTTAAAGCCGGCGCCCCAGGCGTAATGCACCTTGTAGGAGGCCTTAACTATCTCCATGCCGGCCGGGTTTTTGGCCGAGAAGGTGTAGACCCTGGAGTCCGGGCCGCGCCAGCCCGTCAATTGCGTCCAATGGGCGACGTCCTCCGGCACGGCGTTGGCGTAATCGGTGGCAATGTTCACCACGGGCCGGTTCTCCTCTATTACCTTGTAGATCTTCATGGCCAGGTTGACTATCTTCTTGACCGGGTCGAGGGGGTTGTCGCCGGGCTCGGAAGGCCGCGCGGCTGGCGCCGCCGGCGTTATCATCACGGAGGATTCGTCGATAACGGGATAGTCCGCGCCTGCCTGCCCCGCCGAAACGCGGAGGGCCGGCAGCAAGAAGGCGGCGGTCAGGAACAATTTTGAAAAGGCTTTCATATTGTTCTCCGGTTCAGCGGCCGAAGGCGGCGGCGGGATCGAGCAGCGCTTTGCCGGCCGCCAGTTCGCCCGCGTTCTTCTCCGGCTTGAAGGGGCTGACTAGCGTCTTCATTTCGCCGTCGCCCCTTATCAGGTAGACGCTGTTGCCGTTCCACTCTTTAAGCACGGTGGAGATCTTGGAGGACAGTTTGATCTGCATGGCGGCCAGCGGGTCCTCGTAGGTGCCCAGATTGGTTATGGTGGTGTCGGGCACGAAGGCCGACATGGACAGTTTGTAGCCCCACAAGACGTTTATGGCCCCGGGCACTATGGTCACGCCGGTCAGGTACGCGCCCTTGCCGTCGAATTTTCCTCCGTAGGAGAAGACCACTTTGTACGATACGGATACCGCTTCGGCCCCGTAGAGGTTCCTGGCGCTGAACCTGTATTCATAGGTTTGCGGGCCTTTCCATTCGTAAAGCTGGTTTGGCGAGGCCGCGCCCTGCGGGACGGCGGCGGCGTACTTGCTTTCCACTTCCGCTACCGGGGCGTTGTCTTTAATGACGCCCCAGATCTTATTGGCGATGTTTATAATGGTGACGATATTCCCCGCGGCCCCGCGCTCCCGCGCGGTCGGCGCGGCGGGCGCGGGCCGGGAGAGGAGTTCCACCGTGACCGATCTCGGGTCTATAGTGTAGCGCAGCGGGTCGGACGAAGCGGCCGCGATCTCCGCTTTGGAGAAGGCCGGGGCCTCCTGGCAATACGCCGGCAGCGGCGACAAGGCCGCCAGGGCGGCGAAGAATATAATATTTTTCATTGGGTTCCCCCTATCTTTATGTCACTACACGCATAATTATACTTTTTTTAATAAAACTTCAAAGCCGTCTTCGCGTGCCCGCCGCGGCAAAATTAAGTATCATGTCAATTAAGCCGGTGCCGGAGGCAAACAAATGAAGAAGATGACCATAAGCGACGGGGATTTCAGCGAGTTCCTGCGCATAGCGCGGAAAATAAACTTTTTCAGTCAGATGACCCTGGGCTGGGTGGAGAAGATCCTGGCTTTCGGGATGCTGTACGAATATAAGAAGGGGGAGCAGGTCTTCCGGCAGGGCGGGCCTGGGGATTCGTTCTATATCATTCACTCGGGCAAACTTGCCGTCACCGTTAAGAGCGGTTTCTTCAGCTTCCCTAAAAAAGTGGCCGTGCTCGGGCCCGGCGACTTCTTCGGCGAGATGGCGCTGATAGACAGGGCCCCGAGGACCGCCACCGTGACATGCGAGGAGCCTTCAAAGCTCTTTATCCTGCTGGCGGACCATTTTGACGAGGCTTTCAAGGGGAATCCGGCTTTTGCCGACGAGGTAAGGCGGACGATATCCGAAAGGAAATTCGGCCTTAACCAGCAATAAAGCGGCGGCGCGGAATGCCGGCGGGCCGGCGAAAGCAAAATGTATAATATAGGCGCGGGCAATATCATTAACGACGGAGAATTAAAATGGGATTCAATCTGAAGAACAGGCACTTCCTCAAAGAACTCGACTTCACAAAACAAGAACTGGTTTTTCTTCTGAAATTGTCCAAAGACCTTAAGGCCGCCAAGTACGCCGGCACCGAGACCGCCAGGCTGACCGGCAAGAACATCGCCCTGATATTCGAAAAAACCTCCACCCGCACGCGCTGCGCTTTCGAGGTGGCCGCGCACGACCAGGGCGCCCACGTGACCTACCTGGAGCCGTCGGGCAGCCAGATGGGGCACAAGGAAACGGTAAAAGACACCGCCCGCGTTCTGGGCAGGATGTACGACGGCATAGAATACCGCGGTTTCGGCCAGGAGATAGTGGAGGAACTTGCCAGGTACGCCGGCGTCCCCGTCTGGAACGGCCTTACGAACGAATGGCACCCCACCCAGATGCTGGCCGACGTGCT
>DMXM01000003.1:0-88320 GCA_003482905.1 Elusimicrobiota bacterium
TTTAAATTGAATATCACAGTTTGTGACATCCAATTTTCAACCTCGTCCGCGGTCAATCGGAACATGAAATCCGCCGGGAACCTTTCCAAGTTACGTTTTATCGCCTGATTAAGAGCGCGTGTTTCAACGCCGTAAAGCGCCGCCAGATCGCGGTCCAGCATGACCTTATGCCCGCGGATGACTAATATTTTAGACTCGAGTATTTCCTGAGGAACGATTTCTTTCGACATAAGCCCCCCTTCGCCTATAGATAGCATAGCAGGTCAACCCGACAACGTAGTGTCGTGTTGATAGATCCCGGGTCGACTTCACATCTATGGTTTGCTACGGAGACAATACCACTGTATTGTCGCGCGAAACAAAACCGCCGGGCTCTCCCAGCGGCCTGGCGGCCCACGCAACCCGGTTACGCTTCTACGATTTTATTTAGGTCCACATATGCCAGCAGAGCCTTGGCGGGCTTGCCGTAGACTTCAGCGATAATGGAGAGGTAATTCTTCATCTGCGCGGTGTACTTATCGGTATTTTCACCGCCGGTTTTAAAGTCTATTACGGTAACGGCGTCTTGGTCTACCAACACCCGGTCCATACGGAAGAGCGCGCCGGTTCTATCTATAAATTCAGCTTCCACCAGCGCCTGACGGCCTGGCTGGGCGGAGAATAGCGGGGCGGCGGCGGGGCTGTTCAGGAAAGCCAGCAGGCTTTTTATCACTTTGGGCTTATCGAATTTAAAAGGGAAACCGGGGGCCAGGTCTTCATAGGCGGCATCGAGGGCGGGGCCGATATCTTTGGGCAGTTCTGTAAAGCGGGCCAGTATGCCGTGCACCAGCTCGCCCTCGGCGGTTTCGAAGAAGCTGCTGTATGTGGGCTTCAGGGCGTCAAAACGGGGAGCGGGGCGGGCGGTCGCCGACACAATGGCTACCGGCGCGGAGGATTTGCGGCTTTCCGGCTTGTGGGCGGCCGGTTTGCCCTGCTCGTAATTCTCGAAAACGTCCAGCAGCCGGGGCTCTTTGGCTTCGGTCTTGCGGGCCTTGCGGATAACCAGGTTATAAAGCTCGTGACGGGCGCGGGTGGAAACCACGTAAAGCACGTTCAGGTCCTGCACATTGGCGTCGGTCTTGCGGTCATTGTATACCCGCCCCAGGTTAACGCAATGCTCGGCCGCGGCCTTGGTTATATGGTAAACGTGGATGGCGCCATCCTTCTCTTCGAAATACATGGGGTCGCTGACGCCCTTCTCCTCGTACATCATATTTATCACCACAGAGAAACCCAGGCCCTTGGCTTTGTGGAAGGTCATAATACGCACGGCGTCTATATATTCCGGCAGTGCTATACTGAACACCTTGGCCTTGTCCTCGTCGGCGCCGGAGGCGTATTCTATAAAAGAACGGGGGCTGGTGACGCCTTCGGCCTCAAGCGCGGAGACCGCCTCCAGCAGGCGGGCGAGGAAAGCGGCCTCTTCGGGGAAATTCTCGAACAGATCGAATTTGCCGTAGACCAGCGAGACCAGCTCGTACAGTGGCAGGTAGCCCACCTTGCGGAAAGGGACGTCCAGGTACCGCTCCCAGCAGCCGCTGTATTTGGGATGATTGCGGAAGGCCGCGTACAGCAGGGCGCCGCGGTCCGCCGCGCGGGCCTCGAATATAAAAGCCGTAATTTCTTGGCGCTCAAGGCCGGTAAGGCGGGCGAATATATCGCCGGTGATGAAATCCGCGAAAGAGAGATCGTCCGAAGGTGTTTCCAGGAACTTCAGGTAAGAGATCAGCTCGGCCACCACTTTGCGCTTGCGTATATCCAGCGAGCTCAGCGAGGCCACCGGTATGCCGGCCCCGGTCAGCCATTCCACCACCGGCTCTATGCGCTTATTCTTGCCCACCAGAATGGCAATCTCGCCCAGCGGGTAGCGCCGGCGGGCGTCGTTGACGGCCTGCAGCAGCCAGTCCTTCTGGCCCAGCGGCTCGTCCAGGTCCTCAACTTCCAGCACGCCGGTCTTAACGTAGCCGTCCTTCACCCGGCCCGGCTGCACATGCTGGGCGTAGGTGGTCAGTTCGGTAATGTCCTCGCCTATCAGCCCCGGCGTGTTCTTTAATTTATTTTTAAATATATCGTCCACATAGGCCAGCAATTCGCCGTCGGAGCGGTAATTGACCGGCAGGTTGACGTATTTAAGCTCCCCGCCCAGGGGTTCCAGCGAAATATTGGCGGCCTCCGCCTTTTTCCCCTCGGCCTTGTCCAGCAGGTCGCGCATTATTTTATAATCGGCGTTCCTGAACATGTATATGGCCTGCTTGATGTCCCCCACCACGAACAGCGAGCCGGTTTTGGCTATGGACTCCTCCACCAGCGGGCGTATAACTTCCCACTGCAGGCGGTTGGTGTCCTGGAATTCGTCTATGAGGAAATGGGAGATGCGCTCGCCCAGCTTCAGGTAGATCTCGGGGACATTATTGGCGTTTATATAGGCGGAAAGTTTTTTGGCGATATCGTTGATATGGATAACGTCGGTCTTGCCGCGCTTCACTTTTTCAAGCTCGGCCTTGAACCGGTCATAAATGCCCACGTAAGGGTGATAGTAGGCGATGGCGTTCAGCTCGGTCAGGTCTATGACCAGGTCGCTCAAATGGGCTATGTCTTTTTCCCAGCCGGCGGGGAAATTCTTTTTCTTTACGCCGTTGAAAATACCGTACGTAAAGCTGTAGGCGGCCAGGAAATCGGTGAGATTGGCGGCCTCTATGGCGGCGGCCGAACTGGGTTTTAAAAGTTCAGCCCCGAAATGTTTTATAAGCCCGGAACTGAATTTAAGCGTTTCGCCGAATTTTAATTTAAGGAGAGCCTCGTAGTCGCCGACCGTGGATTTTATCAGCCCCGCGGTTTTCCCCTCCTGGTTGAGGAAGCTGTTGAAATTGTCTTTAACGCGCCGGGCCGGGTTCCACGGGTAGGAGCCGGTCTTTGGCAGCACGGCCAGGAATTTGTCCACCGTCTCCGCGGGCAGGTCGGCTTTGCCTATGCGGGCGAACATGGAATAAAGGGCCAGGTCTATAAGCACGTCGTAGGCCATGGTTATTTCGGCCTTAAGCGGCAGCTTCAACTCGTCCACGGAGGCGGCCATCACCCGCGCCAGGAAGCTGTCTATGGTCTGTATGTGGAAATCCGAATAGTTGGCGATGACGCGCTCCACCAGTTCCCCGGCGCGCCTGTGCGCCTCTTCGCGGCTGAGCGAGACCAGCGCCAGCGTCTCGTCCATTTTCCGGCAGTTTTTATCCAGCGCCAGCTCCTTCAGCCAGGCCAGAATGCGGGCCTTCATTTCTTTAGCCGCGTTATTGGTGAAGGTTACGGCGAGGATGCCGGACAGGTCGTTATTGGGGACCTTGTCGGAAAGCAGGAACTGCACATACCGCTGGGTAAGCGTATAGGTCTTGCCGGAACCGGCCGAGGCGCTTATAAGCAGCGCGTGCGGGAACTTAAGGGTTTTATCCCCTTCAAGCACCGGCGCGGCATTAGCGGGCTTCCCCATATAAAGGTAATTATAAGATATTAGCCGGCAAGCGTACCTCCGGCACAAGGGGAGGGCCCCCGCGGTTACCCGCGGGGGCCCTTGGGGGTACTACGGGTTAGGAGTCATGATAGTCTTTGCATCTGGAAAAGGCCAGCCAGGATCCGCGGGAGTTCCGTAAGGGAGGTATCCTTGAATATCACCTTGTCGGCCCTGCGCGGCCCCGAAAGGCATATTTTAGCGTCAGGATAGGCGCTGAATATTATCACGGGGGTCTTTATGCCGCTGTCCTTATCGCGTATGGCGGCGCAGATAACGGCGCCGCTGGCATCGCCAAGGTCAAAGTCCAGAACGGCGCAATCTATCCGGTTTTGCCTTAACGCCTCCAGCCCTTGCGCGCAAGAACGGGCCGCTACCACCGCGTAGCCGTAATAACTGAAAAGTCTGGAAAGCAGTTTAACCCAGATAGCCTCGTCGTCAACTATAAGTATGGTTTTCACCGTCATCCCCCCCGAACGCCTACGTTTCACATCCTGACGCTCGATTATCAAACACATTCCCCTGTCATAAACATATAAAATATTGGTTTTGTTGTCAATACCACAGGGTTTTTTGCTATTAAACCCGCTGGGCTCTAGATAACAACCCCGGTTCATTGCAAAAATATAAGGCATCTGATGAAAAACGACATTTACGCCACACTTGGCGCGTGCGTGCGGGCGCACCGCAAAAAACTGACCTGGTCGCAGGAAGAGCTGGGCGAACGCGCCGGCCTTCACCCCAGCTATATCGGCCAGATAGAACGCGGAACAAAAAAAATAAGCCTGGCCACGCTGCAAAAGATCTCAGCCGCGCTTAAAGTGAAGGTTTCGGACCTGCTCCAGGAGAAAGCTCCGGAAGAGAAGGCCACTACCTGGGAAGACAGGATAATTGGGATAGTTAAGGACCGGCCGGCCGACCTGCAGAAGCGCACCTACATGATACTGCGCGAAGCGCTGCGCCCGTACATCAAACGGAAAAAATAAGCCGGAACATTATTTGCCGTACAAAATGAGAGCCCCCGGTGAACGGGGGCTCTTCATTGGGCCACAAGGGCCGTACTATAAGTTGTACCGCAGACTACACCGCGTTAGGAGCGGACCGGGATACCAAGAGCGCCGAAAAGCGCCGGAACCGGAACACCCGCCCGGGAGCTGGCTGCCGCCGCAGGGGCGGGCCGCCGAACCGGGGCCCCGGCAACCGCGCCGCCCTAAGGGCGGGAGACGGACCGGAGCACACCCCGTAGAACGCGCGCCAGCAACCAAAAAACGCCGACGCCGCAAGACGCCAAGCCAAAGCTGGACGCGAACCGGGGGAAACCGCGCCGGGGCCGGGGCAAACCCCCGAAACCGACCCAACCACACCGACGGCGCTATGTAAAGATCAGGACTACATAACGAGTATAACAGGCGAACCTTGACTTGTCAAGGGGTAAAATAAAAATATTTTATTTTACCTGTTCCGGGGAGAAGTCCCGCAGTTTTATAAAGTTGTAGCCGCGCTTGCGCAGTTCGGGCACGGCTTCCTCAAGCGCCTGCAGGTCCGGCCATTCGGGGTGGTTGAAATGCATTATCACCACGGCCCCGTGGCGGGCGCCGTTCAAGATATTGCGGGCCATCTTCTTACCCGAGGCCTTCATGGCGTCCCCCGAAAGCACGTCGTAACTGACCACCTCCATGCCCAGGCGCCGCGCCACTTTCAGCGAAAGCTCGTCGGTATAGGCGGTGGCCGAGCGGAAGAATACCGGGCGGCGGCCGGTGAGCTCCGTTATTTTCCTGGCGCCCAGCTCCATCTCGTCCACCACGTCGCCCAGGTCGCGGGTGCCGCGCACGCCGTACTTGGTCTTCCCCTCGGTGGAACAGAGGCGGTGCATCAGCCCGTGGTTCTCTATTTCAAACAGCGGGTCCGCCGACAGCGCCGCAAAAGTCTCCCTGTTCTTCTCTATCCAGACGCCGGTGACAAAAAGCGTGGCGGGGATCCGCTCGCGCCGCAGGTATTCTATGAGCGGCGCGTTATAGCCGCTATGGCGCCCGCCGCAAGCGTCGAAAGTCAGCACCAGCGCCTTCTGGTCCATGCTTTTATCTTCGTCCTTGCGGCGGTATTTTACGAATTCGCTGAATTTCCCGGCGGCCGCCTTTTCGAATTCCCCGACTATCAGTTTTTTAAAAGCCAGGTATTCCGGGGTGTAGTAGGATTTGAAAACATTGCGCTCGTCGCCGCGCGGGCGCCTGGCCGCCGCGGCCGGGGCCAGCAGGCACGTGATGAAGAGCGCGGTGAGCAGCCAGTTGCGGTACGGCATATGTACATTCTAGGAAATTCGGCGCCGTTTTAACGCGACACCACGGTGTCGGGATGACCTGCTATGCTATTAACGGATACCAAGGGAGCTTCCGGGGAAATTTGGCGGCGGGGAGGTTTTATGAAATGGACCGTGAACGAGTGGCTGACGGAAGGGTACAGGGCCAGCAAGACCGGCGCGCTGAACGCCTATATTTACCGCGCGCTGAAATGGCCGGACTTCTACAATAACGGCGCCCCGGCCTACGAGGTTAAATACAGCGGCGCCACCATAGCCCTTATACGCTTTGAAGGCAAAGGGGCCACGGTAAAGACGCTGGCGGCGGCGGCCCGCTTCCCGGAGATAAACGACCTGGACCTGGTGGAAATTGCGCTGTGGGTCAGCAAGCTGCGCGGGGCGTGCTCAAGCCCCAATTGATTCGGCCCGGCGGCGGATCTCGCGCAAGAGGCCGCGGAAGATGTAAGTATGTACGGGGTAGAGGGAGTACCAGTAAAGATTGCCCCAGAAACCGCGCGGCTCGAAGTAGGCCGTCATGCGCAGCAGGGAGGAGGAAGCGTTGCGCGGCCTGGCCTCGAACTGCAGCCAGCCCTTGCCCGGCAGCTTCATCTCGGCGCGCAGCAGCAGCATGCGGCCGTCTATCACGCGCTCCACGCGCCAGAAGTCCAGCGCCTCCCCCTGGTGTATTACGTCCGGGTGGCGGCGGCCGCGGCGCATGCCCACCCCGCCGATAAGGCGGTCCTGCAGTGCCTTGAGGTTCCAGAGCCACTGGGCGTAGAACCAGCCGCGCCGGCCGCCTATGCCGCTGAAAGCCTTAAAGACGGCGCCGGCCGGGGCCTCCACGGTTATAAAATGGTCCTGCAGTATCAGGCCCTCGGTATCTATGAAGGAACAGGGCCTGGCATAATGCGGCTCGTAGGCCGTGGTCCAGGAGGTCTCCACGGTGTTATCGGTGACGCGCATCAGCGCGTACTGCACGGCCGTGCGGTAATCCAGCGGCTTTATCTCCGGGAACAGGCGCAGGGCCTCGTCCGAAGAGCAGACCACGTCGTTGCGCAGGCTTTCCAGCAGCGGCCGGGCCAGCACGGCCGGCACGGGGGTCACCAGGCCTATCAGCCGGGAAGAAAGGTCCGGGGACCAGAGCACGCAGGAGAAGAAATTCCGCTTTAAGCCGCGGCTCTCGGCGTAGATAGCCATCATCTCCCGGTAGGTGTGCACGCTGGCGCCGCCTATCTCTATTGTTTTTCCGTCGGAGCCCGGCTTGTCCAGGGCGGCCGCCAGGTAGGCCAGCACGTCGCGGATGGCCACGGGCTGGCAGCGGGTGTCGCGCAGGTAGCGGAAGCACGGGATGAACGGCAGGCGCTCCACCAGGTAGCGTATGATCTCAAAAGAGACGCTGCCCGAGCCCACTATTATGGCCGCGCGCAGTTCCGTCACGTTCAAGCCGGCCCCGCGCATTATCTCGCCCATGCGGTGGCGCGAATGCAGGTGGTGGGACAGCCCGGCGGCGTCCCCCCCCAGCCCACCCAGGTAGATCACCTTCTTTATCCCTGCCTCAACGGCCGCGGCGGCGAAATTGCGGGCTGAAGTTTCCTCGAAGGCCTCGAAATTCTCGGTATCGGCCATCGAATGTATAAGGTAATAAGCCGCGTCCGCGCCGGCCATGGCCTCTTTAAGGCCCAATCCGCAGAACACGTCGCCCTTAAAAATATCGACGCTGCCGGACCAGGGGCGTCCTTCCAGGTTCTCTGGGTGGCGGGCCAGCGCCCTCACGCGGTAGCCCCGGGCCAGCAGCCGCGGGATCAGGCGCCCGCCGATATAACCGGTGGGGCCGGTGACAAGTATGGTTTTAATAGCGCTGGCGGACATAACAAGATAATTATACTAATGCTTGCCCGGCGGCCGGCCGCTTTATTACAATATACCACAGTCAGCTCCGACGACAGACAGCACCAAGGAAAATTATGCCCGCACACAGGATCGTTTGGACCGAGATAGACGAAGCCCCCGCCCTAGCCACCTATTCCCTGCTGCCCATAGTGCAGGCCTTCACCAAAGGCACCGGCATAGAGGTGGAAACCAGCGATATTTCCCTGGCCGGCAGGATAATAGCCCATTTCCCCGAGAACCTTACCGCCGCCCAGCGCGTGCCCGACAACCTGGCCAGGCTGGGAGAACTGACCCTTAGCCCCGAAGCCAACATAATTAAACTTCCGAACATCAGCGCCTCGGTGCCGCAGCTTAAAGCGGCCATAAAAGAACTGCAGGCCCAGGGCTACAATATACCGGATTACCCGGAAGCCCCGGCCACCCCCGCCGACAAGGAAATTAAAGAGCGCTACGGCAAAGTGCTGGGCAGCGCCGTCAACCCCGTGCTGCGCGAGGGCAACTCGGACCGCAGGGCGCCGCTTTCCGTAAAGAACTTCACCAGGAAGCATCCGCATAAGCTGGCCGCCTGGGACCCCGGCTGCAAGGCGCACGTGGCCCATATGACCGGCGGGGATTTTTACGGCAACGAAAGATCCGTCTGCCTGGACGCCCCGACGGAAATTAAAATAGAGCTCATAGGCGCGGACGGTAAAGCCGTCCTGCTAAAGGGCGGACTGAAAGCCGCCAAAGGCGAAATAATAGACGGCACGTTCATGAGCGCCAGGGCGCTGCGCACTTTCTACGCCGAGCAGATGGAGGACGCCAAAAAGTCCGGCCTGCTGCTGTCCGTGCACCTTAAGGCCACCATGATGAAGGTCTCGGACCCCATAATGTTCGGGCACGCTGTTTCCGTTTTCTTCAAGGACTTGTTCAATAAACACGCGGAAGAATTCAAAACCCTGGGCGTCAACCCCAATATGGGGCTGGGCGACCTTTACAAGAAACTGGAAGACCTGCCGGCCGAAGAGCGGGCCGCGGTAGAGGCGGATATTAAGGCCGTCTACGCCGCGCGCCCGGCGCTGGCCATGGTGGATTCCGCCAAAGGCATAACCAACCTGCACGTCTCCAGCGACATCATCATAGACGCCTCCATGCCGGTGGTGGTGCGCGATGGCGGCAAGATGTGGAACGCCGAGGGCAAACTGCAGGAAACCAAGGCCCTGATACCGGACCGCTGTTACGCCAGGATCTACAGCGAGATACTGGAAGATTGCCGCAAGAACGGCGCTTTCGACCCGGCCACCATGGGCTCGGTGCCCAATGTCGGCCTGATGGCGCAGAAAGCCGAGGAATACGGCTCCCACCCGACCACTTTCGAGATACAGCAGGACGGCGTGGTGCGCGTTAGCGACGCCGCCGGCAAAGTGCTCATTGAACATAAGGTGGAAGCCGGGGACATCTGGCGTATGTCGCGCGTGAAGGACATCCCGGTGCAGGATTGGGTGAAGCTGGCCGTAAAGCGGGCCCGCGCCACCGGCGCCCCGGCCGTATTCTGGCTGGACCGGGCCCGCGCCCACGACGCGCAGGTGATAGCCAAGGTGGAAAAATACCTTAAAGACCACGACACCTCCGGCCTGGAGATAAAGATACTGCCGCCCGTTGAGGCGCTGCGCTGGTCGGTGGAGCGCATACGCAAAGGCCTGGACACCATCTCCGTCACCGGCAACGTTCTGCGCGATTATCTTACCGACCTTTTCCCCATACTGGAGCTCGGCACCAGCGCAAAAATGCTCTCCATAGTGCCGCTGCTGGCCGGCGGCGGGCTGTTTGAAACTGGCGCCGGCGGCTCGGCCCCCAAGCACGTGCAGCAGTTCCAGAAAGAAGGCTACCTGCGCTGGGATTCGCTCGGCGAGTTCTCGGCGCTGGCGGCTTCGCTGGAGCACCTGGGCAACACCTTCGGCAACGCGAAGGCCCTGCTGCTGGCCGAAACCCTGGATAACGCCATAGCCAAGTTCCTGGACAACAATAAATCCCCCGCCCGCAAGGTGGGCGAAATAGACAACCGCGGCAGTCACTTTTACCTGGCCCTTTACTGGGCGCAGGCGCTGGCGGCCCAAACAGGGGACGCGGCGTTGCGCGAAAAGTTCTCCGACGCCGCTAAACAGCTGGAAGACAGCGAAGCCAGGATAAACGCGGAACTGCTGGCGGCCCAGGGCAGGCCGGCGGACATGGGCGGCTATTATCACCCCGACCGCGCCAAAACCGCGGCGGCCATGCGCCCCAGCCCCGCGCTGAACGGCATCATAGACGCTATGATTAAGAAAGCGGAAACCGCGGCCGTCTGATAAAAAGGCCGCAAAAAAAGCCCCCGGACCGCCGGGGGCTTTTTATTTATATGGAGGCTCAAACCGGCAGGATATTGCGCTCTTTGGCCCAATTGCGCAGGAAATCCACGGCTTCCGCTTTTATCACCGAAAGCGGGCGGGTGAGCTTTAGCTGCTCCAGAACATGCTTTGACGATATCTTCTCATTAGCGCCGGAGGCGCTGTAAAGGGCGGCGATGACGGCCTGCTCTATTTCGGCGCCGCTGAAACCTTCCGAGTTAAGGGCCAGGGAGGGCACCTCGAACAGTTCCGGGTCAAGACCGCGCTTGGCCAGGTGTATGCGCAATATACCCTCGCGCGCGGCGGCGTCGGGCAGGTCGGAGAAGAAGATCTCGTCGAAGCGCCCCTTACGCAGCAGTTCCGGCGGCAGATTATTTATATCGTTGGAGGTGGCGGCTATAAAAGAGCGGTCGCGCCTCTCCTGCATCCAGGTAAGCATGGTCCCGAGCACGCGCTTGGACACCCCGCCGTCTATATCGCCGGAAGAGGAGGCGAAGATCTTCTCTATTTCGTCTATCCACAGGCAGACTGGGGCCAGGCGCTCCACCGTGGCCAGCGCCTTGCGCAGGTTCTCCTCGGTCTCGCCTATGTACTTGGAATAAAGCCGGTTCAGGTCCAGCCGGTAAAGCGGAATGCCAAGCTCTCCGGCTATCACTTTGGCGGCCAGGGACTTGCCACAACCCTGCACGCCCAGCAGCAGCAGGCCCTTGGGCGGCGGCAGGGAACTTTCAGTGAAGAAAGAATTTCTCCTGTCGGCCACCCAGCGTTTCAGATTCTCGAAGCCGGCTATCCCGGCCTTATGCTCGGCGCCGAAGAATTCCAGTATGCCGTCGCGGTCGAAGGCCTCTTTCTTGAACTTCTCTATTTCCGCCAGGTCGCCGCCGTCGAAGCGGCCGTCCTTAAGCAGGCACATATTAAGGGCGTTGCGCACCTGCTGCAGGGAAAGGCCTTTAAGCGTTTTTACCACGCGCTTAAGGATCTCCGGCGGCATATCCACCACAAGGCTGGAGGAGGCCCGGCTGAACTCGCTCACCACGTTATTGACCTCTTCCATTATCTGCCGTTCGTCGGGATAGCCGCCGGTTATGCGGGCGGCCAGCGGGGCTATATCCGGGGGGAGCTTGATCTCGGAACCCAGCAGGACTACCGTGGTTGGCGTGCCCTTTATGGTATTGAGCATGTCCTTGAAAAAGCGGGCGGCGGCGGCTTCGGTCAGGAAGCGGTCCAGGTCGCTGAAGGCGAAAACGGCGCTGTGCGGGTCTTTGATGAGGTCGTTGGCGACGCGCAGCATGGCCACGGCGTCGTTGGTCTTATAGAAGGAGTTTTTATTGTTCCCGACGCGCAGCCCCATGGTGAGCGACCAGGAGTAGAAGGTCAGGGATTGGGTCTCCGCCACGCGGGCAAGCTGGCCCTGCACGTAGCCCTCGTCGATGGTGTCGACGAGGACCAGCGGGTAGCGGGATTTTATCAGGAGGGAGATTTCTTCTTCGAAGTTCATGAAGACGATTGGGGAAGAACAACTGCAGTCGGCGGATTTGTCGCTTTGCTCCATCCGCCTATAAGGAATACCGATGCTTAGGGCCCGGCAGACGGCCACAACTTTCGCCTTCGCCGTCGCTCAGGCGAAGTCGCGGCCCCGCCTCGCCGCTGCGGCCTGGTGGCCTCGCGGCTCCGGCTTTCGATTCCTAGCGCGAGCCATATTATGGCTCGCTCCGGGCGCAATGCCCAGAAATTATTTGCGCCCGGCAGGAATCGAACCTGCACTAGAAGCTTCGGAGGCTCCTGTGATATCCATTTCACCACGGGCGCTTAAAGAGAACGGCAAAAAGAACTTAAAACTTCGGGAAACCGAGACTTACATTATACTTTTTCGGCCGCGTTTACACATGCTTCTTAGCTATTTCCACTAGGCCGCGCTCGAAGGCCGGGAGGTCGGCGGGGATCTCGCCGCCGCCCTGGGCGAAGTCTTTGCGGCCGCCGCCGGAGCCGTTTATAACGTCAGCCACGCTCTTGGCTATAGCCGAGGCGTCGGCCTTAACATCGCCGGTGTGGGTGATGATAAAAGAGAACTTGCCCTCAGCCCTGGAGTAGATGAAAAGCAGGGTGGATTTGAGATCCTTTTTAACCTCGTCGGAAATGCCGCGCAGCTCTTTCATCTCCATCGTCCCCGCGTCATAAACCATGAAGCTCGACCCCGAGCCGTCTATGCCCTCGGCCAGCAATTTACGGCTGCCCGCCGCGGCAGCGGCCTGGGGAACCTTGCCCTTGCCGGCTTTCAGCTCTTTTATATTCTGCAGCAGCTGGTCCACGCGCGCGGGCAGCTCGGCCGGCGGCACGGAGAGGCGGGCGGAAAGGGCCTCCGCCACGCGGGCCAGCCCGGAGAGGTAAGAAACGGCGGCCGGCCCGGCCACGCCCTCTATGCGGCGCACGCCGCGCGATACCGAGGAATCCTTCAATATCTTTATCACCAGCAGCTCGCCGGTATGGTCGATATGGGTGCCGCCGCAGAGTTCCAGGCTGTAGCGGTCCCTGGCGGCTTCGAAGCCGCCCCGGTTTATAAGCACAAAGCGGGCCGGGTCCCTGTATTTCTCGCCCAGCAGGGTGGTGGCGCCGAACTTCCCGGCGTCAGCCAGCGGCCGCTCCGCCTTGGAAACGCGGTAATCCTCGCGCACCGCGGCGTTGGCTATTTCCTCCACGCGCGCCAGTTCCTCTTTGGTGGGGGTCTTGTTGATGGTATAGTCGAAGCGGAACCGGACCGGGTCCACCTCGGAGCCGGCCTGGCGGGTGGTGTCGCCGAACACCTGCTTTAACGCGGCGTTGATGACGTGCGTGGCGGTATGGTTGCAGGCCGTGCGGTGCCTGTCGCCGGAAACGCGGGCCAGAACCTTCATGCCGGTCTTAAGCGGCACCAGCGCCTTTATGGCGTGAAAATAAACCTTGGTCACCGGCTTCTGCGTGTCGGTCACCGCGGCCAGCTCCGTTCCCTCGAAGAAAAGGGAGCCCGTATCCCCGGCCTGGCCGCCCGACTGGGCGTAGAAAGGCGTAACGTCCAATACGGCGTAGCCTTCGGCCCCGACCGACAGTTTCTCCACCATCAGACCTTTGGCGTCCAGCAGCGCGATAACCGCGGACTCCGTTTCGGTGGCGTCGTAGCCTTTAAAAACGGTGGCCGGCAGTTTCTCCTCGGCGGTCTGAAAAATAAATGAATTCTTTTCCCCGGAATCCTTCCAGCCGGCTTTGGCAACGCCTTGCGCGGCTTTGCGGGCTTCGTTAAAACCCTTCTCGTCCACCTCCACGCCTTTCTTCAGGGCCAGTTCGCGGGTAAGCTCGAACGGGAAGCCGTAGGTCTCGTAAAGGCTGAAGGCCTCCTTGCCGGGGATGCCGTTGGGATATTTATCCTGCAGGTCGGCCAGAAATTTCTCGCCGGTCTCCAGGGTCTCTATAAAGCCCTGCTCCTCAAAGCGCAGCGTCTCGTTTATCTGCTTGGCCGCGGCTTCCACCTCCGGGTAGACCCCCTTGAAGACGGAGAAAACGGCGGGTGTGAGCTTGTGCAGGAAAGGGTCGCCCGCGCCCATGATGCGGCCGTAGCGGCTGGCGCGGCGGATAAGGCGGCGCAGCACGTAGCCGCGGCCCTCGTTGGAGGGGATCACGCCCTCGGAGATCAGGAAAGCCGAGGCGCGCAGATGTTCGCTGATGATGCGGAAGGCCGACACGGATTCGTCCGATCTTCTATAATCGGTTTTCAGCAACTTGGCGGCGGCCTCTATTATCGGGTGAAAAAGCGAGGTTTCAAAAGGGGATTCCTTTTCCTCTACCACAAAAGCCAGGCGCTCCAGGCCCATGCCGGTGTCTATATTCTTGCGGGGCAGCGGCTTGTACACGCCGCCGGGCTGCTTGTCGAACTGCGTGAAGACGTGGTTCCAGATCTCTATGTAGCGGTCGCAGGAACAGGCGCCGGGACCGGCGCAGCCGGGGTGGTCGTACTTCCCGCCGCGGTCCCAGTAGACCTCGGAACAGGGGCCCGCCGGGCCGGTGTCGCCCATGGCCCAGAAATTATCCTTGTCGCCCAGTTCCACTATATGCGAATGCAGGTTCCCCGGCAGTATGCTCTCCCAGATGGCGCGGGCTTCCTCGTCGCGCGGGGCCACGCCGCCCTTGTAGATGGAAGGATAAAAGCGCTCGGCCGGCAGGCCCATTTCTTTTGTCAGGAATTCCCAGCCCCAGGCCAGGGATTCTTTTTTGAAATAGTCGCCGAAGGAAAAATTCCCCAGCATCTCGAAAAAGGTCAGATGGCGTATGGTTTTGCCCACATTGTCTATGTCGGTGGTGCGGAAGCTCTTCTGGCAGGAGGCCGCGCGCTTCATGTCCGTCTTCAGGCCCAGATAATAAGGCTTGAACTGCACCATGCCGGCGGAGGTAAAAAGCAGGGAGGGGTCGCCTTCGGGTATCAGCGGGCTGGACTTGACCACGGGGTGGCCCTGCCTGGCGAAATAATCCAAGAAACTCTGGCGTATCTGGTGGCTTTTCATGCTGGTAGCGCTTCCTTTTTTTCTGCGATAAATCAAAACTGATTATACAATTTTGTCCCGCCGCCCCGCCCGGCAAAGAAAAAGCCCGGAAGGTTTTATCCCCCCGGGCCTTCTTACGGCCGCCAGGCCGCCGGCGCCCTATATTTTCAATATGTCGAAGTGTTTGTAATTATCCAGGCCTACCCTGAATATCTCGGGCCTGAGCACGCCCATCTTCTCATACTGCTTCACGGCCAGCACGGGGATGGCGGCACTGGGGTTGATCATCCCGGAGGATTCAAGCGGGATGCGCTGATTCTTTAACAGGACCTGGTTCACCAACCCGACATTATTATTGGTGCAGCTGTTGGAGAGCATGTTGTAGACCTCATGGTTGCGGTTGGTCTCGTCTATGCGGGCCATCAGCAGTTCGAACAGGCGCAGGGTCTGGGCGCGGCTGATGTTCATGTTCCTGAAGAATATCTCCATTTTGGTAAAACCCACCACGTAGTCGGCGTAGCTTTCGAACGTGGTCGCACTCCAGATAAGCGGGTAGCGCCCCTCGAACGCGTGGCTAAGCGTGTAACCGTACGGCTCCCTGGCCCAGGCCTCGGCGCCGAAAGTCAGAACGCGCGCCGTCGCGCCCCGGGAGTCGGTCACTCCGCCCTCTTTAAAAACGAAGATCAGCAGGGTATGGCCCGTGCCGAAAGTTTTATAACCGTATATCACCTTTTCAATAAGGTCGGGGTTTATCCTGACCGTTTTCCAGGAAAAGCTTTTGTGGTCCGCTGGGGTGCGGCCCCAGCGCACGTTCTCCAATGTTACGCCGGCGCCGGCGGCCAATTTGGCCGGCTTCTGGTAGTAGGAAAAAGGGGCGGCCGGGTCCCAGGTGTTGTGCACGCTGTTTATATGGGAAAGCGCGGCGCCGCGTTCTGACGGCAGCGGCGCCTCCGGGAGGGAGATCCCCGGGGCGGACTTGGCCAGTTGGGCCAGTGGTAAATTCTGCTGTGCAAAAGAAACAGAAAGGAACGAAGTCACTATCACTATAGCCAGAAGGTGTTTTTTCATTGGTTGTCCCTTTTTAACATTGGCGCCATAATATTCTAGCTGATAGGCAGCCGTACGGAAAAGGCGCAGGGCCCAGCCGCGGTCGGTTATTGGACCTATACGCGGCTGGGCCCTGCGGGCAATGCGGCGCAAAAGCGCCTACTTGAACAGAATTACCGCCAACTGGTAGCAGGCGGCCGATATAAGGGCGGCGGCGGGGATGGTGATGATCCAGGCCCAGACTATGTTGCCGGCCACGCCCCATTTCACGGCGCGTATGCCTTTAAGGGTACCAACGCCCACTATGGCGCCGGTTATGGTATGGGTGGTGCTTATAGGCACGCCTATAGCCGAAGCGCCGAACAGCACCATGGAGGCGCCCAGCTCGGCGCAGAAACCGTCCACCGGGCGCAGCTTGGACAGCTTGTTGCCCATGGTCTTAACAATGCGCCAGCCGCCGGACATGGTGCCCAGGGCTATGGCTCCGTTGGCCGAGAGCACCACCCAGAGCGGTATATGGAATTCCGTCCCCAGGTAGCCGGCGCTGAACAGCAGGCCGGCAATTATGCCCATGGTCTTCTGCGCGTCGTTGCCGCCGTGCCCCAGGCTGTAGGCCGCCGCGCTGAGCAGCTGTCCCTTGCGGAACAAATGGTCCACCTTAGAAGGGGTAGATTTGGCGGCCAGATTATAAACGAGAACCCCGAGCGTTAGCCCCAATAGCATTCCCACTACCGGAGAAATAACTATGAAAGCCAGCGTTTTCAATATACCGCTCATCACCAGCGCGGTAGGCCCGGCCTTCACCAGCGCGGCGCCTATAAGCCCGCCCACCAGGGCGTGCGAGGAGCTGGCCGGTATGCCGAAATACCAGGTTATGATATTCCAGGAGGAGGCGCCCATCAGCGCGCCGAATATGATGTAGCTGTCCACCTGGGCGATATCCACTATGCCCTTGCCGATGGTGCCGGCCACGTGCAGGCCGAAGAAGGCGAAGGCTATGAAGTTGAAGAAAGCCGCCCACAGCACCGCGTACTTGGGAGAAAGCACGCGGGTGGCCACTATGGTGGCTATGGAGTTGGCGGCGTCGTGGAAGCCGTTCAAAAAGTCGAAGAACAGCGCCAGCGCCACCAGGAAGATTATGGCTATAAGCGTGCTATCCATGTTTCACCAGTATGGACTCGATGACCTTGGCCACGTGCTCGCATTTGTCCAGCGTGCCCTCCGCCACCTCGTAGATCTCCTTCCACTTTATCACCATGATGGGGTCCTTCTCGGTCTCGAACAGGTGGCTGATGGCTTTTTCCCGCACCTGGTCGCCCATATTCTCCAGGCGGTTGATCTCTATGCAGTAGTCCAGCACGCGGCGCTGGCGCTTGGTATCGGGCATATATTTGACCGCGCTGGCCAGGGCGGCGGCGGCCTGGTCTATCAGGTCTATGAACTGCGCGAAGTGCTCGTCGCCCGGCTTCAGCTTGTAGAGCTTCATGCGGCCGGCCATGGCGTTGAGCATGTCCAGCACGTCGTCGAGCTGGTTGGCCAGCGCGTAGATGTCCTCGCGGTCTATGGGCGTGATGAACGTGCGGTTGAGCATGTCGGTGATCTCGTGAGCCAGGGTATCACCCTCATGCTCCAGGTTATGGATCTTTTTCACTTCCGCCTCGTCCAGCACGCCGTCCTTCACGGCTTCCTTAAAGAAGGCGGCGGCCTTCATCAGGTTCTCGGCCTGCAGGTTGAGGTAGTCGAAGAACTTCACTTCCTTGGGGATGAAATTTATAGCCATATATTCTCCTGGGTTCCGTTTTAACTACCCTTATAATCTACAAAAAGCGGATAAAGGCCGCTTAAAGCCCGTGTAAAATGTATGTAAAAACGGGCGGGCTATTTGGGGACTGTAAACCAGAAAACGGAGCCGCGGCCCCCGGCGCTGTCCACGCCTACGGAGCCGCCGTGCAGCTCCACCAGGTGCTTAACTATGGAAAGCCCCAGCCCCGTGCCGCCCAGCTCGCGCGAGCGCGCCTTGTCCACGCGGTAGAACCGCTCGAAAATGCGCGGCAGATGCGCGGCCGGGATACCGGCGCCGGTATCCTCCACCGAGACCTTCGCGCAGGAGCCTTCATCGGCCGCCGCTATCTTTATTTCCCCGCCCTCGCGGTTGTACTTGGCGGCGTTGTCCAGCAGGTTTATCAACACCTGGGAAAGGCGGTCCCTGTCGGCGTTTACCGCGAAGCCGGCCGGGACCAGGTTTACAACGGAGATCTTCTTTTTCGCCAGGATGGCGGCCAGCCCGCCGCCGAGATCGTCCACCAGCGGCTTCAGCTCCACCTGGGTCTTCTCAAGCTGGGCCCGGCCCGATTCGGCGTAGGAGATCTTAAGCAGGTCGTTTACCAGGTTGTCGAGGCGCACGGCCTGTTCGTGTATGCTGCGGGCGAACTGCGGCCCGTGCTCCCGGTCCTCGAGCGCCCCGTTAAGCAGGGTTTCGGCGCAGCCCCTTATGGCGGTAAGCGGGGTTTTCAGTTCGTGCGAGACGTTCGCCACAAAATCCCGCCGCATGGCCTCCAGCCTGCTCGGGCCCGTTATATCCCTGGCCACCAGCACGCAGCCGCGCACCGCACCGTCCTCCACTATGGGGGAAGCGCTGACGCTTAAGACCGTGCCGGGGGCGGCGGCCGGCTCTATTTCGAAAGAGACCGGGCGGCCGCTGGAAAGGGCCTTGATGGCCGCCGAGGACAGTTCCGGCCCGGCCGGCATGCCGGACAGGCGCATGCCCTCGGCGTCGAAGCCCGCCGCGCCCATAAGCTGGCGCGCGCGGGGGTTCAGGCGCGTTATAACGCCGGCCCCGTCGGTGACCAGGATGGCCTCGGACATGTCGCGGAAGGCGGCCTCCAGTTCCAGGCGGCGCAGTTCCGCGTCGCGCATTTTCGCGCCTATCTCGCCCGCCATGAAGTTGAGGGTTTCGGAAAGCTTTTTCAGTTCGCCCGACGAGCCCACGGGGATGCGGTAGCCGAAATCCCCCGCGGCGAAGCGCTTGGAGCCGGTTATTATTTCACCGAACTGCCCGCCGACCAGCAGTTTAAGCGTGGAGAATATATTCATTTCTTTCCGGCTTCGAACCGGTAGCCGTAGTTCTTCACCGTCACTATCCGGCGCCCTTCCGCCCCGAGTTTTTTGCGCAGCGTCCCTATGTGCACGTCCACGGTGCGGGTCTCCACTTCCAGGGAGGCGTCCAGGCCCCAGACTTTTTCCAGCAGGGCCTCGCGCGACAGCATTTTTTCCCCGGCGGTCATCAGGGCCTTTAAAAGCTCGAATTCCCGGGAGGTGAGGTCCGCGGGCCTGCCTTTTACCAGCGCCAGCACGCGGGAGCAGTCCAGCTCCAGGTCGCCGGCGCGGTACACTTCCAGAACTTCGCCCAGCAGCGCCGACCGCCGCAGCACGGCTTTCACCCTGGATAGCAGCTCCTTGATACCGAAAGGCTTGGTCACATAATCGTCCGCGCCCATCTCCAGCCCCACCACCTTGTCGGCCTCTTCGCCCTTGGCGGTAAGCATTATTATAGGGATGGCGGCGGTCTTGGCGTCGACCCTGATACGGCGGCAGACCTCCAGGCCGTCCAGGCCCGGCAGCATAAGGTCCAATATTATCAGGGCGGGGCGCTCTTTGGCGGCCAGCAGCGCGGCCGAGGCCCCCTCATGCGCCAGCACGGTGCGGTAACCCTCTTTTTTAAGGTTATAGTCCAGCATCCTGGCTATATCCTTCTCGTCCTCCACTATAAGGATCTTCTCGTCCATTGTGGATATGATAGCAAACCTAAAAGTAAGCCGGCGCAGCCTGAGTTGTAAGCCGGCAATAATTAATGGTATGAATACCCTAGGTTAGAGAGGTTAGGGGGACACATGACCTATTCAGGCAGACGCATACTTATTGTGGAAGACGAGCCTATTGTGGCGAGACTGGTGGCAAAGATATTGGAAGGCCACAACGCGCATATTTCCACCTCCGCCACCATAAAGGAAACCGAGGCCCTGCTAAGCAAAGAAACCTTCGATATAATAATCCTGGACCGGATCCTTCCCGACGGCGACGGGGTGCGGATATTCCGGAAACTGAGGTCCTCGCCGGACCTCCGGCTTATCCCGGTGCTGATCCTTAGCGGGAAAGACCGGCTGGCGGACCAGGCCGACGGGCTGGACCTGGGCGCGGACGATTATATGACCAAGCCCTTCTCCCTGGTGGAACTGAAGGCCCGCGTGGAGGCCCTTCTCCGCCGGGCCGGGAAGTTCGTCCATTGACGCCGGCGGGCCGCGGGCCCGCGCCGCCGTGGCCTCCCCGATTTTTATTATAATTCCACTATGATCTCAAAAAGGGCGGCCACGATGAGCCTGTGGAACAAGGTGATGGCGCACGCGCGGGCGCACAAGCTGTTCACCGACGGAGACGCCATACTGCTGGCCGTGTCCGGCGGGCCGGATTCGGTGGCGATGCTGGATTTTTTCGCCGCGCAGGCGCGCGGCCACCGCCTGACGCTCTATGTCTGCCATATCAACCACAAGCTCAGGGGTAAATTGGCGGACTTGGACGCCGCCTTCGTTAAAAAGCTGGGGGCGCAATACGGCCTGGAGACCTTCATCCTGTCGGCGGACGTCAAGAAACTAGCCAGGAAGTCCGGGACCAGCATAGAGCACGCCGCCCGCAACGCCCGCTACCGCCTGCTGTCTGAGGTAGCCTTAAAGAAAAAATGCGCCCTGGTGGCGACGGCGCACCACTCGGACGACCAGGCTGAAACGATATTATTGAACCTGCTCAGGGGGACCGAACCGAAGGGCCTGCTGGGCATACCCGTAAAACGCGCACTCTGCGGCGGGAAGCCGCGCGTAGAACTGATAAGGCCCATGTTGGCGGTTTCCAGGCACGACATAGAGGCTTACATTAAAGCCAATGCCCTGCCGTCCAGGAAAGACCACACCAACGACGACGAATATTACACCCGCAACTGGATACGCAAAACCCTGCTGCCGCTGATGCTCAGGAAGCAGCCCCGCCTGCGCGAGCACCTGGCGGAGCTGTCCGGCAAACTCTCTCTTATCCTGAAGAACTAAACCCTTCGCCGGAAGGGTCGGATGCTAACCGCGGGCCTCTTCTATCAGCGCGGCCGGGTAGCCTATGGGGAGAACCTTGATCTCCCCCGTATTCGGCCGGGCGTGGGCGGCCATAAGGCCGGTCTTGGCGAAACCCAGCGTCAGGGTCAACCGGGCTATAATAAATACGCCGCTGTGGTGGCCGGTATCGGGGCTGAGGCCGCTCGGCAAATCCACGGCTATTATCGGCCGGCCGCTTTTGTTCATTAACTGGATGACGCGGTGTACCGGCCCGGTAGGTTTGCCGACGGCGCTGACGCCCAGCAGCGCGTCAAGCAGCAGGTCGGCCGAAGCGAAAGCGGCGGACAGTTTCTCCAGGTCCTCTTTTTGGGTCAGCTCCACTGGCACTCCGGCCTCTTTAGCGGCCTGGAGATTCTTAACCACCAGCTCCCCGTAGCCGGTCTCTTTTGGCGGCAGTATAAAAACTTTGACGGCGACGCCGGCCTGCTTTATATACCGGGCGGCCACCAAGCCGTCCCCGCCGTTATTCCCCTTGCCGCAGCAGACAACTACGGAAAGCGCTGACGACTGTTTGCCGATTTCCCCCGCCGCGAATTTAAGAGCCGCCTCGGCCACGGCGCGGCCTGCGTTCTCCATCAGGGTCCCGGAGGCAACGCCGTATTCCTGCGACGCTTTCTTATCCAAATATTTCATTTTCTCGGCGGTAACCACCGGGAGGCCGTCGAATTCTTTAACCTGCGGGATCTTGGACATATTTCTTGCGGTTACACTATCAGCCAGACCAGCCAGACCATGCCGTAAAAGAAGCCGGCGAAGAACAGCGCCGTCAGCCCGGCGTAAGGCAGCCAGACCGCCAGCAGGGCTTTGTTGGCCGAAACCGCATAAAGCCGGCGCACCAGGCGCACGCGGGCGTAAATGAGCGCCAGAACGCACAGGCAGAACCAGAGAAAAGCGTTGAGCACTTTGACTCCGGCAAAAAAGCCCAGCGGCACCAGCAGCGTCAGCAGGAAATCGGTGCAGCCGAAAGCCAGGAACAGCCTGGCCGCGCCGCCCGGCCTTTCCGCCCCGGTAAGGTCCATAAAGAGGTGCATGATAGCGGCGAACAGGAAATTAGCCGCGAGCACCAGCGCGAATACCGCCAGGAAGGACAGCACGCCAGGGGGAACGGCCTCCTGCATACGCAGGAAAGTAAAAAGCCCCAGCGTGCCGGCAAAATAACCCAGCAGACCGGCGCGCCCCAGGCCTTCCGGCCTTTCGGGCCCGGTCAGCGTCCCGGGGCGGTCTATCAGCGCTTCAAGAGTTTTAAAAGGGTCCATATCAGCGCCCATACCAGCGGTACTCCAGGCTTGGCGCGGAGTCCAGCGCGTCCACAACGGCCTTGGTCCCGAAGAATTGCAGTTTGCTGTCCATCAGGGACATCAACTGTTCGAAGGGGGCCGCGTCCCGTATCACGCGCGGGTTCTTGCCTATGCCGCCCATTTCGCCGGCGGCGTCCAGCGCGTCCTGCAGGTCGCCCAGCTTGTCCACCAGGCCCAGCTCCACGGCCTGCCTGCCCGTGTATATGCGGCCGTCGGCCAGCGTCTTGGTCTTCTCCACCGTCATCTTGCGGCCCTCGGCCACCGCCGCCACGAACTGCTCGTAAGAATCGTCTATCATGCCCTGCAGCAGCTTGCGCTCGTCGGCGGTCATCTCGCGCATGGGCGAGCCTATATCCTTGAACCTGCCGGACTTGATGGCCTCGTTCCTGAAGCCGACTTTCTTCATCAGGCCCTCCAGGTTGGTCACGCTGAATATGACGCCGATGGAACCGGTTATGGTGCCGGGCTGCGCCATCACCAGGTCGCAGGCGGAAGCCACATAGTAGCCGCCGCTGGCCGAAACCTCGCCGAAACGGGCGATAAAAGGCTTCCTGGTGCCGGCCTTGGCGCGCTTTATGGCGGAGTAGATCTCCTGCACGGCGCCCACGGAGCCGCCGGGGGTGTTTATATCCAGCACCACGGCCTTTACGTCCTTGTCGGCGGCCAGGGAAGCTATCTTCTTGGCTATCTGCTGGCTGCCGCGCTCCCAGGCCCGGCTGGAACTGCCCTGCGATATGGCCCCGTAGATCTCCACCAGGCCCACGGCGTGCTTTTTAGCCTGCCCGAGGGCGGCCAGTTTGGAGATGTCCATATCTTTAGTCCTGGTTTTTTTGACGGCGTCGGCCTTGCCGATAAGGACGAAAGCCGCCACGATGGAAACCGCGTAAAGCACGGCTATTATTTTAAGCCAGAAGCCCGTGCCGCGGGCGGCCACGGACGGAGCCGGCGCAGGTTTTACCGCTTGATCAACCGCTTCGCTGTTGCCCTGTTCTTCCATTAGTCCTCCGGACTTAAATAAAAATCACCGCGCTATTAAAATTTGCCGGCCTCAACCACGCGGTTGCGGCCGCCTTCTTTGGCGGCGTACAGCGCCTTGTCGGCCGCGGCCACCAGTTCCTCCGGCCCGCGCCCGTCCCTGGGGAAATGCGCTATGCCTATGGAAACCGTAAGCCGCACTTTCTCCAGCCCCTGGGAAAAGACCTCGGCCTCTATGCGGGCCCGCACGGACTCGGCCTTGCGCAGCAGACCGGCGGAATCGGCGCGCGGCAGCACTATGCCGAACTCCTCGCCCCCGTAGCGCCCGACGAAGTCGGTCTCGTAGACGCCGGCCTTGAGCAGCTGCGCCACCCTTTTGAGCACCGCGTCGCCGAATTGGTGGCCGTAGGTATCGTTGAGGCGCTTGAAATGGTCTATATCGGCTATCATGAAGCCCATCGTCGTCTTGAAGGCGGAGGCGCGGCGCATCTCCTCGCGTATTTTCTCGTCCAGGGCGTTACGGCGCCACAGGCCGGTCAGCCCGTCCGTAAGGGACAGCCATTCCACCTGGCGGAAGAGCATGACGCGTTTAAGCGCGAACGAAATTTCGGAGGTGAACCTGGCCGCGCCTTCCACGGCTTCCGGGGCCAGGCGCAGCACCAGCAGGCCCAGCGGTTCCCCCGCCGGGGCCACGGGCGCCAACACCAGGCCGGAGACGGCCAGCGTCTCCCGCGGGAAGCCGCCCGCCGTCACCAGCTCCGCCAGGGACGGCAGGGCGGAGCCTTTGGCCCCCTGCGCGAAAAGCTCCATATCCATGACGCCGCCGGAGTTGCCGGCCAGATAAAGCGCGGCTTCCTCGGTGTCGAAATAGTCGGTCAGGTACTTGCCCAGCTGCTTGGCCGCGCTTTGCGGCTCCACGGTTTCGGAAAGAAGTTTTACCGCCGAATAAATGGCCAGGGATTTCTTTTCACCGGCCGCGTTAAGCATGGTCTCCCGCTTGATGCCGGCCAGTTCAGCTTCCAGCGCGCCGGCTTTCCTGCGCGCGGCTTCCACGGCCGGGTTTACCGCCGCGTCCGTATAATGCCCGTTAAGCAGCACGGAGTGGGCCAGGGCGGCCGCCACCCACAGCGCCAGCGCCGCGAAAGGGGCGCCCGCTGAGATCTCCCCCGCCAGCATGAATGAACAGAAAACAAAGAACAGCAGGCCGGCGGCCAGGCCCGCCCAGCGGTTAATACGCCCTAAAAAGTAGGAGAGGACCGGGGCGGCGGCCGCGGCGGCTATCCAGAGTTCCGGCCTGTTCATTCCAGCACCACCCTGTTGCGCCCGCCCTCTTTGGCCTTGTAAAGACGCTCGTCGGAAGCGCGCACCAGCTGGCTGGCCGCCGCGCCCTCCGACGGGAACTCGGCCACGCCGAAGCTGGCCGTAACGCGCGAGGGCCGGCCGCCGAAATTGAAGGCCCTGGCCTCCAGCGTCCGGCGCAGGTTTTCGGCCACGGCGGCCGCCTGCGCCTTGTCCGCCCCGGTTATCACCAGCGCAAACTCCTCCCCGCCGTAGCGGGAGACAAAATCTATGTCGCGCACGCCGCCGGCGAACACCTCGGCCACGGCCTTAAGCACCGTGTCCCCCGCTTGGTGGCCGAAGTTGTCGTTGTAGGATTTAAAATGGTCGATGTCGGCCATTATCACCGAGAAAGGCACCTTGGAGCGGGCCGCGCGCAGTATCTCTTCCTCCACCCTGCCCTGGAAAGCCCGGTGCGTGTAAAGGCCGGTGAGCCCGTCCTTTATGGCCAGCTCCTTCACCTTGTCGAAGAGGTAGATGTTCTCCATGCTGACCCCGGCCAGCGTGCAGGCGAGCTCGGCGCCGCGCAGGTCTTCGGATTTAAAACGGTCCGGCTCCGAAGCCGCGGCGCGCACAAAGCCGACCAGCCGCCCGAACAGGTACAGCGGCAGCGCCATGAAAGAGCGCTCGGCCGGCCCGAAGAAACCGCGGTTAAAGCGGCTGTCCGCGTCGGAGTTGCGCACCAGCAGCGGGATCTTCCGCTCCGCCACCCAGTTATCGGCAAAATCGCGCGGGGCGCCGGTGCGCAGTTCCACGGAGGCGCCGGGGAAATATTCGCGCAGCAGGGTTTCCAGCCGGCCGCGCACCTCGTCGGGAGTCGAGGCGGAGCCCATGTCGTGGATGGCGGCCGCCAGGGCGCCCTTGTCCCTTATGCGGGCCAGGGTACTGTCGAGGTGCAGGCGGTAGCGGGCCAGTTCGTCCTCCAGATTCTTCACTTTTTCCGCGGCCTCCTCCTCCTCCGCTTCAAGGCGCTGGCGCGCGGCGATGCACGCAGTCTCGAAGTGGGACAAGGCGTAGAAAAGCAGCCAGAGGGAAATGGTTTCGGCTATGGCGCCCGCCGTCAGGAATAGGGAATCGCCTTCCGGGGAAAGCTTGGGCATTATGAACCCGGCCGCGGTGACCAGGAAAAGGAAAATGTATTTAACCTCGCGTTCCCCAGACCAGGAGAACCACAGGAACAGCGCCCCGCTGGCCGGGTAAACCCAGAGAAAATGGGACGGCCACAGCCAGATAGACCAGCCGACGGCAAGCAGTATAGCCGCCGGAACGGCAACCTTGGTAAAAGCGTTAGGCCGCGTCATGCTCAAATTTTACAATAAATACGGGTATACATACGGGAAGCGGCGTGAATCGTGTGCTCGCCATTATATAGGCCTATACTAACTACGCGGTTATATTATCGTAGACCCGCCGCCTTCAGCAGATAAGCGACTTTTTCGTAGGCGTCGCGCTGGAGCATGTCGCGCTGCTCGCCGGGGGGCAGTTCCTCGAAGTCCGCCGCCATTTTGGGGCCGATGTACTTTTCGGAGGCGAATTTCTCCGCCATTTTAAGGAAACCTTCCCTGACCAGCTTATTGGATGCGTGTTTTTTTATCTCCGCCGCCAGCACATCAAGGCCGCCGGGGTAATTGTTGAGGCAGTAATAAATATCCCAGGCGTCTTTTGCTTTCAGGCGGCTGTGCAAAGCCATCCCCTTCATAACCAGGAACGGCACAATGGAGGCGACTCTCACCATTACGCTGTCTTTGCCGCCATCCGGCAATTCGCCATCCACTTTGACCTCCGTGAACATCGAGAAAGCAAGATCGCAGGCGCGGGCCTTCCTGGCCTTTATGTCCTGCACAGTCTGATGACGCCGTGCTTTGGCGGAGCCGCCGTATTCCCCGGACAAAAAGTCCACTTCAACCGAAAAAGCCTGCCCTTCCATTTTTATCGCCCGCCTAAACACATAAGGGCGCTGCTCATCCGGGGAATAGCCGCGCCCGAGAAGCAGCTTCCCTATCTTCGCATAGGCTGCGCTTGTGATGGCTTTATGATCCAGGGCCAGGTCAACGTCCGTACTGCCTACATGCGCACCAGGGCCCAGAAGCAGCGGCGGAACCCAGCCGCCTATCAGCACAATGCCGTCATGATATTCGCCCAGAAGATGCGACAGCTCTATCAGGACGCTTTTAGCAGCCCTCACCATGACCTCGTTATAGTCTTTCCTGCTTACCATAATGGCTTTATCACATTCTCAAGGATTTCGGTCGCGGCTTCCGCGCCTCTTCCTTTATAACCGGCCAGGTCCAGATAAGTCTGCACTGCGCCGGCCACGGTGCCGCCGTTCACTTTCCCGGCGCCGTAAAAAACACCGGCATCGTATGGCAGCATCAGCAGAAGGTTCCCCCCGCTTTCCACCTCTTTGATACCGGCGGAAGCAAACAGCTCCGCACGGAATTCACCCACATACGCCATAGCACGCTGATATCTTACGGCCGGCCAGAAGCGGGCCGCCGCGGAAAAACCGGCAAGGGCGAAGCGTATTCCGTTCTTTGCGCAAAGTTCTTCCAAAGCGGCCTCGGTCTCGGCAAGGCTTTTAACGCTGTAACACTCTTTGAGCGTATTTTTCCGGAAGTAATAATTCTGCGCCCATTGGGAAAGCACCGCCGCCGGGTTGGAGAGCCGCAAACCAGGCGCGGAGGTATCCAGCCATTCCCTTTCAGCCAGGGCGTTTTTGACATTAGCGATCTGCCCCAGGCTTACGCCTGCTTCCCCTGCCAATTCCGCCATTTTCCATGGTTTTTTGGCCGCCGACAGAAGTACCCGCAATACGCGTTCAGCCTTAGGCGAATATAGTTTACGCAGGTCCCTTTTAACGGTAAAAGCGTTGGGATTGCCTTTACACTCTATGTAAATGCCGCCAAAAGAGAGGCGGCAATTCCCGCTGAAATCCATGTAGCCGGTATTATTTCCCGCCAACACTTCCCCGGCCTCAACGGAGATGTAAGGAGCCATAAATATCCCGTATATCTCAGGGTGGCTGTCATTGTATTTCTTAAGCTGGTAAGCGGCGTCCCTGGCGTATTTGGGTTGTCCAAGACTTTTGACTTCCACGGCACAGGTTAAAAGTTTCCCCTTATGTTTCAGTTTCAATAAAATATCAGCCCCTCCTGCGGGCTGGTCCTTTATGGAAACCAGTTCAATAAAAGGAATAGCCGCGAGAGTCTCTTTTAAAATCTCTTTTGCCCTGCCCAAAGAAGCATTTTCATTAATATTCATGGTTTCAGCGTTTGCTGAAATATATTATATAGGTGAAACTACGAGTTGTCAAGCCCCGCTCCCCCGGCACGGCGGTGCGGCCGACGCTCAACCCAACAGAAGAATCTCCTGTTCCAGACCGGAATTGCAGACATTCATCTGCTCAATAATACGAAGCGCGTCCGGGTCTTTTGTCGCGCGCAAGCGGCGCAAGACGGCTTCAGAGTCTATAAGCAATTCGCGCTTGCCGTATTTTTCAAACAGGTTTTCTATATTCGCGGGGGTATGCAGTTTTACCCTGGCACCGCAGACTTCCTTAAGACGTAAATATTCATCAATCCCTACCGGGTCATAGTCTCCACAATGCACGAAGCTGCATTTGGACATTTCTGCTGAAGTGAACCACGCCAGCATTCTGCCGGACATCTTCCCCCCGGCATAAACGGCGGCATCAGCGGCGACCTTCATCTTTTCAAAACACAAAAACGGTTCAAGGTTTTCTACAATCGCCAGCGTTCCTCCGCAACCCCAGAAGGGCAGCTCCTTAAGCAGGAATGCCGCTACTCCGTATTTCCCGGTTAAGGACGCCGCGGGCAGCGCCTCCCCCTTTCTTTCAAAGACCATATTGTTAAAAGCTCTGATCAAAACCGGTTCAGCCACTGTAATCCCGGCTGCTTTTGCATCCCGATAATAGCCCACGGCTGTGGCACGGGGCGTATCTCCAGCCGGGGCTACACTCAAACCCGAAGGGAAAAGCTGCGCGGCAAATGCCTCCAGCACGGCTTTGTTGCGCACCGCAACCCTGGTACCGGCCCCAATGCGTTCTTCCTGCAGAATGCCGGCGGCGAACTGCGGGCTTAAAGCGGCCCGCGCGGAGGCGGAGAACAGGGACAGCGGAGCGGAGCCTTCCTTTAAAAGCGTACCGAGCAGTTTCGCCAGGGCGGGCCGCCTCATGGCGCCGCCTTTTCAGCCGCCCTGTGACAGCGGACGCGGGAATTGCCGTCCAGGGAGACGCGGCCGTTTTCTTCGCGAACGAAGTAAACATACTCGGCCGCGTCCAGCGCGTCGGGGCTGGCCAGCACGGGCACAAAATTCAGGCTGCCTGCCGTCTTCATTATGGCCAGCAGATTGGCGCGGTCCAGGCTGGAAGCCTCGTCCAGGTAAAACGGCAGCACTACCTTGTCGCTATCCAACAAGCCGCGCAATAAAAGCAGATTTATCAGCACTTTTATCGTGATGGTAGTTCCGTTGGATTCGATCCTATCCAGATCGGGATAGCGGCGGGTTTCGCCGCCAGGCCGCGTAATTTCAAAATGCAGGTCGAAAAGGTCCTGCAATTTTATCTGCGGATACTTGCCCAGCAGGGCGCCCAGCTCTTCCAGCGCCTTATCCGCGCCGGAGAGGTCGGCGAAGAGCGGGGTTTCATCCGCGTCTATCAAAGCCTTCAAACGGTCATCCCAATCCCTGCGGGTCTCGGCATTCAGGCGCACCTGGTCGAGATTGGAGATATCCACCTCGGCGAGTTTGCGATTAAGGTCCGAAACCTTGGTTTTAAGCGTATCCAGATCGCGCTTTAGGCCTTTGAAAGCGTTTTTCAGGCTGACGGCAAGGCTGGTCCAGGCCTCCTGCGCCAGTTTTTCTTTTTCCGGCAGCGCTTCCAGCTGCTGGCGTAGTTTAGTTATGGTTTCTTCCTCGGTAGCCGCTTTAAAGGCCGAATAAGTAGCCGCTTCTATACGCGCCAGGTAATCCTGCGCCTGGGCGTCTTCCCGCTCTTCCCGCGCGAAGCCGTCACGGTACAAAGCCAGCAGCTCCTCAAAATCTTCAGGCACAGGCTGCGCAGCCGCGGGCGGTGCTGCCGACCAGCTCTCTGGCAGCGCCGGAAGCCCCTGTCTTTGTTTCAGCAGGTTCCGCCGCTGGCGGTCCGCCTCCTCGCCCCTGCGCCCGAGCGCGTCGGCTTCCGCACGCAGCCGCTCTCTTTCAGTTTCCAGGCGGTTCTGCTCGCTGCGTATTTGGGCCGCTTCTTTTTCCAACCCGGCCGCCTGCTGCTGCCACTGCGGAGCCTGCGCCGCCTTTAAACTGAAAGTTTCAAATTCAAGAAGTTCCCGGTCTAGAGCGTCAGCTTCTTCTTGTTTTTGCGCCTTGAGCTTTTTCAGCTCTGTGGTTCTTTCAATATTCTTTAAGATCTCCCCATCTTTAGCGAGTTGCCTTTCGAGAATTTCGATTTCGGCTTTAAGCGCTTCGGGGTTAGTAAACGAAGCGAAATCCGCGCCGTGCAGAGCCGCTAGGTTAACGCTTAAGCCGGCAGCGTTAAACCGCCCGTCCCCAAGCTTCTCGTGCAGCCAGGTCAATTCTTTCAGCGCAGCCGCCTCGTCTTTGACCGTTATGCCGTCTTTAGTAAACGGCAGACCCAGCAGTTCCGGGTTAAGGATTTTAAAAACAGCTTCGGACTTCTCGGCTCCGAACTTCTCTTTCAGGCGCGAAGCCGCGTTGCCGGCGGAATTCTTAAGCCGCTCGCGCGCTTTTTCCAGATCCAGTTCCGCCCTGTCCAGCCGCGCCTTCACGCGCCCGGCAGGCTCCTCGCCGGCGTTACGCAGTTGAAAGGCCAGGTTTTCTATTTCCGTCCCCAGTGCCCGCCGGCGCTCCCGCTTCCAGTCCTCTACGAAATCCGCAAAGCGCAGCCGCCCTTGTTCCACTTCGGCCAGCGCATCGTTAACCCGGCTCAGGGCGGAGGCGGCTTTTATCTGCCGCTCCAGGCCCGCCGCAATATCCCGGCGCACGCCCGCCTGCTCCCCCTCCAGAGCGCGCTGACGCGCCACAATGTCGGCTGCTTCCCGTTCAAGGCGGTTCTTATTCTTCTCGTAGGCTGCCCCGATGGCGGCCCATAAAGCCGGTAGCCTGCCGCGCAAGCGGCCGCGCTCATCGGCGTGGGCCAAAAACTTTGTTATATCCGGAACCAGGTTTTTAAGCGTGCGCACTTCCTGCGTGCCGCGTTTGATGGCGGTATACTGGCTGGTATAGCCACGTTCAAGGTCTATGGCGCGCACCTGAAATTCCGTGTCGTAAATTTCCAACAGAAGCTCTTTCAGCTCCTCCTGTTTAAGGTGCGAAAGGCGCAGCAGGTTGCAGAAAGCGGAGCGGAAACGTTCATAGTAATCCCGGTGGCGCAACGGTACCAGGCCCAGGTTCACGCCATTATTATCCCCTACGCCTGTTAGCGCCGCCCGCAGATGCTTAGGCTCCAGTTCGGCGTAGCCTTTGAGCGAGAGTTTTTCTTTGATCTTCTGGAAAGGCAGCGGCCGCCTGTCGCCGTCAATAAAGTCCTCTTCCTCGAACTTGCCGGTCCAGGCAAAACGTTCGTAATCATGCATTTTAAGCGGCCCAAGGCCGCGCACCCCCAGGCACTGTATGCCCGTGGGCGTCATGCACTCAAAGATCACGTAGCTGTACGCATCCGGAAAGTAATATCTGCGCGTCTGCTCCAGGCTGCGCGAGAAGTGCATTTTACGCTGGTCGTCGATATACAGAAATTGCAGCAAGGCAATAAGGGAAGTCTTCCCCACATTATTAGGACCGACCAGGTGCAGGGAAGAATCGGTGTCCACGCAGGCGTAATCATACTTGCCGCAATGAATGGCTATAAGGCGGGCGAGGCCCTGGCGGGAGATCATATTTTCTCCTCCGCGGCTTCGCTTTCTTTAAAGATCTCCATGCAGAGGTCCAAAAAGCGGTACGCCGGCGCTCTGAAACGAAAGGAATCCGGGCCTTCCATTTTGAGAAAGCCGAAGCGCTCCATGGTGCGCAGGGTCTGGCGCAGCTCTTCCTCGGTTGGCATGCCGGCTTCCAGCATAATGTCACGGTAGCGTTCACGGCGGAGGTGTTCCAGCTTATCGACAAAGAATAGGGAAGTCATTATCTGTTCTTCAGCGCTGGCCCCGGAGTCGGCCAGGGTTTCCACCAATATAAACATGAAGACGGCCATCCGGGAGGAAGTGTCGCTTATATCCACCTCCCCTTTGAAGTAATAAAAGCCGCGTGGATGTTTTATGAGCTCGAAACCGAGCTTAGCGAATAGTTCCGTGAAAGCGGCTTCGCCGTTGTGCAGGTTAAAATAGAGGTCCGCGTCTTCGGGCGCTATATGGCGGCCTTTGCGCAGCGCGTCAAAAACCTCGTCAAGGCGCGGCAACTCCGTGTTTTTCTCAGTTTCCATTTTTTTTAACTCCCATCGGCTTGGCCGAGAAAGAAAGGCCCTGCGCTGCGTAACTCTTTTCCGTCCTGTCGGCAAAGCGTGTAGTGCCGAATTCGCCGTAATAAAAACGCGCGTAGCAGCGCAGCAGCTGTTCCGGCGCGGCCTGCGGATACTGCGCTATCAGCCAGGCCAGCGCGTCATCCAGGGGAACGGCTTTTTTAGCTTTTGTTTTAAAGTCGTCCGCCTGGATAAGGGACGCCAGGTCAGGCGCGCGCACGGCGCACAGCGGGGGAGGCAGTTTCGGGGTATAACCCTTTAGCCCCAGCATGTACGCGCGTATAGCTTCGTCCGCAAACAGGCCTTTGGCGCGCCAACTGGAAATCCCAAGGCGTTTTGTAAGGTCTATAGTCTGCAAACCGCCCCGCTTTATAAGCCCAAGCGCGTGAGCCGCGCCGCGCGACACCGCGCTTTCCCGGTGCAGTTCGTTATGCAGCGGCAGCAGTTCTTTTATGCTTTCTTTAAAGTCGGCGGCAATCTCGCGGCGCAGACGCAGCGCGCGGCTGCGCAGCGCGGCGAACTCCCGGTGCACGGCCAGGTCGGTTTCAAAAGCCGTTTCCCCGTGCGCAAGCGCCGCTTCAAGTGAATCAAGCTGGCGTTCCATTTCTTTGCGCACGTCCAGCATATCGCGCAGCGGCGCCATATAGCGCGTCCAGAGATAATCCACCCGGCCAAGCCGCTCTTTCACCGTCAGCCCCGCTTTGTTCGCCTTCAGCTTCACCACATCGGCAACAATAGCTTCACGGCTGTGGCGGGAATCCTGGCGCATGCGCTCCACTTCGTCGGCGGCGTCGGCCAGCAGGCGCACGGCCCCGGCCCCGTCTTTGTCCGCCACGGCTTTAACAAGCCCACCGCCCAGCTTTTGTAAATCGGACAGGTAGGCCTGGATAACTTCCACGGAAGTAAGCCGGTATTCGTGCAGGAGATAGGCCAATAATTGCGCCACGGGCCGGCGCATTTCATAGGCGGCCGTGGCTTCCGGCGACGGTTCTATGATCCCTAATTCCTCAAGCTGGTTTATCACCCGCTGCGGCGCGGGGTCATTTTCTTTGCGGCAGGCAAGCACATATTCGCGCAGTTCCGTTTCGGTTATACGCGAGCGTTTTTCATAGAGGCGTTCTAAAAGCTCGCTATGGTCGGCCGCAAAGCGAAAAAAAGTAAGAGGGCTTATTATTGCCATAAACTGATAGCTGCCAAGTATATCCTATCTTTTTGAAATACCATGGGCAATCGGCGCAAAACTAACCGGCCCCGGATAAATACCGGAAACACACATAACTTTATGCTTTACCTATAAGCCTTTGAGCAAAGCGGCCGCGCTGCGTGGCCACGCCCGCGACGACACCTCGCGGATAAGGGACTCACTCGCTCCCATCCGGGTGTTCATCGAAAAAGTGGCGAACTTCGACCAATAGCCGCCACCAATTAAAATCCGGCCCTTTTAAAGGCCGGATCTTAAATGGTGGAGGTGCCGGGATTCGCACCCGGGTCCGTAAACCGCTTGTCAGAACCGCTACAGGCTTAGCCTCGAGTTTGTCTCGGCCGGACTAAGTTCAAGGCGACAAGTACCGGCCAAGTTCCGTTTAGTCTTTTGCCTACCAGGGACGAAACGCGCCCCAGGAGACAGCATCCCGCATTGTAACGCTCTACATTCCGCGCGGGCGGCAGTCTGCGAGCGAGGCACACTTAAGCGTGCGCCCAGGCCATCTCGTTGGAGTTGGCTTTTGTTGTTTTGACCCTGTTTTACATGGCCTGGTCAACCATGGCCTGCTGATCTGACAGAACAAGTTAACGTCGAACCTATTCACCCCCGCTTGTCGCACCCCGCTCGCACTGCACAGCGAGCGGGGCGAATAACGCCGGCCCTTTATAGGAACCGGGCCGGTGCGACACAAGGAGGGCTCTGCCCTCCGTTTCATCGTCGCTTGCTTACTGCGCTTCGCTTGTGCGCTGCGCTGAACCACCCGAAGATGAAATCTCCTTATTGGAGTTGTACCGCACCCCTCATCCGGGATGAGGGCGCGCTTAAACAAAAGGGTTCTCAAAGAACTGTGTGTTGCTGACGTCTATATATAGTCTAGCACGTTTTCATTGGGAAGACCATAGGTAAAATGGACCGGGATAGAGCGGGCTTTGGGCCTATACTTTGTCAGTTTTCAAGGGTATGAGCTACTACGGCTATATCGGACAGGGGGTCGTCCACGGCGGAAATATTTATGCCGTCGCCGGATTTAGACGGCAGGAACGAGAGCCGGGGCCCGAAAGCCTGACGCCAGCCGCCTATAACCTTGGGCTCCACAACGGCCCCTGGCAGGAACAGGACCTCAAGGTCCTCCCCCTTCTGTGTTACGGAGCGCACTAACTTTCTAGCCAGCGCTTTTTTCAGGCGGATAAGCTCCACCAGGTTCTTCAGGGGTCCGGGCGCGGGGCCCGAGATGTCCTCCAGGTCCTTCAGCAGCCCGGCCAACTCCGCTTGTTTCGCGTTAAGCAGCTTCTTATAGAAGTTAAGCCGCTCCATATCGTCGCCCACATAATCCTCGGGGATGAAAGCCGGCACAAGCAGGTCCATTTTGGGCTCGGGCAGTTCGCGCGCGCCGGCGCGGCCTTTTATGCGGTCTATTTCCCCGTTCAAGAGCTTGATGTACATCTCAAGGCCTATCGAATTTATAAAGCCGTGCTGGCGCAGCCCCAGCAGCTCCCCCGCGCCGCGTATCTCCAGGTCGCGCATGGCCAGGCGGAAGCCGGAACCCAGTTCCGTAAATTCCTCCAGCGCCGATAGGCGCCGCACGGCGTCCTCGCTGATGGGGGCCGGCTCGTCGTTGCCCTCCGCCCTGGATTTCAAAAGCTGCGCCTTCTGTTTTAGCCGCTCCGCGCCGGTCTTCATCCAGCCGGGATAAAAAAGGTAGCAATAGGCCTTCTGTTTTTCGCGGCCTATGCGCCCGCGCAGCTGGTAAAGCTGGGCCAGGCCCATTTCGTGGGCGTTCTCCACCAGCAGGGTGTTCACACTGGGGATATCCAGGCCGGATTCTATGATGGTGGTGGCCATCAGCACGTCATACTTGCGGTTGAGGAAGTCCCACATGGCCTTTTCCACCGCGTCCGCGCGCATCTGGCCGTGTATCACGGCTATGCGCAGTTCCGGCATGAGTTTTTTCAGGTAGGCTTTGCGGCTCTCTATGGTCTGCACGCGGTTGTGCACGTAATAAACCTGGCCGCCGCGCGCCAGTTCGTAGGTGACGGCCTCGGCCGCGCTTTTTTCCGTAAAAGGCCGCACAAAAGTAGAAATAGCCTGGCGTCCCACCGGAGCGCTTTCGATAACGGACATGGACTTAAGGGAGGACAACGACTGATAGAGCGTGCGCGGGATGGGTGTGGCGCTCATCAGCAGGCAGTGCACGCCTTTGGCGGCCGCCTTTATTTTATCCTTGTCTTTCACCCCGAAGCGGTGCTCCTCGTCAGCCACCATAAGGCCGAGAGCGGAGAACTCCACGTCCTTCTGCAACAGGCGGTGCGTGCCAACTATTATATCCACCTTGCCGCGGGCCAGGTCCGCCAGTATCTTTTTCTGCTCGGCCGGCGGAACAAAGCGGGAGATGACGCGGATGTTCACCGGGAAGCCGGCGAAGCGCTTGGTGAAATTCCTCGCGTGCTGGTCGGCCAGGATGGTGGTGGGCACCAATATGGCCGCCTGCCGGCCGTTGGCCACGGCGCGCATGGCGGCCCGCATGGCCACCTCGGTCTTGCCGAAACCCACGTCGCCGGCCACCAGGCGGTTCATGGGCATTTCAGACTCCAGGTCGGCCAGCACCTCGGCTATGGCGCGGGCCTGGTCGGGGGTCTCGTCGAAAGGGAAGGAGGCCGCGAACTCGTCCTCCAAGTGCCCGCCGTGCGGCAGGGCGGCCGTCTTGGAAGCCGCGCGCTCGGCCTCAAGCTTTAAAATGTCCAGCGCCAGGGCCTCCACCTCTTTCTTCACCCGGCCCTTCATCTCCGTCCAGGTCTTGGTGTCCATGTGGGACAGGCGCGGCACCTTGCCCTCGGAGCTTATATATTTCTGCACGTGGGTAAAGTCGTGCAGGGGCACCATTAATTTATCTCCGCGCGCGTACTCCAGGTAGAGGCAGTCGGAATCCTCCACCCGCTCGCCGTAGGCGTTCCTGAAAAAAGCTTTTTTTATGCCGAGGTAGCGGCCCACGCCGTAATCCTCGTGCACTATGAAGTCCCCGGTCTTAAGGTCCGTCCACTTGAAGAATTTATTCTTGGGCTTTATAGAAGCCGGGTCGAACCTGTAACGGCGCCGGAAGAGTTCCGAGGAGGTTATAACGGCGGTCTTCGAGGGCGCGTGGACAAAACCCTCCTCTATATAGCCGGTGGAGATGGAAACCAGGCCGCCGGCCCCCTCGTCGGCCAGGGACTCGGCCAGGCGCTCCGATTCGCCGCGGTTAATGCAGAAAAGCTTAACCGACAGGCCGGTCTTTTTAAGGCGTTTCAGTTCCCCGGCCAGCAGCTTGATGTCCGAATTAAAATTCAAGTTGGAGGCCGCGCCGAAATCGGTTTCCGCGCCGCCGGCGCCCAGAATGCCGAAGCTGTAAATTTCCCCGGCGCCGGTCTCCGGCGCTTCGGGCAGGGCCGCGTCCAGGAACAGCTTCCACTCCGGCCCGGCGCAGGCTGAAAGCGGCCGCCCGGTTCCGCCGAAGATATTGGGCGGCACGTCCACGCTTTCCAGGAAATCCGAGGTGTGCTGGGTGTCTATCTCGAAATAGCGGATACTGTCCAGTTTTTTATCCGAAAAGAAAAGGCGCACCGGCTTTTCAAAGCCCGGCGCATAAAAGTCGACCACCGAGCCGCGCGCGGCGAACTGCCCCTTCTCCTCAACGAATGAGGTCCTTTCGTAACCGGCCTTTATAAAAAGGTCCAGCGAGGCCCCCCTTTCATAGGAGTGCCCCTGCCTGAAATAGAAGCGCAGCGCGGCGTAAGCCTCCCCCGCCATCAACGGCTCGGCCAGGGCCTGCGGCGAGGCCACGTGGATATAATTTTTGCCGGGTTCAGGGGAATAGAGGGCACGCATGGCCCTGGCGCGTTCGGAACTGTCGGCGCCCCAGAGGCATACCTCGAAAGGCGGCAGGTCTTTGATAAGGCCGGAAAGAGAATTGAAAGCGTGCTGCCAGGAGACAAGGACGTCCTCGCCGGCGGCGGCGACCAGCATATTCGACGGGGCCCTTTCACAGGCCTTCAGCGCGAACCAGGCTTTGGCGCTCAGATTGGGCGCACCCTTGATAACTTTAACGGTCATGCAATACAGTAATGATATAATTTTCTCAACGAACTATGCTTAAGTGGGTTGAAATAGATTTAAAGTCGATGGCCGGCAACGTGAGGGCCATAAAAAAGGCCCTCTCCCCTGGCGTGCTGTTCATGGCCGCCGTGAAAGCGGATGGTTACGGCCATGGCGCCGCCGCGGCGGCTAAAACGGCGCTTGCCAACGGCGCCGACTCCGTCGGTGTGCTTACCGCCGACGAAGGCGCGGCGCTCAGGAGCGCCCTGCCGAAAACCCCTATCCATTTGCTCGCCCCCTCCCTGCCTGAAGAAGCGCCGCTTATAGTGAAGACCGGCCTTGTGCCGACAGCCGACTCTCTGGCCTTTATAAAAGCGCTGGACCGCGCGGCAAAGAAGAAGATCTCCTACCACCTAGACATAGACCTGGGCCTTGGCCGCTGGGGGGTGCAGCCGGCGGCCGCGGCGGCCATATTGAAAGATGCCGTAAAATTTAAGAAAGCGGTCCCTTACGGTCTGTCCGCGCACCTGGCCTACAGGCCCGCCCAGAACATGACGGAGACCGAGGAAAGACTTTCGACTTTCAGCGCGCTGGCGCAGGAACTGCGCGCGTTGGCGCCCGGCCTGAAGGCGCACGCGGCCAACAGCTCCATCCTAAGCGATTTTCCGCACTGGCAGCTGGATATGGTGCGCGTGGGGAACCTGATGTACGGGATCTACCCCACCGACATTTATAAGAAAAAAAAGCAGGGCCCGCCCCTGCCCGGCCTGGGCCGGCCATGGCAGTTCTATGCCAGGATAATTTCAGTAAAGAATGTGAAGAAAGGTGAATCGCTGGGCTATGCCGGCGAATTTACGGCCCAACGCGCCATGCGCCTGGCCACCATACCAGCCGGCTATTCCGACGGGCTCACCATGGAACCTACGGAAAACCACATCCGCATAACTTCCGGCTTTCAGTATTGGGGCGTAATAAACGGCAAGAGGGCCTGGTTCACCGGCAAAACTGGCATAGCGCACACCATGCTGGACGTCACCGATATCCCAGAGGCCGTCATCGGCACCCCTGTAGCCCTGCACGTGCGCCGCACCGCCGCCAACGCCAGGATCCCGCGCATCTACAAATAGTTTGGGGACGCTGCTTACTTTCTTACTTATTGAGATGTGAGACAGGTTGTTTTACGCTTGGAATAAGTAAGAAAGTAAGCAGCGTCCCCAATCCCTATCAATGCTGCACGTCGCAGAATTCTTTGGGCTCGGTGCCTTTTATGAAGGCCTCGAGGATCTTTTTCTTGCAGGTGGGCAGCGCCAGTTTTCCGGTCTCCTGGTCCACCGTCACGAACACTATGCCGTCCGGCACCGGGAAGTCGCGCACGGGCTGGTCTTTGAGTACTGTCTCCATTATCTCCGTCCACCAGGGCACCACGGTGCCGCCGCCGGTCCAGTCCTTCATCGGCAGCGATATAAAATCATCATAGCCCATCCAGGCGGAGGCCGTCAGGTCCGGCGTCATGCCTATAAACCACATATCCTTGGAATCCTGGCTGGTGCCTGTTTTGCCGGCCACCGGGCGCTTCAGGCGCGAGGCGTAGGAGCCGGTACCGCGTTGCACCACGCCCTTCATCATGTTCACCAGCACGTAGGAAAGTTGCGGCGAGAAGCTTTCGCTTTCTTCGGGCACCGCCTCCTCCAGCACGCGCCCCTGGTTGTCGGTGACCTTCAGCACGCCGAAAGGCGCCACATGGATGCCGCCGTTGGCGAAAGTGGAGAAGGAACTGGCCATTTCCATCTGCGTCACCAGGGAGGTGCCGAGCCCTATCGAGGGCACGGCCTCCAGATTGCGCTTTATGCCGGCCCGGTGCCCCACGTCGGCCACCAGGGTGGGCCCCACCCTTGTGACCAGGTAGATGGACGCCAGGTTGCGCGAAAGCTCCAGTCCCCGGCGCAGGGTTATGCGGCCCTGCGTTTTCCCGTCGAAGTCGCTGGGCACCCAGATCTTGAAATCCTTGTTGCCGATAAAAGGCTGTATGGCCAGGTCTATGGCGTACTGGTCCGTAGCGCCCTCCAGCAGGCGCCAGTCCTTGCCGTCGTAATAATAGGCCATCGGCGAATCTTCGACGATGGTGGCCGGGGTATAGCCGTTCATCAGCGCCGCCATCCACACCATGGGTTTAAAGGTGGACCCCGCCTGTCGCGCGGCCTGGGTGGCGCGGTTGAATTTGCTGTCGCGGTAATTGCGGCCGCCTATCATGGCCTTTATGGCGCCGGTCCTGTTGTCCAGTATGACAAAAGCGCCCTGCAGGCTGACGGGGGCTTTCGCCGCGTCTTCGGCCTTCCCCTCCTCCGCCGGCTCGCGGCTTTTGGCGGCGTCGGCGTCGTACTTGGCCAGGTTCTTCTCCATGATATCTTCCGCCGGCACCTGCATGGCCAGGTCCAGCGTGGTATAGATCCTCATGCCGCCTTTCCAGAGCTGGTCCACCCCGTAGCGGGGCTCAAGCTGCTGGCGCACGTACTCCACGAAATAAGCCGCGTGGCTGGCGAACAGCGTGGACTTCTCGGTGGGGATGGGCTCCAGGGCGGCGGCCTCGGCCTCTTTCTCACCTATAAAACGTTCGTCTTTCATCCGCTGCAGCACCAGGCGGCGGCGCTGCCTGGCCTTCTCCGCGTTATTGAAAGGGGAGAAGCGTTCCGGCGAGGGGATCAGGCCGGTAAGCAGGGCGCATTCGCCCAGCGTCATCTCGGAAACGTCCTTGCCGAAATAAAGCTTGGAGGCGGACTGCACGCCGTAAACCCCGTTGCCCAGATAGATCTGGTTGAGGTACAGCGCCAGGATCTCCTGTTTGGAGAAATTCCGCTCTATCTGCAGGGCCAGGATCATTTCCTTCAGCTTCCGGGTGATGGTTTTCTCGGGCTTGAGGAAGATAAGCTTGGACAACTGCTGCGTCAGCGTGGAACCGCCCTGCGCGCTGCGCCTGTGCAGGATGTCGCGCAGCAGGGCGCGCATGATGCCGCGCGGGGAAATGCCCCAGTGGCGGAAGAAGTTCTGGTCTTCCATGGCTATCACGGCGTTCTGCATGTCCACCGGGATCTTGGAGAGCGGCAGGATAGCGCGCTTTTCCACCGAGAACTCCGCGATCACCTGATTATTGACGTCGTACACGTAGGTGGCAAGGGACGGCGTGTACTCGTCCAGCTTGTCGATGGAAGGGATGTCGGAGAGCACCTTGCGCATCATAAGCGAGGCGGCCAGGATGAGGACGGCCGAAACCGCGCCTATGAGGTACACGGCCTTCAATACCAGTTCGCGGGCCGAAAGCCCGTCAATATGGTCCAGGAAACTGCGGACGAAATTCATTAGTAATGATTATATAACAAGGCCGACCCGCGCCGCGAGGCCCGGTCTTTTCCCTCTTCGATAAAAATGATACATTTAGACCATATGAAAAGACTTTTACCTCTTGTCTGCGCCGCCCTGCTGGCCCCCGCCTGCTCCAACAAGGACGGGAAAGTAGTGGCGCGCGTGGGTTCCGAAAAAATAACGGAGAGCTACCTGCAGGAAAAATTCATGGAGATCAGCCCGGCGGCCCAGGCCTACCTGGCCACCAAGCCCGGCCGCAGGCAGTTCCTGGACGTGCTCATCCACGAGCGCCTGATGCTGCTGGCCGCCAAAAAAAGCCGGGTGGCGGCGGGCAAGGACTACAAGGACCGGATGAAGCAGAAAGAAGCCGAGCTGCGCCAGAACCTCGGTGAATACAAGGATTTCATGCTCACAAAGATGTGGGTGGAAGATATGCGCGCGGGCGAACTGAACGTGACCGACGCCGAAGTAGAGGAGTACTACCAGAAATATCCGTATAAGGTCACGCTGGCCCACATCCTGCTGCCCAGCTACGAAGAGGCCGAAAAAGTCGTCGCGAAGATCAAGGCCGGGGCCGATTTCGAGCGTACCGCCAAAGAATATTCCCTGGACAAGGAAGCCGTGCGCCTGCCGCCGGTGATGTACGGGGAATTCATGCAGGAGCTGGAGGATATGGCCTTCAAGATGCGCGTCGGGGAGACGCAGGGCATCGTAAAGACCCCCATGGGTTTCCACATAATAAAAAAGCTGGCCCAGGACAGGGCCGAAAGGGTACCCTCGCTGGAAAGGGTGCGCAAGATCCTTGAAAAAAAGAAATTCGACGGTTACCTGGCGAAGTTCCAGGAGAAAGCCAAAGTGGAGGTACTCGATGAAAACTACAAATAAACTCGCTCTCGCCGCCGCCCTGTGCGCCTGCGCGCTGACGGCCCAGGCCAAAGTGGTGGAGGAACTGGCCGCCAGCGTCAATAACGAGCCGGTCACCATTTCGGACTACAACCGGGCCAAAGAGGCCCTGGCCGAGCAGTACGCCGCGGCCATGCCCGACTTCTTCAAGCAGCCTAACGCCGGCGAACAGCTGGCCAAGGCCGCCCTGGACAAGCTTGTGGACGAGGCCCTGCTCCGCCAGAAAGCGGAGCTGATGAAGATAAAGGTTTACGAACGCGAACTGGAGAACGGCGTGGCCGAGATCCGCAAGCGCTTCTCCCGCGCGCCCGGCGGGGAGGCCCTGTCCACCGAAAAAGCCGAGGCGGCCTTCCGCGACGAGCTTAAGAAGGAAGGCGTGACCATGGAGGAGTTCCGGGAGCGCATCCGGCGCCAGCTGATGGTGCAGAAACTGGTGCAGGACACCGTAAGGACCCGCGCCAAAATGCCCGGCGACGCCGAGACCAAAGCCTATTTCGACAACATCAACCGGGTACTCGGCGGCCGGGAGGCCGACATAAAAGGCCTGGACGAGGAAGCCATGCAGGACCTGCTGGCCGTGGCCGGCCGCTTCAAGGAGCTTACCTCCGAGCGCCTGCGCCTGCGCCATGTGCTTATAAAGCTGAAGGAAGGCGCCGCCCCGGAAGAGAAAAAAGCCGCCCAGGCCAAAGCCGTGGCGCTGCGCAAAAGCCTCGACGGCGGCCTGGACTTTGACGAGGCCGTGGAAAAGAATTCCGACGACAAAGAAAGCGCCGGCCGCGCCGGCGACCTCGGCTACGTGGTAAAAGGCATGCTTCCGGCTGAAGTGGAAGCCGCAGCCTTCAAGATGCAGGTGGGCGAGAACTCCCAGCCGGTGGAAAGCAAGTTCGGCTGGCATATACTGCGCCTGGAAGAAAAACGCGCCGCCCAGAAACTCCGCTACGAGGCCGTAAAGGAAGACCTGGAGCAGGTGCTCTCCCAGAACGCCTTCGCCACCGAGCTCGGCTCTTATATAAAAGAACTCCGCAAGGACGCGAAGATCCAGATATTTATCGCCGACAAGAAATAGCGGACGGCGGCTGAAGCCACGGAACGGTCTGAAGGCAGGAATTTAAAAAATACCCCTTCAACTTTCCGTGGCTTTTCTTTGCTTTCGCGGGAACGGTTCCACTTATATGAAGCCCCAAATACTGATAACGGCCGGAGACCCGCTGGGCGTAGGCCCGGAGATAACGGTAAAGGCGCTCAGGAGCGCGGCCGTGCGGAGGGCCTGCCGGCCTTTCGTAGCAGGGGACACGGCGGCCATGAAGCGGGCCGGCTGGACGCCGGCGCTTTGCCCGCTGCTCCCGGTGGACGCCCCGCGGCTGGATTTCACCAGGCCCGGGCCGACCCGCGCCGGAGGCAGGGCCTCCCTTGAGGCGGTATTGCTGGCGGCCGGACTGGTCAGGGCGGGTTTTTTCTCGGCCCTGGTGACCGCCCCCGTCTCAAAGGAGGCCTGGAAAATGGCCGGGGCCCCGGCCCCGGCGCATACGGACCTGTTCAGGCTCATAGAGAAGAAAGAGCCGCTGATGCTTTTCTCGCGCGGCAGGATAAACGCGGCCCTGGTAACGGAACACCTGCCGGTAAAAGCCCTCAGCGGGAAGATAACGCTGGCGCTGGTAAAACAAAAAGCCGCCCTTTTCCGGGCGGCCCTGGAAGCGCTGGGGCTGCGGCGGCCGGCCATAACGCTTTGCGCGCTCAATCCCCACGCCGGCGACGGCGGGGTTATAGGCCTGGAGGAAATAGAAGTTCTCCGCCCGGCCGCCGCGGGCCTCAGGGCGGGCGGCATGAGGATAAGCGGCCCCCTGCCGACCGACGCCGCCTGGGCGGAGCACCTGGCGGGGAAAAGCGACGGCCTGCTGGCCCTCTACCACGACCAGGCCCTGGCCCCTCTTAAGGTCGCCCCCGGCGCGGACAGCGCCGTGCATTGGACCTGGGGCCTTTCTTTCGCGCGGACCTCCCCGGCCCACGGCACGGCTTTCGACAGGGCCTGGCGCGCGGGGGCGGACGCCGCCGGCATGAAAGCGGCCATTCTTTTCGCCGCGCACCTGGCGAAAAACAAAAGGCCAGCGCGGGGACCTGCCGCACGTTATTTTGGGTAAATTTACGGCACCTGCCGCAGTTTCAGGGGAACGCCTTTAGGGATAACCGCGGCCGAATAAAAATCATGCTGGTCGCCGCCGGCGGCCATGGCCAGCGGGTCCACCCGGTAGTCCAGCCGCAGTTCCTTGCCGGTTCTCTCCACCCCGGTTATTTTAAATATCCCGTTCGGCAGTTCCGACACGGAGACCAGCACCACTACCGAGTAGCGCGAGAAATCCGGGCTGGCGAACGGGGACGCCGCCGGCGTCCCGCCGGAACCGGCCGCCAAAGCCGGACGGCACTTGCGTGAAGCGGTGAAAGCCCGCCAGGTCTCCGAGCTCTTGAAAATTTTATAATCCACCGGCGCGTTAAGCAGCGTGACGCCCTCCCGCCCGGGCTGGCGGCCCAGTTCGGGCATGGAGGCGGCGGGCCTGCGGACCTCTTTGCCGGCCACGCCCTCCACCGTTATCTTCTTGTCGAGGTCCGAATCCTTTATGGCTACGGGAGCGGGTTTGCTCTTGTCCCCGCCGCTCATCTCGCTGAGCACCGACATCAGGTCTTTGGGCGCCTCCGCCACTCCGTCGAAAGACATTTCCTTGACCAGCATTATCGCTCCGTCCGTCTTTACCGCAGACGTAGAGAGCCCCGGCCTGTAGGAGGGGATCATGGAGCCTCTGGCCACCCCGCCGTATTGCGCGGCCGCCAGGGCTTCCTGCGCCAAAGCCGACGCGCCAGGCTCTTTTTTCCCGGCCGCCTCCTGACCCGGCAGGTCCAGGCGCGCCCCGGCCAGGCTGCCGAAATAGTTCACCAGCATCAGCAGGGAGAAAACGACGATAAGCCCCGAAAAGATATAGATAAGCGTGCGCAGGAACTTGGTATCCATAAAGCGATTGTACAAAACTTGCGCTGTCCGTTCCGCGGAGGACGGACGGGACAACATCTCTTTCAATAGTTTTGAAACTTTTTTGTAACAGGGTTCGGGTAGAATTTATATAGATTAATAAAAGCATAATTCCTTTTTTAGTCCGGGAAGGTTCCCGGGCGCAACGGAGAGAGCGCTATGAAATATTGGGCATATGTCAGTAACGAAATACTCGGCCCTTTTGAAAAAGAAAAACTCCTGGAGCTTCCGTCTTTTTCCCCGTCGCTGCTTATATGCCCGCAGACGCCGGTAGGGGAAAAGACCGAGGACTGGAAAGAAGCCTCCGCCTACCCGGAACTGTCGGCGCTTATAGGCCCCGCGGCCGAAGGCGCGCTGAAATATTCAGCGCCCCCGGCGCCGGCCGCCCCGGCCCCCGCGAGCGAGCCCAGGCCCGAGCCCGCCCAACCCGCGGCGGCGCTTAAGCCGCTTACGGCCTCTTCCGTAGAGCCCGTAGCCCCGGCGGACCATAACATTGGCGGCGGCAACATTCAGAGCAACCGCTTGGGGAAGGCGCAAGCCGAACCCTCCCCTTCGCGGGAAGCGTCGGCGCGGACCGAGCGGCTGACCGCGGCCGGCTTCGAACCCGCTTCTGTTTCTCTGCCTGGCGGCGGGGCGGATAACACTTTCGGACAGGGGACCCCGCCCGCGGCCGGCGCCGCTCCCGGGGCTTTCGAAAGAACTGAACCGGCCTTCACGCCGGGCGCTGCGCCGGAACTTGAAAATTTTTCCAGGCCGGCTTTTTTCGCGGCCCCGGCAGAGCCCGCTCCCGCGGCGGCCGCTCCGTCAAGCGACGCCCTTGCGGCCAAGCTCGACTCCCTTGCCGGCAATGCCGTCAGCAAGCAGGACCTTTCCATGGCGCTGGACCCGCTTCGCCTGAAACTTGACCAGATGGGCGAGGTAATTTCCTCTATAAAGAACCAGCAGTTCCAGCGCGACATAATGGATAAGCTGGCTTATCTTGAAAACTCGATCGGCGACATAAAAGCCGCCATGAAGACCGGCGCGGCCGCCGCCGTGCGCCCGCAGGCCGAGACGACAGCCTCCATAGCGCCGGCCCAGGCCAAAGAACCCAGCGGAAGGACCATTTTTACGCCCCCCCAGGCCAAAGGCGCCATAGTCGATACCGGGACCAGGAGATTCGATATCGGGTCCATTTTCAGGAAGCTGACGCGCCTTATATTAACCCTCGCCCTCCTTGCGGCGGTGGTCCTTGGCGGGATTGTCAGCCTTAAGAATCTCGGAGTCTTCGACGCCACCACGTTCATCCCCTTTCCCCTGCCCTTCGTTAAGAGCGCGCCGCCCCCCCAGCCCGCGGCCGAGCCTCAACCCGCGCCGCAGGCCCCGGTTCCCCAGCCGGAGGAACAGGCCCGGCAGCCCAAAGCCCCTGACCTGTCCCCCGAAATAATATATTTCACCCGCACCTACAAGGCCGGACCATCGGGGCCGTCCCTGGAGGATAAGATAGCGGAGAACTCCGCTGCGGCGGGCGGGGACTACGCCAATGTCAACTGGCAGTTAAAACCGGGACCGGAAGGAGTTTTTGAGATAGCCGGAGTGGTGCCGGCAAAGGCGGGTCCGCTGACCTTCACCTATGTCGTGGATTACGGCAAAAAGACCATCCTCCCCGGCGACGAGCGGGGGAAGGCGGCCTTCGACGCGCTGACGGCCAGGCCTCCCGCCAGGGCACGGGCCGCGGCCAGGGCCAGGAAAGCCGCTGCCCAGCCCAGGCAAAGAGCCCAGGCAAGGAAACCGGCGGCGGCGCCAAAACAGACGGAATCTAAAGAGGACGAATATGAGTACGTCTACGAGGAGGACGACGGCACCGGCCAGTAAGCGGACAACGCGGTCGTTCAATGCCGCCTATTTTCTTGAAGTTACCAGGCGCCGGCGGGAAGCCATCGAGCGGACGGCGATATTTACCAGTTCTTTCAGCACTTTTTCCGGCTTAAGGCCGGTCTTCCCCCAAAGGCGGGGGTAAAGGCTGTGCGAGGTAAAGCCGGGCAGGGTGTTTATTTCGCAGAAATATACTTTGCGCTCGTCCTTCGGGTCAACTAAGAAATCCACGCGGGCCATGCCTGTCCCGCCCAACGCCAGAAAGATCTTCACGGTCAGCGCCCTTATTTTCGAGGAGGCGGCGGCGGAAAGCGGCGCGGGCAGCAGAAAATCCATGCCGTCGTCGTCGAGATACTTGGCCTCGTAGTCGAAGAATTCATGCTTCCCCTTGGGAACTACCTCCCCGGTCACGCTGGCCTTGGCCCCCGCCGGGGAGCCTAATACGCCGCAGACTATTTCACGCGCGCGGTCCACTCCCTTTTCTATCAGAACGGCCGTGTCGAAACGGAACGCGGCGGCCACCGCGGGGCGCAGCCCGGCGGCGCTCTTAACCTTGGAAACCCCTACCGACGATCCCTGGGCCACCGGCTTTACAAAAAGCGGAAACCCCAGCTTCGCGGCCTCCTTAAGCAGCGGCCCCATAGCGCCGCGCTGATGCGCGCGGATCACCACATGCGGCAGTACCGGCACACCGTCCAGGGCCGCAAGCTCTTTCGAGATCACCTTGTCCATGCCCACCGCGGAGGCCGTTACGCCGCTGCCGGTGTAAGGAACGCCAAGCAGCTCGAGCAACCCCTGCAGCGCGCCGTCCTCGCCGGTAGAACCGTGAATTATTGGAAAAAGCGCGTCAAGCCCGACGCGCCCGCCGTTCTTTTTGACGAATCCGCCGGACGCGAAGGACGGCTCGATCAGCGGCCCCGAAAGGCGGCGGCCGCCCAGCAGGTCCTTAAGCGCCACAAGTCGCCAGCCCCCTGAGCGCGGGGCATAGAGGGGCTGCGCCCTGAACCCGGCCTTCTCGAGGCCAGCGCATACGGTTTTAGCGGACTCTATAGAAACCTCGTGCTCCGGCGATCTGCCGCCGAAAATAACGCCTATTTTTTTCTTCATAAAAGCTCCTTAAAATTATTCGCGCTTCACTGTGCCGGCTTTACGGGCCATATTATCCCCCCGCCCAGGACCCGGTCCCCGCCGTAAAAAACAGCCGACTGCCCCGGCGCCACCGCAAACTGCGGTTCCGCCAGGCGCACCAGGGCTCCGCCGCCCGCCTCGGGAATAACCAGGCATGGGGCCGGCTTGTGCCTGTAGCGTATCTGGACGGCGGACTTGAATTCCCCCGCCGGCGGCGGAACAAGCCAGTTGATGTCGCGCATGGCGAAAACCGGACTATGCGCGGCCTCCAGCGGCCCCAGCACCACCTCGTTGGTTTCTGGCCTTATTTCGGTCACATAAAGCCTGGCCCCGCCGTAAACCCCGGTGCCGCGGCGCTGGCCCACGGTGAAATTATAAAATCCGTTATGCCTGCCTATGCGTTTACCCGAAGCGTCAAGTATATAGCCGGGCCTGGGTTTTATCCCCGCCGTCCTTTTAAGATACAGGTCGTAGTTCCCTTCCGTCACAAAACATATATCGTTGGATTCCGGAGCAGCGGCGGTGGGCAGAGAGAAGTCCGCGGCCAGGCGGCGCACCTCTTTTTTTGTCAGGCCGCCCAGCGGGAACAGCAGCCTGTCCAACTGGGCTTTCCCCAGGCAATACAGGAAATAACTCTGGTCCTTCAGCGGATCAACGCCGCGGTAAAGGCCATACTCCCCTCTTTCTTCTTTAATTACCGCGTAATGGCCGGTGGCCAGGTAGTCCGCCCCCATGGAGCGGGCCAGGTCGAAAAGGTAGGAAAACTTCAGATGGCGGTTGCACTCCACGCAAGGGTTGGGGGTGGAGCCGGCCAGATAGCCGCTGACGAAATCGTCTATGACGGTTTTAGAAAAAAGCTCCTGGGCGCTCTTGAAGTAATGGCGTATGCCTATGGCCTGCGCCGAGGCGCGCGCCGAGGCCGCGCTGTCGGCGCCGCCGCAGCACTTTACGGCGTCCTTGCGCTCGGCGAAAAGCCGCAGGGTTACGCCCACCACCTCGTAGCCCTCTTTTTTAAGCAGGGCCGCGGTGACGGAGGAGTCGACGCCTCCCGACATGGCAACCACGACTTTTTTCTTCATAGGCAGGCTACTATTCTATTAAAAAAGAGGGCCTAAGGCCCTCTTTTCTCTGACGACGTTCAACCCCAACTGGATCTTACTGGCCGAAATCGAAGCCCTTGAACAGGTCTTCTTCGGCCTTATTCGCCCCGGCGGGTGCCGCCTGCCCGGCCTGGGGGAGCGCGGCCGGTTCCGGGCCCCTGGACCCGGGCAGGGCCTGCATGCGGCCGCGGCCCTCGCCCACCGGCTGCACTATGATCTTGCGCACGCCTTCGGCGAAGGCCAGGAAGCCGGTTTCCATGTTATAGTAAAGCCTGAAAGGGGATTCCTTCTGCTGCGGCTCATAAGCCTTGCCCAGGTTCATCTTCTGCTGGTCCCAGCCCGGGTTGTACACCAGCTTGCCGCGCACGTCCACTTCTTTGTCCACCACTGGCAGGGAGAAATGTATCTTGTAGAGCCCCATCGTGTCGCTTATGCCCGGCGCGAAGGAAAGGTTGATAACGGCGCCCGCGCTCTCCTCGACTCCGGCGTACTCGTCGGTACCGCCTCCCGCGCTGGTCTTGGATTTGCCGGCCTCGGGCTGTATCTTTATGGTGACCCCTTCTATGGGGTTGCCCTGGTAGTCGGTTATTATCCCCTGTATATTGCCGTCCAGGAACATCCCCATTTTTGTGGTGGAGAAGAACAGGAAATCCCTTTTTCCGGTGACCTTCTTGGTAAGCGACAGGTCGCCGACCCGCTGGTCGGTGAAGTCCACCACTTTCAGGCTCTTGAACCCGCCGCAGCCGGCGAAAGCCGTCGCCAGCGTAAAAAGCAGGGCCGATCTTAAACCGATCTTTATTTTTTTCATGTATTTCACCGTTGTCCGGGCCCTTACAGGCCTTCTTCCTCGGGGGCGGCTTCAGCCGGCTGCTCACCGGCAGGAGCGGTTTCAAAAGCCTGGTCCTGGACCGGGACGCCTTCGGGAGACGCCGGCTCCATAGTAGCGTCGGGGGCCGGGGGAGGCGGAACGGCGTTGGCGGCCGCGGCCGGCGGGCCGGTTACGGGAGCTTCCGGGTAAGGGTTGTTCTTTATGAAGAAGACCACCCTGCGGTTCTTCTTCCTGTTCAGTTCGCTGTCGTTGGGCACTATGGGGTGATTCTCGCCGTAGCCTACGGCGGCCAGGTGCTTGGGATTAAAATTGGAGCCCAGCAGGTACTTGACCACGCTGGTGGCGCGCGCCGAGGAGAGTTCCCAGTTGGAGGCGTACTGCCTGGTGGCTATGGGGACATTGTCGGTATGTCCCTCCACTATGATATCGTGCCTCTCGGAAAGTTTGCGGAGCACCGGGGCCAGCTTGGCCATCTGCACCTGCATCTGGTCGGTCAGGTCGGCCTTGCCGCTCTCGAAAAAAGCGATCTGGCTCTGCTCTTCTAGGGTAATGCGCATGCCCTCCTTATCCATGGCCACCTGCCCGGCCATCTTGCCCTCTTTTATCATCTCCTGCACGTCGGCCTGGGCCTTCTGCATATCCTTGTTGAGGGCGGCGCTGAGGGCGTAGAGGATGACGAAAAAGCAGACCAGTTCCGTCATCAGGTCGGCGTAATTGACCATCCACGGCGGCGCCGGGTGGCCTATCTGGGCCACCCTGGAGTCATCCTCCGGGATCATCCCTCTGACTTTTAAAGCCATAGATTAAGCGGCGGCCTCTTTCTTAACGGTCTTGCGTTTTTCCGGCTCCAGGTAGGCCTTCAGATTGGCTTCCACCACGCTCGGGGTGGCGCCGCTCTGCAGCAGCAGCACGCCGCGGATCACGATCTCTTTGACGAAGAGCTCTTCCTCGGAGCGGTGCTTCAGCTTGCCGGCCATGGGCAGAAACAGCCAGTAGCCGGACCCCAGGCCGTAGAAAGCCGCGGCCAGCGCCAGGGCCATGCGGCGCGGCACCTGGGCCACATCGTCGATGGAGGATAGCATCAGGATCATGCCCAGCACGGTGCCGATGATGCCGAAAGCGGGGGCGTAAGTTCCCAGCGCGTTGAAGATCTCGCGGCCGGCCTTATGGCGCTCGCGGATAAAGTCCAGTTCGGTCTCGAGCATGTTGCGGATAAATTCATGGTCGGCGCCGTCTATGACCAGCTGCACGCCGCGCTTGAGGAAATCGTTGTCGATGGCCTTGGCGTCGGTTTCAAGGGCCAGGAAACCCTCTTTCTTGGCCTTCTGGGAGAGCGCCACAAAAGTGGAGACCAGTTTGGAGGTATCCTCGCCTTTGGAGGTCATGACTTTTTTAAGGACCTTGGTCACGCCTATCACGGAGGAAAGCGGGAAGTTGACGAGCAGCGCGCAGAAGGTGCCGCCGATGACCACCAGGAAGGCTTCGACATTAAGGAATGGCTTGAAGCCTGCGATGCCTTCGCCCAGGTAAACGGACGCGATCACGAAACCAAAAAAGACTATTATGCCGGTGAATGTTGCTATATCCATAATTTAGCTCCAAGGTCTGCGCGGCTACTTCTTCTCGAATCCCTCTATGGGGTTCACGCATTTCCGCTCCGCGTAAACCTGTTTCTTATATTCCACCACCTTGGCTATCACCGATTCTACGGAGTCTTTAACTATAAACCTGTTGCCGGTGGCCAGGTTCAACACGGTATCGGGGGCGGCCTCGACGCTTTCTATAAGTTCGGCGTTCACCACCACGAGCGACCCGTTGAGTTTTTCAAGCTTTATCATTTGAGTAATTATACTAATAGTAGGTGATAGGCGGTAGGGGATGGGGTATAGGTTATAGGGCGCGGGGATCAGGACGCTCCGTCCACGCAATCCGCAACCTGCCACCCACCGCCTATTCTTTCTTGCCCTTAACGGCCCACTTGAGCCTGTCGGCCAGGGATCCTTCCATTTCTTTGTAGCTCTCCAGCTCCGCGGATATTTCGGCCAGCCTGGCGGCGTCGGCCTCGCGCTGCTGGGCGGCGGAGGCCTGCAGGCTGAGAAGGCCGGCGTGCTCCGTCTCCAGCGCCCCCGCGCTTTCCTGGACCTGGAACTCCATCTGCTGCGCTCTTTGTTTGAGGAACAGAACTTCGGATTCAAAACGGGCGCGGTTCTCGCTTTCGGTTTTAAGCTGTTCGGCCTGGGCGCGGAGCTCGGCGGCCAGGCTGGCGGCCTGCGCCTCCGCGGCGGTTTTCTGCGCTGCGGTCACCGAGGACTGTTCCCGGAAAGCGGCGGCCTCGGCGGCAAGGCGCTGGCGGTCGGCTTCCACGGCGCGGGCGTATTTTTCGGCTTCAGCCTTCTGAGCGGCGGCGGCAGCGGCGGCGCTCTCCTGCCTGGCGGCCTCGGCCTCGGCCCTTGCCACCCTGGCTTCGTACTCCTTCGCCTTTTTATCTATGGCGCCCTCATAATCCATGGAGACGGCGGAAAGGCGGTTGTTTTCTATCTCTAATTTATGCGCCGCACCCTGTACCGCGGAGAGGGATTCGCGCAGCTCTTTGATCTGCGCGGAATATTCGGTCTCGAGCTGGCGCCGGAGGGCGTTCTTTTCCTCTTCGGCGGAATTTTCATACTTGGCGCGCAGCTGCGCCGTCCTGGCGTCGAATTCGGCCTGGCGTTCCGACACCAGCTTCTCCGCGGCTTGCCTGGCGGCGGCCGTAGTGGCGGCCAGCCCTGCCTGCCCGGCCGCGGTTATCTTTAAAATTTCTTCCTGGTGGGCGCGCATAAGGCCGGCGATCTCTTCTGCGTGCTTGCGGTCCATCTCGGCGGCGTAACTGTTCTTCACGCGGTCCATCTCCGCGGCGCTGCCGCTCTTGACGCGGTCTATCTGTGAGACGCAGTCGCTCTTGACGCGGTCGGTCTCGGCGCGCATCTTCGCGGCCATAGCTTCCAGCTCCCCCTGGTGGGAGGCCTTGAAACTTTCGTTCTCGGCCTTAAGGCGCTTTATTTCCTCCAGCTGGGCGGCCATGTTCTGGGCCAACTGCATTTTTTCAAGCCGCAGCTGCCCGCGCTCTTTTTCCAGCACGGTATTGATGGCCTGCACCCGGCCTACAAAACCCTTCAGCTTAAGCAGTTCGGAAAGCGCCCGCACCTTTTCCCCGGACACATCGGCGATGGCCTTCTCCTTCTCCTGCAGCTGCAGCTCGAAACGCCCCTGGAGCTGCTTCAGCTCGTCGTTCTTCTCGGCGTTCTTGCGGTCGGAAATGGAGCCTATCTCCGCCTGGAGGCGGCCTATTTCCTTCTGCAGCTTCTCTACCTCGAAATTAGCCCTCTCGTCGCGCAGCTTGGCCTCGCCAAGGGCGGCCGCCTCGCGCGACCGCATCATGATATTGTCCGATTTAAGTTCGGCCAGCTGGCGCTCCTTCTCGGGGATCACCTTTATATAGGACTCTATGGAGGCCTTCTCGCGCTCGGCGCGGGCCACCTCGTCCTTCATTTTGGAGAGGTCCCGCTCCAGCATGGATTTCTCCATGGAAACCTTGCGGAACTCGTCCTCGGTCTCGCGCAGCTTTACGTCGGCGTATTTGAGCGAGCTGATGGCGGCCTCGCGGGAGGCTATCTCTTTCTGCCACTGGGCTTTCTCGTCAAGCCAGCGGCGCTCCATCTCCTGAAGGCGGTGTATGAAATGGCCCTCCACGTCGCGGCCCTGGGTCTCGCGCTCCGACATCTGGTTCTTGAGCGTCCCCATCCAGGTCTCGCGCTCCTGGGCCAGGCGGGTCTCCATTTCTTTTATCTTGGACTTGAGCGAAAGACGCTCCTCCTCCACCTCGTGGTCGCGGCGGTCGCGGCGCATCTTCTCCTGTATATCCTTCAGCGAAGACTCCACGCGGGAGGAAAGGGCTTCGTCCTGCTGATTCTTAAGTGTGGCCAGCAGGGCTTTTTCCTTCTCCTGGGACAGAAGTTTTTCCATGTCCGAGATCTTTTTTTCCAGCTTGTCTTTCTCTTCCTGTATCTTTTTAGCCTCTTCCGCGGAAGAGTCCTTTGCGGGCTGGGGGGCGGCCGCGGGCTGGGCGAACTGGGGAGCGAAAGGCGCCTGCGGCAGGGGCAAAGAAGGTCTCCCCCCCGGCGGGGGCGGGAAACTGTTGGGCTTGATCATGCCGGGAGGCAGCGGGGGCATCCCGGGTTTAGAAATTTTTTTATCCCTGTCGTCCATATATTATTCCGGCTGAACTATCAGCACACCTATATTCTAAAGAAAGCGGGTTTCAATTAAGTTACGTAAATGTTAATTCTCCTAGCGGCCCACCTGGGTCTTGAAACCGGACAGCCATTCGACGGCGGCCGGGTCTCCGGACAGCGCCGCGTAGCGCTCGTAGGCGGCCACGGCCTCGTCCACGCGCTGCAGGGCGTAGTAGACGGTGCCCAGGTATTGCCAGGTCTGCGCGTTCCCCGCGTCCAGCGAGGAGGCGTATTCCAGGTACTGCAGGCTCTCCGGCAGCTTGCCCTGGTTGTAAAGGTCCATGCCGGCGGCCAGGTACTGCCCGGCCTGGGCGGACTGCTCCGCGGAAGGGCCGGCGGACGGTTCAGCCTTCGGGGCGGACATGCTTTCGAATTTGCGCTTGCGCTCGTCGCCGGAGGACATCTCCGCGCCGTCTATTATATAGACTTCCTGGGTGTTGCCCTGGCGCACGTTTATCTTGCCCTCCGCCTCCAGCGCCTTTACCGCATCCAGGATCTTCATCTGGGCCTCGTCCTGCAGGGCCGGGGTGATCTCGCCCGAGTACTCCATTATTTCCTTAATGGCGTTCACCGCGCCCTGCGACATGTTGGAGAAGAACTTGTTGGCGATGGCCGGGTCCGCCTTGGCCACGGCCTTGGCGATATCCTCGTTGGAGAGGTTCCTGATGACGGTCTGCATATCGCGGTCCGGGAAATTGACGACATCCTCGAACATCAGCACTATGCGCTTGACCTTTTCGTAGATATCCGGCTTCTGCGTTTTGAGGTATTCGATGATATTCTTGCGGGTCGCCGGGTCGGAATCGTCCAGCATCTTCGCCAGCCGCTCTATGCCGCCCATCACGAAATCCACGTTCTCGCGTATATCCTTATCTATGGCGTCTATCTGTTCGCGGGTGGCCTGGCGCACGGTAAGGGCTTCCAGGGCCACGCGGGACTGCATCTCCACGGGCAGCATGGACAGGGCCTGGCGGGAGAGGTCCGGCTTGATGTAGCTGAGCACCACGGCTATCACCCACGGGTCCTCCTTCCTCAGCAGGAACAGGTAGATCAGCCGCTTCAGGTTTTCCTCGTTCAGGTACGTGAAAGGTTCAAATTTCTTCATACTCTCGTCCTCTTCTTCCTTCGCCTCCGCTTCCTTCTGCAGAAAATTCATGTCTATGCTCTGGTGCCCCTCCGTCTCCTCCTTACCCTCCCCTTCGCCGGCGCCGCCGCCTTCCTCCCTCTTATCCTCTATATTCACCTCGGCGCCGGGCTTGGCCATGAGCGCCTTGACGTATTTGCGGAAAAAGCCCCAGAGCGGGCCGAAGAGGAACAATAGCAGTATAAGGAAAAGCAGCGCGTAAAGCAACGGCAGGTAGACCCCGGGCCGTTTCAGGTCGTCGAACATGTTGTGAACATTGAACTTAGTCGCCTTAAAGACCACGGTCGGCGCGTCTTTCTTGCGGATCTTATAAGGGACGAGGAAGTCGTCCACCCGCTCGCGGGCCAGCTTCACGGCGGCCGCCGGCAGAGTATCGTCGTGTATTACCGTCAGCTGAAAGCGGGTTATCTCGTTCTCGAGGCCGTAGCGTATTTCCTGCACGCCCTTGGCCTGCTGGGCCTGCTGGCCCTGGGCCGCCTCCGGCCGTTTATTATCCCCGCCCAGCACCGACTTGGGCTTGGGGATGCCGGGCAGGATGAAATCGGTATCGGAGCCGGCGCCCTGGCCGGGCCCCTTTTCCTTGTACTTCTGTATTATGCCTATGCCTTCCTTGTTCTGTTCGGCCCTCTTCGAGATAACCTCCAGTTCCACGTCCGCGAAAACGAAGGATTTATTGGGCCCGAGGATGGGGTCGAGGATCTCGGTCTTTATCTTGGTCTCGGTCTCGCGGCGCAGGGAATCCTGCCGCTCCATCAGCGACGCGCCCATGGTGTCGGTCACCGGCGACGAGCCCGACTGGGCCGAAACCCCGGGCGCCGCCATGGCCAGCAATATAAATATAAGCGCAAGTTTACGCATGACAATACTATTCTATCTTTATCCTATTACAGGAATGTTTCAAAAAAGTTCAACATTTAATTTCGCTTCGGCGCAGGCCGGGCCGGATAAGCAAAACCCTGCCGGAAGCCCGAGCTTGCATAAGCGCGAGGGCTGAGGCGGGGAAGGGCGGGCACGGTGTGTCCCGACCCTGTTTTTGCGTTCCGGCCCGGCCTGCTCCGAAGCGCCGCCCTTAGCGGACCTGTTTCAGGAAGTTCTTGACCATGGTGTTGTTGGGGTTGATCTCCACCACCCGCTCCCAGATAACCTTGGCCTTCTCTTTCTGGTCCATCAGGTAGAACGCGCTGCCCATGATCTCAAGGGCCGTCTCGTTATTGGGCTCCAGGTCCAGAATGTCCTGCGCGCGCTTCATGGCCAGGTCGTACTTGCCGTCATAGATGGACTGGCGGGCGTCGTAGGTGCGCTGGTCTATGTAAGTGAAGATCTCGGGGCCCTCGGGCTTGCGGGTAAGCTCGCTGACATTGGCCTCTTTCTCCACCATGTTGAGCAGGGAGAGCAGGCGGTCGTTCTTCGGCTCCTTGTTGAAAGCGTGGCGCAGCACGTTGACGGAGGCCCGCAGGTCCTTGCCGTCCACGTAGGCGATAATGCCGCGGCGGGTCAGGGTGGGCACTTCCTCGCCGCCGGTGGCGTCGGGCACGTAGTCTATGGCGCCCTGCAGGCGGGTGATCATGCGGCGGATCTCGTTATTGCCGGGGTCGGCGTCCATGGCGCTGCGCAGTTTCTCCATGGCGCGGGTGAAGTAGCCGGACTTGAAATACTGCAGGGCCTGGCGGACGATGTCGCGGACCTCGCGGTCGTGCTTGGTCTTGTTGGACTGCCCCATGCGCAGGGTGACGGAAAAGCGGGTGGTGGTGCCGAGCGCGTGCACGCCCTGGGCCACGTCGAAACCGAGGTTCTTGTATTTGATGCCCAGGCCGAAGTCGGCCTCCTGTATGCCCGGGGTCCCCATTACGCCGAAGCGCAGGGCGCTCCAGTACATCAGCCAGTACTCGCCGCCGAAGCGCCAGTTGGTGGCCGAGTTCTGGGGCTTGGCGATGTCGAAGCCGAAAACCAGGCTGCCCTTGAAGAGGCTGAGCGCCTGGCCGAACTTGAGGGTCAGGGGCAGCTTGTCGTCGGTATCCCCGGAGGCCATGGAGAAAACGTTCTGGATGCCTACGGCCGCGCGGTAGGTCTTGGAGAACTTATTCAGCATCGCCACGTCTATGGCGTTGAAGGAATCGGCCGAGGTATCCAGGGTGCGGGAGATGTTCTTGGCCATGACGCCGAAAGAGAGCTTGTCCGAAACCTCGCGGCCCCAGGAGAAAGCCAGCGCCCGCTCCACGCTGTCGAAAGAGCCCAGGGTCTTGATATCGATAATCTCGTCGCCGCCGGGGTTGGCGGTGATGGAGATCTTCTCGAAGCCCACGGACTTAAGCTGGGTCATGCTGACGGCCCAGGTGCCCTTGGTGGTGGTGGGGTGCGCGTAGGTGAAGAAGTTAAGCGTGGTGTCCGCGAAAAGGGTGGCCTGCATGGCGGTGAATTCCTTGCGCTCAAGCAGGGTGAGGGCGGCGGGGTTCCAGTAGGAGGCGGAAGCGTCGTCCGCCACCGCGAAGAAGGCGCCGCCCATGCCCAGGGACCTGGCGCCGGCGCCGTAGGCCATGAACTGCCCGGGCTGGCCGCCGCTCTGGGCCAGGGCCGACGCCGCCGAAAACGCAATAAAAAGCCCCATGGCCGGGCTGAAGCGCATTACACGCTTCAAGGAAGCCCATATAGCCAAGGGGGCAAAAGCAATACAATAATTGCGTTTCATTGTTTTCGGCAGCCTGACCCCCGCTCACTTAGCGGGTCTTAGCTTTGCGCCGCCGGTTTTCACCGGCTTTGCTATTATCGTAACAATACGGCGTTACAAACTCGTTACAGATTTACGGCATTAATATTATAGCACATTAAAATGGTTTGTCAAGCCCCACCCCTTGACATGTCAATCCCATCACACCTTTCGTGGCGGCCCGCCTGGGGACCGGGTTAGCAAAACCGTGTCGGAGGCCCGAGCTTGCATAAGCGCGAGGGCCGAGACGCGGAAGCGCGCGCACGGTGTGCGCGACGCTGTTTTTGCGTTCCGGTCCCCAGGCAGGCCTAGCCTAGTGTATAACGCCCACCTTGCGCATTATCACCTTGCTGCCCTTGGGGCTGGCCGCTTTCACCCTCACTATATAGCCGCCCTTGGAAACATAGCCGCCCAGGCCGTTGCGGCCGTCCCAGATTACGAAATTCGGGCCCAGCTTGCCGCCATCGGCGCCGCTGGTGAACTTGAATTCCCTCACCACATAGCCCAGCAGGTCGTAAAGGGTTATGGTCACCTCGGCGTTATCGTTAAGCGTATAATTAATGACCGTCCTCCCCTCAACGCCGCCTTTGCGCAGGTCCACCGGGTTAGGGTAGTTGGACACCTTACTGAGCAGCTCCGCGCCTATGGTGGTGCCGGCCGGGGTGGAAACCGCGGACCATTCGGAATGCAGGCCGGCAAAGTTCCAGCTGCGCACGCGGTAGGTATAGTACTTGCCGAAAGGCCTGGGGGTCTCGCCGGGGCTCACGGGGTCGCCTATGGTATAGATGTTGTTTATGGCGCCGCCGGTCTTAAAGCCGGGGATGGCGGCCACCGTATGCCAGACGGGGTTGGTGCCCTCGCGCTCCTGGATCTCGTAGGACATCACGTTGGATTCGCCGTCGGCGGAAGAATCCCATTTAAGCGTATAGGCCTGGCCCGAAGACACGCCCTTGGCCACCTGCGGCTCCGGCGCGCCCGGCGTAGTGGGATAGGTGGTGTCTATGCGGTAGATCATTATCGGCACGCCGCTCTCGCTCGGGATATAGCGCCCGTCGGCCATAATACCGCGCACGCTCAGCACGTAGCCGCGGTCGGACACGGTCTCGCCCCAGGCCGTATGCGGCCCGCGGAAGGAGCCCTGCGCGCCGCGCTCGTTGATCTTAAATGTGGTCCCGTCTATCTTGGTCACCACCATTATCTCGTTGCCCACGTACACCACGCCCTCCGCGGCGAAGCCCTCGGCCGAGACCACCGAGAACGAGGAGGTGTTGACGTCGATGCGGCTGGTCAGGTGCGTGAAATGGCCGGGCGAGAGCGCCACATTGGTGACCTTCCCCGCCAGGGCCGAGCCGGCCGACTGCCAGGTGTTCTTAATGCCGGTCGGGTCGGCAAAGCTGCCTCCGAGCGAGAGTTCGTAACCGGTCACCAGCCCCGACGAGGGGTTCCACATGGCGGGAAGCTCCGTGGTCTTGGACGCCCAGACGGAGGGCACGGCCCCGAGCTCCGAAACGGCCAGCAGCAGCTTAACGTTCTGTACGTTGTCGCCGATGAAGTAAAGCGGCTTGCCCGTGCCGTCGTTTATGATCCTGTCCGGCACGTAGTCGATATTGGACTCGAAGTCGAGGAGGCGGTCCCCGTCGATATCGAAAGTGGGGATGCCGGAATTATTCAGGCTGATATTGTTGCACTTGCCCGATCCGTAATAATCGAAGTTGTCCGGGATATTGTCCCCGTTGATGTCTATCAGCGGCTCGTCGGCGCGGCAGCCGGAGGCCGTATAATTGGTCCGCCAGCGGCTGGTGTCCGCCAGCGGCAGATTGCCGGCCCCCATCACCACGTTCCCGCTGGAATCCAGCAGCGCGTAGGCGGGATAACCGTTGGAGGCCAGCATCACCGGGCTGTAAACGGGCGTCAGCGGGATGATCGCCGGCGAGATCAGTATCTGGTTTGAATCCATCGGGTACGTGTCGGCGTAATGCTGGCCGGCGGCCAGCGGCATGCCGCCGACGCCGCGCAGGTCCGTAAAGGCGCCCAGCGTAAGACCCGCCAGGTGCCCCATGATGTCCGCACCCGAAAGGTCCGCGGCCGAGCTGATATCGCAGGCGAGGTGCAGGATCGTAGGCGCGGTGGAGATCATCATGTACGGCAGATTGCCGTCGGTAATGGAGATGAAGACACCGTCAACGAACGGGTTGGTGGCCGAGTGCAGGGTGAAGCCCAGGCGCTTGTCTCCCACCGGGCTGAAGGCCCCATCGCCGTCGTCCTTCCACAGGGCCACTCCGGCCAGGTCTCCGTCGCCGAAACCGACGGTGGTGCTGCTGATGCTGCCCGACTGCTGAAATTTGATCTGGCCGAGCATTACATAGTCCGCCAGGGTGGCCATGGTGAAGGTCATCATGGGCACGTTGCGCGTGTTCTTCTCGGCCGATTTCGGGGCGATATTGACGCTTTTCACCGTAACGTTCACGGCTTTCACCGGGACAAGGCTCGAACTGAACGGATAGATATCCACGTACGTACCCCTCGGCAGCGCCTTGCTTATGCCGACAAAGACGTTTGGCGAGATGTCGTGCGGGGCATTTACAACTATCCAGGACTTGTCGCGTATCATCAGGCCGACCTTATTGGCCTTTATGGCCATTTCGCCGAGGTCGTACACCGCGAAATACGTCTGCGGCAGCGGGCTAAGGGTCTGGCTCTGCGACAGCTGGATATGCGTCTGCGTGTTCAGCGGGTTCTCCTGGTCGAAGACATCCACCTTGCGCACCGCTACGCGGGCGGCATGGGTGACCACCGGCGTATTGAAGTCCCCCAGCTTCTCCCCCCTCGAAAACACCCTCAGGTACGGCTTGCCGGTGCCGGCGTCCACGCCGGAGCCGGAGTAGGAGGCCAGCTCGGCTTCACCGATATATATGCGGCCCTCGGCCGGGAAACCGGTCGTGGAGGCCAGCACCAGGTTGAACGGCAGCGTATCCGTGGAGGTGAACGGTATGGCCAGTGTCGACCTGGCCTCGGAAATATTCGTATCGTTCACGTCCAGCATGTCGTTCTGGTTGGAGTCCTGGTAGATCCTTATGAACTTGACGTCGCCGTTCTTGCCGAACGGGGCGGCCGGGTCGTTGGAAGCGCCGGTGCGCTGCACCTTTATGGCGCTCCAGCGAGCGTTGCCCGCTTCGGTAATAAGGTTAAACCGGATCATCGGCGCGTTGATCTGGGCCTGGTTGACGCCGCCGGCCAGCACCAGGTCGCCGGCCACGTCGTTGCCGCCCATCACCACGTTGGACGGGATCTCCCGCACCAGCATGGGCATAGTGTTGATAGGCGAGGTGGTAAGCGTGATGACGTTGGGAATGCCTATGGTGAAGTTCGCGGCCGAGGAGATGGAGAGGGCGGCCGTGCTGCCTATGATGGCGAACTGTGACATATCGTAGCTGATAAAGGCACAGGCCGTGTTGGTAGTTACGATTATAGGGGATTTCAGCGCTATATTGACGGTGCTGGACGAATAAGACTCGTTGCCGTAGCTGGCCAGGTACGGGTACGCGCCGGCGGAGTTGCTGGCGGTATCCACGGAGTCCAGGATACAGTTGTCGTTGGAGTCTTTCCAGACCTTTATCAGGTCTATATCCGAGTCGTTGGATGTCCCGCGGCGGCTCAGCCTTATAGCCTCCACGCGGGCCGAGGTCTTGTCCGTTACCAGGCGCATGGCCAGTACGCCCACGTTCTTATCGTTCTGCGTCACGCTCACCGGCGAGATATCCTCGGGTGTCATGGTGACATTGTTCATCGTCGGAAGCAGCGTGTTCATCTGGCTGACCACCGGCGACAGGAACTGGGCGACATGGCCGGAATTTTCCGGGCCGAACAGGAAATTGGTCTCGAACGGCACCTCTATCCCCAAGACGTCGTTCTGGGGGCTCAGCAGAACATTGGAGAACCTGGACGTCTTGTCTATATCCACGGAAACGAAGATGACCGTGGGGGTTGACCTTATGACCACGTAATCCTGGTTATTCAGCTCCGGGTCCTTAACAGCTATGGTGGCCTTGCCCACCGGGTCGTTGACGCCGAAGCGGCCGGTGCCGATGAGGGTGTCCGAGGTGTTCAGGCCTGTGGCGGCGTCGCGGTCGAACACGCCGTTGCCGTTGTCTTTCCAGACCTTTATCACCTCCGCGTCTTCGTCGTAGCCGGCCAGGCCGGCCGGCTGCTTGCGGGACAGCCTGACCCCCTGCCAGCGCACGCCGTAGCCCGACGTGGTCAGGGCCATCCGCATTACCGGGTAATTGAGCCAGCCCTGGTATACCATGCCGCCGATAACGCTGTTGTTGGCGTGGTTGACCACCGGGGTATTGAAGGCCCCGCGGGTGACCGCGGTCAGGGCCCCGGCGGCGGTGCCGGCGTAACTTATTATTTCGTTGTCCACCACCGCGTAGCCCGAAGCGGGAATGCCCGCCGTGGAGGTCACCAGCCAGGCGGCGTCCACGGGACCCGGGCTGGCGACGTCCTGCGCCAGGCGCAGGGAAGGCGCGGAGCCGGCATTGTCCGGCGAGAAGATAGAAGCGGCCAGCACGGTCACGGTACTGGGGCTGGAGACGATCTCGCGGACCTTGGAAACATAGGTCAGATTGGAATTAGCCGCGGAGAAGTAATTCGGCAGCGAGAGGGAGTTCTTGGCCGGATCGTCCGTAGCGGGGCTGTTCTGCGGCAGCGAATCCGCCTTAAGATAGGCGCCCAGGTAGCGCGGGTTGCCCAGCGGATCGTTAGGCATGGCCGAGGCGCGTATATCGTAGGTCAGGAAATAACGCGGGGACATGGAATTATTGAGCGCCTCCAGGTCCGTGACCACGCGCCGCTCGGAGGCAAAATCCACCCGCGCGGTCAGGGGGCCGTAGATGGTATTGCCGAATGTGCCGGACCCGACCATAACGTCGGAGGCGCCGAGGAAGCCGTTATTGTCCGCGTCGTGCCAGACCTTGACCGCGGAGACGTCGTTTATGGCCGTGCCGTCCTGCATGACCGTGCCGGTGGCGTAAACCATCATCCAGCGCCACATGGCGTCTGCCACGCTGGTCTTGATCGTGAAAACCATGACCGGCTGATTCTGCGCCTGCTGCTGCAGCGTCGGCCCAAGTACGGTATCGGTGGCCTTCACTACGACCTCGTCGGCGTACTCGCGCACCTTTCCCACCAGCGAGAGGGTCTTGCCGGGGGCGGTGACGCCCACATTAACCGTGCTCATATGCTTCGGCGAGGTTATCATGAAGTAATCCGTGCTGCGCAGGGCCACGCCGATATATGAGAAGTTGGAGACATTGGCCAGCGGGTCGATGTCGTAGGCCACGAAGTAGTCCTTGGGCACGTTGTAAATAACCTGCCCGTCCAGCGCGCCGCCCGTTCCTATCATGGGCAGGACGGCCTGGCCGGAAACTACCGTGCCTGTGGACCAGTCCGCTATCGCGGTGGCCTCGGCGCCGCGGGTAAGCCCGCCGAAAGCGTTGGAAAGGACGTCCACGCTGGAATAATATATGACCTCTTTCAGGGACGGGTCGGCCTGGCCGTCGTTCATGATAAGACGGCCCGGCGCCATGGGGAAGGGGCTGTCGGCCGGGAAGAATTTTTGGATGTCGTAAACACGAAGCACCGTGTCTGTGGCCAGCAGCGGGGCCTTCAGCGTATCGTACGGGAAGGTGCGGACACTGGGGGCTATCAGCAGCACCTCGGTATCCTTCACCGTGCCGGTGGTCTCCAGCAGGCCGTCAAGGGTGGAGTCGTACCAGATGCTGATCTTCTTGACGTCCGTAACCTTGTTCCAGGCCGGGGTATTACCGTTCTCCGCCCCGGTCACCCAGCGGTCCAGCTTTAGGCCGCTCCAGATGGCCGACCCCTGAGAGCCGTTTATCTGCATCGTCAGCCTGACTACGGCCTTATCCTTGTCGTTCTGGGTAACAAAAGAGGGCTTGGCGAAGTCGTTGGGCTGGGACTTGTTGACGTCCGCCAGGTAAACGATATCGGCCGTGGCGTAAAGCGGTATCGTGGAGGAAACTACCGGCTGGAAAGCCCCTACCCAGCCGTCGATCAGGTTGACGCCGGAGTTCTCAAGGCGGGCGCCGTGGGTCATATTGGGCACGGAGTCCGGCCCGAACTCGTAGACTACGTAATAGGTGCGGGTGCTGATCGAAATGGCGCCGTCCAGGCCGGGGTTTATCAGCGGCAGGACGAACGTGTCCGGGTCCTGGATATCGTAGGACGGCGGGTTCACCGGGTCCGTGACCTCCTTGTCTATACTGGGGGCGAAGATGCCGTCGCCCAGCGTCGGGTCGCCGCCGGAGGAGTCCAGGAACAGGCGCACGCTCTTCAAGTCGGCGCCGGAGCCCGTGCCCGTCTTTATGATCTTGAACGCCTTCAGCACGCCGGTAAAATTCTCGGTCCAGGCCTTTATCTCCAGGAAGCCGACGCGGCCCTGGCCCTGCTCCACGTAGGTGTACTGGCCCAGGGTCAGCGTGGTGGTGCCGACGGAGGGCTGCCACCAGGCCGCGATATCGTTGCCCTTTATCATTATGGTGGCCGGCTGGTTGCGCACCGGGCTGGTGGCGGTGGCGATGGGGAAGTTGTTATAGGCCACGCCCACAAAAGTGGAGTCCAGCACCACGTACGACGGGTTCTCCATCACCAGGGAGAAGCTGCGCGGCGTGGCGGCGACGGTGGACATGCGCACCGTAAAGAAGAAGTTGCGCGGCGTATTGGAGACCAGGGCGGCGGTGGATACCTTGGCTTGCAGGTCGTTAAAGTGCCAGGCCATCAGGCCGGGGTCGTAGGTGCCGCTGGACATAAAGATATCAACGGGCGCGCCGCCCAGGGAAGTTTCGCCGTCAAAAGCGCCGGTCTGGCCGAAAGTCGGGTTATCGGCGTACATGCCCACTTCCACGATATCGGCCCAGTTCAGGGTGCCGGAGCTCTTGACCTGCACCGATTTCAGGTAGGCCGTCGGCGTCCCCACCGGCTCGGTCTGCATGGTCAGGCGCAGCATAGGCACGGGGGCCGGCACTACGGCAATGACCCCGTCGCCCTGGTAGATGGCGTTCTTATTTATGCCGTTGTTGGTCTTGGCGACCGGCAGGGGGTCTTCCGGAGACATATCCAGGGGCGTGATCCTCAACCCCGACAGGACGACGTCGGGGCTGGAAGCCGCCGGCATGCCGCGGGCGCCGTCGCCGGTGTAGCCGTAAATGCCCGGGATGTGATAGTCGGTAACGCTGACCTTCAAAGTCTCTACAATGGTATCCTGCAGCAGCAGCTGGCGCTCGCCGTGGTCGGCGGGCACAAAAACATAGTCGGTGGTGTTGGCCAGCCAGTCGCGCAGATCGGCGGTCCCCTTGGAATTGGTGGCCATTTTTATCTTGCTGACATAGTAATTGCCGTTCACGGGGTCGCCGGCCGCCACGTTGCCGAACTGGTCGCGGGCGCGCAGTGTGACGTTGCCGGGGGTCTGTACCCGCAGCGGGCTGGCCAGGCTGTAACCGTGGTGCAGCGTGAAGTAGGCCGCCGCGCCGGGGGTGATATATGTTTCCTGGTTTATCTGCGGCAGGACGACGCCGTCCGCCGGTATGGAGGCGTCGGCGGTAAGGGCGGCGGTACCGACGATAGTGTCCCAGATATATACATTCGCGTAGCTCTGACCGGGGAAGATGGGGACGTCCAGCGGGTTGGTCTTGAGCAGTTTCCAGTTGGGATTGGAGGCCAGCACGGCCTCGGACGGGTCTATACCGCCGTACATGCTGTTGCGCACGGCGGTGAAGCGCACGGTGGCCGCGGAGGAGGTGCTGGTAGCGTTCCCGTAGCGGTCTTTCAGCACCACGCTCACCACGGTGGGCGTGGTGAGGTTCAGCGCGAAGTCGGCGTATTGCAGCGTGGTTCCAGCCACCAGGCGCCGGGACGGCGTGTGGAACACCACATGGTCCGGGGGTGCCGGCACCACGGTATAGGAGGAGATGGCCGGCAGCCAGCCCTTGGAATTTACCGTATTTATTGTGAGCTGGTGCGTCGGGTTGGACAACAGCGTGTCTATCAGGTAGAAACTGGTGGCGGACTCGCCCAGCGCCAGCTTGGCGTAACCGGGCTGGGCCGTAAAGCTGGAAACCGACGGGGCGGAGAACCGCACGTCGCCGGTGGAGCCGGACTCCAGCTTGAACAGAACGCCGGCGCCTATCGCGTCTTCCTGGCCGGAGGCGATGGGGGTCGGGTTGCCGTAGCGGTCCTCTATGGCCATGGCGAACATCTGCGAGGTGGTCCCCGCCATCACGGTTTGGCCGGCGTTAAGGCTGACGTTCACGCGGTAAGTGAAGTCCGGCAGCACGTGCACGGGCTGGGTGGAGGCGGACCAGGCCGGCCGGTCCGGAGCCGCTATCTTTATCACCGGCCGCAGCGGTATGGTGGAGCCGTAAACGGCGGAGGCCGTGGTGTCCAGGTAGTAGAACGTGGCAAAGTAGGCATCCAGCGGTATATCCAGGAAAGTGGCCGTGGAGGCGAAGACAGGCGGGAAAGCGGCGGCCAGGGAACTGGAAGCCGAGAAAGAGAAAGCGTCGTTGACCTGCGAGGGCTGGCGGGTGAACGTGGAAAGGACGACCCGCACCGTAGCCGTGGCCAGGGACGGGTTGTCGAACATATCGCGCAATTCCGCCTCGAAATTCCGGACCAGGCCGAAGCTGTCGGTTATCCTGCCGGCCACCAGGGAGACCGGCTGGTTGCCGAAAGAAACCTTGGCTATATCCACCGGGTTCAGGCGCAGCGGGTGTATGGCCGGCTGCATGGAGCCGCTGCGGGCCTCAATCTGCCAGTAGCCGGGCCTGCCGCCCTCCCCGGTGTTCAGCGCCGGCGAGAGGCCGGAATAGGACGACGTCCTGTCATGGTAACGGAAGGAGATCTGCGTCTGGTTAGGCGGAATGCTGACGGTCTGGACGAACTGCGTGTTACCCTGGTCGCGGTAGCCGTAGTCGCCTAAAGTGCCGAAAGTACCCAGCGTACGGCCCAAAGCCGTGTGAATGGTTCCCTGGGCCGACGGCAGGCCGAGGAAAACGTCGGTCTGGCCTTCCCTGGTCAGGTTGTCGAAGTCGTCGCGGCGCTCCACCGTGAAGAACGCGCCGGCGCCGGCCACTTCCTGTATGCCGGCCGCCGCCGCCGCCTGGCTGGAAACGAAGAGCAGCTTGGAGGGCACGCCGCCTTTGGTCGTCATCTTGCCGGTGACGTTCTGCCTGGCGGACAGGTAAGCGGCATAAGCCGGGGAAGTGTTGACCGGGGCGCTGGTGGTGCCTATCCAGACGCGCGCCCAGTCGCCGGCCTTGCTGGACACCTTGTAGACCATCTGCGTGGAAACACCCACCTGGCCTGTGGCGTCCGTATAGACTATGGTCGAAGTCCCCATGTCGAACCAGGCGGAAGCTATATTGGCCTGCAGCGCCCCGGTGGAACCGTACACCTCCGGGATCTCCACGTAGGCCGGCACCCCCGCGGACGATATATTATTGTCGAAGGCGTCGGACAACTGCGCCGTCAGGGCCTGGCGGCCCGGCAGAACCGTGGAGCCAGCGCCCACTTCCGTATCCGCGTTGGGCATAACGCGGTAAATATTAGGGGGGCCGGGCTGTACATAAACTTCCGCCGGCGGCGCGACATTGATGCCGGGAAGGAGAGTGTCGTAAGCGCCCAGGGTATTGACCCCGGCCTTCCTGAAAGTGAACCAGCCGGGCAGGTCTTTCACGCCCAGGTCCGAACGGTAGAAAGGCACGGTCCAGGCGGACGGCGTCGGGTCCTGGTTGGGGTTTACCTGGTCCACCAGCACGAAGGCCGCCGTGCCCAGGTAAACATTATTGCCGGTGGAGCAGTTGTTCTCGAAAGTATCCTTCGCCAGCAGCGCGGCCGAGAACGGCAAACCGGCCACCACCGTGGTGGAGGGCAGCACGTAGACCATATGCGTGACCGGGCCGGGATTAACGGTAAGGGTGGATACCCCGGCGGCGTAGTAGGCCGCGGAAGCCGCCGTGGTGGCGGCCACCACCGTGTAGGTGCTGAAAGAGGTGCGGGCGTCTATGGCGAATACGGCGCTGCCGTTGGACAGGGTCTGGACTCCGGGCGGCGTCGTTTTAAAATCGCCCGGCATGGAAACCACTACGGCGGGCATCACGGCCACGGGGTTAGTGTCCTGGGCCGCGCCGGCCAGCTCGGTGGCCTTGTTATAGAAATCGTCGGTCAGGTAAACGCTGGCGAACAGCGGGCCGGCGCCTATGGTATGTACCGCCGGCGGGCCGGTGCGGCCGGGCCAGGCGATGAGCGGGTCGCGGCAGGGGCCGATATTGCATTTACCTTCGGCCAGCCCCTGGCCCGGCAGCACCACTTCCAGGCGCGTGGCTGTCGAGGAGAACACCTTAAGATAGGCCCTGGCGGCCGCATCGTTGCCCAGGCAGACGCCGCCGGCGCCGCCGAAACACATATTATTGTCGGCGGCCGCCACCGGGTAGACCTTTATGGAGGCGTCGCTCCGCCTGGTCACCAGGTTCAACTGCGTCTGGAGGGTGCCGTAATTCAGGGCGGTGCTGGAACCGTCGTTGTCGTAGATATCGGAAGTGATCAGGTAGACGGTGGGGCCCACCGACAGGCCGGTATAGCGGTTCATGTACTGGTCCACCAGGTTTATGGTCACGCTGAAAGGCGTGCCGGCGGTAGCCGTGGAGATCAGCGAGGCCTTGCCGCCGGCCGGGTACGCGCCCGAGCCCGGCACGGCCGTCTCACCGGGGACCAGCAGCTGCAGGCCCACCGGGTCGGCCGGCCGCACTGTAAATGTCGAGGACTGCGGGTCGGACGAAAGGCCGGAAGAGCCGTAGTCGGCGGCGGTCAGGTAATGCGTGGCGGCCTTACGCATGCTCACATAAATAAAGTCGGTAACTCCGGACGCTATGTTTATGGCGGCCGTGCTTACGGCCGGGGCGTAAGCGTCCGACGGCGTGTTCACGCGCACATCGGCCGGACGGCCCGTTACCTTGTTGTAGAAGCTGTCCACTACACCCACCTTAACACCGAAGCTGGCCCCGGCTTTCTGTTCGGTGGCCACCCCCGCCTTGCCGGTGGCGGAACCCTGGTCGAAATCCTCTCCGGGGAGCACCAGCAGCAGGCGGCTGGGAACGCCGGGTGCCACGCTGACCACCGTGGCCGTGTCCACGTTAAGCGTCGGGCCCCAGGGCGGCACCGCGTTGACCAGTTCGGCCCGCACATACGTAGCGCCGGCCCTTTTCGGCGTCACGGTGAACGTGGCGGAGCCTACCACCACCTGGGTGGAGGGGCTGACCACCGAGAAGGGGTCGTCGCAGACCAGGCGTATCTCCTGGCTGGTCCCCGGCGTCAGGTTCCAGAAAGCGTCGGCTATATCCACGGTTACGGTGAAGGGGAAGCCCGCCTGCTGGCCTGCCACCACTCCGGCGCGGCCGTTGCCGGTAGAGCCAGGCACACGGGTTTCATTGGGTACCATGGCCCTGAGCTTGGTCGGGTTATTAGGGCTAAGCGCGAAAACGCCGCTTGACGTGGCCCCCAGGTTGGTCCCGGTACCGCTCAGATCCGTGGCCGTAACGGTCCTGAAACCGGCGCTGCGCAGGGTGATATTGCCGATGGTGGCGCTGCCGTCGGTCATATTGAAGGAGCCCAGATTGGCGGCGAAGGCGTCGTCCGAAGTGGCGACGATATTGGCCTTGTTTATGCCGTAAACCCGGTTATAGCGGGTGTCGGCGGCGTAGACATAAGCGTTGAAGGGGACGCCGGCGGTCTGGGTGGAGATATCGCCGGCAGCGCCGTAAGGCGGCGTCACCTTGCCCGGCACCAGGTACTGGGTAGGCAGCAGCAACATCAGGCGCGAAGCCGCGCCGGGGGTCACCACCACGCCGGAGTCAGTGGCGCTGGACAGCTTGGTCGGAAGCGTGTCGTCGTCCAAAGCCTGTATCACCATATTATTGGTGGCGGCGCTGGGCACAAAGCCGTTTATGATGGCTTCACCGTTAGCCATCGGCTGGGCGGGCGGGTGCACGGCGTAAATATCGTTGGACACCACGCGCACACTGCGGCCGTCCGTGGTCAGGTTGCCGTAGGCATCCACTGCCCGCACCGTTATGGTGTAGGTGGAGCCGGCCACCAGCGGCCCGGCGGTGCCGGTTTTACCGCCCGGCGCGCCTTCGGAGGCCACTTCGGTCGGCACCAGTATAAGCATAGTGGCGGCCGGCGCCGGACCGACCATTATACCGGTCACGGTGTCGGTGCTGTAGGCGGTGCCGAGGTACAGTTTGGCGTCCGTCACCTGTACTGAAAGGCCGGCGGTCTGGTTGCGGGTCACCGGTATAACGCTGAAAGTGGTCGCGCCCGCCTCAAGGCTCCTCTGGTACGGGGCAGGGTGCATACCGCGGCCCTGTATATTGGCGTCGTTGGGGAAGTCCACCTGCACTACCGGCGTATTGCTGGACGCGGCCATAAAAGGCGTGGTGCCGCTTACCACGTTATAGTAATCGTCCACCAGGTAAACCGCCATCTGGGTGGTGGCTCCGGCCGTCAGCTGGGCAGCGGCGCCGGATTTGCCGCCGCCGGACGGGTTCGCCGTATAGGGCGGGCGGCCGGCGTCCAGGCCCTGGCCGTCGGCTATAAGGTGCAGCTTTACCGGGCGGTTCCACCACACCTTCACGGGGTTGGGCGTAAAGTAGAAAGAGGTGGCGGCAGGCAGGGCAGCGCTCTGGGTCTTTATGGTGTGGGTGGCGGCCACCACCGGGGTGAACACAAAAACGGTGGCACCGGCCGCCAGGTTCTGCGGCGCCGGGGTTATGTCATAAGGATCGGTGGGGATGGAGGCCGAGACCTGGAAGGCGGCCGTAATGTCGTTATTATAATACTGGTCCACACCGTAGACCGTCACCGGCAGGGTAGAACCGGCCAGCCTGTCTTCCGGCGTACCGATCTTGCCGTAGGGCTGCACGGCGAACTTGCCCTGCACCCTGGTTTCCCCAGGCAGCAGCGCCACCAGGCGGTCGGCCGTCTGGGCTATGACCGGCACATTGGACGACGGATTGCGCGAGTTGGCATAGATGCCCTGGCCAGCGGCCGAGACGCCCCAGCCCGAAGAGTTGGCCGACACGAAGGTGCGTGAAATAGTGGTGGAGCCCACAAAAGCGACATAACCGTCGGCGGATATGGCGCCATTATTGTCGTCGGTGTCCGTGACATAGACGCTGGCGGCCGAGGAGACCACCAGGTTCCAGTACCTGTCGGTCACCTGCAGGAGGAAAGGGACGGCCGTACCCGCCGTCTTGGTGCGCGGCGTGCCGGTGCTGCCCTCCACAACGGAGTCCATGCGGCCGGGCGCCGGCATCTGGCCGTCCGGATAGTCCGCTATTACCTGCACGCGGTCCGGCGCGGTCGGATCCACGGTCACGTTCTTAGTACCGAATATGGCCGGGTTAGCATTATCCTCTGCGCGCAGTGTGCGGCCGCCGGCCTTGCGCGGGCGGATCTGTAATATCTTAGCGCCGAAGTTGCCGGGCAGGAAGGTGTACTGCTGCGGCAGACCGTGGGAGTCGTCCATCACGGCGTCGTTGTCCATGTCCTCGGGGCCTCCGGGCACACCGTCGACGTAGAAATTAACCGTGCCCTGGTAGGCGGCGGCGATATTTCCGGAGCCGCCGGAGCCGTCCCTGGCCTCCACGCGCATATAGACATCCGAGCCCGCCGTCGCGGCGCCTATCGGGGTAGCGCAGTTGGAATCCTGGCACATGGTAATGGAAAAACTCTGGGCCTGGGCGGCTATATAGAACTTGGGTGCCTGCTCTATCGTCCCCTCGGTAGTGCCGGAGTTGTCGGTAGCGCGCACCCAGGAAACATACGGGTCGCCGCGCACCCAGCAGGGGGCGTTGGCCGGGTTGGGGACCGGGCAGACAAGGCCGGCATACTGCCAGTTGCCCAGCCCATCCGTAAACTGCCCGGGCTGCCACGTGGGGCCGGCCGAGGCGGCCGCCCAGGTCGAGCCGTTCCAGAAATAGCCGGAATCGTCCCAGGCGCCGGGTAATATCGGCCCGTTGGAAGCCAGGAACGGCGCTGTATCGCGGAAGACCAGCGCCTCTATTTTGCCGGCATGCCAGGGCAGGCTGGGGTAAACGCCGGAGCCGGTGCCGTTTATACCGCTGGTAAAGCCGGGGTCGGAAGAGTTGCCGACCAGAACCTTGTCGTCGCTCCAAACGGTGGCGTTGGCCGGGGTAACCATTGCCGACTGCGGCTCCGTGGTGTCGAACAGGAACCTGGACTGGCCCACAGCGCTCTGCACATTGCCCACGGAGTCCGAGGCGGATGACTTCACTATATAATGGCGCGTGTTCACCAGGGTAAGCAGGCCGCTGGTATAGGACCAGGACGAGGGGTAGAGGTTAGCCGGCTGTATGTCCAGCCAGGTCTCATTGGTGTTCACAAAACCGGTGGAGCCGTCGAAGTACCTGGCGCCGGCGGCCTCGTTCTGGCCGAGGATCGAGATCTTTACCGCCGCCACGGCGGTAGACGCGTCCACGGAAGTGCCGCTGATGATCGGCAGGCTCTTATAGGCGGCGTCCGCGCCGGGCAGCACCGGGGCGGAAACCGGCGGCACATTGTCGAACACGAAAGTGCGGGTGGTCAGCGTCGTCTCGTAGTTAAGCGTCGCATCCCTGGCTCTCGTCGCCAGGTAGAAAGTCTTGCCGTTGCCGCCGTCGTGCGTGCCCTCTTTCCAGGCGAAGTTAACCGTCCCGGGGTTGGAGAAGTCAGAGTTAGTGTAAGTCCACGGGTTGTACGTGCCCTTGGGCCCCTGCGCGCCGACTATGGACCACCAGTTCTCGGAGAGCGACCAGTGCGGCGGCGTGGGCTGCCAGTAATAGGTGGCGGGCCCGCTCAGATACCAGATACGTATGTTGACATCGCCGATAGCCGAGGTAAGGTCCAGTGACTGCCCGGAAATGGAGGTCATTGAGGAGTAGAGCAGGCCATTGGGCAGCGGCGGATTAAGCACCGTGGAAGTAGGCGGCGTGACGTCATAAGTAAAAGTGGAGGAAGTCAGCGTGTAGTTGCCGGCCTGGTCCACCACCCTGGCCTCCACGCGCAGTTCATTGTCGCGGTCGGGCCACATGCCTGGCGCGGAGGAATTGTAGCGCCAGCCGAAGTTACCGGAAAGCGACGACGAATCCATGGCAACGTTCCAGACCTCGGGGAAAGCGGGGCAGTTGGAATCCACCCAGCCGGGCAGGGCCTTGCCGCCGCAGGTGCCGGTGCCGTCCATCCAGTACTGATTGAGCGGGATGTCGTAGATGCGGACCAGCGGGAAGTTCACGTTAAAAGCGTCCGCCGCGGTGCCGGTAACCTGCGGCAGGGAGTTGTAGCGCAAGCCGTTGAGCGGCAGCAGGATATTGGCCGTGGGGCTGGAAACATCGAACCGGAACGAGTTGCCGGCCATGGGGACCGGCTCCGTATTGCCGGCCACGTCGTAGGCCCGGCTCTGTACCGTGTACAGCAGGCCGTCCTGCAGGCCGGAAGAATTATCCGAAGGAGGCAGCTGCGTATTCTTCGTCCAGGTCCACGGGTTCCCCGCCCCGGAGACGGAGCCCAGCCAGGCTTCCGGCGCCGCCCAGATGGAGCCGTTCCAGTATAGTCCGTCACCGCGCTGAATCTTTATCTGGGCGCCGGAAAGCCCGGACGGATTGGAATTGAGCTCCAGCGCGGTACCCGTGACGGAACCCAGGTAATTTATGAAGCCGTTGTTCGCCGGCACGGTGGGCCTGGACAGCGGAGGCGTTACATCGTAGCGCACTACTACGGCCGCGCCGGGGACCGACACGTTGCCGGCCGCGTCACCGGCGGTAATTTGCAGGTTATAGTCCTTATTATCGGCCAGCGGCGGCGCGGTGGCGGTCCAGGTATAGTTGGGGCCGGAGCCGGCGACGGCCGCCGTTATCCACTTCTGCGTAACGGAGTTAAAGGTGGAGAACTGCGCGTCGTAGTAGAGGAGCGTGTCGGCCTCCTGCACGGAAACGGAGGCCGACATGAGGCTGAATTGTTCATAAGCCGTACCGGATATAGCGGCAAGCGCCTTAAGGTTGCCCCGCGCGTCCGGCAGCGCATACGGCCTGGTTATTTTCGCCTCCGGCGGGGTGCTGTCGTAGGTGAACGTGACCGAGGAAATATCGGTCTCCACGTTGGCCGGCGTGGCGTTGTCGGAGGCGCGCACCTTTATCACGTAGGTGTAGCCGTCGCGCAGGGGCGGCGCCAGGAAGCTCCAGTTGCCGCCGGCGTAGGCGGCCGCCAGGGACGCCTCGCTCAGCGGCTGGAAGGTCTCGGTGGTCAGCGTGAAAGTGCCGGGGGAGACGTTCCCGTCCCAGTGACCGGAAGCCGGCGTCTTTTCCGCTATGCTCACTTCTATCTGCCCCAGCGCGGAGATCCCGGCCACGCCGTCAAGAGCGGTGCCCGTTATACCGGCCAGCGTGCTGACCTTGGCCAGGGCCGACGGGTAAGTGACCCTGGAAACGGGCGCTTCGTTGTCGAAGATGAACGTACGCGTGCTCCAGGCTATTTCCCCGTTGGAGGTGGCGTCCATGGCCTTGGAGGCCGCATAGAAGATCTTGCCGTTGAGGCCGTCATGTGTGCCCTCTTTCCAGGCGTAATCGTCAGTGCCGGGGTTGGTGAAGTCGGAACCGGCGTAGTTCCACGCGTTGTCGGTCCCCTTAGGTCCGGCCGCGCCGCCCACCCCGTACCAGCCCGTGTCCGTCACGCGCCAGTGAGGGATAGCGCCCGCCCAGTAATAGGTGGTGCCGGCGCTTAAATACCACATCCGCGCCTGCACGCCGCTTACTGCGGAAGTAGCGTCGCGGGACGTGCCTATAAGGGCCGCCATGGTGGAATAATACACGCCGTTTGCCGGCGGGAAGGTAAGGCGCGAAGCCGGGGGCACGCTGTCGAAACTGAACGTGGAAGCGGCCGCCGCGTAATGGCCGGCCTCGTCGTACACCCTCAGGTCGGCCCTCAGTTCGCCGTCCCGCTGCGGCCACGCCACCTGCGAGGCCGGATACCGCCACCCGAATGAGCCGGCCGCAGGCGAGGAATCTATCGCCAGGTTCCAGATCTCGGGGAAGCCGGCGCACGAGGAATCCACCCAGTTAGGCAGGGTAACCCCGCCGCAGGTGCCGGAACCGTCCAGCCAGTACCTGTTCAGGCTGGTATCGTGCAGCCTGACGCGCGGGAAAAGGGCGTTCATATTGTCGCCGGCCGTGCCAGTCAGCGCCGGCAGCGAGTTGAACCGCGCGCCGTCGGACGGCGTCGTTATGTGCACCGTCGGGCTTGAGATGTCGAACCCGAAAATATTGCCGGCCAGTATCACGCTCTGCGTATTGCCGGCCACGTCGTAGGCCCTCGCCCTCACGGTATAGAGCGTGCTGTCCCTGAAACCGGTCAGATTGTCGGAGGGCGGCAGCTGCGTGGTCTTGGTCCAGGGCGAGCCGGCCACGGCGTCCAGCCAGGATTCCAGCGCCACCCAGCCGGCCCCGTTCCAGTAGCTGGTGCCGGAACTTATGCTTATCTGCGTGCCGGCCGCTCCGGAGGGGTTGGAGTTCGGGTCCTGCGCGGTGCCTGAGATCGACGGCACGGACGTTACATAGCCGCCGTTGACCGGGGTGACCGGCCGCGAGGTCGGGGGCGTATTGTCGTAGCGGATAAGCGTAGGCGCCGGCGGGGTAAGGACGTTGCCGGCCAGGTCTTCGGCCGTCACGCGGATATTGTAAAGCCGGTTGTCCTGCAGCGCGACGAAAGCGGCGCTCCACGTATAGTTGGGCCCGGAACCGGCCACGCCGGCGTTCACCCACTTCTGCGCCACCGAGCTGAATGTGGAGAACTGCGTGTCGTAGTACAGCAGCGTATCAGCTTCCTGGAACGAAACGGAGGCGGACTTTACGCCGAACTGCTCGTAGGCGGTACCGGAGACAGCCGTTAAAGTGTCCAGCTTCAGATTCCCCCTGGCGTCGGCCAGACCTATAGGATACGCTATCCCCGCCGCCGGCGCGGTGCCGTCGTAAGTGAAGGTGACGGACGAGATAGCCGTCTCCGCGTTGGCCGGCGCGGCGTCGTCGGAGGCGCGCACCTTTATCACATAGGTGTACCCGTCGCGCAGGGGCGGCGCCAGGAAGCTCCAGTTGCCTCCGGCGTAGACGGCCGCCAGGGACGCCTCGCTCAGCGGCTGGAAGGTCTCGGTGGTCAGCGTGAACGTGCCGGGGGAGACGTTCCCGTCCCAGTGACCGGAAGCCGGCGTCTTTTCCGCTATGCTCACAAATATCTGCCCCAGCGCGGAGATCCCGGCCAGGTTGTCCAGCGCGGTGCCGGTGATAGAAACCAGGTTTTTCACCCTGGACAGATCGGACGGGAGCGTTACTCTGGAAACAGGCGGCGTAACGTCATAGGTTACGCCGGCGTTGGTCACGGCGTTGTCCATAAGAACCGCCGGATTCGGCACGGGGAAAGCGTTATCCTGCGCGCGGGCCCGGAAACGGTAGACCTTGTCCGGCACCAGGGAGGCCGCAAATCCGCCAGCGTTGTACGTCCAGGCGCCGGAGGACGGGCCCTGCGCCGTCCAGGAGGAGGCCGGCCACCACGAATTGCCGTCGTTTAAGGTAGAAGAGGAGTAAGCGGCGGCGTTATTGTAGTAATAGGTGTCACCGGCCGCCAGATAGGAGACCTGCACCTGAATATTGGCCGCTCCGCCTATACCGGAATTGGTAGCCGGGTTGGGATCGCCGGCGGTGCCGGAAACCGACGACAAGGAGGAGATCTTGGTGTTGGCGGCCGGGTTCAGTACGGCCAGGGTCGGCGCGGATTTATCCACCGTGAAGGTGACGGAGGAACCGTTGCCGGCGAACAATGTCTGCGTATTGCCGGCCTTGTCGGAAGCCTCGGCCCAGATAGTATAAGAATTGTTGTCCGCCCATAGGGGCAGGGCGGCCAGCGACCAGGACGACTGGTGAACGGAGGCCGCGGCCCATACCGAGGAGTCGCCCTGCCAGCCGCCGTCCCAGTACTGCAACAGATTGTTGTCCTTCAGATGCACCCTGATGCCCTGTATCTGCACGCCGGGCTGCAGGCCCACATTGGCGAGAACCAGGTCTTCCAGTATGGTGCCGCTGGCCACGCTTACGCCGGAGCGGCGCTGCCCCGCCGAGACGGCCGTGACCACGGCGGTCGGGACCGTGACGTCGTAACTGAAAAGGTTCGGGGCGGAGGGATCCGATTCCGTACCCACCAGGGAGCCGTTGTTATAGGTATTATCCGACGCCCTGGCGCGGGCCTGGTACTGCACGCCGTTGGCGAAGGCGGCGGTGGGGTAAGATACTTCGTAAGTCCAGGAGGACGCCGCTATGAAATAAGCGCCCTGGTTGCCGGCCTGGTTCCAGACGGCGGTGAACGTAGAGGAGGCGTTGTCCCAGAACCTGCCCGCCTGGGGGCCGTTCGCGGCGGACAACTCGCCCCACACGCGGTATATGCCTGCGGCGGGCGGGGTGGCGCCGGGCGGGTCCGTGGCGGTGCCGCCCAGCCTGGGCAGGCTGTTATAGTAGTTCTGCGCGGCGGACGGCAGCTGGACAAGGGCGGAGGGCTTGTCGGTGTCGAAATATACCTGGTTGGTGGCCGCCCCGGATTCGTCTATGTCCGAGAAGCTCTTACCGATAGACTTGAAGGTGTAAGAGGAGCCGCTGACCAACGGGGGCAGGTTGGCGCCGTAGCTCCAGGCGCCGCCGGAAGGAATTATGCCGGCGGCCGACGTAAGGGCTACCTGCCAGGCGGAACCGGAGAAGTTCCAATAGTAGCCATCGCTCAGGCGCGTCACCTGCAGGGCCACGGTCTTGGAATCGGCATTGGCGGTGCCGCTGATCAGGCTGAGCGCCTTGTAATACTTGGTGTTATCCGGCACCGTCACGCGGGTGGCGGCCGGCGGCGGCGTGAACTTGAAGCGCCGCGAACCCCAGTCAAGTTCCCCGTTGCCCACGTTATCGGCGGCGCTGGACTTTACTATATAGAAGCACTGCGCCTTAAGGCCCACGGCGGACGCGTCGAAATTCCAGGAAGAGTCCCCGCTGTTGTAGGAATTAACGCCCAGCCACTTCTCGCCGGCCTGCCAGGCCGAGCCGCCCCAATACAGGCCGTTGGAGGACGTGTCCGTGCAGTCCGTCTGAACCGTATCCTGCTGTATGCGGACCTGCACGGTGGAGACGCCGGAGGTGAAGTCGGCCGCCGTACCGGCTATACTGGAGATGACCAGCTGGGAACCGTTCTCCACCGCCGGGGAGGTCACTTTGGAGACAGGCAGCATGATGTCCAGCGTAAAGGTGGAGTAGTTCAGGCCGAAGTCGGAGACGTTGCCGGCGCGGTCGGTGAACCTGGCGCGCAGCAGGAACGTGGCGCTGGAGCGCGTCACCGCCCAGGAATTGGCCGCGGAGGGCGGATTATTGACCGGCAGCGCTGTCATGGCCCAATCGGCCGCCGCCGCCGTCACGCTTGAGATGTAGCCGGCCTGCCAGGCGCCGGTGTTGAAGTTCCAATAGCGGTTGGGCACCTTGTCCGTATCCGTCAGTTCGTATTCTATGGACGCTACGCCCGAGGGGATATTCCCCCCCGTCACCGGGTCGGCGGCGGTGCCCGCCAGGGAGGACAATGTCCTTAAATAGCCGAGGTGCGCCGGCTGCTGTATGACGGCCGAAGGCGTGCTGAAATCCATGATGAAGGTGGAAGTGGCATAAAGCACCTCTGTGTTAGGGCCGCCGTTGGCCACCTGCGTGGCGTCTCTGGCCTCCGGCTGCAGCTCGTAGAGATAACCGTCGCCATTGCTGATGCCGGCGCCGGTAAAGGCCGAGCCGGGCACGGTCCTGGTCCAGGGGGTCAGCGCGGCATCTACCGGCGTGAAGATCCATTCGGCCGGGTCGGCGGTCCAGGTGTTGAGCGACCAGTTGTAATAGTAGCGCGTACCGGCGGAATTCAGCTTGGAGAAACGCAGCCGCACGCTGTTCAGCCCGGAGGGCACGCCCAGGCTGGTGTCGGTAGCCGTGCCGTCTATATGTGTGATGGGGGCGTTGACATAGGCGCCGCTGGACGGGTAGCTCACTTTGGAAGAGGGCACCACCGGGTCTACGGTAAACGTCACTTCCGGGTTGGCCGGGGCGGCGGAACCCGCGCGCGACTGGTTGCCGGCCGCGTCCTTGGCCCGCAGATAGAGGCGGAACTGCAGGGAGGCGTTGGAGGCCTTGAGGCCGTTAAAGTAATTGTTCAGGTTGGCCTCGGCCAGGCTCCAGGAACCTGCGCCTATAGTGGTGGCATTGCGCCAGTGGACGCCGGCGTCAAAAACCGGATCCCAGTTATTGATCGCAGCCCCATTCCAATAGTTCATGTCGGAAACGCGCTGCACCACCAGTTGTATGCCGTCCACCGGGTCGGGATAGCTGACCAGTTCCGACAGCGTGCCGGAGATAACCGGCATGGCCACATAGGCGTAGCTGCCGGGCATAGTTATGGTGGCGGTCGGGGCGGAGGCGTCGTAACAGAAAGACCTTTCCACATAGTTCTCGGTGTTCATGGCGCGGTCGGTAGAGCGCACCCGCACGGTGTAGGTGCTGGCTTCCACCAGGGCGGGCGGCCAGGCGTCCGGGGAACGCGGGTAAGACCAGTTGGCCCCGGAGACGATGTTCACGCCCAGCACCCCGTCGGTGGCCTGCGTGGTGGTGCTAAAAACGGCCTTGCGCCAGTACGAGCCCCCGGCAAAACCCGCGCCGCTGAAGGTGTTGCCGGAAGGGTCGGCTATCTGTATCTCTATGCCGTCGGGGGCCAGGCCGCTCATGGCCTCGGTGGAGGAGTAATGGACCCAGTCGGCGGCGGAGCCGGAGAAGGCGAGGGCCTGCGCGGCGTTCTGGAAAGCGGTTGAAGGCGCGGCTATAGTTGAAGAGGGCTTGTTGACGTCGTAGATGAATTCCCTGTCGTAGACGGCGGCTGGCACCTGGTTGCCGGCATAGTCCACGGCCCAGAATTCGGCCTTGAAACGTTTATTGGCCGGCCAGGCCGGCGCGGCATAGGTCCACGGGGGCAGGCCGGAAACGCCCACCCAAGTGGAGGTTACCACGGTCCAGGCCGCCCCGTCCCACTTGGGCTTAACGGCGCCGGGCTCGGAAATATTGGAGAGCTGGGTCTTTATCGGCGGCATTATGCCGGCCGGGGTGTCCGCGGAGCTGCCGGCCAGCGGCCCGGTGGGCCGGTCCGGGCCGTAGAAAGCGCTGGCCCCGGCCATGGGGGTGGAGACGGTGATCACCGGGTAATTAAAGTCCGACGTAACGGTTATGGCCGACGCCGTCTCCGCGTTGCCGGCCTTGTCCGTACCGGCTATGGAAATGGTGTAGACCTGGCTGTTGAGCAGTATGGTAGGGGCGTCGTATGTGACCGGCGGGTATTGCCAGGTTATGGTGGACTGGGAAGCCGTATATTGCACGGGCAGGTCGGTGACCGTGCCGGAACTCCAGCCCTGGGCGGCGTGGCCGCTCCAATACCAGGTATCGGTACCCACCACGTTATATATACGCAGCTTAAGGCCGTTGGGGTAGACCACCAGGCCAGAGCGCCCGCCATAACTGGTACCCGATATCTCGGCCAGGGTGCCCTGTATATAACTGCCGGCCGTGGGCGTAGAAACGCGCGAGACCGGCGGCGTTCCGTCCACCACAAAGCGGACGGCGGTGGGCGGGTCCTGCATATTCCCGCCGTTGGGGCCGAGGGGCGCCGCCGTGTCGTAAGCGCGCGTCAGCAGGGTATAATCCTTGTCCGAGACCCAGTTGCCGAACGATTGGCCGTTTATGAACGAGACGCCATCGAAGGTCCTGCGCCAGGTGGCCGTGCCCACCACCTCTATCCAGGCGGCTTCGGATGAAATGGCGTTGGTGAATACGGCGTCGTTCCAGTAGTAGGTGACGCCGGCGTCCAGGTAGGAAAGGTTCATCTGCACCTTGTTCAGGTGGTCGGTCACGTAGGGCAGTGCGGCGTCGGAAGCCGTGCCGTTGAGCGCGTTCACGCCGCTCAGGGCGGACGGCTTGTAATTCCCGCCGTCCAGCGGCTGCACCAGGAAGGTCTGCGGCGGCGTGGTATCCCAGATGAAAGCCAGTGAAGACACGTTGATAACGAAACCATTCTGGTTATTGGCCGCGCGGTCCACGGCGCGGGACTGCAGCCAGTAATGCCAGCCCGACGTCAGCTTGGACGCCAGGGCGGCGTTATTATAACTCCAGTCGGTGGTGCCAGTAACGGCGTTAAAGCTGGAGCTGGTCACCGACCAGTTACTTGCGCCGTCATGCCACCACTTGGGGGTGGTCTCCTCGTAGATCTGCAGCTCCACCTTGTCCAGGTCGGATTTCAGGTTAGGGGCGTAGGCGCCGGCCGGGTCCTCGGCGGTACCGGTTATGGCCGCCAGCGAACGCAGCACGGCCAGGGGGCCGGGTGATGTCATGGCCGAGACGGGGGCGGAGGTGTCGTATATGACTGCGTAAGAAGCCACGGAAGCCTCGTTATCCTCGCGGTTGCCGGCCTTATCCTCGGGCTTGGCGAAAACGGTGTAGTTGCGGCCGTCCTTCATGGCCGGATTTACGGCGGTGGCCGTGCTCCAGTTCAGCGTCGAGGCGGCCAGGATATTGCTGGAAGACATGAACGTGTCGAAGGTCAGGCCGTTCCAGTAGGTACCCATCGTATTGTCTTTTACCATTACCAGCACGCGGCTCATGCCTTCCTGGTAGGCCGCCGGCAGTTCTGTGCGGCCGGGATCGCTGGCCGTGCCGCTTATAACCGGCATGGCATTGATATAGGGTCTGTTCGGCGACAATACCGCCCCTACCGGCTTGGTATTGTCGGCTATGATGGTGCGGTTGCTGGGAGGGGACTCGGCCTCGTTGGCCTGGTTGTAGCCCACGCTGGAGAAAGTGTAAGAGGAATTATCCAGGGTGAAGGCCAGGGCCGCCGAAAAACCCATGGACCAATTTCCGCCGCCGGCGGTGACATATGTCCACGTGTCGAAAGCTACCCATGCGTCGTCATACTCCGACCACCAGCGCACCGGCTCTTTTAGCTTTTGCAGGCGTATCTGCACGCTGTTCTCGGGGCGCAGGTTGGCCCCTACGCCCTCGAGGACCGTCAGATTGGCGGAACGGTAATTGCCGTTCTCGGTGGCCGGTGTCGTTATGGTGGTATCTGGCGCAGGCGACACGAACGTGAACGTTATGTCCGGAGAACTCTGCCCGGGCAGGCTGCGCGTATTGCCCGCCTTGTCCACTGCCAGGGCCTGCACATCGTATGAATTATTATTGGTCCAGTTTATGGCCGAAGTGTTCCAGGTCCAGTTGCCTGGCTGGCCGCGCGGATCATCCACGGTGCCTGTAGCTATCCAGATACGGTCTCCGGGATAAGCCAGGGCGGGACAAGGCTGCCAGACGGAACCGTCATAACAAAGCTGCGGCGGGGTGGTCCTGCGCAGGGCCACCATGGCCATATTTATCTTGGGCAGTTCGCCGGGGTATGTGTCCTGCGCGGTGCCCCTTATTTCGGTTATGCCGTCCGGAGAACCGGTGGGGTACGTAGCGCGGGAAGTAGGCTGCATGGTGTCGCCTGTAAAGTAGTTGGTGGTATACACCGTCTGGATATTATCCACCAGGTCGCGGGCGCGCGTCATGGCGTAGTAGGTGGTGCCGTCGGCTATGGCGCCGGCCGGCAGGTTATATGTCCAGGTGCCCGACGAAGTCCCGGCGAATACGGTGGCATACCACTGGCGGGAAGCGGCGCCGAAGCCGGTGCCGTTCCACCATTTATCGTCGGTCAGGCGCTGTATGGCCAATTCCACGCCCGTATCCGTGCTGATGCCTGCCTCGTAGCCGCGCGGCGCTACCCAGCCCTGTATGTTCTCTACGGAGTCGTCGGCCGTACCGGTGATGGCCGGCACCGAGCCGATAAAGCTGTTATGCGACGGGAAGGTTATTCTGGACGTGGGCGTGGTCATATCCACGGTAAACGTGAACGTGGAGAAGCTGGCCCCGGAATTATTATTGAGAGCGCCATCCTTGGCGAAGTGATAGATGTAGTACTGGTAGCCGTCTCCCTGCGAGTCGGTCTGAATGACCTTGCTCCAGTTATTGGTGCCGTCCATATTGAAATTGTCAGCGGGCCCGGCGCTGGTCCAGTCGCTATTATAGAAGCTCCAATAGGCGTTATCAGACCGCTTCAGCCTTACGAAAACCTCGCTGACGCCGCTGGGCTCGGTGCCGGCGTCAAAAGCTGTGCCGGCTATAGTCCCCGTGGGCCGGCACAGCGCGTAGCGGTTGGGCGCCGTAACCCCGGTCTCCGGTTTAAGATTGTCGAAGGTAAAGTAATAAGCGGCCGAGTTGTCCGCGTTCTGGTTGGCGTCTATCTGGGCCGGGGTAGGCGTGGCCTCCCAGTTGCCGGCCATATCGATAGCCCTGGTCCAGACCGAGATCTTGCTGTTGTTCACGGGATCAAGCGAGGGCAGAGGGATGCTCCAGCCTCCGTTGACATAGGCAGCCGTGCTCCAATATATGTACTTGGACGCCCCGAATTCCCAGTCCGACAGGGTGTTAAAGTAGGTGCCTTTCCATACGCCGCTGAAGCCGCCGCGGGCCTTCACCAGCACCTGAACCCCGCTTACTGCACCGGTATCCGTAGCCACGCCGTAAAGGTACGGCACTGAGTTCTGGTAAGAGATATTGGCCGGAACGGTGGTAACCGATACCGGCGGCGCATTGTCGTATTTTACGGCGCGGCCTACGCCGGGCGGCAGGTCGGCGCCGGACGGTTCAGCGCCGGACGGCCCGAATTCGCGGTTCTGGGCCAGGTCATAAGCCCAGGGGACCACCAGGTAGCTGCGCAGGTAGGGCGGCAATGCGCTCTGGCCGGTTATCACGCCCTGCATACCCGCCGGCAGGTCGTACTGCCAGGTCACCACCGGCTGGCCGGCGCCGTAAGGGGCCGTGTCCACCGCGGCCTCGTACCATTTGGGATTGGCGCTGTCGAAAGCGTTGGAGCCGTTCCACCAGTCGCCGCCCACCATGCGGATGGCTACCTTCACGGTGTATGTGCCGAGGCCGGCCTCGTAGGTGCGCGCGGCGTAGCGCTCGTCCTGCGCCGTGCCGCGTATCTGTGTCAGGGTGGTCACATATTCCGTCAGAGGGCTTGTAATAGCGGAGGTGGGAATATCCACGTCGTATTTATTGGTGACCGAGGCCGCGGCTGAGTAGTTGCCGGCCTCGTCGGTCGCGCGCGCCTCGAACTTATAACTGTGGTCGTTCTCAAAGGAGAGGCTGCCGCTGTTATAGGTCCAGTTGGCCACCGTACCCTGGGCCTTTAGCCAGACGCTTGCGGCGCAGCCCGTAAAAGAGGCGCCGTCGAAACAGGTGCCGTTCAGGTCCGATATGGCCACCGACACAGTGCTGGGGCCGCTGTAAGCGGAGGACTGGCCGTTAGTGGCCGTGCCGGCCAGGGGCGTGGAGATCAGCACATGGGAATAAGTGGCCCCGTCGGCCGGGAAAGACAATGTGATCAGCGGCCCCGTCATGTCATACGTAACCGTATAAGTGGAGTAGACGGCGGAAACGTTGCCGGCATGATCCACGGCGCGCGCGATGAACGTGTATGCCATGTCGTCTTTGAGAGCCGACGGGGACAAGTTGTAATACCAGGAGGTAGGACCCAGCTTGGCCGCGGTTAGCGCGGGCCAGGCATTGGTCTGCCAACCCGCGCCGTTCCAATAGCGGACGTCGGCGCCGGAGCCGGTGGACACCTGCACCTCCACCTTGTCCAGGCCGGCCATATCCGCGTTGGCGTTGCCGCCGAAGCCGGGCAGGTAACGCACCGCGTTGGCGGCGGGCGTGGTGATGCTGACGGACGGCGGCGTATCGTCTATCATGAAATACCTGACGTTCACACCCCGCGTCTGGGCGTCCTCCCAGTTGCCGTCGCCGGTGTCGTCGGCCAGACGCGCGTCGTCCATGGCCTTTATCTCGGCCTTATACTCGCGCTCCCCGGCCGGCCAGACTATGTCCTTGTTGTAAATCCAGCTCCAGCCCGGCCCAACATACGAAACCTGCGCTATTTTCCAGGCCGCGTCCGAGGAGATGGCGTTGGTGAAGGCGTCGCCGTCCCAGTAATAGGTATCGTTGACCTGCAGGTAGGAAAGGCGGATGCTGCCGGACGAGACCCCGGCGTTGTTCTCGCTGTAGGCGGCGTCGGACGCCGTGCCGTAAAGGCGGCTGCTTGTGCCCAGTTGACCCAGGCTGCCCGGCTTATAGCGCCCGCTATAGCCGTTCTGGTCGTCCAGGGGCAGGGTGAACGCGGAATTGGGAGCGATCCTGTCGATGTTTATGATCAGCGAAGAAACATCCACCTGGAAGACGTCCTGCGCATTGCTGGCCACGTCCAGGGCCTTGGTCAGCACCAGGTATTTAAGGCCGCTGGTGCCGGCCACAAAGCGGGCGTTAAGCCCCGCCGGGGCGAACATCCAGCTGGTGGCGTCCGGCGACAGGTAGCCGCTGGTCTTCATGGAGATCCAGACGGGGTTGGCGCCGCCGGTCATAAAATCGTTATCGGCGGTGTTATACCATTGCGGTGTGTTGCCCAGCTGCTGCATGGCCACATAGACGTCGGAATTGCTGAAATTATCCGACGCGGTGCCGCTGACGGCGTTTATAAGGCGCACGCCGCTCTTATTGGCGTCGTTCGGGCTGAGCGCGCGCGCCACCGGCGACGAGACGTCCAGCGTGAACTGGAAGGGCACGGCCGTGCCGGGATTGCCGGCCTTGTCGTTGGCGTAAAGTTCCACGCTGTAGCCGTGATCGGCCTCGAAAGCCTGGCCGGACGAGAAATACGAGGTGGTGTAGGAAGCGATATTCCCGGCGATGGAGGCGGCAAGGTCGGTATAGCTGCCGGACAGGGCCGTAAAGGTGGAGGTCTTCCAGTTCCAGTACTCTACCGCGCTCTGGCGCTTCACACGGAAATAGGCCGACGCCACAACTCCGGGCGCCACATCGGAGAGGGTGCCGAAAAGCGTCGATAGCGAGCGCACGTAGGGCTTGTCCGGCGTGGTAACCCCGGCCAAAGGCACGGTGGAATCTATGATAAACTCCACCCCCGTCCCCGGCAATTCTTCCGTGCCGTCCGTCAGGTGCGCGGCGCGCGAGACCACCCTGTAGCGGCGGTTGACGTTCCATTTGGCGGGCGGTATGGTCCACTGCCAGTTGGGAGCCACAAAGCTGTCCACCCCGGCGAAGCCGGTGAAAACCGTGGTGGAAACCCAGGCGGCCCCGTTCCAGACCAGGTTGTCGTTGCCGCCGGCCTCGGAAATGTCGGGGCCGTAATCCACCACCCGCACCGCCACCGTGGTGGCGTAAACCGCGGTGCCGATTACCGACGGAGCGGCCGACGGGTTGTAGTGCGGCACCGTGGCCGCCGGGATGGTGATGACCGACACCGGGGGAGGCGGCTTTAGCGTGAATTCTATGAAAGACGACAGCGCCCCGGTACTGCCCGGCTTGGGCATCTCGTTGCCGGCCAGGTCCACCGCTTTGGCGAAGACCTGGTAATTTATACCGGCCAGCGGCGCCACCCAGGCCGGGGTGGAAACCCCGGTGGCCGTCCAGCCGTCGCCCGAGATGGCCGCATCGTAAAAAAGTTCCACGTCGGAATCCCAGGCGTGCGTGGAGAATCTCCAGTATTTAAGCGTGTCCATCTTCTTGTAGGACAACAGCACCCGGTCCAGCGTGCCCGGGGCCACGTCCGAGGCGGAACCGGAAATACTGTTCAGTTCCGCCTGTATCATGGCGCCATGGGCCGGCGAGGTTATGGTGGAGATCGGGTTGGTGAAGTCCGCCTTGATATTGGTGGCGGTGGAATAGACCAGCTGGAAGTTGCCGGCTTTGTCCTCCGCCCAGGCGTTCATCTCGTAGGTTTCGCCGGTAGTCCAGGGGCTGGTGTTCAGCTGCCACCAGGTGGCGGCGGCGCTTAACGTACCGTACAGGAGCACGCTATTGTCCACCGCGGACGCGGACCAGGAGGGTCCGGCCACGTTCCAGTACTTGTCGGGGTTGGCGCCCGTCAGCTGCTTTATGCGCACATGCACGTCTTTTACCGCGCCGTTGGGTTTGTCGTAGGAGCCGCCGTTCACCTTACCCGTCTGGCTTATATAGCCGGCGGCGTAGGGGTAGGAAATGGCCGCGGTGGGCCGGCTGACATCGTAGACGAAAGAGGTTTTAAGGCCGTAGCCTTCCTGGTTGGCGGCTCCGTCGAAACCGTTGGTCTGGATACGGAAAATATCCCCGTCATTGCCGCTGAACATACCGGCGACCACGGCCGGGGCCATGGTCCAGTCGGAATAAGGCGGGAGGGCCTGCAGATACACGGCCCCCGACTGCCACGAGGCGGAGTCCCAGTAATAACTGTCCGAGGCCCTCTGGATATACACCCTTATCTGGCTGACCAGGGAACCGCTGGGATCATAGCTGGTGCCGCCTATGGCCACCGGCAGGGTATTGATATGGGCCCCATCGGAAGGCGCGGTAACGGTGGAGACGGGCGCCTGGGTGTCGTAAAGGAAAGTGGCCGTGGCGTAAACCGTATCGTAATTGCCGGACGTATCAAGCGCCCTGGCCCTTATGCGGTAGGTGTAACCGGTGGTCCAGGTGGAGGTCTGTATATTATAGGTCCAGGCGGCCGAGGTAGTGTAGATGGTGGACTGCGCCGCCACCCAGGGCGCGGCGCTCTCGGCGCCGTCCACCCAGACCGGGTAGGCCGCGGGGTCGTAATACTTGCCCAGGCCAGGCAGATAAGCGGTAAAGCGCACGGAGTTTATCCCCACATTGTCGCCGGCCGTACCGGCGATGTCCGCCAGCGCGTTATAGTTGGCCAGGGAGGGCAGAGTAATGTAGGTAAGCGGCTTTCTGCTGTCGAAAGTTACATTGGTGCCCACGCCGGCGGGAATGTCGGCCTCAAGAGGCTCGGAGGCCTGCGGGCCGTACTCGCGGTTAAGCGCCAGGTCATAAGACCACGGGACAATGCGGTAGGTCCTGGCCGGGTCCTGGTTGGCGGGATCGGCCATCTTGGCGATGAGCGCGCCGGGCAGGTCGTAGCGGAATTGATTGGGCGTGGCCGTAGTAGAGTTGTTGGCCTCGTACCAGACCGGGTTAGGGGCGTCGAAGCTGCCGCTGGCGCTGTTCCACCAGCCGACGTCGCCGACCAGGCTCTTTACCGCGACCTTGACCGTATAGCTGGACAGTTTGGCCTCATACTGCCGCACGACGTACCTTTCGTCCGTGGCCGTACCGGCTACATAGGCGAAGCCGGTGGTAACCCCCGGCAGCGGGTAGGTCAGGGTAGTGGTAGGATTGTCGATATCGTAGCGGAAGAATATCGGAGCGGCCGCGGAATCGTTGCCGGCAAAGTCTGTGGCGCGCGCTTCCACCTGGAAACGGTGGTCATTGATAAAAGCCAGCGCGGTCCTGTTATAGTTCCAGGCAGCCGCCGTGCCGTCGGCCGGCAGCCAATTCGGGCAGCCAGCCCAGGCCGCGCCGTCAAAGCAGGCCGGCCCGCCGTCCAGGTCCGTCACCTGCACCGCCACCGTGCTGACGCCGGTATTGGCGGAGACCTGGCCCAGCTGGGACGAAGCCCCGGCCAGCGGCGTGGAGATCAGCACCTGGGAATAGGCGATGTTGTTAAGCGGGAATACCACGGAGACGGACGGAGGCGTTATGTCATACGTGAATAT
>DMXM01000003.1:88454-88651 GCA_003482905.1 Elusimicrobiota bacterium
CCGGCATAGTCCAGCGCCCGCGCGGTAACCGTGTACACAACGTCGTCTTTCAGCATGGCCGCGGGCACCGTATAATACCACGAGGTGCCGCCCGTCTTGGAAGTGATTATGGGATAATCGCCCGGCTGCCAGACCGCCGAGGCGCTGTTCCAGTAGCGCATACCGTCAACGCCCGTGGTGGTGATGCGCAGCTCGGT
>DMXM01000012.1:0-9771 GCA_003482905.1 Elusimicrobiota bacterium
AAAACTACTTTCGATTTTCCTGAGGGGAGTAGATTTTCCTTGACCTTTTTGGGGATAAATGTCATACTATTAGGGTAGTAAACCGAGAACTCAAGATTTTTCGAAGCCTATCCTGCTAGCAGTAGAGTAAGGAAAGCGCAGAGAGAGTTGAGGTCAGGTAAAGATAGCTAGGAGGATAGTACAAATGAGCAAGAGAATATATGTGGGCGGATTGCCCTTCAAGACCACGGAAGAGGAAATGAACACCCTTTTCGCGACGTACGGCCAGGTTACCAGCGCCAAGCTGATCACCGACAAGTACAGCGGCCAGTCCCGCGGCTTCGGCTTCGTTGAGATGCCCAATGACGAAGAGGCCAATGCGGCCATGGAAAAGCTTAACGGTTCCGATTTCGGCGGCCGCAAGCTCACCATCAACGAGGCTCGCCCCATGGAAGCCCGTCCCCGCACCGGCGGTTTCGGCGGCGGTCGTGACGGCGGTGGCCGCGGTGGCGATCGCGGCGGTCGCGGCGGTGGCGGCGGCGGCTACGGCGACAAGTGGTAATTAACCTTTAAAGGTTTTAAGCCGCCGTCCTGAAAAGGGCGGCGGTTTTTTTATGCCCTCTTGACTTCTAAGTTATACGGATGTATAATTATACTGACGTATAACAACAAGCGAGGGACTATGGCAAGACCAGCTTCGGGAACCGATATAAAATTGAAAGCCGCGGGGCGCAGGCTGCTGGAGGAGAAGGGGATAACTGGCCTGAGCGTGCGCGAGGCCTGCCGCCTGGCGGGCGTCAATACCGGGATGTTCCATTATTATTTCGGCTCCAAGGAAGAGTTCCTGAAGGCTATCCTTAAGGAAATCTACGCTGAATTTATGCTAAATTTCAAGGCGGGGGTGGCCGTGGCCGGCACACCGCGCGCGCGGCTTAAGGCCGCGCTGGTGGAGGTGGGGAAATTCGCTCTTGGCATACGCCGCGTGGCGCCTATGCTGTTCGCCGACCTGGTCCACGGGAAAAAAGAAGCTTTCGCTTTTGTAAGCGGGAATTTTACCGAGCATATAAAACATATCTCCGTGCTGGCGGAGGAATGCCGCCCCGGCAGCGCCGTGAAAGGCCGTTCTATTCCCTTCCTTATAGCCGCCATCGTGCCGGTTATGATCTTCCCGGTACTGCTGGGCGGCATTCTGGAACGCAATGGGGTAAAGAGCATAGGCGGGCGGGACCTGCAAAAACTGCGGGAGGAGCTGTTTTCCGACGAGGGCATAGCCGAACGGGCAGAAATAGCTTTAAGGGGTATAGGCCTATGATCTTCAGACTTCTAATATTGTTCCTTATATTTCCGGGGGCGGCCAGCGCCGGGGACTTCAGCGTTACGCTGAAGGCCGCCGAGGAAAGCGCGCTGGCGGTCGATGGGCAGTATAAGAGCGCCAAATCTTACGCCTCTGCCGCCTCTGCCGCCGCGGCGGCGGCGGGCTCGCTGATCTATCCGCGCCTCAGCCTGGAGGGTACCCTGCGCTACAACGAGGTTGTCCCGGCCATAGCCATGCCGGCCGCGCTCGGCGGCGGCAAGCCCCTGGGGGACAACTGGAATTATTCCATAGGGCCCACCGCCGCGTGGACACTGTTCGACGGCGGGGCGCTACGCTACGGCCGCCGCGGCGCCGGGGCGGTCGCCGCCGCGCGTTCGGCCGATGAAGAGAGCGCCAGGCGCCAGGCCATCCTTAAAGCGCGCATCGCGTATTTCCAGCTTCAGCTGGCGTTGGAACGGCTGTGGCTGACGGGGGAGAGCCTGCAGCTTTCCCTTAGCCAGCTTAAGGACGTGGCCCTGGGGGCCAAAGCTGGTTCCCGCAGCCGCCTGGACAAGATCCGAGCCAGCCAGGAAACATTGGCCAGGAAACGCGACTTCCTGCGGGCCAGGGCTGACCTTTCGGCGACGCTGCGCGACTTCAGCTTTACCACGGGCGTAGAACTGCCCGGCGCCGCCGGCCTGCCGCTGGACGCGCGCATGGCCGGGCGCGATTACGGCGGGGCAGAGCCGGCTTCCATGCTGGTGCAGGCCGAACCCTACGAGGCAATATTGGGGCGCATGCTGCCGGCGGCCGTTGCTCACGCCGAAAACGAGACCCCCGCGGTAAGGGCGCTGCGCCAGACGGCCGAGGCCTATGCGGCTTCAGCCGGCGCCTTTAAGGCTGAAAGATCCCCCCGCCTTATATTGGGAGCCCGCAGTTCGGTGGATTATCCCAACGGGCCCAATCTTTATTCCTTTGTGCAGAATTCCGCCTCCCTCGGCTTAAGCCTGCCGCTCTTCGAAAGCGGCCGCTCCTCGGAAAAAGAAAAGGAGGGCTCCCTCAACGAGGCGGCGGCGCTGGCTAAACGTGACGAAGCCGCCGCCGCGGCTAAAAGAGATTTCGATAAGGCCGCCGACGCCTACAAGGCTCTTATGGCCGAGCAGGGGATAAATATAGAGGCGGTGGACGACGCCGCCGAAGCCGCCAGGCTGGCTTACGAGGCGTATAAGGCCGGCGGCGGCACCTGGCTGGACGTGGAAAGCGCCAACCTGAAGGCGCTGCAGGCGAAGACTACGGCCGCCGCGACCAATACGGAAATACTCTTAAAGCTGGCCCTGTTGGACAGCCTTACCGGGAGCGTGAGGTAAAATATGAAAAAGAAAATAATACCGCTGGTAATCCTGCTGCTCGCCGGCTCGGCAATAGTCCTTAAAATCAGGAGCGGCCGGGATTTCCGCTATAGCGGCACCATCGAGGCCACCGAAACCGACCTTTCCGCCCGCATCTCCGGCGTGATAGAGTCCTACGGGGCCGCGGAAGGCGAGCCGGTAAAGAAGGGCCAGGCGATAGCGGCGCTGGACTGCGCCGACCTGCGCCTTGCCGCCGGGCTGGCGGCGGAGGACTTCAAGCGCGCCGAGGAACTTTATAAGGGCGGCTCGGTCTCTAAGGAAAATTATGACCGCCTGAAGTACAAGCGCGACGACTCCGCCCTTAAGGTGGACTGGTGCTCGGTAAAGTCCCCGGTGAACGGCCGCCTGTTGTATGCCTATCACGAGAAAGGCGAACTGGTAGGGCCCGGGGCCAGGCTGGCCACCGTCGCGGACCTGTCCGGGGTCTGGGCTTACGTCTACGTGCCGCATGACCTGCTGGCCGGCCTGAAAACCGGCCAGGAAGTTAAAGGCTATCTGCCCGAGGCGGGGGATAAGGAATTTCCCGGCCGTGTCTCCGTGATCCACTCCGAGGCGGAGTTCACGCCCAAGAACGTGCAGACACGTAAAGAACGCACGCGGCTGGTCTTCGCCGTGAAGATCAGTTTCCCCAACCCGGACGAAACACTGAAACCGGGCATGACGATAGAGGTTAAACTGCCGGAATAGAGGAAGCGTAAGCGGCGGACAGTCATATGGTATGGAAAACTTTTCTATTCGGACGGAGAATTTAAAGAAAGAGTTCGGGGGCGTTAAGGCGCTGAACGGCGTTTCTTTTGATTTTTCCGAGGGGCTGCTGCACGGGCTGATAGGCTCGGACGGGGCGGGCAAGACCACTACCATGCGCCTGCTGGCGGGCCTGCTGAAGCCGACAGCCGGCGCGATTTCCTGCTATTCCGGCGGCAAGCGCGCGGCGTTCTCGGCCATGCGGCCCAGCCTCGCCTATATGCCGCAACAGGCCAGCCTCTACCCAGACCTTTCCGTAACAGAGCATCTGGAATTCTTCAGGGAACTCTACCGGCTGGACGCGGGGGTCTTTGCCAGGCGCTCCGCCGAGCTGCTCGGAATAACACGGCTGGAGAAATTCCGCGAGCGCCGCGCCGGCCAGCTTTCCGGCGGTATGTACAAGAAGCTGGGCCTGATGTGCGCGCTGCTGCAGTCGCCGTCGGTGCTGCTGCTCGACGAGCCCACCAACGGCGTGGACCCCATAAGCCGCAGGGAGTTCTGGGAACTGCTGTACGCGCAGGCGGCGCGGAAGATCCTGGTGATAGTTTCCACCGCCTACATGGACGAGGCTGAGCGCTGTGCCAGGGTGCACCTGCTGGACGCCGGGACGCTGCTGGCCTCAGGCGAGCCGCGCGCGGTGCTGAAGGCGGCGGGGACGGGCAGCTTCGAGGAGATCTTTATAAAGGGGGCGGCAAAATGAACGCCTGCGCCCTGGAGGTGAAAGGCCTCTCCATCAAGTTCGGCGCTTTCACCGCCGTGGACGATGTATCGTTCACGGTGCGCCGCGGAGAGATCTTCGGCTTTCTCGGCGCCAACGGCGCCGGCAAGACCACCACCATACGCATGCTGTGCGGCCTGCTCGTGCCCAGCTCCGGCTCGGCCTCCGTAGGCGGCCTTGGCTTTGAGGACGGGGGTAAAGGGATTAAACGGATAGTGGGATATATGTCGCAGAAGTTCACCCTCTATAACGACCTGACGGTGGGGGAGAACCTGGATTTCGCGGCCGGCCTGCGCAAGCTGGCCCCGGCCTTCGCAAAAAAAAGGCGCAAAGAACTTTTCGAGCTGATAGCTTTCGATAAACCGCTCTCCACCATGGTAGCCGCCCTGCCCGGCGGCGTAAAACAGGAACTTTCGCTGGCCGTCGCCATGCTGCACGACCCGGAGATCGTGTTCCTTGACGAACCGACCTCCGGGGTGTCGCCTGCCTCGCGCGCGCGTTTTTGGGCGCTGATCCGCAAAATCACCGGCCTGGGCAAGACGGTGATCGTGACCACCCATTATATGGACGAAGCCGAGCAATGCGGCCGCATAGCGCTGATGCGCACCGGCCGGCTGATAGCGCTGGGCTCTCCGGCTGAGCTCAAGGCGTCCGCTTTTCCCGGTCCGATGGCCGAGATCGACTTCAAAGGCGCGGCCCCTGCCGGCTTCCTTGACGGTCTGCGCGCGGCGGAGGGCCTGCTGGAGCTGTCCCCGCACGGTATGCGCTGGCACGCGGCTTTCACCGGCCCGGCGGCCATGCAGGCCGCCCTGCGCGGTTTGCCGCCCGGCGCTGACGTCCGCGCCATCCCGCCTTCGCTTGAAGACGTCTTCATCCGTCTTGTAGAGGGGTCCGGGCGATGATACGCTTCGATATTCACCGCGCCGCGGCCGTTGCCCGCAAAGAGGTCATGCATATAATGCGCGACCCGTTCACCCTCGTGCTGGTGCTGGGGCTGCCGGTGCTGCTGGTGGTGTTCTTCGGTTTCGCCATAGATTTCGATGTGAAGAACCTGAAGCTGGCCGTGTATGACAGGGATAATTCCCGCGTTTCGCGCCAGCTGGCCGCTGTTTTTGAGAGTTCCGGCTACTTCCTCCCTTCCGGCGCCGTCAGTCCCGCGGGCGCCATCACCGGCCTGGACGCCGACAGGTTCTCGGCGGCGCTGCTGATAGAACCGGGCTTCGGGCGCGACATCGGCCGCGGCGCCGCGGCGCGCGCGCAATTCGTGGCGGACGGCGCCGATAATTCCAAGGCCATGGCCGTGCTGGGCTACCTGCCCGGCATAAGCGCGGCGGCGCTGCGCAAGTTCAGCGGGGCTGCCGCCGCCGATCCGGTGCCGCTCAAGTCCCGGTATATGTACAACCCCGAGCTTAACAGCCGCTGGTTCGTCATCCCTGGCCTGGCGGTCATCATCATCGGGCTGCTTTCTATCCTTATGACGGCGCTGACCGTGGCGCGGGAATGGGAGAACGGCTCCATGGAGCTTCTGCTTTCCACTCCGCTGCGGCCGGCCGAGATAATAGCCGGAAAGATAGCGCCCTATGTGGTGCTGATCCTGGGCGGCGTTTTCTTCGTCAATCTGGCGGCCCGTTTCGGCTTCGGTGTGCCTTTCCGCGGCAACCTGCTGTTGTTGCTGGGAGGGACGGTCCTGTATATCGTGGCGGCCCTTTCGCAGGGCATAGTTATCTCAGTGGTAACGCGTCAGCAGCAGCTGGCCATGCAGCTCTCCATGATAAGCGGGCTGCTGCCCTCGCTGCTGCTCTCCGGTTTTATTTTTCCCATAGAGAGCATGCCGGTATTCTTCAGGTACTTCACCATGCTGCTGTCCCCGCGCTGGTTCATGGAAACGGTGCGCGGCATAACCATACGCGGCGCGGGCGCCGCCGACCTGGCCGTGCCGCTGCTGGCCCTGGCCGGCCTGAGCGCCGTTCTGCTTACCGCCGCCTTTAAAAAATTCAAAACGGACCTGGAACCATGAAACGCACGCTGCTGGCTTTTATCAAAAAGGAATTCGTGCAGGCCCTGCGGGACCCGCGGATGAAACTTATACTCTTTGTGATGCCCATGATACAGATGACCGTCTTCGGGCTGGCCCTGTCGAGCGAGATAAAGAACATCAAACTGGCCGCTATCTATTCACCGGGGGACGCCGCCGCCGCCCGCCTGGCCAGGCGCTTCACCTCTTCAGGCTGGTTCGTGCCGGCCGCTTCCGGAGGCGCGCAGGACCCCGCGGGGCTGATAGTTTCCGGCGCCGCCGACGCCGTGCTGGTCTTCCCCGCCGAGGGGTTCGCCAGGGCCGCGGCCAGGGACAGGGGCGGGGTGCAGCTGCTGGTGGACGCCACCAGCGTCACCAGGGCCCGCAGCGTGGAAGCCTACGCCAGGAACATCTTCTCGGCGCACGCGGCCGCCGCCGCCGGGCTGCCGGCTTACCAGCCGCCCTTCGGCTTCGACGTGCGTATTATCTACAATCCTGAAATGGAGTCCCCGGTGTTTATGGTGCCGGGCGTAATGGGCATGATAGTGTGCCTGGTGACCATAATACTTACCAGCATGTCGCTAACCCGGGAGCGGGAGCTGGGCACCTTCGAGACCATAGTTTCCGCCCCGCTGGAGAACCACGAGATACTGCTGGGCAAGACCATCCCCTACGTGGTGCTGGGCCTGGCCAATTCCGCGCTGGTCATCGCGGCCGGCTTTTTGATATTCGGAGTGCCGGTCAAGGGGCAGCTCTGGCAGCTTTTCTGCGCGGCGCTGGCCTTCGTTATAACCACGGTGGGCATAGGCACGCTGATCTCCACCATCTCCAGGAACCAGCAGCAGGCCATGATGGGCGGCTTTATCTTCCTGTTCCCGGCGGTGCTGATGAGCGGCATCATGTACCCGGTGGAAAACATGCCGGCCCTGCTCAAACCGGCGGTGTATTTGAACCCGCTGTATTATTTCACCTCCCTGCTGCGCAATATAATGCTCAAGGGCGGGGACCACTCGGCGTTCGTCCTCAATATGGCGGCGCTGGCGCTGATGGCCGCGGCCAGCGGCGCCGCCGCGTATAAAAGGTTCCGGCAGACTTTGAATTAGCTGGTATAAAGGAAATGATCAATATGAAAATAGAAAAAACAGAGGACCTCAGGGGCAAAGCGCTTAAGGCCAAAGAACTGGTGGGTTACGACGCGGGCGCGGTGGTGAGCCGCACCATCATCCAGAAGCCGGTGGGCACCGTCACCATCTTCTCGTTCGACAAGGGGCAGGGCTTGAGCGAGCATACCGCGCCTTTCGACGCGATGGTGGAGATCCTCGACGGCGAGGCTGAGATCATGATAGACCGCAAACCGGTGATGGTAAAGGCGGGGGAATTCATCATCATGCCCGCCAATAAGCCGCACGCCCTGAAGGCCGTGAAAAAGTTCAAGATGGCCCTGATAATGATAAAGGCCTGAACTTCGGGGCCTGATGGAGAAAAGCTGACGCCGAAGGCGGGGGCGGTCCCCCGTCCCCGCGCGACTATTCGGCCGTCCGCGCCTTAAAAGGGACGCGGGGGAAGGTTAAAGGAACATTATGCCATTGGTAAAACTCGAGAATGCCCGTAAGGACTATATCACCGGCGAAGTCGCCACGCCGGCCCTGAAGAGGATAGATCTTTCCATTGAAGCGGGAAGATTTATTTCCTTTGTCGGCCCCTCTGGCAGCGGCAAGACCACCCTGCTTAACCTGATAGGCTGCCTGGACAGGCCTACTTCCGGCAAGGTGTTCGTGGCCGGCGCCGAGGTGAGCGCCATGGACCGGAAAACCTCCGCTAAATTCCGCGGCGAGAATATCGGCTTCATCTTTCAGAACTTCAACCTTATCCCGGTGCTCACCGTGTATGAGAACGTGGAGTACCCGCTCATCATGGTGCAGAACGTGCAGCCGGAGGAGCGCCGCCGCCGCGTGACCGAGATGCTGGATAAAGTGGGCATGGCCGACCAGGCGCATAAGTACCCGGCCCAGCTCTCCGGCGGGCAGAAGCAGCGCGTGGCCGTAGCGCGCGCGCTGGCGCCCAGGCCCAGGCTGGTGCTGGCCGACGAACCCACAGCCAACCTGGACCATGCTACCGCCTACAAGGTGATAGGCCTGATGCACGCGATGAAAAAAGAATTCGATACCACTTTTATCTTCGCCACCCATGACCAAAAGATAGTGGGCGAGGCGGAGCTGATCTACACTATAGAAGACGGGCTTATAACCGAAACACGCGAGAACGCGGCGGCCGGGGGTGTGAAATGAAGAATATAATAAAAATAGCCTGGCGCAACCTGCTGCGCTACACCCGCCGCACCCTGCTCACCTCCTCGCTGATAGCGCTGGGCGTGGCGCTGGTGATAGTTTTCGGCGGCGTGGGCAATTCCTTCAGGAGCGAGGTCACCGGCATCCTCACCAATTCCAACCTGGGCGACCTGCAGATCCATAAAAAGGGCTATCTCGGCTCCATGGATAATCTGCCGCTGGACCTGGTGATCCCGGAAAAAGACCTGGCCGCCATACGGGGTATCCTGGACGCCGACCCCGACGTGCTGGCCTATTCCGAGCGCATCCGCTTCGGGGCCATGGTCAGCAACTTCGCCCAGACCACGGGGATAAGGCTGACCGCCGTGGCGCCTGAGAAGGAAAGCCGCGTCTGCCCGGCCCTCCCTGGCCGGATAAAGCAGGGCGACGCCGACCCGGCCAGCTTCGTCAAGCCGGGCTCGGTGGTGCTGCCGCTCACTATCGCCGCCGGGCTTAACCTCAAGATCGGCGACGACGTGGTGCTGGTGGCCACCAATAAAGAGGGCTCGGTGAACGGCATCACCTTTAAGCTCTCCGGCGTATCCGAAAATATCATGGGTCCGCAGGGCAAGGACGGCTATATACACCTGGACGACGCCCGCTCCCTGCTGCGCATAGAGGACGGCGAGATAACCGAAATAGCGGTAAAGCTCAGGGATTTCAAGCGGCTGGGGAAAGTTTATCCCGCGCTGAAACAAGCCGTCTCCGCCCTGCCGGGAGGGAAAGGCGGTTTCGAGACCCATTCCTGGGAGGAACTGTCGCCATTCTCCAGCATAGCCAAGATCGTTACGCTGCTTATCCTGGTGGTGCGCCTGGTGTTGGTCTTCATAGTGCTGGTCAGCATCCTTAATGTTATGATGATGTCGGTCTACGAGCGCATAGGCGAGATAGGCACCATCGCCTCCATAGGTACGCCGCCCTCTAAAATACTGGCGCTGTTCCTGGTGGAGGGGCTTTCGCTGGGGCTGTTCAGCGGGCTGCTGGGCTGCCTGGCCGGGGCGGGCATACTGCTGCTCCTGCAGGCCGTAAAGCTGAAGTTCACTTTCGGCGCTATGGACCTGGTGCTGGCCCCGGCCGTGCCGCTGGCGGAAATGCTGTTGTCCCTCGCGGTGGTGGTGATAATATCCACACTGGCCAGCCTCCAGCCGGCCCTAAAGGCGTCCAGAATGGAGCCGGTGGAAGCCCTGCGGCATGTATAAGGAAACCCGATGAAAACCATGAAATTATTGATAGCCCTGGCGCTACTGAGCCCCGCCGGCGCGGCCCTGGCCCTGGACGGCGACGCC
>DMXM01000012.1:9972-10763 GCA_003482905.1 Elusimicrobiota bacterium
AAAAAGAAGGAGTTCGTCTTCTACACGGCCAAGAAGGGCCGGGATTCCATGGCCATGCTGTACCTGGCCCCGGCCAGCGAGAAAGGCCGCAGCACTCTGCGCCTGGGCGAGAATATGTGGCTGTATATCCCCAACGTGGGCCGGCCCATGCGCATTACCAGCCTGCAGTCCGTCACCGGCGGCGTCTTTAACAACGCCGACATCATGCAGGTGGACTATGCCGCCGAATACAGCGTGGCGAATACTTCCGCCTCCGCCGCCGGTTATCTGCTGGAGCTGAAGGCCAGGAACAAGACCGTGGCCTATGATAAATTAAAAATGTGGGCCTCCAAAGGCGAGGTGCTGGAAAAGATCGAGTGCTATTCGGCCAGCGGCATGCTGATAAAGACGCTGGAATTCAAGGAACTAAAAGATTTCGGCGGCGGCTTCAGCAGGCCTTCGGTGATAGAAACCTATAGCCCGCTCTACAAGGGCTACCGCTCGCTGATGATCTATTCGCAGGTGAAAGCGCGGGAATTCAAGGACGAGGTGTTCACCACCGGCTATATGTCCCGGCTGGAAGGGTTGCGCAAGTGAAACTAATACCGGCGCTCCTGCTGGCCCTGGCCCTGGCGTCCGCCGCCAGCGGCGGAGATTATGATTTCGACGTTCCGGCCCGGGAGGAAGCGCCGAAAAAACTGGAGTTGAGCGGCAACCTGGACGCCCGCTATGCGCTGTTATTCTCAAGGACTTCCTCGCCGCTGTATAAATTACAGTATTACGGCCAGTCCCCGGCGGGCACGCTGTCGCAG
>DMXM01000012.1:10997-34928 GCA_003482905.1 Elusimicrobiota bacterium
AAAGGCTACGCCTTCAACCCCGTCGGGTATGTGAACCCGCAGAAAGACCCGGAAAACCCGGAACTCTCCCAGGCCGGGCTGATGAGCTTCGGTTATGAATACATAAAAAGTTTCTCCGCCGCCCCGGTGGCAAACGCCGCTTTAAACCTGGTGGCTGTCCCTTCGGCGGAAACTCTTAACGCCCAGACCGCGGAGGCGCGCGCCACCGACCTGGCCGCCAAACTCTCCCTGCTGGCCTGGGATACCGACATAGACTTTATGGGTTACGCCAGCCGCGTCAGCCCGGAGAAATACGGCGCGGCCGTCGCCCGCAATCTCGGCCCCAGTCTTGAGGTGCACGGAGAGTTAAGCCGGTTCTCCAATAAGCCACGCTATACCATGGCGGCCGGCGCCGCCGCCGCGGGCAGCTATGATGGCGAGGACTGGCTGCTGGGCCTGCGCTGGCTGAACTCCTGGAACCTGACCTCCACGCTGGAATACTACCGCAACGGCGCGGGCCTGACCCGCAGCGAGTTCGGCGCTTATAACGATTTCCTGGCCGCCGCCGTTTCCGGCAGTTCCGTAACCGCAGCCTCGGCGCTGGCCGTGAGCCGGAGCTATTTTGGTTCCGCCAATTTAATGCGGGACTATATTTATCTCAAGTTGTCCTGGCCGGAGCCCTTCAACTGGGTGTACTTCACCCCGTCCGCCTATGTGATGCTCAACGCCGCCGACGGCAGCTGGCTGGCCGGCCTGCCTTTAAGCTACAAGCCCGTCACTAATTTCGAGGCCATCGCCTGGCCAGTCCTCACCGGCGGCGGCCGCGGCACCGAATACGGCGGCCGCCAGGCCTCCGCCAAACTGGACCTCTGGCTGCGGTTCTATTTCTAGCGGCTCATTGCCGTTTTAAAAGACAAGGAATTTTGCCGCCAGCACCGCCGCGGCTCCGAGAATGAACCAAAGGCTGGAGGTTCTGGCCTTGCTTATTTCCTGCGTGAGAGAGACGCTCTGCGCCTGCGCGGCTGGTTCTCCCGGCACGGCGGCGCTGGCCGTTATTTTATACCTGCCTGGCGTCCTGAATTTGTAGTGCAGCTGGTACAGGCCCTTCCCGGCTATCTCTTCGGACTCCTGTTCGGCCAATTTTATGGCGCCGCCGTCCGGGCCTTCGCGCTCGATAATAAAGGCGACGGCCGCTCCGGTTACGGGCTTGCCGTTTTGGAGGCGGGCCAGTTTCAGGATGAACCTGGTTTCCCTCCCGGCTGAAATGGGCGGAGCTTCCAGGGTGAGGCTCAGGTCTTTTACGCCGATTTCCCTTGTCAGGACCTTCGCCGTCTGTTCTTCGCCCGGGCCTCCGACACCGCGCACGGCCATCATGCAGCCGCCCAGGTTCAGGGCCAGCAGGCCGCCTGCAAGAAATTTTCCAATGGTGGTTATGGTCATGGTGTTTTGTTCCTTTATGGTTTGGCGTCCGGCAGTACGGTTAAGCTTATTTCCAAGGGAGAGGGGAACTCGGGCTGCGCCCTGGCGCCGGACTGCCCGGCCGCTCTTTGCCCGGCGGCCTGGGTGAAGCGCTCTTTCATCCGCTGCCCCAGTTCGGCGGAAACGTAGGAAGCTGTGAAATCCAGCCGGATACTGTTGCGCCCGGTTTTTAGCATGGCCATATGAGCTGGACGGGGTTGTTTTTCATTACAGATACAACGCTGGCGGGCGGGGTTTTATTGCAGGGCGGCAGGGAACTGCTGAACGGCGACCGCGCGAAAAACCTTCCGGTTTTTGATATTATAAACGAGATGCTCGGCCTTATCTATCGGGTCAGTCAATAAGCTTCAAGACGGCGCTGATAATGATAAAGGCCCAGGAGGCGACATGGGCGGATACCCGGACAAGAAGCGGATACTGAAAGAAATCCTGGCGGAGCTGCATAAGGGGCTCTCGCTGGAAGACGCGAAAAAGCGTTTCGAACTGGAAGTGGGCCAGGTCACGGCTAACGAGATCTTCGAGCTGGAGCAGTCCCTGCTGGAAGACGGCGTACCGGTCGAGGAGATAAAGAAGTTTTGCAACGTGCACGCGCTGCTTTTCCAGAAGGACCTGGAGAAGAGCATGGCTGATCCCGAGTCCCCGGTCCACCCGGTAGCGCTGTTCAAGGCCGAGAACGCCGAGATAAAGCGCCGGGTGGATTCGGCCAAAGTCCTGCTGCCGGCGCTGAAAGAGGGAAAGGGCGGCGACTGGGTGCGCAATATCATAGAAGAACTGCGCGCCGTGCTGAAACACTACGAGCGCAAAGAGCAGCTGCTGTTCCCTTACCTGGAGAAGGCGGGGTTTTACGGGCCTTCCAAGGTGATGTGGGGCAAGCACGACGATGTGCGCGGGCTCTTCAAAAAAGCCCTGGCAGCGGGCCCGGAAGAGTTCCCGGCCGCCGCCGCCGCCCTGCTGGAAGAGCTGGACGGCATGATCTTCAAGGAGGAGAGTATCCTCTTTCCCACGGCTCTGGAGAAACTCAAGCCTTCGGACTGGGGCGAGATCTTCCGCGAGAGCGCCCAGGCGGGGTATATTTTTATAGAGCCGCCGGCCGCCGCGGCCGAGGCGCTGGATATAGCGCAGAACACGGCTTCCCTCTCGGGGGCGGTGGTGAACCTGCCCAGCGGCAACCTTTCGCTGCAGGACCTGACGGCCCTGCTCAACGCCCTGCCGGTGGACCTCACCTTCGTGGATGCGGACGATACCGTGCGCTACTTCTCCGAAGGCAGGGACCGGGTCTTCCTGCGCGCGCGTTCCATTATAGGGCGCAAAGTGCAGAACTGCCACCCGCCGCAGAGCCTGGGGGCCGTGGAGAAGATCCTCAACGGCTTCAGGGACGGTTCCAAAAGCAGCGAGGAATTCTGGATAAACATGAAAGGCCGCGTTATCCACATCCGTTATTTCGCCCTGCGCTCCCCGGAGGGGAAATACCTGGGGTCGCTCGAGGTTACCCAGGACATAACGGACATACAGAAGATAAAAGGCGAAAAGAGGCTGGCTTGATATGACCGAAAAGATAATAGACCTGGATAAGACGCTCTACGACCTGACCGCCCGGTATCCGGAGACCATAGATATTCTCTTCGAGCTGGGGTTCATGGGCGTGAAGAACCCCGTGATGAGGGAAACCCACGGCCGGCAGATGACAGTGCGGACCGGCTGCGGGCACCTCGGCCTGGACCTGGGCGCCGTGACCGCCGCGCTGAAGGCCAGGGGCTTTACCGTAAAGTCCTGAAGCAGAGGCGCCCTGGCGGACACACGGGCGCCTTTCTCTTGACATCTATTTGGCGAAAAGGCAAAATAGATGATATGAAGACCAAGACTAAAAACGACTACGCCGCGCAGGCCTCCGTTATTAAAGCCATGGCGCACCCGACCCGGCTTTTAATACTCAACTCCCTTAAAAAGAAGGAGACCTGCGTTTGCGAACTGCGCGACTTGGTGGGGGACGATATCTCCACCGTATCCAAGCACCTGCTGGTGCTTAAGAACGCCGGGTTGGTGGCCGCCCGCCGGGAGGGGAACTGGCTGCATTACCGCCTGACCTGTCCCTGTGTGCTGGACTTCGCCGCCTGCATAGCCGGGCTCAAGAGGTGAATATGTTTAAACCCGTACAACTCTTCTCGGACTGGCTCACTTATGCCGTATTCGGCCTGGGTGAGGGGACCTTGGCTGGCGGGGCCTTGAATTTCTTCGTCTTCGACACTATAAAGATCTTCCTGCTTCTGGCCGGCATAATTTACGCCGTGGCCATAATGCGCACTTTCCTGCCGCCTTCCAAGGTGCGCGAGATAATCCTGAAGCAAAGCCGGTTCACCGGGCATCTCTGGGCCTCGGCGCTCGGTATCGCCACGCCCTTCTGCACCTGCAGCGCCATCCCGCTGTTCCTCGGCTTCGTGCAGACCGGCGTCCCGCTGGGCGTCACCTTCTCCTTCCTGGTGGCCTCGCCGATGATCAACGAAGTGGCGCTCGTAATGCTGCTGGGCCTTTTCGGCTGGAAGATAGCCTTGCTCTACGCCGTCAGCGGCTTTACTATCGCCGTGGCTTCCGGGCTCCTTATCGGCCGCCTGAACCTGGAATACCTGCTGGAGGGCTTCGACCAGTCAAAGCGGGTGCAGAACATGGTGCTGGGGGCGGACCTGCCCTGGAGCGAGCGCCGCGCTTATGCCAGGGATTATGTCCTGGACATCCTGAAGAAGGTCTGGCCTTATGTTCTCGTCGGCATCGGCGTCGGCGCCTGGATACACGGCTATGTGCCGCAGGACCTGGTGTCCCGCTACAGCGGCGCGGGAAAGTGGTACTCGGTGCCGCTGGCCACGCTGCTGGGCATACCGCTCTACGCGAGCTGCGGCAGCGTGGTTCCCCTGATAGGGGCGCTGGCCGACAAGGGCGTGGAGCTGGGAACCCTGCTAGCCTTTATGATGGCGGTTACCGGGCTTTCCCTGCCAGAGTTCATGATCCTGCGCCGGGTGATGAAGGTGAAACTGCTGCTGATCTTCTTCGGTATAGTAGGGGCCGGCATCATGTTCACTGGTTTCCTGTTCAACTTTATAATGAGGTAGGAGGTCGGGATGAAAAAGATACAGATATTCGGCGGCGGCTGCGCGAAGTGCGGCATATTATACCAGCACGCCGAGGCCGCGGCCAAGGCGCTGGGCCTGGAATACGAGATGGAGAAGGTAAGTGACTATGAAAGGATAGCCGAAGCCGGCGTCATGGCCACGCCGGCGCTGGCCGTGGACGGCAAGGTAAAACTGGAAGGCCGTGTGCCCACCATAGAGGCCTTGAAGGAAATACTCAAGTGACCGGCAAAGCGGCGGTCAGGCTGCTTCTGTTCGGTTTTGTCGCGCTGAGCGCGGGGATAGCGGTTTACAAGGCCTCTTCCTCGTCCGCCGGTTTAAAGGAACCGGCTTCAGCTGCGGCGGCGCAGCCCCCGGCGCGGGAACCGGCCGCCGCGCCCGCCAGACCCCGCAAAAAAGCGGCCGAAAGCCGTAAGGCCGTGGTCTATTACTTCTACACCAATACGCGCTGCTCCTCCTGCCAGACCATAGAGGCCTATACCCGGGAGGCCGTGGCCGCAAGGCTCGCGGCCGGCTACAAGGGCTGGAAGATAGAGTTCAGGGGCGTGAACGTGGACGAGGCGGCCAACGGGCACTTCGTGCAGGATTACTGGCTCAATTCCAAGGCCGTGATAGTGCAGAAATTCGCCGGGGACAAGACCCTTAACTGGGGAAAACTGGACAAGGTCTGGACGCTTATCGGCGATAAGGAAAAATTCATGGACTATGTCGCCTCGGAGACGCGCAGACTGCTGGACGCCGGATGAACGCTGAATTCTTTGCGGCGGCCGCCACGGCCCTTTGGACGGGAGTGCTCACCTCGGTGAGCCCCTGCCCGCTGGCCACTAATATAGCCGCGCTGAGCCATATCTCCAGGCAGTCCGGGGCCCATCGGCTGGCGGTGCCGCTGCACGGCCTCCTCTACGCTCTGGGCCGGGCGCTCGCCTATCTGGCGGTGGGTTTCCTGGTGGTGAAAAGCCTGCTAGCGGTGCCGGCTTTCTCCTTCTTCATGCAGAAATACGGCGGGCAGGCGCTGTCGCCGGTGCTGGTGCTGGCCGGTATGTACATGCTGGACATGTTCGGCCGCGGTTTCACCGGCTTCGACCTTTTCGACCTGTCGAAGTTCAGGCGCAGGGGCGGGGCGGCCGCGTCCGTGGCAATGGGGTTCGTTTTCGCGCTGGCTTTCTGCCCGGTCTCGGCGGCGCTTTACTTCGGGGTAGTACTTCCGCTGGCCGCCAGGCAGGCGGCCCCGGTGTCGCTGCCGCTGCTCTACGGCCTGGGCACCGCCCTGCCTGTGATCGGGCTGGCCCTGGCGCTGGACCTCGGCCTCAAGAAGGCCGCCGCCGCGGCCGGCGCGGCCGGGCGCTTCGGGCACTACGCCAAACCCGTTACCGGCTGGGTCTTCATAGCCTGCGGCGTCTATCTGGGACTCAAATATATTTTCGGTTTTATTTAGGAGGCTCGCATGAAAATTCATCACACTAAGACGCGGTCCATGGTGCGCAAGGCCTACGCCACCGTGGCGACTAAAGCCGTTTCCTGCTGCTCCGGCTCTTCCTGCTGCGGGCCCGCGCCCGCCGTTTCCGAGGGGGAACTGGGGTTATCCTGCGGCAACCCGGTGGGGTTCTCTAAGATAAAGAAGGGCATGACCGTGCTGGACCTGGGCAGCGGTGCCGGCAAGGACGTTTTTATAGCCGCGCCGCTGGCAGGGCCGAAGGGGAAAGTCATAGGCGTGGACATGACGCCGGAGATGCTGAAACTCGCCATGAAGAACCTGGCCAAGTTCACCGCCCGCACCGGGCTTAAGAACGTAGAGTTCCGCAAAGGGCTCATAGAGGAATTGCCGGTGAAGGACGGCGAGGCGGACTTGATCATCTCCAATTGCGTGGTCAACCTTTCCCCGGACAAGCCCGCCGTCTTCCGCGAGGCTTTCCGGGCGCTTAAGCCGGGCGGCTTCATGGTGGTAAGCGACATAGTGCTCAACCGCAAGCTGCCTCCGGCGCTTAAGAAGCACGCCGGGCTATACGCCGCCTGCGTGGCCGGCGCCCTGCTGCGGCGGGATTACCTGGGTGCCATCAAGGATGCCGGGTTCAAGAATATAAAACTGCTTTCTGACAAGGCCTACCGGGCCGGCGGCACCTGTTCCGACCCTATCACCAACAAGGCCGCCAAGGCGCTGGACGGCGCGGCCTCCAGCATAACGGTTTACGCGAGGAAATAAAATGAAAAAGATACTTTTTCTCTGCACCGGCAATTCCTGCCGCAGCCAGATGGCCGAGGGCTGGGGGAAAAAACTGCTGGCCGGCAAGGCCGAGGTCTTTTCAGCCGGCACCAACCCCGGCACGGTAGACCCGCGCGCCATAAAGGTGATGGCCGAAGCCGGGGTGGATATTTCAGGCCACAGGTCCAAGTACGCTTCCGAATTCAAGGATCTCGCTTTCGACCTGGTAGTCACGGTCTGCGACAAGGTGCGGGAAATCTGCCCCGTGTGGTTCGGCAAGGCGGAGAAACTGCATAAAAGTTTCGAGGACCCGCCTTTCCTCGCCAAAGAGGCGAAGACCGAGGAAGAGGCGCTGGCGCATTACCGCCGGGTACGCGACGAAATACGGGATTTTGTTTCAGGCGTGATCAAATGAACGTATTCGAAAAATATCTTACCCTGTGGGTGGCGGTCTGCATGGCCGTGGGCATTGTGATCGGTAAAATACTGCCGCAAGCCGTTGAGGCGCTGCGCGGCATGGAATTCGGTACTGGGTCTCATATCAACATCCCCATCGCCGTACTGTTGTGGCTGATGCTATATCCAATGATGCTCAAGATAGACTTCGGCTCGCTTACGAACGCGGGCAGAAAGCCGAAAGGCCTTTTTATTACGCTGGCGGTAAACTGGCTGGTCAAACCTTTTTCAATGGCCCTGCTGGGCTGGGTATTCTTCAAGCATATCTTCACGCCCTGGATAGGCCCGGAGCTGGCGGAGCAGTACATAGCCGGCGTCATCATACTGGCGGCCGCGCCGTGCACAGCCATGGTTTTCGTGTGGAGCTACCTTACCGACGGGGACCCGGCCTATACGCTGGTGCAGGTTGCCGTAAACGACCTGATAATGCTGGTGGCTTTCGCGCCCATAGTGAAGTATCTGGTCAGCGGCGCCTCTTCGCTGGTGGTGCCGTTCTCCGTGCTGTTGTGGGCGGTTTTAATTTTTATAGTTGTCCCGCTGTCTGCCGGGGCTTTCACGCGTACTGTCCTTGTCAAGACGCACGGGAAGGCATGGTTTGAGAATTCCTTCCTGCCTAAATTCCACCCGCTCAGCGTGATGGCCCTGCTATCCACCCTGGTGTTCATATTCGCCTTCCAGGCGGAAAATATCACTGCGCGCTTCGCGCACGTGCTGCTTATTGCCGTGCCCATAACCATACAGGTCTATTTCAACTCCGGCCTGGTGTACTTCCTTATGCGTAAATTTAAAGTGGAGTTCTGCGTGGCCGCCCCCGGCGCTCTGATAGGGGCCAGCAATTTCTTCGAACTGGCCGTAGCCACCGCCATCGCCCTGTTCGGCCCGGATTCCGGGGCCGCCCTGGCCACCGTTGTGGGTGTTCTGGTGGAGGTGCCGGTGATGCTCAGTGTGGTAAAATTCTGCAACGGCACACGGCACTGGTTCGGCGGCGCTCCCGCCAGCGCGTGATCGCCGCAAATTGCCTCTTGAAAACCGGCGGCAGATATTGTGGAATGGGGGTAGATTAGCGGGAGGGGGGGTCATGAAAATAAGGTTTATAAACTGGTTCATCGCGGCCGGTTGTGTTGCCGCCGCACTTTTGGCGGGCTGCGGGCGCAGGGACGAGGCGACGGTCGGGACTCCGGAAAATCCATTGGTGGTGGTCCTGTCGCCCGCCCACGCTCCATCGGCGTCGTCAGGCGCTCTTGCCCTGCTTGAAAAGCATCTTGAAGCCGCTACCGGCATGTCCATAGAAATGAAAGTGGCGCTGTCCCCGGCCGACACCATAAAGAAGTTCGACTCCGACCTGGCGGACGCGGGCCTCGTCACGCTGGAGGAATACCTGGTGGCCAGGGAGGAGTACGGCGTCAGGCCGGTGCTGCAGGTGTTGCGCGGCAATAAGCTTTCGGTGTACGATGGCGTTATTCTGACCAAGGCAGTCGGCGGCGCCAAAAGCGTGGCCGGCCTCGCCGGAAAGAAGGTCGGTTTTACCGGGCCCTATTCGGTCAGCGGTTTTACCCTGCCCTCTATTTATCTTAAAAAAGCGGGCGTGGAAGTGAACCCGGATTTCTCCCCGAGCCACGATGGGAATCTTCAAAAGCTGATCCGGGGGGAGGTCTACGCGGCGGCCACTTATGCCAGGCAGGCCGCGCGGCAACCCGGCCTGAAGATCCTGGCGGTTACCGGCAAGGTGCCCAATGAGCCGCTGATAGTGAGGCGTGACCTGAGCCCCGAAAAACGCGCCGCGCTGGCCTCGGCGTTCGTCAGGCTCGCCGATACCAGGGAAGGCCGCGCCGCCCTTGCCGCGCTTGCCGATATCACGGGCTTCCGGCCAGCCGACGAGGACGTTTACAGGCCGGTACACGACCTTATCCGCTCCGAGGGCAAGACCGTTTACGATCTAGTGCCGGACGGCTGGTATATATACAGGCTTAACCAGCCGTATTACCCTAATTAGGCCGGCTTTTTCCGTAAAAGGTATAATCAGTGTGTTCAGGACGAACTGCCTATGATCAAAATACTGGTGGCTGACGACAACGAGCAGATCACGGAGTCCCTTTCTAAATTGCTCAAGGATTACGACGTGACACTTGCGCACGACGGGAAGTCGGCGCTGGATATCGCCGCTTCCTGGAAGCCGGACCTTGTCCTGCTGGACGTGGCCATGCCGGTAATGAGCGGCATAGAAGTGCTGGGAAAGCTTATGGCCATGCCGCGCAGACCGCTGGTGATAATGCTGACCGGCGACGAGTCCGTGGAAACGGTGTCCAAGGCCATGGGCATAGGCGTATTTTCATACATAACTAAGCCGCTCGACGCGGATTTGCTGCTGGACCAGGTGCGCAAGGCCGCGGAATTCCTGAATAAAAGTTCCGCGGCCTGACCGCTCGCTGGCTGCCCACAAAAGAAGAACCCCGCGTCCTTTGGGAGGCGGGGTTCTTCTTTGCAGGCCACGCCGTGTTTTCAGGCCTCGTCTTCCACCAGCGGCCTGTGCTCCTCTATCAGGGGCTCCGATCTCTTCTTCAGCGGCGTCTCGTTCCACAGGCGGGTCATCAGCAGGGCGCCCATCACGGAGAAAGGCATTATCATATAGGTCCACGAGCCCCAGCCCCACTTGTCCAGGAAATGCCCCATCAGAAAGCCGGTAAGCCCGCTGGCCAGGTACTGCACGCCGTCGAGCAGCCCCGCCACGGTGGAGGCGGCGCGCGTGCCGCCGAAGTCCATGGAGGCCGTGCCGGTGAGCATACCGTGTACGCCGAAGATCCACATGCAGGAGAACCCGATCATGAAAGAGGCTACTAGCGGGCTGGCCGTGCGGCCGAGGATGAACAGGGAGACCGCCTGGCCCAGGTAGAAGATGAACGCCACGGGGGCGCGGCGCGACTGAAACAGCTTGTCGGAAATATAGCCGCACAGTATGCCGCCTATTATTCCTCCCACGGTAATGCCGGAGGTGGCTATGGAAAACAGCGTGGTGCCGTGTTCGATCTTATGCACCTCGCTCAGGAAAGGGACGAACCAGAGCAGGAGGCCCTGCCGCACGAAACCGGTGCAGAATTCGGAAACGGCCAGCGTGACTATAACCGGGTTGGTGAACACGCGCCGCGCCAGCTCGCCCAGCTTGAGGGGTTTGTCCTTGTCCGCCTCGTGGGAGGAGGCGTCCCCGGTGTTGAAGTTCTCAAAGCCGGCGTCCTTGGGGGTATCTTTTACTAAAAACAGATCGACCAGGAACATGGTGAATATCGCGCCCGAGGGGATCAGGAAGACCATATACCAGGGGAGGGTGGACATGATCCAGCCGCCCACCGTCATGGCCAGGAAATAACCGCCGGAGATCATTATGCCGAATATGCCCCCGAAGACGCCGCGTTCCTTTACGTGGAACCACGGGGCGTTCACCTTGACCACGGAAAGGGCGCCGAAGGACTGGAAGTACTGGTTCACTGCGTACAGGAGGGACATGCCCACTATCAGTTTGGTCTGCCAGCCGCCCAGGAACAGCAGGCCTATCACCAGGTTCAGCAGTGACGCTCCCAGCGCGCCTATGAGGATGGCTTTCTTGCCGCCTATGCGGTCGGCCAGCGGGCCGTTGAACATGACCGAAAGGGCGTAGGTCCAGAAGCCCGCCGTGGCTATTATGCCGAATTCCGCCTTGCTCAGGTGGAACATGTCCATCATGGACTTGGAGGCCACGTTCAGGTTGTAGCGGCCCATATAGAAGGTGGCGTAGGTGAGGCCGAGGGGGAACCAGTTCATGAAACGGCGCCGGCGGTAAACGGCGGGGTGGTTGGGGGCTTCGGACATTATTCAAGCTCCTGTCTAAGAAGGTATGATCAATTATATAAATTTGGGAAATGGGCGTTTGTAAAACCCGTGGAAAGAGCGTTGGACAGACTCCTGGGATATGAATCCTACAATACCGCTGGCGGACGCCCGGAGTACATATTGGAGCCCCTCTTAGATGTTAGAGGGACCAGATATTTATGGTTTTGTCGCCGGACGCGCTGGCTATGTACTTGCCGTCGGGGGAAACGTCCACGCCGTGTATCTCGTCCGTGTGCCCCTCATAGGTCTTCAGGCAGGTCCCGGAGACCGGGTCCCATACCTTTACGGCCAGGCCGCCTGTTACCAGCCGTTTCCCGTCCGGGGTGAAGGCTACGGAGTTTAACCAGTCCGAATCCTTGATGGAACCGATTTCTTCCAGTTTCTCCGCGTCCCAGATCTCAAGGCGCTTCTCCATGCCGGTGGCGGCGGCCAGCATATTGCCGTCCGGTGAAAAAGCCAGTGCCTTTACCCCGTAAATATACGAGTCATTATCTTTCAGCAGGTTGCCGGAAGGGGTTTCAAGGAACTGCAGCTCCACGCCGCCGACGGCCAGCAGCCCCCTGGAAGAAAGGGCCAGCGTTTTAATGTCGCCTATAGCGGGGGTGAGGGTATTCTCCAGCCAGCACTTGGGGGACGAAAAGACCTTAATGGTGGCGTCGTCGGAGCCGGAATACAGGAACTTCCCGTCGCAGGTGAAGGCAAGGCAGTTAACGGGAGAGGCGTGTTTGGCGGCCGAGGCCAGGGTCGAGCAATCCGAGGTGCGCCAGATCTTCACGTTTTTATCCCAGGAAGACGAGGCGAAGACGTCGCCGTCGGGGGCGAACGCCAGCGCCCGCACGTCGCCCTCGTGGGCCTGCAGGGTCTGTATCTCTATGCCGTCCGGTATGGACCAGAGCTTGATGGCGTTGTCTTTTCCGCCGGTGGCCAGAAACTTTCCGCACGGGGAAAAAGCCAGCGCCAGTACTCCCTCCGTGTGCCCCCGCAGTGTTTTTATCAGTCCGTTATCAGCCATATAGTCCCCCCGGCCGTCTCCGCTAGAACAGAGCATAATTTATATAATTTGAGGGCAAGATGCAAAGGCAATGCGCGCTGGTTAAATAATCTCAGCCTCCAACTTGCTAACAGGGCGCTTTTAAATAAAAATATATAATACAACTGTGCCGCGGGGAGGGGGATAAGGAAAAAATGAATTTTGCCGAAGACATAAGAACGGTTTTCGAAAAGGATCCCGCCGCGCGGAGTTTGGCTGAAGTGATATTTTGCTATCCCGGCCTGCATGCCGTATGGCTGTACCGCCCCGCGCACTGGCTATGGACGACCGGCCTCTATTTCCCCGCCCGTCTTTTGTCCCATATCACCCGCTTCCTTACGGGCGTGGATATCCACCCCGGAGCTAAAATAGGCAGGCGCTTCTTTATAGACCACGGCATGGGCGTGGTAATAGGCGAGACCGCCGAGATCGGCGACGATGTGCTGATGTACCAGGGCGTGGTGCTGGGCGGCACTTCTCTTGAACACAAGAAGCGCCATCCCACCCTTGGCAACGGCGTCGTTGTCGGCGCGGGCGCTACCGTGCTTGGCGCCATCAAGATAGGGGACCGCGCGCGCATAGGCGCCGGCTCCGTAGTCCTGCACGAAGTCCCGGCCGAAACCACCGTGTTCGGCGTCCCCGCGCACAGCGCGCGGGGCGGGGCCGAAGGCCGCGCCCAGCTTGACCACAATAAACTGCCGGACTACTGCGGCGAGGAAATGCGCCGCGTGAGGACCGAACTGGAAGAGCTGCGCCGGGAGATAGCCGCCAAATGAAATACGCCGCCGATATGAGCGGCCTTATCGGCCGCACGCCGCTGGTAAAGATCAACCGTCTGGCCGCCGGCGGTTCCGCGCTGCTGCTGGCAAAACTGGAATCTTTTAACCCTTCCTTCAGCGTAAAGGACAGGGCCGCCTACGGCATGCTGAAAGACGCCGAGGACCGCGGGCTCCTGATGCCCGGGGCGCGCATAGTGGAGCCGACCAGCGGCAATACGGGCATAGGGCTGGCCTGGCTTTGCGCCATAAAGGGCTACCGCCTGGTGCTGACCATGCCCGATACCATGAGCGTGGAACGGCGCAAGATCCTGCACGCCTTCGGCGCCGAGATCGTTCTTACCCCGGGCCCGGCGGGCATGGCCGGGGCGGTCGCGAAGGCGGAAGAGATACTGGCGGCCACGCCGGGAAGTTTTATGCCCCGGCAGTTCTCCAACCCGGCCAACCCGGCCGTTCACCAGCGCACCACCGGCGAGGAGATCCTGGCCGATACCGACGGAAAAATTGACGTATTTGTGGCCGGGGTAGGCACGGGGGGCACTATTACCGGGGTGGCGCGCGCCCTTAAGAACAGGCGCCCCGGGGTAAAAATTATAGCCGTGGAGCCGGCCGCTTCCCCGGTGCTTTCGGGCGGCGCGGCCGGACCGCACCGGCTACAGGGTATCGGCGCTAATTTTACCCCCGAGATCCTGGACTTGAGTTTGCTGGACCAGGTGGTGAAAGTGACGGATGTTAACGCCGGGATCATGGCCAGGCGTCTGATGGCCGAGGAGGGGATACTGGCCGGCATCTCGTCCGGGGCGGCCATGCAGGCGGCCGTGGAAGCCGCTTTAAAGCCCGAGTACTCCGGGAAGACCATAGTGGTCATACTGCCGGATACGGGTGAGCGGTATCTCAGTACCTGGCTGTTCGACGACCTGCCGCCCGCGGGCGCGGCCAACCTCTGAAAATATGAAACTTGCCAAAACTAAAATAATGGGCCTGATGAGCGGCACTTCCGCCGATGGGCTTTCTATAGCTCTTTGCGAGGCCGCCGGCCGCGGCCTTAAAGTCCTTAAATTCTCCAGTTACGCTTATCCGGCCGGGCTCCAGGCCAGGATCCTGGCCGCGAGGGAACTGGACGCCGCGGAACTATCGGCGCTTAATTTCGAGCTGGGACGCCTTTGGGCCGGCATGGTCAGAAAATTCTGCCGGGCGCATGGAGTGGCCTATAAAAGCATAGCCGTCATAGGCTCCCACGGCCAGACCGTGTGGCACGCGTCTGGCGAACGCGGGCATACGCTGCAGATAGGCGAGGCCGCTTTCATAGCCGAGGAAACCGGCCGCCCCGTGGTCTGCGATTTTCGCCCCGCCGATATGGCCGCGGGGGGGGAGGGGGCGCCTCTTATCCCCTTCATGGATGAATACCTGTTCGGCGGCGGCAGCCCCGCCGCGCTGCAGAATATCGGCGGCGTGGGTAATATCGCTTTTGTGGGAAAGGGCGTAAAAACTTCCGGCTTCGACACCGGCCCGGGCAATTCCCTGATGGATACGGCGGTCGCGCTGCTCTCGGGCGGGAAACTGGCGTACGATAAAGACGGCCTGTGGGCCGGCGCCGGCGCCCCCGACCTGGCCAGGGTATATAAACTGCTGGAAGCCCCGTTCTTCGGCCGCCGTCCGCCCAAGTCCCTGGACCGCGGCGAGTACTCGTTGGCCTTCCTGCGCAGACATTTCGCCGGGCAGTTGAACGGGCGCCGCTCGCGCGACCTGCTGGCCACGCTGAATCTTTTTACGGCCGCCTCCATCGCCCTGGCCTTTAAACGTTACGCCCCGCGGGGTACGCGCGAACTTATAGTGAGCGGCGGCGGGGCGCTTAACCCGGTATTGATGGACAATATCGCCGCCCTGCTCCTGCCGTCCGGCGCGCGCGTCCGGTCGAGCGCCGAGCTCGGCCTGCACCCGCTGGCCAAGGAGCCGGCCTGCTTCGCCCTGCTGGCCTGGCTGGCGCTGGAAGGGCGCGTCAACCACTGCCCGTCGGCTACCGGCGCCCGCGGCCGGCGCGTGCTGGGCAAGATCCTCCCCGGGCGTTAAAAGCCCCCTCACAGTTTTGTAAAATTAGATCGTATGGAAAAACGCGAAAGGGCCATCCTGTCAGGCGACATCAAGAACATCCTTAAACACGTTTCACGCACGCTTTACCTAAGCGTGAATATTCTGCCCGAACCGGTCAGGTCCCCAATGGGGATGGGGTACCTGCTCTGCAGGATGATGGATACCGTGGTGGACTCGCCGGCCATCAAGGCCGGGGAAAAACTCTCGATACTCGCCATGATGCGCGGCGTTCACAAGCCGGCCAACGCGGCGGCGGTCGCCGCTAAAGTCCATGAGCTGGCCGCCATGGCGCCGGCGCGCGGAGAAAAGGAACTGCTGCTGAAGTTCGGCCGTATCCTGGCGCTCTACGAAAGGTTCCCGGAGGCGGAGAAGGAGCTCTTTTCGCGGCTGCTCGACTCCGTGGCCTCCGGCATGGAAACGGACGTGCGCACCTTCCCTGGCGGGGCTCCTAAGGCGTTCGGGACGGCGCAGGACCTGGAACGCTATTGCGCCCTTATCGGCGGCGCGCCGGGGGTTTTCTGGGCCAGGCTTTACCGCGAGGCCATCAGGCGCTCCACCCGCTCCGTCTCCGATTTCCCGTCCGAGAGGGACGCCGAGATGATAGGTTCTGCCTTGCAGATGACCAATATTTTAAAGGATATAGCGGCGGATCTGCGTATCGGTCGCTGCTACCTGCCGCAGTCTGACCTGGATTCCAAAAACCTCAAGCCGGGGGACCTGCTGGACCCGGCCAACATGGGCCGCCTGCGCGACATCGCGCGCAAGTGGATGGGCTGGGCTGTGGACCGCCTGGACCAGTGCGAGGCTTTCGTTCTGGCCATCCCCAAGACCGAGCTCGCGCTCAGGGCCGCCGTCATCTGGCCGGTTTACTGGGCTATGGACACGCTGGAGGCCGTGGCGCATTCCAATCTGCTGGACCCCGTCTCCAGGCCGCGCATCCGGCGCAGCCGTATTTACTCCACTATCGCGGCTACGCCGCCGCTGCTGCTGAGCAATACGGCCTTCGCCCGCGGTTACCGCTTCCGCCGCGAAACGCTCATAGTTTCCATTACGGGCGGGGATTACGAGGGGAGGGCCATATGAAGATCTCAACGTGCCTCTGCGCGGTGTTTCTGGCCTTTTGCGCCTGCGCCAGGCAGATAAACCCGGCCGAGAGGGAGGAGGCGCGCAGGGCCGCCCTTGAGCTCCAGGGGGTGATGGATATGGTGTCGTCGCGCCAGGTCCCGCCGATAGAGTTCGAATTCAATTCCGCGCGGCTTATCCCGTCGTCCTACGCGCTGCTGGACAAAGTGGCGGCCATACTGCTGGAACATAACCGGCTGAAGCTGGTGGTCACCGGGCATACCGACTATATAGGTTCCGAGGAGTTCAACGAGACTCTTTCCATCCAGCGCGCCGGGGCGGTAAAGTTCTATCTGGCCGAAAAGGGCGTCCACCCCGATTCAGTGAAGGTGTATGGTTACGGGGAAACTATGCCGGTCATGAAGGGGTATACGGACCGCGCCCGCGCGTTGAACCGCCGGGTGGAGTTCCGTATAACCACCCGCGACTGGGGTACGGTATATTGAGGTTTTAAAAGAAATTTAAAAGAAGAGGGCCCGCCGTGAAAGCGGGCCCTCTTCTTTGCCGGGCGCGGATTAGTTGTCGCCGAACTCCAGGTCGAATTTCCTGTACTTGTAGGCAAACTTGGTCGGCCTTCCCGCCGGCGGGGTGGCGTCGGTCCACTGGAATTCGCGGGCGCCCACGCGCACCATGTCCCCTGGCAGGGCGCCGGCTTTCTTCAGCGCCTTATCCAGGCCTATGATCCGGAAGACGCGGTGCAGCCGGTCCCAGGAGTCGGGCTGGTTGAAGTTGGTCATGGCTATCAGCTTCTCTATCTTTATGCCGGTGGCTACATAGACGCCCTCGGAGTCCAGGGTGATCCTGAACCCTTGCGCCGGAGGTTTTAAAGGAGCGGGGGTGGCCTCCGTGGAGGCCTGGTAGAGGTCCTCCGCTTTTACCGCGGGAAGCAGCTTGATGATCCGGTCCAGCAGCCTGGTCACGCCCTTGCCTGTAGCCGCGGAAATAACGAAGATCTCCCGCTTCTTGAATTTCTTCTCCAGGGTTTCAAGTACTTTGTCCGCTTCCGGCAGGTCGGACTTGTTGAGCACCAGGATGGTGGTCTTTTTCGCCAGCAGCGGGTGGTAGTCCTTAAGTTCTTTCTCTATCACGCGCACCGCTTTTTCCGGCTTCATGCCGGCGAAGCCGCGCGGGTCCACAAGGTGCACCAGTATCTTGGTCCTCAGGATATGCTTAAGGAACATTACGCCGAGGCCTTTTCCGTCGTGAGCCCCTTCTATGAGGCCGGGGATGTCGGCGGCGGCGAAGCTTTTGCCTTTATGACTGACTATGCCTATATTAGGGTTGAGCGTGGTGAAAGGATAGTCCGCTATCTTGGGCCGGGCCGCGGAAATGGCGGCAAGCAGCGTGGATTTTCCCGCGTTCGGCAGGCCCACAAAGCCTACGTCCGCCAGCACGCTCAGTTCCAGGCGGGCCTCGAAGTCCTCGCCGGGTTCGCCGTTCTCCGAGATCTTGGGGGCCGTATTGAAACGCGTCTTGAAAGCGGTATTGCCGCGCCCGCCGCGCCCGCCTTTGGCCACCAGGAAGCGCTGGCCGTGGGTCTTCAGGTCCACCAGCATGACGCCTTCCCTTTTGATCAGGGTGCCGCAGGGCACATAGACGGTCTTGTCCTCGCCGTACGCGCCGTCCTTGCGGTTGCCCTTGCCGTTGCTGCCTTCGGTCGCCGTTATGTGCGGGTGGCAGGCGATCTCGGCCAGCGTAGTGATATTGGCGGAGGCTTCGAACCAGATGCTGCCGCCGCGGCCGCCGTGGCCGCCGTCCGGCCCGCCGTAGGGGATGAACTTTTCCTTGCGGAAAGAGCAGGCGCCGTTGCCGCCATTGCCCGCTTTTAGGTAAACGCGGGCGGTATCTATGAAACCCGCACCGACGCGGTAATCTTGTATTTTGGTCATAAGAATATAATAAAAAACCTCCTGAACGCGGTCAGCACCCAGGAGGCTTTTACCCTTTGAAAGGTTATTTCTTCGCGGCGGGGTAAACGCTGATCTGCTTCTTACCGCGTTTGGCCCACTCGAATTTAACGACGCCCGTCACAATGGTGAACAGGGTGTCGTCAGAAGCCCGCCTGACGTTTTCGCCGGGCAGGAACTTGGTGCCGCGCTGGCGGACCAGGATCTCTCCGGCGTTCACGGTCTGGCAGCCGTAGCGTTTGACGCCAAGGCGCTGGCCATGACTGTCGCGTCCGTTAGTGCTGGAGCCTTGTGATTTTGTACTGGCCATATTGAACCTCTGTTGTAAATCGTAGGGTGACTGGCCCGTGAGGGCGCCTTCCGACGAAAAGCCAAAAACTATGACAACTGGATATCTTTAACTTCTATCTCAGTCAGTTCCTGGCGGTGGCCCGAGCCTTTTTCGTAGGCTTTCTTCGTCTTCTTGCGGAAAACGATTATTTTGGGGCCCTGGAGATGCCGGACGATCCGGGCGGTTACCTTAGCGGAAGGAGCCTTGGAGGCCGGGGCGCTTTTCTCGTCCTGCGAGGCAGACCACAGTGCTTTGAAGGTCACTTCTTCGCCTTCTTTGACCGTGAGCTTTTCAACCTGCAGGATTTCGCCGGGGACTACCCAGTACTGCTTGCCGCCTGTTTCAATGATTGCGTACATAGTATGTATATGATACCAAAATAATCCGGGGGTGGCAAATAAAAAAATGGAGTATAACAAGGGACGGCGGCGGAGTTGCTGTATGGTCATTATACAAAATCGGGGATGCGCCCGGGCCGTCTTCGCGCCCGGTCCTCATGCAGCGTCGGGCCGTTCCGCCTTTTTTGCTTTCCCCGGCCCATAAATATTAGAATACCTCTGTCAATCCACGGAGGAAATAATGATCAAGGACCTTGCCGAGCTTTTCGTACAGCCTATACTCAATATGTGGGACAAGTTCGCCTCCTACGCGCCGAACCTCGTCGCGGCTTTTCTTTTCATCCTTTTCGGGCTTTTCATCGCCCGCGTGGTCAGCTCGCTGCTGGAGCAGTTCCTGCGCCGCGTGAAGCTGGATTCCTATACCAGCAGCGTCGGCATAAACGAACTGCTGATCCGCTTCGGCTTCGGCAAGTCGTTCGCGCACCTGCTGGCCTTTATCACTTACTGGGCCCTGCTGCTGGTCTTCTTCGTGACCGCCTCCAACGTCCTTAATCTTACCGTGATCTCGGATATCCTGGAGAAGTTCGTGGTAGTGTTCCTGCCGCGCCTGGTGGCGGCCATCTTCATCGGCTTCGGCGGCCTGATGTTCGCCAGGTTCATGGCGGACGTTGTGACTAATTCCGCCACCGCCAACAATCTCAAGGGCGGCCGCTCGCTGTCCAAGATCGTCCACTTCGTGATAGTCGTCTTTACCCTCATTTCCGCCATAGAGCAATTGGGCATAGAGATGAAGATGATCCGTAACGGGGTGAATATCCTGTTCGCCTCCATGGGGCTGGCTTTAGCCATAGCGGTGGGCCTGGGCGCCAAGGATATAGCGCACAATCTCATAAAGGGCATGTTCACGGAGAACAAAGAAGAGAAATAAGCCCGCCCCCGCCAAAGAGAAGCCCCGGGAACCGTTCCCGGGGCTTTTTCTTTGGCGCGGGCCCGTTGTCAGTCCAGGTAATCCCTAAGCATCTTGCTGCGGGACGGATGGCGGAGCTTCCTGATGGCCTTGGCCTCTATCTGGCGCACGCGTTCGCGGGTCACGCGGAAGATCTTGCCCACTTCCTCCAGGGTCCGCGGGTAGCCGGTCTCTATGCCGAAGCGCAGTTTTATGATCTTGGCTTCCCTGTCGGTCAGGGTGTCCAGGATCTTGGTCACCTCGCGGCGGCGGAGCAGGTCTATGGCCGAATGGGAGGGGGGCAGCCCGGTCTTGTCCTCGATGAAGTCCTCAAGGTGGGAGTCCTCGTCCTCGCCTATCGGCGTGGACAGCGAGATGGGGTCCTGCATGATCTTCAGGGCGTTCTTCACCTTGTCCATGGAGATATGCATGTGCTTGGAATATTCTTCTATCATCGGGTCGCGCCCGAATTCCTGGCGGTACTTGCGGGTAACTTTCATCAGCTTGCTGACCAGTTCTTTCATATGCACCGGTATGCGGATGGTCCGGGCCTGGTCGGCGATGGCGCGGTTGATGCTCTGGCGGATCCACCAGGTGGCGTAGGTGGAGAACTTGAAGCCGCGCTTGTATTCGAACTTTTCCACGGCCTTCATCAGGCCCAGGCCGCCTTCCTGGATCAGGTCGGACAGCTCCAGGTTGGAGTTCACGTGCTTTTTGGCGATGGAGACCACCAGGCGCAGGTTGGCCCGGATCAGCTTCAGCTTGTCCTGCAGGATCTGGTCTTCGAGGAAGGTGATCTTGTCGTTCAAGGACATGAAGTCGTCGGGGTTTATCGGGAGCGTGCGGATAAGGTGATGCTCGCGTTCCTTTACGGCTTTTATGTTCTCTAACGCGGCCTCCACTTCCGCGGGGTTATAACCCCATTTGGATTTGAAGGCGGAGGGGCGGAGCTTGCCGCGGCCCACCAGTTCGTGGTCGAACTGCAGCTTTACCAGGTCTCCGTAGACCTTCTGGTACTTCTCCAGCTCCAGGCGGTACTCGCGGATCTTGTGGGCCAGGTTCTTGATCTTGTTGGTCAGGCGCTTGATCTTCTCCTGGTTCAGGTTCAGGTTGATGATGTTCTTAACGATGTCCTTGCGCTTCTTGTCGATGACGGCTTCCGTCTTCTTGCGCATCTCGTTGGAGAGGGAGGGCCTTTTGGCGCGCTCGGTCAGCTTGGCTATCTCGCGCTCGGTGCGGGTGATGAGCTGCGCTATGTTCTTCATCTTGCGCTTCATCGCCGAGAGCTCCTGGTTGGACTTGCGGCCGCGGGGCATCAGCTCCTTGGTCGTCATCTCGTCCTGCTCTATCAGGGTTTCCCAGTTGCGGATCTCGCGCATGGTGATGGGGGATTCCAGCACCAGCATGCGCAGCTCGCGCTCGCGCTCGCGGATGTTGCGGGCCAGGGTGACTTCCTCGTCGCGGGTCAGCAGCGGCACCTTGCCCATTTCGGACAGGTACATGCGGATGGAATTGGATACGTCCGGGGTGGCGCTCCATTCCTCGGTGTAGGCCTCGCGCTCCGAGGCGGCCACCATCTTGAATTTCTTGCGGTCCACGACCTCTATGCCCAGGTCCTCCAGCGTCCCCATCAGCGTGTCTATTTCCTCGCTGGACATGGACGCGTTCGTCAGGGAACGGTTCATCTCCTCCAAGGTGATGTAGCCGTGCTCTTTGCCCAGTTCAACCAGGTCGCGTAAAGCTTTTTTTGCCTGTGCCATTGTGATCTCCTAATACCCGAATTCTAAATTTCGTTGGCCGAGGATTTAAGCTCGGTCATGATCCTGTTGTATTCCTCGAACTGCTCCTGCGTCATGGCCCCCGCCTCTTTAAGTTCCGCCAGGCGCCGTTTGAGAGAATTGCGTTTCATGATGCGGACCGCCCGCGTTACGTTCTGCGCCGTGGTCTCGTCGCCGAAGTCCGCCACCGCCAGCTCCATTATCAGCGGGGCCTGCTCCGGGAACTGGGCGGTCAGCGCGGCGGAGGCCTTTGCCCTGGCCTCGGGCGTCATGGCGCGTATGGCGGCAAAAAAGTCGCGCGCCAGCGGGTTGGCAAAATCTTTCGGTTCCAGTTCGGCTACGGTCTCTATAAGGGCGGGGTCGCGCAGCAGCAGCTGGATGAAGCCGCGCTCTATGGAGGGCATCGCCTTGACCGCCTGTTCTACGTCGCGCTTCATTTCGCGCGGCGCCTGCACGGCCACTTTTCTTAGCTGCTTGAGTACCGAGGCCTCTTCCACGCCGAAGCGGGCGGCCAGGGATTTCACCCATTCGCTCTTCAAGATCTCGTCGGGCTGCTTGGCCACGGTCTCCAGCAGCACGGCTATGGCCTGCGCCTTCTCCTGCGAGCCCGGGGGGGTCTTGCGGCCCTTGAAGAACAGGTTCATGCGGAAATCCAGCGGGTCGGCGGCTTCGCCCATTATTTTCTCGAATTCTTCGCGGCCGTGGTCGTTGAGGAATTCGTCGGGGTCCTGGCCGTTGCCCAGGCTGGCCAGGCGCACGTACATCCCGGCCTCCATGAATATCTCCGCCGCCCGCACCGAAGCGTTTATGCCGGCCCGGTCGTCGTCGAACATCACTATGGTGTCCTTGGCGTAGCGGCCTATAAGCCCCGCGTGCTCGTTGGTGAGGGCTGTGCCCAGGGGGGCCACGGCCCAGTCTACGCCGTGCTGGTGCGCGCCTATCACGTCCATGTAGCCTTCCAGCAGCAGCAGGCGGCCGCTTTTGCGGATCTGCGGCAGGGCCTCGTGGATGCCGTAAAGGGTGCGGCGCTTGGAGAATAAAACCGTTTCGGGCGAGTTCAGGTACTTGGGCTGCGCCTCGGGGTCCAGCACGCGCCCGCCGAAAGCCACCGTGTCCCCGGCCTGGTTGCGGATGGGGAACATGATGCGGCCGCGGAAAGTATCGCCCACGCGGCCGCCCTCGCGCTCGGTGACCAGGCCGGCTTTCATGGCCAGGTCGCGGCTCCAGCCTTTAGCCTTGATCTCTTCCATCAGCGCGTTTCCGGCGCCGGGGGCCCAGCCCAGTTCGAAGCGCTCCACCGTGGCCTTGCTCAGCCTGCGTTCGCCCAGGTAAAGGCGGGCCTTCTCGCCGGCGGGGGAAAAAAGGGTCTTGTGGTAAAAGGCCGCCGCGGCCGTGAGCATCTTTTTAAGTTCCAGCCTTTCACGGTCGGCCTCGGTCATGGCGTGGGAACGCTCGTCGCCGTATTCCACGCCGGCCTTCAGGGCCAGCTTCCGGGCGGCCTCGGGGAAAGTCAGGCCCTCTATCTTCATGACAAAAGTAAAAACGTCTCCGCCCTCGTTGCAGCCGAAACAGTAGAAGATCTGCTTGTCCGGGCTGACGGTGAAAGAGGGGGTTTTCTCGTTATGGAACGGGCAGGGCGCTTTGTGGTTGCGGCCGGCTTTTCTCAGGGCGGGGACGTACTCCCTGATGACATCCACGATGTCCAGTTTTTCCCTTATCTTGTCTATTACCGGGGATGAACTCATCTATATAAAACCATTAAAGCGGCTGCCGGATTAAATAGGCAAAAAGCCGCGCGGACCGGGATCCGCGCGGCCGTTTGAAGAAGGATCTTTTAGTAAGACCTTCTGCCTTTGCGGACTTTGCGCCGGGCCTCCTGGGACTTTATCTTGCGCTTCATGGCGGGCGTCACGTAATGCTCGCGCCGCTTTATTTCCTTGAGGATGCCGTTGCGCTCACAGTCGTGTTTAAAACGCCGGAGGGCTTCTTCTATGGATTCTTCGTCTCTTACTTTTATAAATACCACAGCTGATCACCACCTTTGGGTATGCGAACTTCGAAAAATTAATGTCCGTTCCGTCGGACTCAGCCCGGGGGCCACATCAGCTTCCTGCCGCCGAGCAGGTGGTAGTGCAGATGGTCCACCGACTGGCCCGCCGCCTTGCCGTTGTTGGTAACCAGCCTGAAGGCGCCTTCGATCTTTAAAACTTTCGCTATCTTCGCGGCCGCCAGCTGGAGCTTGCCCAGGAGTTCCGCGTCCGCGTCCCCGGCGGCGGTAAGGCGGGTTATGTGCCTGCGCGGGACCACCAGGGCGTGCGTGGGGGCCTGCGGGTTAAGGTCCAGGAACGCCACTATATCCGGATCCTCATAAACGACCTTGGCGTTTATCTCCCCGGCCGCTATCTTACAGAAAATGCAGTCCGCCATTAACTCTATTTTATATTTTATAGAGGCAGAGGGCAATGGGTGATTGTCTGCCAGTGTGAGGGATAAGCAAAACCCTGTCGGGATGGAGCGA
>DMXM01000012.1:35128-88511 GCA_003482905.1 Elusimicrobiota bacterium
GGGAAGGGCGAGCACGGTGTGCGTGTGGAGCGAAGCGACACTTTCTTGACCCTGTTTTTGCGTTCCCTCACACTGGCAGACAATCTATCGTTAGAACTGGGAGAGGGGGAGGTAGCGCTCACCGAACTTGCCCGGGTTGTAATCCGACTTTACCGCTGACTTGTGGCTTTTCTGCAGGCGCAGGGGGGGGACGCCCGCTTTCCTGGCCTGTATTATGCCCGAGTCCGAAGCCCCGGCATACATGATAAAACGCCTGCGCTCCAATATCCTGTATTTTTCGTCTTCCGTGCGCGTAAAATAAAAATAGTCGGCCAGTTTGCGCCACGAAGCCTCAAGGCTGTCGCTCCCTTCCGGGCCGCGGTCGCAGAAGACGGCTATTTTTACGCCCGCCGCCTTCAGTGTCCAGGCGGCAAGCCAGGCCGCGGGTTTGATCCTTTCGTAGCGGTAAGAGCGGTTGACCGCGTTCCAGTAATCGGGGGTGTCCGGCTGCAGTTTATCTTTGGCGGCGGTCTGGAAGGCCGGGGTGGAGTAGGAGAGGCCGTCGTCGTACTCGAAGCCGGCCCGGAAGCCGATGAGCGAGTTGACGCTGAAAATAAAGCCCCAGGCCCCGGCCAGCATGGAGAAAGCCCTCAGCCTTGAGACCCACCTGCTGAAAAAGCCGGGTGGCGGCGGTGGCGGGGGCGGCGGCTGGGTTTGAGGCATCAGTTCCTCACTATCCTTTCGCCGTCCGGGCGCGAAATGGAGTTCTGCCTGGAAAAACACCAGCCTACCACTTCCCGCAGGTAGCGGCGGGAGTTGGCGAATTCCATCGCGTTCGAAAGGACCGGGTTGTTCTTCCCCCCGACGAAGGAGTCGGGAACGGCCAGCCTGTATACCCGCCCGGGGACCAGCGGGCCGTTCTCGCTTTCCGCGCGCTCGAAAACGCCGTCTTTCAGAAAGATCTTAAGGCCGGAAACCGAGATCTCGGCCGGCTGTACCGCGGCCAGGGCCAGTTCCAGGTCGTCCCCGCGTATCTTTACAAAGACCACGCTCGAGTCCAGCGGAAAAGCGGAATAGAGCGCCCCGGACGTGACCGTGCCGCTGGAGAAGCCGGCGGCCGGCTCTTTCAGGCTGATTATGGCGGCGTTAGTCCGGGCCCAGCGGCGCATGCAGTCCGCGGCAAAGTCCGCCACGGGGGAGCCGCCGTTGTCCCTGAGAGGAAGGGGGGCGCCCAAAAAGCCCACGCGCTTCGAAAAATGGACCGAGGCGGCCTTCCGGTGTCCGGCGATAATTTTAAGCAGCCCCTGGTCCTGCCCGTATTTTTCCGTTAAAAGGGGAAGCGTTTCGTGGCGGAGGCCCTTCAGGCGGCCGGTGGCTGGCTCCAGGTCCAGGACCAGCCTGGCGGCGGAGGCCGCTTCCAGGCCCGCCGGGGCTACCCAGGCGCGCCCGGCTTTAAAGAGTTTCTTTATCGACGGCTCGTCGGTAATGATCAGATCTATCCTGGGGCCGTTCGAAACAAATTCGCGGAAAAACTCGGGACCGGCTTTTTCCTTCGGATTGATTCCGAGGAGCATCACTATAACGTCGGCTCCGCCGTCCCTGAGCGCCTTCACCGCTTTTTCCGCCTCGTACGTTTCTTTTTCCAGTTTATAGTGCGTCAGGTACTTGGCGCGGTTAGGGCGGGCGGGCGAGGAAATTACCGCCGAGAAGACCCCTATCTTGCGCCCGCCTGCCCGCAGAATGACGGAGCTCCGCAGGAAGTCGGGTTTTTTATTGGTCTTCAGGTAAAGGTTGGAGGCGAGCAGCGGTACGGCGGAGGCTTCGGCCAGTTTCTGCAGGGCCTTCGGCGGGAGGGAAAGGTCTTCCATGCCCGCGGCGGCGGCGCCGTACGGTACGGCGTTAAGGCAATCTATCGTCGAGCGGCCGTCCGTCAGCCAGCCCTCGGGGGTGGCCGAGGACCAGTTCCCGGCGTCCAGGGCCAGCTTGGGCAGAGTTTCCTGGTCGTAAAGGCGCTTGAAAACGGCGAAGCCGCCGGCGCGCTTGTTCTTAAGGGATGGTTCCTCCCTGGCCCAAAGCCGGCCCTGTGACCGGCCGGTGGCGAAGATGACCACCTGTTCTTTTTTCGCGCAGGCTCCCGGGCCCAGCAACAGCAGGGCCAGCAGCGCGGTCTTGAAAGGGGAGGTCAGGGGCATTTATTCCAGGCGCTTTATCCTGCCGCCTGCGGGCGCGGCTGTCACGGGGCGTTCTTTCATATCTTTAAGGAGGAGGTCTCTGATGGGCAGCATGGTGTCTTCGGACTTTTCGGCTTCGCTGAAAGTCTTGCCGCCCGTGCCGCCGGTGGTGAGATAATTGTTGGTGGCTATGGTCAGCTTTTCATCCGGTCCTATCCCGGCCCCATTCCTTGTGAGGTTTATGTCCCTGGGGCCGTCCGGGGTCTGCCTGAAGCTCACCTCCAGCCCCGAGATCTGCAGCTTGGAAAAGCCGCCCCGCAGATTATCGGCCATAAGTTTCTTTATCTGGGCGCCTGTCATAGTTAGTTTTACAAGGGTGTTCTCGAAGGGCATTACCTGGAATATGTCGCGGATGCGTACGTCGCCTTTTTTAATATCGGAGCGTATCCCGGCGGTATTCTGGAACGCCGCGTCGGTGCCGGCCTGGCGGCGCATCGCGTCGGTGAACCAGTTCCCGATGCCCGAGTCGAGTCCGTCGGCGGATGTGCCAAGGTCCACGGCGCTCCCGCTTATCACCTTCCCCATTTCCTTGTCGACGGCCGCGCTGAAAACCTTCAGGGTTTCCGTAACGGCGTCGTCCTCGCCGGTCTGGTCGACCCAGAGAGGGACCAGTACCGCGGTTGCACCCCTGAATTTGCCCGTGGCGTCGTCGAAATTAAGGCTTACTTTTGAGACGTCCGTAAGGCCGAAGAGGCTTTCGGCCAGCAGGGCCCCGCTCTCGGGGTCGTGATAGCCTTTTTCCATGCCGAAGTGGTTGTGTCCGCCGAACACTACGTCGGCTTTGGACGCCCTGGCTATCGGCAGCGTGCCGTAAGCGTCCTGGCCTGCGGCGAAGGTCCACGTGGAGATGTCGGCCTTGCCGTAGACGTCACCGCCAAGCCCGACGTGCGCCAGTATTATCACGGCATCCGGCTTTTCCGCCGCCCTGACTTTCCGCGCCCACCTGGCGGCTTCCAGCGCCTCGTCACCGAATTTCAGGTGCTTCACATGGGACGGCAGCGTGGAGGTGGCGGTGTGCCTGCCGGCTATGCCAATGACGGCTATGCGTTTGCCGGCCCGCTCTATTATCGTATAGGGTTTCAGGTAATCCACCGGCTTGCCGGTCTTCTTTATATAGACGTTGGCCCCCAGCCAGGGGAACGATGAGACGGCGACCAGGGCTTTAAGGTTCGGTTCGCTGTAATCGTAGTCATGGTTCCCCACGTCGCAGGCGGAATAGCCCAGCTGGTTCATCAACTTGACGGTGGCCATGCCTTTTGTAAGTGTGCCTTCCGGGGTTCCCTGGAAAGTGTCTCCAGAGTCGAGCAGTATATAAGGGTTTTTGTCCGCTTTCACCAGGGAAGAGAGGGCCGCGAAGCCGCCGATGGCCCTGGTTGAGTTCTCTTTGTCCCATTTGGCCGGGCGCGCGTAGTACCAGCCGTGCACGTCGCTGGTGTGGTAGACGGAAATGGTCAGGGACCAGGCCGAGGCGGGAAGCGAGAAGATGAGCGCCGCTATGATCTTTTTCATGGGATATCCTATGCTGTAATGAGGGCCTCGGCGCAGCGTTCAAAAGCGTATATGACCGCGTCCAACCCGGAGTATATACTACTAAATTTGAGATTTAGCGCGAATTCTCCCGGGGCGCCGTTCGCGGCCGCGCCGGCCAGCGCAAGGGTTTTGCGGGCGGTCGCGCAAAGCGCCGTGGCTTCCGTGAACGCCCGGTCCCGGGCGGAGCGGGAAACAAGGCGCGGGGTCAGCGCGCAAGCCCGTTGCAGCGCGAGCAGCGCCTGGAGCAAGGCGGCGTCGGGGCGCGCGTCAAAGCGGGCCAGGTCGGAGAAGAGCCTTTCCAGTCTCAGCGTAAAATCCTCGGCGGCCGCCAGGGCCGGCGAGCCGGCGGGGTTGTTAGGGGCGGCGCCGGCCGCGCCGGCCAGCGCTTTTTTAAGCGGGAGAAAAAAAGAAGCGGCGTTGCCCGGCTCGGACGCAAGGTCGCCGACGGCGGCGCCGCAGCGCTCAAGGGCGTTCATGGCGGCCTTCAGCCGCGCGTCGGTAAGGGCAAGCCAGTATCTTCTCATTCCTTAATGATAAGAAAAAGGGGGGCCTGCGGGCAAACCTGTCCGTGCCGGGAGGGATAAAAAAACCGCGGGAGGCTTGTGGGCCTCCCGCGGCTGGCAGTGCGCCAGGCGCTGTTTAGCGCTTGGAGAACTGGAAGCGTTTTCTGGCTTTGGGCTGGCCGGGCTTCTTTCTTTCCACCATGCGGGAGTCGCGGGTAAGGAACCCGGCTTTCTTCATGGAGGCGTGGAAGCTGTCCCCGAGGCTGGCGATGGCGCGCGAGATGCCGTGGCGTATCGCGCCCGCCTGGCTGGAGACGCCGCCGCCGGTGACCTTTATCACGCAGTCGAACTTCTGGTCTTTGGCCAGGTCGAAGGGCCTGGTTATTTCGTGGCGGAGGCGGGGGTTGTTGCCGAAGTAGTCTTCGGGGGTCTTGGCGTTGATGGTGATCTTTCCTTCCCCGCTCTGGGACATGCGTATCTGGGCGATGGAGGTCTTGCGGCGCCCGGTGGCCAGTATGAGATTCTTGTTTTCCATAGTTTCTGTTTTCCTCTGTGTCGGTTACTTCGCCGCCGCGGCTTTGGGCATGGGGAACTGGGTCTGCGCGCCGGAGAAGATGCGCAGGCGCTTCATGCGCTTGTCGCGCAGGCGGTTGTCGTCCAGCATGCGGCGGACGGACAGTTCCATTACCTTGGTGGAATCGTTCTCCATCTGCCTCTTGTAGGGGATGGTCCGGGCGCCGTTGGCGTAGCCGGAGTGGCGGAAGTAGAACTTCTGTTCGGCCTTGTTGCCGGTGATGCGCACCTTGTCGGTGTTGGTCACCACGACGAAGTCGCCGCAATCCACATTGGTGGCGAAGTCGCGTTTGTGCTTGCCCATCAGGAGCACGGCGATCTTTGTGGAAAGGCGGCCAAGCACCTGGTCGGAAGCGTCAAGGAAATGCCATTTCCTGGTTTTTTCGGCCGTGTCGGCTTTAGGCAAAGTGGTTTTCTGTGTCATAGTTATATTATGATAACAAATTTTTCGGCGGAATGCAAAACGTCATTTTTATTCGCCCGTCCAGATCTTGCCGTTCTCGCAGAAATGGCGTTTTTTGGCGCCGGGAGCGCCGAAGAATCCAGTGTGGGAGTCCGCAGCGGAAGTGTCCAGTTCGTTGTTGCGGTACTGCTCTATGAACTGGGGCAGCTTCATGTTGGACTCGTTCATGCAGAGGCCGTTGGTGACGTAGCAGAGCAGGTAGCGGGCGCGCGTTCCGTCCTTGAACTCCCTGACGTTCAGGGGCGCGGCCTTCAGCACGTCGTCGGGGCAGGTGGTGGTTTTCATCAGCCACAGGTATTCCGGCTCGGAGATCTCCCTGTAACCCAGTTGTTCCGCCTCCGCTATGCCTTTGGCCGCCTGGATCGCCTGGGGGTTCGTCGGGACCGGTTCGTAGGGCAGCAGCCAGGTCTTTTCCCCGGCCGCGGCTTTTCTGCGGGCCTCGTCGCCTTCGGGGGTGAGCCTGCCGGCTGGATCGAAGACGGGCGCCCCGGCGAGGTCGCGGAGGTTGAAAATTTCTCGCAGGCCTATGCCCCGCCCCTCGAAGAATTTCACCGCGTCTTTGGTGGCGTGGAAAAGATAGGCCTTGTACCCGGCGCCCGTCAGCGCCAGCCGGGGAGCGCCCTGCCCGTCCCTGCGGACGGTAAAACCTTTGGCCGACGGCGCCTTCTCCTTAAGGTAATCCACGGCCCCGCCCAGCTCCGCGGATTTTATGGCCTTGAAGAGTTTTATATCCTCCGGCTGCAGGGAGGTCCTGGCCGGGTCTATGGCGGCCCGCAGGCGCAGTTCCTCCAGCATCTGGTCGCTGGTCAGCAGGCCGGCCTTTAATTCTTCGCTCCTTGTCCGTACCGTATCATTGGAGGGGTCCAGTTTTAAAATAGTCGCGTAGATCTCAAGAGCCCTGCCGGTGTCTGAGCGCGCATCCAGGGCGGCCGCCAGGCCTTTCAGTGCGTTAAGGTCGCCGGGATTTGAAGCGAGCGCAAGAAGGTATTGGGCTATGGCCTGGCTGGAATTCCCCAGCTTAAGCCAGGTTTCGGCCGCCTTTATCCTGTAAAAAGCCGCCAGGGAGGCTTTGCCGGCGTAAAGGGAGGCGGCCCGCATGTATTCCTTCACGCCGTCCTCGTACTTGCCCAGGCGCACCAGCAGCGGCGCGCGTTCGGCGGCAAGGGCGGGGTCGGCGGGGGACAGCTTCAGGCAGGCGTCGCTCCGTCTCAGCGCGGCCTCGTGGCCGTTCCCGCTTAATTCCGCCTTGACCTCTTTGAGGCATTCGGCGGCTGTTTCTTTGGCGGCTCTGGTTTGGACGGCAGGCGGCTTGACGCGCGCGGTTTTCTTTTTGCGTTCAGCCCGCTCCAGCCCAGCTTTCATAATGCCGGCATAGTAGCCTGCGTCGGGGTCGCGGCCGCGCAGGGCCAGAGCGAGCCCGCCGGCATAATAGCGCGCGGCGCGGGGATCCCCGCGCGCTTCCAGGACTTTGGCCAGGGAGTAATGGGCTTTATAATCGGCGGAGGAGAGTTCCACGCCCTGCTCCAGGGTTTCCGCGGCTTTGCGCTGGCTGCCGGCGGCGGCGTAAGTCAGGCCGAGTTCCCTGTAAACCGGTGCTGCGGTGGGGTCAAGCTCCAGGGCTCTCTTGCAGTTCGGCACGGCTTCCTGCGCGCGCGCGGCGCAGCGCAGGGCTTTACAGAGGCCCAGGTACCAGGCGTAGTCTTCGCCGCCGCCTTTCAGCATGGCCCGCGCCGCGCCGTCCAGGGCGGCGGCGTATTTGGAGGGGCCCTCCGGGGTCAGTTCCACCGCATAAAGGAAAAGTTCCCGGTCCACGGGGCGGGCGTTGAGGCCGCTGAAAGCTATGTCAAGGGCGCTGGACCGCGAGCCGGCTTCCGCCAGGCGCGCGCGGGCGAGTTCATCCCCGGCTGAAATGGAAAAAGGCAGCGCCGCGCAGGCGGCCGACAGAGCGGCCGCGCCAAGAGCCTTTTTCAGGGAGTAGTTCACTTAAGTGTGCGGGGCAGCGTTACTCCGCGCTGGGCCTGATATTTACCCTTCCTATCCTTATAAGAGGTCTCGCAGACCTGGTCGGATTCAAGGAAGACCAGCTGGGCTATGCCTTCGTTGGAGTAGATCTTGGCCGGCAAAGGCGTGGTATTGGAGATTTCGAGGGTCAAATGCCCCTCCCACTCCGGCTCCAGCGGCGTGATGTTCACCACTATGCCGCAGCGGGCGTAGGTGCTCTTGCCTATGCACAGGCCGATCACGCTGCGGGGGATCCTGAAGTACTCCACCGAGCGGGCCAGCGCGAAGGAATGCGCCGGCACGATGCAGAAGGGGGCCTTTATGTCCACAAAGGACTTGTCGTTGAAGGCCTTCGGGTCCACCACGCAGTTGTGCACATCGGTAAACACCTTGTACTCGTCGGCCACGCGGATGTCGTAGCCGTAGGAGGAAAGCCCGTAGGAGACCTTGCCTTTGCCCACCAGGCCCTCTACGAAAGGGGAGATCATTTTTTCCTTACGGCACTTCCCGCGTATCCAGGCGTCGGATTTAAGCATAGGTTCTCTCCGTTATATATTAAGGTAGTCCAGCCAGGCTTTTAAAAGCGCTTTTAACTTTTCTCCGGGGCCGAGGCGCACCCTGCCCTCTTTCACCCGGAAGCCGCCGCGCTCTATTTTTTCGAGCAGTTCGCGGTAGAGGCTGCCCATTATCAGCGCGCTTGCGAGGCGGCTTTTCCAGGCCGGTTCCGCCAGGGCGAGGGCCCCGGCGTACAGCGCCCGGGCCCGGGCGGCCTCGAATTTCATCAATTCTATGAAATTAGGGGTATAATTGGAACCCGCGAGGTCCCCGGCCGCGCAGCCGAAGCGCTTCAGGTCTTCGGCCGGAAGATAAACGCGGCCGGCGGCCAGGTCTTCCGCGGCGTCCCGTATGATATTGGTGAGCTGCACCGCGTAACCCAGCTTCTCCGCCAGCTTCGGCGCGGAGGGGGCTTCGTAGCCGAAGATGGCCAGGCAGGCCAGCCCCACCGCGGACGCGACGCGGTACATATAGTGTTCAAGTTCCGCGTAGGAGGCGTATTCTTTCTTTTCCAGGTCGAGTGTAACGCCCTCGAGGACCAGGAGAAAATGTTCCCGCTTCAGGGGGAACCGCTTTACCGCCCAGGCCAGTTCCAGTTCCAGCCGGTTGCTTGCGGTTGTCCCGGCAAAGATCCCTTCCACCGCGGCTTTCCAGGCATTCAGGGCCGCCGCTTTTTCGGCCGCGCCCCGCGCCGGGTCGTCGGCGATGTCGTCCACCGCGCGGGCGTAGCCGTAATAGGCGGAGAGCGCCCGGCGCCGGTCGGCGTTCAAAAAGAAAAAAGCGGGCCTGAAACTGGAGCCCGCTTCGTAAGGTTCGTTGGCTTTGTCTGGCATTTAAGGGTTAAGTCCGTGCGCCGTCCCCGTTACGCCTACTCTCCTATCGTCCGCAGGTAGGTCATGAACGCGCCCCAGCCGGTGGCCTTCTCGAAAGCCAGGTCGGAGTAGGTTGGGAAATATTCTATAAGGCTGCCGGGTCTGCCCGGGATATTTATGGCTATGCCGTGCGTGCCGGAGTATTCTTTCCCGGTCCTGTCTTTGCCCAGCCAGACGTTCTTTATCGTTAATTCTTCCGCTATGAACTTGTTAAGGCTTTCGCCGGCCGCGGCCGCTTCCCTGGCGCCGGGTCTGCCCGGGTCCGTATAGCGGCCCGCCAGTTCCACGAAATTATAAAGATCGCCGTAGAAGGAAACGCGCTTGTCCGGATCGGTCGTCTCGTCACCCACCTCGAAACGCAGCACCTCGGCCTTGGCCCTGGCCAGGGCGGCCTTATCGTCCGCGGCCGCGGCGAGTTCGTGCCAGGCTTTGATCTTGTTGGCCAGCAACGGGAGCTTGCGCGCGCGCACGGCCGAAAGCTGCACTCCGTATCTGGTGCGTTCCAGCATCTCCTGGTATTCCGGGCGGGCGTACATTTCCCTGAAAGTGTCCACCATGTAGACGCCGGCGGTTTCCGCGCCGGCTACTGGATTGCCCGCGAGCCGCGTCAGGAAGTCCTCCCAGTTCAGGCTGGGCAGTTGGATCACTTCCTCGGAACCGACTATAACGTCGGCCCCGTCCTTTAACTCATAGGCCACTTCGGCCATCTGCATGAAGCAGGCCATGGAAACGTACATGTCCACCTTGCCGGCCACCTTGAAGATCTTCCCCATGTCGATGGTCCGTATATAATTGCCGGTCACGAAATCATGGGAGATGGATTTTTCACCGTATGCCGGGTTTTCGCCCGTTTTTTTCGGGTCTATCCAGCCCCAGCCGTGGTCCCAGATAATAAAAATATACTTCCTGGCCGGGTAGGCGGCCTTGCCCCACTTCAGGAAAGCCGCGGCCTCTTTCCAGTCTCCCATGTCGGGGTTGCCGAGGTCGGCCAGCAGCGGGGAGGTTATCCTTTCCTTGTCGGCGTCCTTTGTCACGAAATAGCGCCGCACGCCTGCCCAGTCCCCGTCGGCGGCGGTGTCGTTCTCCAGGCCCTTCGACCGGCCTATCTCGGCTACCAGGTTTATCCTTTCGCCGGAGCCGATGGTTTCAAAACGGTTCAGATCGGCCAGGGCGTAAGGCTCGATATTGCTCTTGCCGTTCATGTAGATCAGCACGGTCCACTCTTTTGTCGGCGCGGCCGGGCGCGCGGAGGAGGCGATCGCCCTTGGGGGCTGCGGAGCCTGCCCCGGAAGCCCGTCCAGGGCGGGACCCGCGGCCACGGGCGCGGCCAGAAGTAAGGGGAGTAATATCTGGGTTAAAAGTTCCATTGTTTTCTCGCCGCGGCGGTGTCGTCTCCGGCTTATCCTTAATTATCGCGAAAAACTGCGCCCGAATCAAGGTCCAAAGTCCTACCCCGCCCTGGGCCCGTCCAGCGCTCTCAACTTGTCCGCGAGGAGCGCGTCGTAGTACTCGTCCAGGCTCCCGCGGCCGACGGCCGTCTTGTAAACTTTGCCGAGGGGGAAAATAAAAGTCTTCCAGGGCAGCTGCAGGGACCAGCCGCCGTCGTCCCCGTCGGCGTTATACCAGGCGGCCTTAAAATCCTTTATCATTATTTCCGCCAGTATATGCCCGTAGCAGCGCAGCAGTTTCCAGCCGTCGGTGGTGGGCGGGATATCCGGTTTAAAGCTGTTCTTGATGGCGTTCTCAAGTTTGATGATCCCGGAGCGGCCGATCTCGATCTGCGAGGTCTCCGCCAGCGAAGAGTTCAGGATCAGCATACGCTTGTGTTCGGCCCCCACGTCGGCCAGGCGTTCCGGATGGCTCATAATTCTGCCGCGGGCGGCGGCCAGGCCGCTGGGCAAGGCGCCCGGCTCTTTAAGGCGACCGGCCACCCAGTCAAAATATCTGGTCAGCCAGCCGGGTTCCGGCACGGACTCCTCCCAGAGCAGCCGCCAGGCCCGGTGTACCGGGTAGCTGGTCAGTTTAACGCCGGAGGATTCGAAGATCATGGGCCAGCCCCACGGGTCGAAATCGGGCAGTTTAATGAGCCGCCCTTTGTGCCGCTCCTGGAGCGAATAGCAGAGGAAGGCCGCGCAGTCCTTGACCAGATCTATCCCGGCCTGCGGGTTCGTCCTCGCTCTCAAAAATGTGAGCCGGAGCTTTCTCTCCACATCGGCCAGGCCGTCGAGGTTGAAATAAACCTTTTTTCCCAGCTCGTCTTCTAGCGCGGAGGCCAGCCTGAAGGCGCGGGAAATAAAATCGTCATTGCGGCTCTCCGTCTCCGTAGGGGCCGCGGGGGGGCTTACGACGTCCATCAGCGTCTCTAACTTCAGCGGGGGGGGCGCGGCCGGCGCCGGCGGCGCCGCTTCGTCCGGCGCGGCGGCCCGCGGGGCCGGGTCCCGCGGCGGGGCGGGGCGGGGCGGGGGAGGGAACAGCGCGGCGAGCGCGTCTTTCGGAAATTCCCCAGCCAGGCGCGCCGCGGAGGGCATATCTGTCAGGGCCACCTGCAGCGTGACGGCCGCCGCTTCGTCCGTTTTGCCGTTTTTTATCAGCGTGAGCGCCAGGTTGGCCAGCGTCTGTATGGCCGGCGAGAGCGCCGCGGACCTGCGGTAGCAGGCCTCCGCCCGGGCCGGGTCCCCCGAACGGAAATAGAGGTTGCCGAGCTGAAAACAAACCCGCGCTCCCGACGGAGAGGGGGTCACAAGCGCCGCCCTGAGGGTTTCCGCCGCCTCGGAAAGCCTGCCTTTGTCCCTGGTGCTGAAAGCCTTGTTCGCCAGTGCCGCGCCAAGGCCGGCCAGGGCTTCCGCCTTGTCGAAGGCCGAGGCTGCCAGCCGCCGGAAAGCCTTTTCAGCCTCTTCTCCCCTGCCGGCTTCCAGGTCGAGCCAGGCGCTCTCCGCGGTTTTGCGGTCTTCCAGCGGGGTGCCGGGGCCTATGGCCGCCAGCATTTCCCTGGCCGCCCGCTGGTCGCCTGTTTTCCGGTGTATCATGGCGAGGGTCAGAAAGGCCTCTGGGTCCCTGTCCTCTTTAATCCCGTCGTAGGCCTCCTGCAGGAGGCCCAGTTCCACAAGGACGGCGCCAAGCGCGAAGCGCGCCCTGGAAGCCGGAGCTTTCGTAGCCGCCAGTGTATAAAGGTAATGCGCGCCGTGCAGGCGGCCCAAGCTGAATTCCCTGTCGCCCAGCGCGGCGGGGTCCTCCCCGGACTTTGCCCCCGACGTCAGGAACCCCGCCAGTAAAGAGAGGTCGAGCCGGGTGGCTCTTAGCGCGGAGACTTGCAGGCAGGCTTGGGGGTGCGGCGCGTTGAACATGAAAAGGTCATGCCTGGGCGCGTGGAAAAGCGTAAGCGCCGCTTCAAGAGCGGGGCGTCTTGTCAGCGGCGGCTTTAAAAGCCGGGCGTCGGTGAAGGCCGCCAGACCTGGCCGGGAACCCTCCGTGAAAGGCGCTATGGCGTACAGGGTAGCCGCGTCCGCCGTTTCCGCCATGATCGGCAGCGCGAGTTTCGTCATCCCGGCAAAGGCCTGTATGGCCTTAAGGAAAGAGGCCGGCGCCCCGGCAAAAATGTTAAGATTTGGTGAATTATCCGCCACGGAATATATTCTAATATATTTGGGCGCCGCAGGTATGAAAAAAAGCCTCATAATAGCCACTTTTAACGCACATAAAGCGGGGGAGATCCGCGCGATCCTGCCGAGCCTGCCCCTGCGCCTCAGGACGCTGGCGGAATTCCCGGAAGCGGCGCCGGCGGCGGAGGACGGAGTGACCCTGGAAGAGAACGCCGTTAAAAAAGCCTCGGCCGCGGCCCGCTTCACCGGCTCGTGGGCGCTGGCCGACGATACCGGCCTTGAGGTTGACGCGCTCGGCGGGGCTCCGGGGGTGCGCTCCGCCCGCTACGCCGGGGAGAACGCGTCGGGCGCCGATAATAACGCCAGGCTGCTTGGCGAACTGGCGGGGGTCCCGGACGCGCGGCGCTCCGCGCGGTTCGCCACCGTGATGGCGCTGGTTTCGCCCTCCGGAGAGATCGCGCTTTCGCGGGGAGTGCTGGAGGGGCGGATAACGCTGGCGCCGCGCGGCGTTAACGGCTTCGGCTATGACCCGCTTTTTGAGCCGGAGGGGTCCGCGCTGACCCTTGCCGAACTTCCTGACGCGAAAAAGAACGTGCTCAGTCACAGGGCGCGCGCCCTGGCCGGCCTCCTCCCCCTGCTTCAAAAGCTGCGCTGACCTCCCGCGGCAACAATGCTATAATAAACCGCGCGAAGATTATGAAATTAAGGCTTCTCCACAAATTCGTGGCGGTACTGGTCCTCGTTTCCGTATTCCCGATGGCTCTGCTTGGACTGCGCCTTATCGGCCTGGGCCAGCTGGGGGTCAGAACGGCGATATTGGAGCTCCACCTTACCGCGGCCGATAAAATAGCTTCCGAATTCAACGCTTACATCCGGAGCGCGGACCTCGGACTGCGCAGCGCCCTCGTCGCCATGGGCCAGATGGACTGGGAGAACAAGCAGATCATGCTTTCCTCGCTGCTGGAGACGCGCCGCGAGATAAAGGAAGTTTCGGTGCTTTCCGGGGACGGCGCGGAGATCGTAAAGCTCATCACTCCTTTCAACGGGAAGGACGCGAACCTGAAAAAATACGTCTCGGACCCCGGGTTCAAAGCGGCGCGCGGGGGGCGGCGCAGCCTGAACGTGGACGAACGGGCCCGCCTGGCGGTCTTTTATTACCCTTTCGGCAAGGCTATGGTGCTGAGGTCGGAACTGGACCTGGGCTCTTTTATCGACGCGTTGGACCTGAAGCGAGTAGGGTCGGATGGTTTCCCGGTCATCCTCGACGCCGCGGGCCGGGCTATAGCCTGGCCGGGCGACCTGCCGGCCGCCGCGGCCCAGGCCGCCGCCAGTTGGAGGATCTCGCGGGACGCGGTAAAAGCCCTCTCTTCCGGCTCGGTGGAATTTTCCGACCAGGCCGGCCGGCAGATGCTGGGCGCCTACGCCCCCATCTCCGAGCTGGGAGGCGCCGTGGTGGTGAGCCAGCCGCAGGAGGGCGCCTACCGCTACGCGCTTTTCATGAAACGCCAGGCCATCTACGCCGTGCTGCTTTTCCTGGGGCTGGCCCTGGCCGCGGCCTGGGTGCTCAGCCGCAGCCTGTCCAAGCCGATCACCGAACTTACCCGCGCCGCCGAATACGTGGCCGCCGGCGACTTCTCGCGCCGGGCCGAAGTTAACACCACGGACGAACTCCACGACCTTGGCGAAACCTTCAATAAGATGGTGGCGCAGCTTAAAGAATATTCGGACATGCAGGTAGACCGCATCATCCGCGAACAGAAAAATACGGAGGCCATCCTGTTTTCGACCGAGGACGGCATCGTGATGATCGATACGGACGGGAAGGTGCAGGTAGTCAACCGCAAGGCCAGGTCCGTGCTCGGCATCGGCCAGGACCTCCCGGTGGAGGGCAAACCGCTGTGCGACCTGATCTCTGCCCAGGCCGTAAAAGAGGCCGTCGCCGATGTGCTCGAAACCCGCAAGGAAAACCATTTCCGGGAGATAGAGGTGGCGCTGGAGCATTCCCGCCGGTTCTTTAAATGTTTCTCCGCGCCGATCATCGCCCCGGGGGCGAGCGCGCCCTTGGGCCGCCTGGTGGGTTTTTACGACATAACGCTGGACAAGGAACTGGCGCGCATAAAGGACGAATTCCTTCACTCCATAACCCACGACCTGCGCAACCCCATGGGCGCCATAAAGGGCTTTGTGGAATTCATGATAAAGGAGATCCCCGGCCCCGTTAACGAAGCCCAGAAAAAAATGCTCATCTCCATCGACAGGGCCTCCTTCCGCCTGCTGGGCATGATCAACAATATTCTCGACGTGGCCAAGATGGAGGCCGGGAAAATGGAGATAAAACCGGCGCCCGTAAATCTGCGCGAAGTGGCCGCCAGGGTAATAGAACTGATGGCCTCGCTGGGCCAGCGCAAACACATCCGTTTCGACCTGGAAGGCCCGGCGGAACTGATCGTCAACGCCGACGCCGGCCTGATGGAGCGCATGTTCACCAATCTCATCGGCAACGCCATAAAGTTCACCCCGGAGAACGGCGTGATCACCACGGGTATGGCGGACGACGGCGGCAATATAAGCGCCTGGGTGCGCGACACGGGCGACGGGATCCCGCCGGAGTACCTGGACAAGGTCTTTGAAAAATTCGAGCAGGTCAAAGGCCAGAAGGCGGGCGGCACCGGGCTGGGGCTGACCATCTGCAAATACGTGGCCTCGGCCCACCTGGGCAGGATCTGGGCGGAGTCCGAACCCGGCCAGGGCGCCAAATTCGTTTTCTCCATCCCCAAGGGTCTGCAGCGCGACGAGGCCGGCAAGGTTTCCGGGCAGGAAGCGGCATGAGGGGCCTGGCCGCCTTGTTTCTGCCGGCCGCCCTGTTCTTCCTGGCCGCTAAGGCCGGCGCCGAGGAGCTGCAGACGATCGTGGTCCGTCCCGGCGACACGCTGTGGAGCATTTCCAACACCTATCTTAAGGATCCCACCAGGTGGAACGAACTTTTGAAGTACAACCGCCTGCCCTCTTCAGATCCGTCCATCGCCCTCCCCGGCATGCCGCTGAAAGTGCCGGTGCGGCTCATAAAGGAGCAGTACCGCGCCGCCAAACTGGTGTACTATCTCAATGAAGTGCTTTTCAGGCGCAGCGGGGTCTCGGACTGGAACGGTGTGGTCATGAAGATGGACCTTTTTAAAAGCGACACGCTGCGTACCCGCGTGAACGCCAGGGCCGACGTTAAATTCTACACCGGGGAGGTCCTTAACCTCTACCCCAACTCCATCGCCGTTCTGCGCCCTCCGGGCAAAAAGAATGTCGACGTCGAACTGCTGGCCGGAGAAATGCGGGGCCTGCGCTCGCGCGTAGTGACGGCTTCCGCCAGGATCACGCCCAAGACCAAGGATACCGAATTCGGCGCCAGGCTGAAGGAGGACCTTACCACCCTGGTGCAGGTCTATAAGGGCCGGGCGGACGTGGAGGCCCAGGGCAAGACCGTAGAGGTGTCCGCGGGTTTCGCCGCCGAGGTGAAAATGGACATGCCCCCGTCCAACCCGGTCAAATTGCCGCGCCTGCCGGAGCTGGAGGCCTCGCAGACCGCTTTGGCCGCTTCCGGGGCCCCGCGGCTCAGGACGGACGGCGGCGTGGTCTCGCTCGGGATGAGGAAGGGTGTCGGGATTTCCGGCCCCACGGCTTCCCTCCCCAAGGACAGGGACCTGACCAAAAATATCCCGGCCGCCGGGAACGTGGACGACAAGGACATAGACGCCAGCGAGATAGTCAAGATGCTTTCCGTGGCCAACCCGGTGCAGAGCTACCACCTGCAGGTCTCGAAGGACCCGGCTTTCTCCAATACGCTGCTGGACAAGAACTATGACGCTTTCGAGACCATAGACCTTAACGATCTGCTGCCGGCCGGCAAGTACCATATGCGCGTCGCGCTGGTCGACCTGCTGGGCTTCGAGGGCAAGTTCAGCAGCCCGCGGCAGATAACCGTCGGGAGGCCATAGCCCCGTTTCAGCTCCGGTGCCGTTCCCGCCATAATTAAATATAATTCCTGTATATATGCGCGCCACGCCGCTTGTAGTACTTTGCCTTGCCGCCCTGAGCGCGCCGGGCCTCTGCGTCCAGTCCCCGGGCCGGTCCACGGTCTGGGACCGCATCATGCAGGAGCAGAGCGCCGTTAACCTGCGCCGCGGTTACGCCCTGATGAGCGGGGAAAATTATCAGGCGGCGGCGGATGAATTCTATAAAGCGGCCCAGAAAAACCCGCTGGACCCGTGGCCCCGTCTGCTCTACGGTTCGGCCCTCTACTGGCTCGGCGCCCCGGACAAGGCCCTCGACGAGTTCGAGGCGGCGCTGCGGCTGGACCCGCGCAATTCCATGGCGCTGCAGCTGCGCGGCATCGTCCGGGCGCGCGCCGGGCTTTACGGCGAGGCCCTCGTCGATTTTCTCGCGGCGGAGCGCCTGGACCCCGGCCGGGCCGACGTCATGATGAACGCGGGGTCCGTCTACCAGGCCCTGGGTAATCCCGGCAGGGCGCTGGATTATTTCAGGGCGGCGGCCGCTCTCGATCCGTCCAATCCGCTCTACCGCTACCAGCTGGGGATGTTCTACTCCCGTCTCGGCCGCTACGACCAGGCCGCCGCGCAGCTTGAAAAAGCCGTTTCACTTTTTCCGGATTACGAGGACGCGGTCCTCGAATTGGCCGTGCTGAGGGAACGCGACGGCGGCCTCTCCGAGGCGATAAAGCTTTACCGCAAGGCGCTGGCGCTCAAGCCCGGCGACTCCGTGGCCAGGTTCCGCCTCGGTTGGGCCCTGCGCAAGGCTGGCCGCGGCGGCGAGATCAAAAAGGCCCTGGAGAACGCGTTCCTCCTGGCGCCCGCCAACGAAAAGGGCGGAATTTCTATGGGCCTGGCCTATACCGGCGCGGAGGGGGCCGGGAGCGGGGCCCCGCCCCGGGAGAACGCGCCGGACCCCCGCTCCAGCCCGCTGTTGTCGGCGCTGAGAAAAATACCGCCGGAGCAGGAAGTCCGGGTAGTGATGGAAATACTTGAAACCCCCAAGGCCGCGCTGCCGTCCCCGGCCCGGGCGGAAAAACTCGGAGGGCAGCTGGCGGCCGCTTTCAGGAAGCCCAAAGTCAGCTACGCCAAGCGCGAATATTTCCTGCCAGCCTCCACGGCGGAGGAAAGGGAGAAGCGGGCCTCGGAAGTCGCCGCGGAGGCGAAAAAACTGCTTAAGGGGATCTCCGCCGCCAACGACGCGCGGCTTAATTTTAATATAGAAACCGGACCGCCTGCGCGGCCGGCGGGCGGCGAAAAGAAGGCGCTTTATAAACCGCGCGACGTCGGCAACGACATGGGGCTCTGGGTGATGGGCGATAACTGGCTGGAGAACGCGGCGGAGGCCCTGGAGGAGATGGAGGAGGCCGCCCTTCCCAACGACCCCGGACTGAAGCTCCTGCGCGGCCTGGGCTACCTTCTGCTGGGGGAACACTCGCTGGCCCTGGAGGAGTTCTCCGGCGCCGGTGTCCAGGCCGCCCTGGGGCGCAGCGCGGCCCTGGTAGAGGCCGGGGCGGAGGACCAGGCCCTGGCGCAGTGCCTTGAGGCGCTCAGGCTCGAGCCCGGCAACAAGACCGCGCTGGCCAACCGCGCCTGGCTGGGGGGGGAGAAATAAAAAACGCGAACGCTCTTTATTCGGCCTCGAACCTGGTTTTCAGCTTCACCGACTACACCCTTAAAGAACGCCTGGCGTCCAGGCTCTGCTCCGTTTACGGGCGCTGGCTCGGCGGGTTCCGTACTTACGAGTCGCGCGGCGCCAAGTCGCGTCAGGGCTTTGAAATAGAGGTCTTGGACGGGGCGCAAAGCGGCCCGGCGGGGCCCGAGGGGCGCGGGCGCGTGGTGCTGGCCTCAAAAAACCTGTTCTCTCCGGTGGCCTTCAACAAGTACGCGGTAAATCTGCCGGCGCTGGAGGAGACGGCTCTCGGCGCGCTCGAGGCCGGGGCGGCCTCGGGCAGGGTACTGTTCTTCGACGAGCTGGGCCCCATGGCCCTGCTGTCGGAGAAATTCAGTTCGCGCGCGGTGGCGCTGCTGTTCTCGGGCAGGCCCTGCGTGGTCTTCTACCGGAAGGGCGCGCGGGTGTTCGAGGACGCCTTCGCGAAAATGGCCGATACTGTTATAATTGAACTGACCCCGGTTAATTGGGCCGAAGCGGTTAAGGGCGCCCAGGCCTGGCTGGACCGGCTGGTGGGCGGTATGGAGAATTTTAAATGACCTACGCGGACGACTTCTACCTTCCCGACGTGAAAAAGGCCAGGTTCATAGGGATTGGAGGCATAGGCATGAGCGGCATTGCGCGCCTTATGCTGGAGCTCGGTTATAAGGTTTCGGGTTCCGACGCCAGGCAGTCCGAAATTACCAAAGCCCTTTCCCGCGAGGGGGCGGAAATAAACATCGGCCACAGCGCGGGTTCTTTGGGCTCGCCCGACATCGTGGTGGTAAGTTCCGCCATAAAACCCGATAATGCGGAACTGCGGGAGGCGCTGCGGCGCAAGCTGCCGGTGGTGCGCAGGGCGCTGATGCTCTCCAAGCTGGCGGAGCTAAAAAAGACCATAACGATAGCCGGCACGCACGGCAAAACCACCACCACTTCCATGACGGCGGCCGCGCTCGACGGCGCCGGGGCCGACGCCACCGCGGTGGTCGGCGGTATAGTAAAAGGCGCCGGGTCCAACCTGCGGCTGGGACGCAGCGCCTACCTGGTGGCGGAGGCCGACGAATCCGACGGCTCTTTCCTTTATTTTTCCCCGCTGGTCGCCTGCGTCACCAACATAGATTCCGACCACCTGGACCATTATGGCAGCATGGCCAACCTGAAGGCGGCGTTCCGCCGGCACCTGGAGCGCCTGCCTTTTTACGGCCAGGCCGTGCTTTGCTCGGACGACCCCGGCGTCAGGGAAATATTGCCGGGGCTCAAGACCCCGTACGTCACCTGCGGGCTGGGCGTCGGCGCCGACTGGTCCGCGAGGGACGCCGTTTTCTCCGCCGCGGGGACGTCTTACACGGCCTGGTTCCGCGGAAAAAAGCGCGGCCCGGTAAAACTGCGCTGCGGCGGCGCGCATAACGTGCGCAATTCGCTGCTGGCCCTGGCGGCCGGGAGCTACCTGGGTTTCGATTTTAAGAAGCTGGCTGCCGGCCTGTGGAATTTCAGCGGCGTGAAAAGGCGCATGGACCACCTGGGCCGCGCCGGCGGCGTGGATTTCGTGGACGACTACGCCCATCACCCGACCGAAGTAAAGGCCACCCTTGAAGCGGCCGCCGGTCTCTTCGCCGGCCGCCGGCTGGTGGTGCTTTTTCAGCCGCACCGCTACAGCCGCACCGCCCTGCTTTACAGGGAATTCGGCCGGGCCTTCGGCGGCGCGCGGCTGATATTTGTGGCGCCGGTGTACGCGGCCGGAGAAAAACCGCTGCCGGGCGTGGATTCAGGCCTGATATTGGCCCAGCTCAGGAAGAACGGCGCTCCGGCTTCGGCTTTTCCGGGGGCGCTCGAAGCCATGAAAGTGCTTAAGCCCGGCGACGTGTTCCTGACCCTGGGCGCCGGCGACGTCTGGAAACTTGGCGAGGAGATAAAACTCAAGATGCAGATGTTCGGTTGACCGCCTAAATACGATGCCTAAATACAGCCAGGTCTTTTTAGCCGACAATGTGATATGCGCCCGGATAGCCGCGGCGCTCGCCGGCGCGTCTTTCGACCGGCTCATAGAAATAGGGCCCGGCGGCGGAGCGCTTACCGCCCATCTCTTCCCTAAATACCGGGACCGGATGGCCGCGGTAGAGATAGACAAGGCGCTTATCCCGGGGTTGAACTCCAGGTTCCCCGGCCTGGAAATAGTGAACGATGATTTTCTCCGGGCGGACCTGGGAAAAATAGCCGGCCCGGGCCGGACCGCGTTTATCGGCAACCTGCCCTACGAGTGCGCCACGCCCATCCTTGAAAAAACCCTGCTTTTTCCAGGCCTGGAGCTGGCCGTCTTCATGTTCCAGAAAGAAGTCGCGCGCAAGATCCTGGCGCTGCCCGGCGGCCATGACTACGGCTACCTCACCCTGCTCACGGGGGCCCGCGCCTCTTCGGAGCTGCTGATGGATATAAAGGCCGGCAGTTTCAAGCCGGTGCCGGCCGTAGATTCTTCCGTGGTGGTGTTCAGGCCGCGCAATTTCTTCAGCGACGAGGCGGCCGGGCAGCGCTGTCTTGCCCTGGCTAAAAAGGCTTTCAGGCACCGCAGAAAGACGCTGGTGAACTCTCTGGCGCTTTGCGGCGTGGACAAGGCCGCCGCGGCCGCCGCCGTGGAGCGTGAGGGGTTCAAGCCGGCCGTGCGGGCGCAGGAGATCTCCCTGGGCGGCTTCTCGCGGCTGGCGGAGAGCCTGAAATGAAGAAAGTCATAGTGCTGCCCGCCTATAACGCCTCCAGGACCCTGGAGGCCACCGTGGCGTCGCTGCCTGCCGGCGCCTTCGATGAAATTATGCTGGTGGACGACTGTTCCTCCGACGGCACGTACGAGCTGGCGCTTAAACTGGGCCTGAAGGCGGCCAGGCATACGCGCAACCGCGGTTACGGAGGGAACCAGAAGACCTGCTATTCAATGGCGCTCGACGGCGGCGCCGATATAGTAGTGATGCTTCATCCGGATTACCAGTACGACCCGCGCGTCATCCCCTTTATGACCGGGCTCATCGAGGCCGGCGTCTGCGACGTGCTGCTCGGCAACCGCATAAGGACGCGGGCCGAGGCGCTGTCCGGGGGAATGCCTGTTTATAAATATGCGGCCAACCGGCTGCTTACCATAGCTGAGAACCTGGCGGCCGGCCAGAACCTGGGCGAGTGGCACAGCGGGCTGCGGGCCTATTCCAAAGCGGCCCTGTTGAAGGTCAATTGGGAGGAGAATTCCGACGGCTTCGTTTTTGACTCGCAATTTCTGTTCGAGGCGGCCTTCAAAGGGCTGCGGATCGGTGATGTCCCGGTTCCCGCCAGGTATTTCCCCGAGGCTTCTTCCATAGGGCCGGGGGGGTGCCTGGGCTATGGGGCGGGGACGCTTTTAGCCATGACGGAATTCCTCCTCAATAAGACCGGACTTGTTTCCACCCGCCGGTACCGCTGATAAAATTAGTATAATTACAATGGCCGGACCGTTCTAACGGACCGGCAATTCAGGTCTGTTCGGGGTAAGATCAATGAACATCCACGCAAAGCGCATCAAAGATCTGCAGCACATGCTCAAGCAGCACCGCCTGGACGCCCTCCTGCTGGGCCGTTCCCTTGAAATAGGATTTCTTACCGGGTTCCACCTGGACGGCACCTGTATGCTGGTGACGCGCTCCGGCGCCAGCGTGTTCATGCCGAAAATGCTGGTTGAGCATTTCCGCTCTAAGGTGGATTTTGCAGCGCCGGTGGCGGCCGACGGGGCCGCCGAGAACGCGGCCCTGGCCCGCGTAAAGGAGCTTAAGCTGAAACGCGCCGCTTTCGAGCCGGAGGCCGAAACCTATCAGCGCGGCACCGCGTGGCGCAAGGCCGGGGTGATGGAGAAGGACGGCCTCACCGGGGCGCTGCGGGCCGTTAAAGAAGGCGCGGAGATAGAGACGCTGCGCCGGTCCTGCCGCATAGCCGCCAGGGCTTTCGGCCTGGTGAAGCCGCGTATAAAGACCGGCCGCACCGAACTCTCCGTCTACAGGGAGCTCGAGGACGTGATGCAGGCCATGGGCGCCAAGGGCCCCTCGTTCAATTTGATAGTGGCTTTCGGTCCCAACTCGGCCATGCCGCACCATGAGACCTCCGAGCGCCGCCTCAGGGATAACGAAGCGGTCCTCCTCGATTACGGCTGCGTTTACGGGAACTATTGCTCCGATATGACCCGCACGTTCTTTCACGGCAAGCCCACTGAAGAGTTCAGAAAAGTTTATTCGATAGTGGCGGCCTCGCAGAAAGCGGGCCTCGCCGCGGTGCGCGCCGGGGCAAAGGCGCGCGGCGTGGACGCCGCCTGCCGCGGCCTGATAGCGGACGCCGGCTACGGCCAGTATTTCATCCACGGCACGGGCCACGGCATAGGGCTCGAGATCCACGAATTCCCGCGGCTTAATGCCAAGTCCGAGGCCGTGCTGCGCGCGGGAATGGCCGTGACGGTGGAGCCGGGCGTATATCTGCACGGGAAATTCGGGGTGCGCATAGAAGATTCGGTGCTTGTCACCAGGACAGGCTGCGAGATACTTACTAAAACAGCGTAATCTGACGGGAGGAAAAATGACTGTATTAGCCGTAGTTCTGCTTGTGCTGGGCGGTTGGATAGTGTTCACTTTCAACGGCCTTATTAAACTTCGCAACCAGGTGGCCAACGCCTTCCGCCAGATAGACGTGCAGCTCAAAAGGCGCCACGACCTTATCCCCAACCTGGTCGAGTCCGTCAAGGGCGAAATGAAATTCGAGAAAGAGACGCTGGAGCGCGTTATCCAGGCCCGCGCCGCCGCGGTTTCCGCGGGCCAGGGCGGCAATACCGGCGATATCCTGGCCAAGGAAGGGATGCTCACGCAGGCCCTGGGCCGCCTTATCGCCATTTCCGAGAACTACCCCAACCTGAAGGCCAACGAGTCGGTGAAGAACCTGATGGAAGAACTGACCCATACCGAGAACCAGATCGGGTTCTCCCGCCAGTTCTACAACGACGTGGTGACCAAGTTCAACACGGAGCAGCAGGTGTTCCCGACGAACATGTTCGCCTCCATGCTGGGCTTCTCGCCGTCCGCTCTCTGGGAGCTCCCGACCGATTCCGTCGAAAGGGAAAATCCGAAAGTGAGCCTTACTGTTTAAGATCGATCTGCGGGGATAGGGCAGAGGGCGGAAGGAGAAAACTGGTTTTGTTCGACTTTACCGGGTCCCCTGAACCCTATCCCCTGCATCTATGAATATTTACGAACAGCAGGCCTCCAACCGCCGCATGACCGCGGTCATTCTGACCGTGTTCATAGCTTTTTTCCTGTTCATAGGCCTGGGCTTCGATTATTTTTATACCAGTTTCAACCCGGCGGCCAGGCCGCGCCTGGAGATGAACGCCGACGGCTATTATGAGACGCGGCTTCCGGGCGGGGCGGCAAAGATACCATTTGCCACCATTATCTCGCTGCTGGTCGGGTTCGGGATGGTGACCAACAGTTTGATCAACGGCCAGCGCATGGTTCTGCGCTCCACGATGGCGCGCCGCGCTGTTTCTTTAGTGGAGAAAGAGAAACAGTTCTTGAACGTTGTTGAGGAGATGGCGACCGCCTCCGGCCTGCCGGCGCCGGCGGCCTACGTGGTGCCCGACCTTGACCTGAACGCTTTCGCCACGGGTATGAGCCCGGCCAACTCCGTCATAGCGGTGACGCAGGGCCTGCTCGACAACCTTAACCGCGAGGAACTGCAGGCGGTGGTGGCGCATGAGATGAGCCATATCCGCAACTACGATATCCGCCTGATGACCATGATGGCCGGCCTGATAGGCGCCATAGCCCTGCTCAGCGATTTCGCGGGCCGCAGTTTCCGCTACGGCAGCAGGTCCTCTCTGGGAGGGGGCCGGCCTTCCTCCGGCGTGGCCGGACGTAAGGGCGGCGGGGGCGCGGTGATCCTCTTCTTCTATGTGGTTTGGCTGGTGCTGATAATATTGGCGCCGCTGCTGTCCCGGCTGCTGGCCATGGCCATTTCCAGGGAGCGTGAATTCCTGGCGGACGCCAGCGGCGCGGAGCTGACCCGCAACCCGCTGTCGCTGGTGGCGGCCCTGGAGAAGATACGCAGGGCCGTCATGCCCACCAACGCCATCAACAACGGCGTGGCGCATATGTGCATTGCGGACCCCCGCGGCAGCCTGATAGAGGAACAAATGGGTTTCGCGGCGGACTTGCTGGCCACCCATCCGCCCATGGAAAAGCGCATACTGGCCCTGAAAGTAATGGCTTACCAGGCGCAGAAGCCGCAGACAGCGTAGGATTTTGGAAAAGGTTGAGCCTCGCCGCGAGGCGCAACCTTAATTTAAGGAGAAACACATGATACTCGCCAGCCAATTCAAAGAAGGGAATATGTTCATAAACGAGAACGGTCAGACCGTAGAGGTCATGACCGTGCAGCATCATCGCAAATCCCAGGCCCGGGCCGTGGTGCGCGTGAAGCTGTGCAACGTGGAAACGGGGTCCATAATAGAGACGGCTTACCGCCCCGAAGACAAATTCAAGGACGTGCAGGTGGAAAAGCGCCCCAAGACCTACGTCTATTCCGACGGCGGCATGGCCTACTTCATGGACAACGAGAATTACGAGCAGACCGGCCTGCCCCTGGATAAGCTGGGCGACACCATGAAGTTCCTGACGGAAGACATGCCGGTGGAAGGGCTTTACCTCAACGGCGTTTTCTTCAGCGTGCAGCTGCCGGCCAACCTGATCATGGAGATCACCGAGACCGTGGACGGCGTGAGGGGCAATACCGTTTCCAACGTGATGAAGCTGGCCAAGGTCTCCACCGGGCTGGAGATCCAGGTGCCCATGTTCATCAAGGAAGGGGACAAGGTGCGCGTGGACACCCGCACCAAGACCTACGTGGAGCGCTACACCGAACCCAAGAAATAAATTCCGGGCGGACGGTCTTGCGAGGCAAAAGATGATAAAAGCCGTTATTTTCGACATAGACAACACCCTGATGGACTTCATGCGCATGAAGCGTGCCGCGGTGGACGCGGCCGTGGACGCCATGATAGACGCGGGCCTGGCCATCCCCAAGGCCGACATGGTGGAGAAGATCTTCAAGATCTACTGGGTGGAGGGGATAGAGGACCAGAACATCTTCGACAAGGTCCTCATGAAGGAATTCGGCAAGGTGGATTACAGGATCCTCGCCGCCGGCATCCTGGGCTACAAGCGGGCCAAGGAAGGCCACATGACGCTGTACCCGCATGTGCGCCTGACCCTGACCGACCTGCTGAAAAGCGGCGTGCGCATGGGGGTAGTGTCCGACGCGCCGCGTCTCTCCGTGTGGATGCGCATAGTGGGTCTCGGGCTCCATCACTATTTCGAACATGTCGTCACTTTCGACGATACCGGCGAGAAGAAGCCCTCCCCGAAGCCGTTTAAAAAAATACTCGGCCTGCTGGGCGTCGAGCCGGGCGAGTCCATAATGGTGGGCGACTGGGCCGAGCGGGACGTAAAGGGCGCCAAGGCTTTCGGCATGCAGACGGCCTGGGCCAAGTACGGCAACGAGTTCGACACCAAGGTGTCAGGCGCGGATTATGAGCTGGACGATATCCACCACCTTGTGGCCATTATCAGGAAAATAAATGAAAAGAAGTCTTGAAGTCCTGGCTCTTTGCTTTTCTTTTCAGGCGGCCGCAGCGGCTCTTGATATAACTTCCGTGAACCCGGCTGCGGTCAAAGGTTCGGCTAAGGCGGATTTCACTCTTTCAGCCTTCACCGTTAAGAACATTTCCTTTGACAAGGGTGCCGTGGTGCTGCCGGTTACCGAAAACAACGGCAAGACGTACGCCGACATTAAGCTGCTTTCCAAAAGCCTTTATGTCAAACTGGAAACCTGCTTTAAGAACGGTTGCGTTAAACCCGCCAAGGCGCCCCTGGCGCCCAAATTTAAAATAGAGGCGCTCAAACCCCTTAAGTCCAAAACCCGCCTGGCCAACGCCGATATCTCCTTCGACGGCGACCTGCTGGTGGTGGCCGGCGTAATGGTTTCTTCCAAAGAGCCCGGTACCTACTGGGTGGCCTTTCCCCCTGCCCTGATTTTCGGCGACGGGGCTTTTAAGAGCGCCGTAGAATCCGCCGTGATAGCTGCCTGGGTCAAGAAAAATAAATAATGTTCAGAATGCCGGCGAAGCCCGTCTTTTTTGCCCTGCTGGTCATGCTGCCGGCTTCTTCCGCTTTCGCCGTCAAAGTCGAGCGCCTGGCCCGCGTCTCTCCCTCCTCCGGTAAGACATCCAGCCTGGAAGTGGCCGCCGGCTCGGCGCTGGTCAGGTTCAAAGCCGGGGTTTCTACTTCGGCGGCGCTGGGAAGTCTTGGGCCCGCGGGCTTTAAAGTCGCTTCCACTATGGAGCGCTTCAACTGGTCCGTAGTCCGATTCCCGGACGGAATGGGCGTCGCCTCCGCTTTATCTCTGCTTTCGGCCCTGCCCTCGGTGGAATGGGCCGAGCCCAACCGGGTATTCCGCGCTAAACGCGCGCCGTCCGATCCTTATATCGGCAGTCAATATGCTCTTAGTCTGGTGCAGGCCTTCGGGGCCTGGGAGTATGAGACCGGCGTCTCCAGCCGCGTAACCGTGGCCCTGATCGATACGGGCATAGACGGAACGCATCCTGAAATTTCGTCCAAAACCGTTGGCACAAGCCGGTACTTCAACCCCAATAGCGGACTCATTTCGGACAACCAGCCGCCCACGGCCGCGTGTAATCACGCCACCCGCGTGGCAGGCGTGGCCGCGGCGGCCTCCGACAACGGGGTCGGCGTGGCCGGTATGTCCTGGGGCGCAAAGCTGCTTTCGCTTAAAGTCTTTTCCGACTCGGATTGTCTGGATGACTGCTCCAATGAAGGGAGCGTCTGCGGAACGCTCGAGAGTACTATCACCGACGCCGTGGACGACGTGATCAATAAACATAATACCGCCGCTTACGGAAAGATCATCATCAATATGAGCATCGGGGATACGGCCTCCTGTTCTCCCGGTCTGCAGGCTTCCGTGACCGCTGCCACTGCTGCCGGGATACTCATGTTCGCCGCGGCCGGCAACGAGGGGCTGGGCTACATGGATTCCCCGGCCAATTGTGCGGGCGTCTACGCCGTAGGCGCCACCGACGCCAGGGACGCGCTGGCTTCTTTTTCCAATTCGGACCCCGACATGGCCGTCAAAGGGCTCACGGCGCCCGGCGTCGGGCTGTATACCACCGATATCGGTTCCTCCTACGCCTCGGCCACCGGCACCTCGTTCTCGTCGCCGCTGACGGCCGGCCTTGCGGCGCTTATCTGGTCGGCCAAGCCGGACTATACGCGTACCGACGTTTTTAACCGTATAAAGGACTCCGCGGACGATCTCGGCGCGCCGGGGCCCGACGGCGATTTCGGCTGGGGCCGTATCAACGCCATGAAAGCCCTGCGTCTAGCCATGACCGGCACCACGCAGTTCGCCGGCACAAAAAAAGCCGTGGCCTACCCCAACCCTTTCCGCCCTAAAACCCAGCGCCTTGTGACCTTTACCGTGCCCGAGGACATCCTTGCCGGCGGCGTGCAGGTGAAGGTCTACACCGCCGAGGGCGAGCTGGTCAAGAAGCTCGACGGCCTGGCCTGGGACGGCAAGAACGAGGCGGGGGCCGCCGTGGCCAGCGGGGTCTATATTTTCAGGGTCAAGACCGACAAGGACGCCGCGGTGGGAAAGTTCGCGCTGATAAAGTGAGCGGGGTATCATGATGATTGTTTTCAACAGAACCAAAAACCTGCAGGTGTCCGGGGCCGCCGTTCGCGCCGACACTTTTATCACCCGGCTTTTCGGTCTTATTCCCCGCCGTTCCCTTGGGGAGGAGGAAGGCCTCTGGCTGGAGCCCTGCGCCATGATCCACATGTGTTTCATGCGTTTCCCTATCGACGCCGTTTTTCTGGACCGGGGCGGCAAGGCGCTGCGCGTGGTAGCGAACCTGAAGCCCTGGCGGGTTTCCCCGTGGATTTACGGGGCCCGCGGAGTGCTGGAGCTGCCCGCCGGGCGCTGCGCGGGACGCGTTCAAGAAGGGGATGTTCTGGAATTTAGGCCGGCAACCGGCTTGTAACCTGTAGCGGATTATAATTATAATAATCTATTGAACTATGACCGTGGCAAAAGGACTTCAACGCAAGCGGAACATGAGGGAGATCCTCATTGAGGATAAGCTCATTTCCGAGGAACAGTATAAGGCCGTTGAGGAAACCGCGAAGTCCGAGTCCAAACCCGTCCAGCAGGTAATAATAGACCAGAAGCTGGTCCCCGAATTAAAACTGTTAAAGATCCTGGCCGACGAGTGGGGGTTCAAGGCCGTCGACCTTTCCAAAATTGAGGCCTCCGCCGAGGTGGTGCAGTTGCTGCCCGAGGCGGTCGCGCGCAAGCAGCTCTGCGTGCCTTTCGCCCGCCAGGACAACGTGCTTTTTCTGGCGATGGCCGACCCCCGCGATTTCCTGATCGTAGAGGACATCGGCCTGCGCACCGGCCTCGACGTCAAACCCTACCTTTCTCTTTCTACCTGGGTCCTCAAGATCCTGGACACCGTTTACGGCAAGCAGGACAGCGCCCAGGTGGCCCAGCTGATGGAATCCGTGCAGCAGTCGCAGGCCGCGGTCAAGCCTGGTGAGGAGGAAAGTTTCTCCCTGGCCGCCGAAGCCGAAAAAAAAGATATCAGCGACATAGACGCCACCGCGCCCGAAGTCGAAAAACTGGTCAACGCCATCATCCTGGGCGCGCTCAGCATTAAAGCTTCCGACATCCACATCGAACCGTTCGAAGACCCTAACGGAAAAAATTCAAAAGTGATGGTCCGCTACCGCGTGGACGGCATGCTGCGCGCCGCCTCGTTCAGCATCCCCTGGAATTTCCGCCAGGCCATCAACGCCAAGATCAAGATCATGTCGAACTCCATGAACATCACGGAGCGCCGCATCCCGCAGAGCGGCCGCATCCAGATCATAGCCAAGGGCAATCCCATAGAGTTCCGCGTGGAAATGGTCCCCACCGTGTTCGGCGAGTCCTGCGTAATGCGTATCCTCGACCGCGCCTCCGTGCGCGTGGATATAAAGATCATGGGCTTCCTGCCGGACACCGAGAAGAAGCTCCTGGACCAGTTCGCGGGCATAGGCGGCAAGAAGAACTTCGGCCTGGTGCTGGTCTGCGGTCCCACGGGTTCGGGTAAATCCACCACTCTTTACGCCTGTCTCAACTACGTCAACCGCCCCGACATCAAAATTATTACCGCCGAGAACCCGGTGGAGTACAATATCGACGGGATAGTGCAGGTGCCAGTCAACCCGGACGTGGAACTGGGCAAGGGCAAGCGGTTCGACTTCGCCTCCGCGCTGCGCTCTTTCATGCGTCTCGACCCGGACGTCATCATGGTCGGCGAGATCCGCGACGAGGAGACGGCCCATATCGCGCTGGAAGCCGCCATGACCGGCCACCTGGTCTTCTCCACCATCCATACCAACGATTCCCCGTCCGCCCTGGAGCGCCTCACCCAGATGGGCCTGCCGCGCTTTGTGGTGGCCAACACCATGAAGGCCGTGCTGGCCCAGCGCCTGGCCAGGCGCCTCTGCAAGGAATGCAAGACCGAGGCCGACCCCACGCCGGAGGAGATCGCGGTTTTCGAGGCCAACGGCGTAAAGGTCCCGGCCGGCGCCAAGGTGTTCAGGGCCAAAGGCTGCGACGTGTGCAAAGGCAGCGGCTTCAAGGGCCGCGTAGGCATGCACGAACTGCTCGTTCTCAGCGAAGAGATCCGCCTGCAGATCCTGAAAGACCCCTCCGCCATTCCCGTTAAAGAGATAGCCATGAAGAACGGCATGCGCACCATAGCCATGGACGGCCTGGAAAAAGTGCTGCTCGGCCTGACCACGGTGAAGGAAGTGCTGGGCGGCGCGGCCGAAAAAGACTAATATCATTTATGAAGAAAATCACGCCTGTGTTCCTCACCCTTTTCTCCCTGGCGCTCCTGCTCGGCCCTGCCGCCGCTCCGGCGGCCGAATACGACGGCTTCCAGGCCATCACCGCCGCCTCGCTCAGGCCCTTCGCCCGTGATATAGGCGGCTTGCTGGGGTCGGGTTCCAACCAGACCGCCCGCCCGCTGGGTTTTTCCGGGTTCGATATCGGCGCGCGCGCCGTGGCGCAGTTCAACCCTTCTCACGGCAACACCGCGCTTAAAAAGAACAACACTTTCGGGCTGGGTTTTGTGCAGGCCGAAATGGGCATGCCCTACCGCCTGGACGGTTTTGTGCGCGGCGGGGCCTACGAGGGGATGGCGGTGGCGGGCGGCGGCCTGCGTTACGGCCTCTGGAACGTCTCCGACGAGAAATACCGGATCAACGCCATGCTGGTGGCCATGGGGAATATGGCCGCCCACAGGTATTTTTACGCCGTGCACTTTAACACCAGCCTGGTCTGTTCGTTGAACGTGCCGGTGGTCTCCCCCTACCTTGGCGCGGGGTTCGACTTTACCAGGCTTGAGGCGCAGACCGTAAGCGATCCCGCTCTTTCCGGCAAAAGGGTTTCCGTTTCCGAGCCGCGCTTCACGGCCGGGCTGAGGGTAAAAATGAATCTGGGCTATATCGCGGGCGGGATAACTTATACGCACGACAGGCCGCTCGTCAACGCCAGCGCGGGGTTCAGGTTCTAACCGCCGGCGGGAAAATTCCTTTTTATCCTTTGAATTTCTCCTTGAACTCCCGGCGCAGTTCGCGGTCGATATCGCGCTTCTTGATAGATTCGTGTTTGTCCGCGGTCTTCTTTCCCTTGGCCAGGCCCAGCCGTACCTTGGCCCAGCCGTTCCTGAAATACACTTCCAGCGCCACCAGGGTGGTGCCCCGCGTGGCCAGGGAGCCGCTCAGGCGCTTTATTTCCTGCCTGCGCATCAGCAGCTTGCGGGTGCGCAGCGGGTCCAGTTCGGTAAGGGTGTTGAACGCGTAGGGGGCGATATGTAGGCCGTAAAGGTAGAGGCCGTCTTTTTCGGCCCTGGCAAAAGCGGAGGTCAGCGTGGCCTGTTTCAGGCGCAGCGACTTCACCTCCGGCCCTTCCAGCGCCAGGCCGGCCTCGTAAACCTCGAGAATGGCGTAATCGTGTTTGGCCTTGCGGTTCGTCGCCACCGGCTCAATTTTCTCCTTCTTTTCTTCTTTCGCCATTGTGTCATCTTATCAAATATCCTAGAATTATAAAATCGTCGTATAAGCAGACGCGGTATCGGAACGGTTGAAGGCGCACCGGACCTCAGGGCGAGGAACGGGAAGATTTGGAAGGGTGGCCGAGCGGTTGAAGGCGCAGACCTGGAAAGTCTGTATACTCGAAAGGGTATCAAGGGTTCGAATCCCTTCCCTTCCGTAGACTTACGGAATAAAGAATCCCCGCAGGGGGATTTTTTATTTGACAGGGAAACTCTTATTAATGTAGATTTGTAGAAACCCCCGAGGCATTATTCATATATCATCCATGGGGGGAAATTAAGGAGGAAGTATATTAATGAAAAACAATAAGAAGGGCTTCACCCTGATCGAGCTCATGATCGTGGTCGCTATCATCGGTATTCTGGCTGCCATAGCCATCCCGAAGTTCGCCGACCTCATCAACAAATCCAAGGAAGGCGCGACGAAAGGCGCTCTCTCCTCGGTGCGCAGCGCTCTGCAAGTGTATTACGGCGACAACGAAGGCTGGTTCCCCACGGACAGCCTGGCGATCCTGACCGCCAACGCCAAGTACATCAACGAGATCCCGGTAGCCAAGCTGCCTACCACCGGGCACGCCGACCTAAAGACCGTGTACGTCAACGACTCCAGCACCACATACGGAGACGGCGATAACGCTGAAACCGCCATCGGCACCGGCGGCGGCGGCTGGGCTTACTTCAACAGCCCCACGTATTCCTCCGTCTGGGGAAACTTCGTGGCCAACTGTATCCACGAGGACATAAAGGGGCAGGGCATTCCCGCCAGCACCCCCTGGTCTACTTTCTAATCGAAAGCACGGCCTGATAAAAGCCCCGCGTCGCAAGGCGCGGGGTTTTTTATTGGGAGCCCTAAAGTGATAGAATGTTCTCATGCTGATAGCTTTTGCCGCTTTTGTATTCGGGCTGCTGCTGGGCAGTTTCCTCAATGTCTGTATCGCCAGGCTCCCGAAGGATGAATCCATAATCTGGCCCGCCTCCCGCTGCCCTAAATGCCTGGCGCCTATAAAATTCTATGACAATGTCCCGGTGGTAAGTTTTCTGCTGCTCCGCGGCCGCTGCCGGGTTTGCCGCGCCGATATCTCTTTTAAATACCCAGCGGTGGAGCTGGTGACCGGTCTTGTCACCGCTCTTTTCGCCGTTAAATGGCTTGCGGCCCCGGCCTGGCTGGCGGTGGCGCTGCCGGCCGCGTATATACTGATAGTGGTAAGCGTGGTGGATTTTGAGACCATGCTCATCTCGGACGCTTTTTCACTGGCGCTTTTCGCGCTGGGCCTGGCAGGCAGTTGCATTAATCCTTATTTCTCCGGCGGCTGGGCCGAGCGCCTTGGAAGTTCCGTGGCCGGGGCCGCGGCGGGCGCCGGGTTTATCTGGGGGCTGGCACTGATGGGGAAACTGATATATAAGAAGGATGCGGTGGGGGAGGGGGATATATTCCTGATGGGGGGGATCGGGGCGCTTTGTGGGTGGCAGGGCGTGGTGTCCTGCGTGGTGATGGCGTCGTTCTTTGGTTCGCTTTACGGGGTGACCCTCCTTATACTTAAGAGGGCGGACAGGATGTCGCATATGCCGTTCGGGCCGTTTTTGGCGCTGGGGGCTATGATTAACCTGTATGCGCTGGTGAAGCCGGAGTATTTTTTTATTGCGCTGCCTTTCTAAAAAGAGAAGAGAGAGAGGACTAGGCTGTTCGTGTAAACACGAACGGCCTTTTTCCTTATAATTAGGCGCGGGAAGGTTGGCCACAACTTGAACGCGGAATTGTGTCCGTAGCAATAGCGGGAAGCGAAGTCCACCCCATGGCCGGCCGTCGCCGGCCATGGGTCGCGGCCCCGCCTCCGCTCTGCGGCCTGCTGCCACGCATAGCCAGCATAGCTGTCTTGCGCGGCCCCACCTCGGCGATTCCGCTTACGTAAGGAATCGCCTGCGGTCTTGCGGACCAGCACCGCTGGTCCTCACCTCGAAGCTCCGGCTTTCAACTCCCTACACGAGCCATTATTATGGCTCGTTTCCCGCGCAATAAAAAAAGCTGTTCGTATAAATACGAACAGCTTAAATTAATGCGCGGGAAGGGAGTTGAACCCATAAGACCTTTCGGTCACACGGTCCTGAGCCGTGCGCGTCTGCCAGTTCCGCCACCCGCGCATAAAAACAGTTGGGAATAAAGTATGGTCGGGAAGATCAGGCCGCAATTCCCATCATACAAAGTAGTATGGTTGGGGAAGGATTCGAACCTTCGTAGGGCGTAGCCCGACGGTTTTACAGACCGTTACTTTTGACCGCTCAGTCACCCAACCACGATTTAAAGAACATAAACCGCCGAGAGTAAATTATAGCAAAAAAACCCGCGCCAGCATAAACTCCGCCGCTGAGATCGCCTGTGGCGGGGCCTGCCATGTTCCTAAAATAGTATAATTTATTAAGGTAATATTAACAAAACTAATGCCACGCCTGATGGAGCTTCTATGTGCCTAGCGGTCCCCGGAAAAATAATCTCGCTCAAAAACGGCGACGCCGAAGTGGACTTTAACGGCGTAAAACGCGCCGTTTCCCTTGACCTGGTGCCGGACGCCAGAAAGAACGATTATGTGCTGGTGCACGCCGGTTTCGCCATCCAGGTGCTGGAGCCCAAGGAAGCCGAGGAAACCCTTAAGCTGTTCGAGGAGATATACGGCAAGGACCACGGCGACGCTTTATCCGGTCCCCTGTCCCACATCAAACCATGAAAAACTCACCCGCCGCGCAGCGTTTCTCTTCCCCGCTGTGGCGCGACCGCGCCCTGGCCGCCTCGGCCCTCTCGGAAATCGAAAGGCTTTCCGCTGTCGCCGCCCAGAAGACCGGCGGACAGGTTAACTTTATGGAGGTCTGCGGTACGCATACCATGGCCATCGCCGCCAGCGGCATGCGCAGGCTATTGCCCAAAGGGCTCCGCATGCTTTCCGGTCCCGGCTGCCCCGTCTGCGTGACCTCGCAGGGTGACATCGACCGCGTGCTGGCGCTGGCCGCCGTGCCCGGGGCGATAATAACCACTTTCGGCGACATGATGAAAGTAAAAGGTTCCAGGGGGCTGGACCTCAATTCCATGCGCGAGCGCGGCGCCGATATCCGCGTGGTCTATTCCCCGCTGGACGCGGTCGCCATTGCCGCGGCCGGGCCGGGGCGCCAGGTGGTGTTTATCGGCGTGGGTTTCGAGACCACCGCGCCGGTTATCGCCGGCGCCGTGGCGCGGGCGAAGAAAGCCGGGCTTAAGAACTTTTCCTCCACGGCTTTCTTCAAGCTGGTCCCGCCGGCCCTGGAGCTGCTGCTCTCCGACCCGGAGAACCGGATCCACGGCTTTATGCTGCCCGGGCACGTCAGCGCCATAATCGGAACGGAGCCTTACAGGTTCGTGGCCGAAAAATACCGCGTCCCGTGCGTTATCACGGGCTTTGAGCCCCTCGATATCCTGACCGGGATAAACATGCTGTTGAAGCAGGTCGTCTCCGGTAAGCCCAGCGTAGAGGACGAATATTTCCGCGCCGTCCGCAAGGGGGGGAACCCCGCCGCGGTCAATATTATGGCCGAGGTCTTCTCCGTTTGCGCCGCGTCCTGGCGCGCCATCGGCACGGTTAAGGCCACGGGCCTGGAATTTTCAAAGGCGTACGCCTCTTTCGACGCCGTAAAACGCTTCCGCATCCCCTATTGCGACGCCCCCGAGCCGAAAGGCTGCCTCTGCGGGAAGATCCTGCTTGGTAAAGCGCTGCCGCCGGATTGCCCGCTGTTCGGCAAGGCCTGCTCTCCTTCGTCGGCGGTGGGGCCCTGCATGGTCTCCTCGGAGGGGGCCTGCGCCGCCTGGTTTAAATACGGGAACTGACCTGTGAATATTGAAACCCTTAAGGTCTTCAAGGACCTGTCGGATACCGGCAGTTTTTCAAAGACGGCCGAGCTCAACTACGTTTCGCAGTCGGCCGTAAGCCAGCAGATAAAGAAGCTGGAGCGCATCCTTAAATGCAAACTGTACCACCGCCAGGCGGGCAAGATCCTGCTTACGCCCTGCGGCGATAAATTCTACGAGGCGTCCAGGAAAATATCCGGCATCTACGACGTCGCCCTTAAAGGCATACGCTCGCTGGGAACGGAGCGGCCCGCCGGCGAGATAAAGATCTCCACCATCTACAGCGCGGGGATCTATATCATCCAGAACTATATCCGGCAGTTCCTCGCCAAGAACCCCGGTACCAAGATAAGTGTGGAGTACCGCCAGTTCTCCCAGATCTACTCCGACATCACCAGCGGCCGCTCGGATTTCGGCTTCATGGCCTGCCCTTACCGCAAATCTCCCGGGCTTTCCATGCTGCCGGTGGCCAAGGATGAGATGGTCCTTATTACGGGTTCCTCCTCGCCGCTCGTCGGCCGTAAAACCCTGGGGGTAAAGGAACTCGACGGCCTGGAATTTATATTCTTCGACAGGGTTTTCCCGTCCCGGCGCTATATCGACGCGTTCCTGCGCAAGCATGGCGTAAAAGTCCGCGTTAAAATGGAGCTGGATAACATAGAGACCATCAAGACCGCGGTGGCCTCCGGCGCCGGAGTTTCCATCCTGCCGCGCTCCGCCGTGCGCGAAGACGAGAACGGCATCAGCCTGCACGTGCTCCGGATCGGCGACGCGCAGTTCCTGCGCCCCATTTACCTTATCTACAACAAGGCCAGGAAGCTCAGCCCCGCCGCCAGGAATTTCATGGGGATCTTCGACGCCGTCAAAAAAACCGCAGCGGGGAGGGTCTGAATATGTCCGAATTTAAAAAAGTCCTGCTGGGGCACGGCAGCGGCGGCCGCCTGAGCCGGGAACTGGTGGAACAGGTTTTCCTTAAGAGCTTCTCCAACCCCGCCCTGGCCCCCCTGGAGGATGCCGCGGAAGTAGTACTGGGAGGCGCGCGCCTGGCTTTTACCACCGACTCCTATGTCGTTACGCCGGTGGAATTTCCGGGCGCCGACATTGGCCGCGTGGCGGTCTGCGGTACCGTCAACGACCTCGCGGTCAAAGGCGCCAGGCCCGCGGCGCTCTCGGCCGGTTTCATCCTGGAGGAAGGTTTTCCCGCCGACGTCCTTAAGCGCATTACGGCCTCCATGAAGCGCGCCGCCGACGAAGCCGGCGTGTGCATAGTCACCGGCGACACCAAGGTTGTGGAAAAAGGCCACGCCGACGGCATTTTTATCAATACCTCCGGCATAGGCCTCATTCCCAAAGGCCGCCGCCTTACTTCGGCCGCCGTCATGGACGGCGACGTTATTATAGTAAGCGGCAACCTCGCGGACCACGGTGTGGCCGTTATGAACGCCCGCAGCAAGCTGGGGCTTACGGGGGGGATAAAGAGCGACGCCGCCCCGCTTAACCGCATGATAGAAGCGGCCCTGCGCCGCCCGGGGGTGCGCGCCATGCGCGACATAACGCGCGGCGGCCTGGCCACCGTGCTTAACGAGGTGTCCGGCGCCTGCGGCCTTAGCGCCGAGGTGGAAGAGAACCTTGTGCCGGTTTCCGCCGCGGCGCGCAATGCCTGCGCGCTCTTAGGCCTGGACCCCCTGTACGTCGCCAACGAGGGTAAGATCGCCCTGTTCGCCGCGCCCGAGGCGGCGGGGCGGATACTGAAGGCCCTGCGCGCCGATAGATACGGCAGAAACGCCGTCGTTGTGGGGCGCATGGCCGCGGAAAAGAAGCCCCAGGTGCGGCTCAACACGTCTATCGGCGGTTCACGCATAATGCTGATGCTGGAAGGGGAACAGCTGCCGCGCATCTGCTGATACGTATCGCGCGGCTTGCCGCAGAGGTCGGAACGCAAAAACAGGGTCGCGCACACCGTGCTTGCCCTTCCCCGCCTCGGCCCTCGCGCTTATGCAAGCTCGGGACAAATTGTGTCGCTTAGCTCCACCCCGGCAGGGTTTTGCTTATCCGACCTCCGCGTCAAGCCACGGAATCCTTACTATGAGACGAACCTTGTTTTGGGTCTTAAGCTTCCTTATAACGGTCTTTTTCGCCGTGTTTCAGCGCATGACCGGGCCCACTTATCCGGTAAGTGGCGGCAAGGTGGACGGCATGGGGATAACCTCCTACCGCCTGCCGCGCAGCTGCACCACAGGCGGGGACGATTGTTCGGTGGAGATCAAATATAAAGGCCCGCTTGAGGGCCGCGTGGAATGGCGCCGTTATAAGACCGCAGACCCTGTGCAGGTTTCTCCGCTTGAGGCGAAAGACGGGCGCCTGCTCTTCCCGTTCCCTTCCCAGCCGCCGGCTGGCAAGCTGGAATACCGGGTTTTCGTAGATCACCCCTCGGGCGGCCGGGAGGTTTCACGCGGTCCCGTGGTGACGCGGTTCAAGGGGGCGGTGCCGGGGTGGATCTTGGTCCCCCACATCCTGCTGATGTTCCTGTTTATGCTTTTTTCGGTGCGTATTTTCCTGTCGGCGGCCTTTGCTCTTGAGCCTGTAAAACATTCGGTGCCCGCCACCGTGGCCTTCCTCCTGCTGGGCGGTTTTCTCTTCGGGCCGCTCACCCAGTACTACGCTTTCGGCGCCGCCTGGACTGGCTTCCCTTACGGCCGCGACCTTACGGACAATAAAACCCTTTTAATGCTGGTATTCTGGCTTATCGCCCTGCGGGCCGTTCTCAGGGGCAGGGCCGCGCGCTTCTGGCTGATAGCCGCCTTCGCCGTTACGGCGGCCGTCTACTTCGTTCCGCACAGCATGTTCGGCAGCGAACTTGATTATTCTAAAAACCAGGTCGTGACCGGCGGCGGATAATCCACATGGCTCCCATAGTAAGGAAACAAATATTAGTTAAGGGCGTGGTCCAGGGGGTCGGCTTCCGTCCCCATATCTACAAACTCGCCGCCGCGCACGCCCTGGGCGGGTGGGTAAAGAACGACGCCGCCGGGGTTACCATAGAGGCCGAGGGCCGCCCCGCCGGCGTGGAAACGTTCATCCGGGAGATAGCGCTTAAAAAGCCGCCCGCGGCGCGGGTGGATTCCGTGTCGGTGCGCGCCATCAGGCCCGCCGGAGAAAAGACTTTCTTTATTTCCAGAAGCGGGGGCAAAGCGGCCGCCGCCGCCATTATTCCGGCGGACCTGGCCCTGTGCCCCGACTGCCGCCGGGAAATGCTTACGTCCTCGGATCCGCGCTGGCTCTATCCGTTCACCAATTGCACCAATTGCGGCCCGCGTTTTACCATCGTTAAGAGCGTCCCTTACGACAGGCCGGCCACCACCATGGCCGGGTTTAAAATGTGCCCGTCCTGCCGGGGCGAGTACGCTAACCCGCTCGACCGCCGTTTCCACGCCCAGCCCAACGCCTGCCCCGTCTGCGGCCCCTCCGTAACGCTTGAGGGGGGCGGGCTTTCATTTTCCGGCCCGTCCGCGCTGGAGAAGACGGCGATACTCCTGATTTCCGGCGAAATAGTAGCGCTGCAAAGCCTGGGCGGCTTCCACCTGGCCTGCCGGGCGGACAACCCGGCGGCGCTCGGCAAGCTCAGGGCGGCAAAGAAGCGCCCTCATAAACCTTTCGCGGTAATGGTTCCGTCGCTGGCGGCGGCGCGGCGCGTCTGCCGCGTTTCCGCGCTAGAAGCCGCCGCGCTCTCTTCATCGCAAGCGCCGGTGGTCATGCTGCGCAAGCGCGCCCCCGGCTCTTTTTGCGGCCCGGCTCCTGCTTTGGCGAAACTCGGCGTTATGCTGCCTTACACTCCCCTGCATGCCGCCCTTTTCAGCCTCCTTGAAAAAGGCGGCTTTCCCGGCGCGCTGGTGATGACTTCCGGGAATTTCCGCGACGAGCCTATATGCAAGTCTCTGCCGGAGGTCCGCTCGGCGCTGTCCGGCGCTGCCGCTTTTACGCTTTGGCATGACAGGCCCATTCATAACCGGGTGGACGATTCCGTGGTCTTCGAGGCCGCCGGGGCCATCCGGCTGGCCCGCAGGGCGCGGGGTTATGTCCCGTCCGCCGTAAAGCTTTCCTCCGGCGGAGCGTCCGTCCTCGCCTGCGGCGCCGACCTTAAGAACGCCTTCTGCCTGACACGTGGCGCGGAGGCTTTCCTGTCGCAGCATATAGGGGACCTGTCCGAACCCCTCAACCAGGAGTTTTTCAGGGAGACGCTGTCCAATTTCCGCAGGCTGCTTAAAGTCTCGCCCGGCATTATCGTTCACGACCTGCATCCGGATTACGCCTCTTCCGCCATAGCCCGCGCCCTGCCCGGCCGTAAAACCGCGGTGCAGCACCATGCCGCGCACGCGCTCTCCGTGGCGGCGGAGTACGGCCTTGAAGAGCCTTTTATCGGCCTGGCTTTCGACGGCGCCGGCTACGGCGCCGACGGCAAGATCTGGGGCTCCGAATTCCTGGTTTTCAAGGATAAGGCCTGGCGGCGGGCCGCCAGCCTCGGTTATTTCGCCCTGCCCGGCGGCGACGCCGGCGCCCTGGAAACCTGGCGCCCGGCGCTGGCGCTGATCAAAGCGGCCTTCGGCCCGGGGTGGCGCAAAGCGGCCGGCGTTATTTTCTCCGGCGTTTCGGCCGCCGGGGTCCGCACGGTGGAGCGCATGCTGGAGGCCGGCCTCAACTGCCCGGAGACTTCCAGCATGGGCCGCTTGTTCGACGCCTTCAGCTTCATCTCCGGCGTCCGCGCTGAAACCACTTATGAAGCCCAGGGGCCGATGGAACTGGAAGCGGTTTATGACGGCCGCGGCGCCGCCTACTGTTTCGATATCGATGAAACTCCAGGCGGCTATATTATAAATCCCGGCCGGGCACTGCGGGCGGCCGTCGGTGACAGGCTGGCCGGGCGTACGGCCGCGCGGATCTCGGCGGGTCTCCATAAAGGCGCGGCCGAGGCCGCCGTCGAGGTCTCTTCCCGCCTTTGCGCGTCCACCGGCATAAAGACCTTCTGCCTGTCCGGCGGGGTGTTCCAGAACCGGACACTGCTGGAACTTGTCACGGCCGGGCTTGAACGCCGCGGGTTCAAGGTTTATTCCAACCGGCTTGTCCCCGCCAACGACGGAGGCCTGGCCCTGGGCCAGGCCTGGCATGTCATTAAAAACTACAGCCACAAGCCAAGTGTGATATAATCAATACTGTTCTGGCGGAGGAATCCGGTTTAATTCCGGAGCTGCCCCGCAACGGTGAAGCCCCCGCACATAAGCGTGTGCGGGTGATAAGCCCGGTCTACCGCCGGAACTGTCGCAGCCTGCGAGGGACGGCCTTTTTCCACCCGGTGGAGAAGCCGCCTTCTGTTATGGCGCGGCGATTCTCTCGGGAGGAAAAATGAAAACAGTATCTTTGGTGTTCCTTGCGGCCATTCTCGCCCTATGCGTTCCCGGGGCCCATTCACAGCAAAACAGCGAAGTTTATCTCTCCGTCAGTAAATCCGTATTAAAAGGGCTGCCTAAACCGGCCGATGCCGTAGACCTTTACGTTCCGCCCGCTCAGCGCGCGACGTCGGCGTCGGCGGGGGATCTCCTCGAGACGGCCTTGCCGGTAATGCTGCGGCGCGCCAACGGCTCGGCCGGGCTCGCCACCGCCGGCCTGCGCGGTTTCTCCTCCAAGCAGACCGCGGTTTTTTATGACGGCATGCGTATACCGGCCGACCTCACCGGCACGGTGGATCTTTCGGCGCTCCCCGCCGCGGATATAGAAAGGGTGGAAATACTGCCCGGCGCCTGGTCCTCGGTGCAGGGCGCCAACGCCGAGGGGGGCGTAATAAACTTCGTCAGCCGCAGCCCCGGGCCCGGTGTCACCCGCGCCGCCCTGGGCACAACCCTGTCTTCTTACGGCGCCAGCGCCAATACGGCGTCGTTAATGAGCGCGAACGGGCGGCTTAAAACCTCGGTGCTCGCCTCCCGGGAGGCCTTGGACGGCTTTCAGCAGAACGGCTCCGCGCGCAAAGAGTTCTTCGCCGGCAAAGCCGTGCTGTCGGTGGGGGAAGGCGGCAGGCTTTCTTTCAACGCCATGCGGAACAACTCGGAGAACGGGGTTCCCGGAGGCACGCCGGCGGCCATCGCCGACTGGAACGGCACCAGGGAGCGGACGGCGAATTCGCTTACCGATCTGCAGCGTTCCAGCCTGGGGCTGGCCCGCGCCGCCCTGGAGTTGCCTTTGACCGAAAATATCAGCTACACCCTGTCCGCGCAGTCCGGCGTCAGCCGCATCTTCTCCCACACCGCCTGGAGCGACGAGCTGACCCGGACCTTGAGCAACAGGTGCCTGCTCAGCTTCTCGTTCTTCAACAAAGCAGAGACCGGCGTCGAGTACGAAAAGGACCTGCTTAAATCGGATACTTACGGCGACCATTTTAAGCAGAACCTGGGGCTCTTTTCCCAATGGACCCTGCAGCCGCTTAAAGGTTTAAGTTTCATCCCCTCGCTGCGTTACGACAAGAACGTGGGCTATGCCGACCAGGCCAGCCCCAGGCTTGCCGTGGTCTACGCCCCCGATTATGTCTGGAAATTCTCGGCGCAGACCGGTAGGGCCTGGCAGGCCCCGACTTTCGCCGACCTCTACAATCCGTGGGTGCCGGCGGCGGACCGTTCCCCGGACCTGAGGCCGGAACACTCATGGCAGACCCAGGCCGGGGTTTCGGCCAACTTAGCGGCCGGCTTCCGGGCTTCCCTGGGCGCCTATTACGCCGACGTGCGGGACCGCATAGCCCTGGACCCGGCCAAAAGCTGGGCGGCATACAACCTGGACTCCGCCTTCAACCGGGGCATAGAGGCCGGCCTTGATTATAAAGGCGCTTCGTTCAACGCGGGCTTTGGTTACGTTCACAATGTGAGCAAGGGCCGGACCGCGGGGGGGTATAAAGAGCTGGCTTTCAGCCCCAGGCACCGTTTCAGCCTGAACGCCGGAGTTAAGACCCCCTGGGCGGATATCCGCTCCAAGGGCTATTACAGCGCGCGGCAATACACCGCGGCGGACCGTGGGGGCCTTAAGCTGCCCTCGTATTTCACGGCGGACCTGTACTTCTCCCGGACGCTGGAGGCGTTTGAGGTCTTCGTCGGGGCGGATAACGTGCTGGACGCCCATTACGCCCAGGCGGCCGACACCATTAACGGCTATTATCCGCTGCCGGGCCGCGTGCTGAAATGCGGGCTGAGCGTCAGGTTCATCTGACGGACCCTGCCGGCGGACGCCCGAAACCGGGCGCGGGAACGGGGGGTTGACCTGAATCGCGTATTGTGCTACTATTCTCTTAAAGGTAACACATGAAAGACAAACTCGTAAGGTTCGGCGTCTCGCTGGAGGGGGAACTTCTCCGGAAGTTCGACGCCTTTATAGGCGCCGCGGGTTACGACAACCGCTCCAAGGCCATAGCCGACCTGATCCGCAGGGATTTCGTCAGCGACGTCTTCGCGCGCGGCGGCGCGGTGGCTGGCGCCGTTACCATTGTGTACGACCACCATAAGCGCGAAGTGGTGAACAAGCTGCTGGATATCCAGCACGACCACGGGGCCATGATCATTTCCGCCCAGCACGTCCACCTCGACCACGACAACTGCCTTGAGATCATAGCCGTGAAAGGGCCCGGCGTCAAAGTAAAAGCCCTGGCCGATTTGCTAAAGTCCGTAAAAGGCGTAAAGCACGCCACGCTCAGCGTGACCAGCGCGGGTAAATAATTTTTTTGTCAGCCAGTAACACGAAGCGTAGAATAATAGCACTGGGAGGACGGCATGAGGAACATATTGGTCCTGGCGGCGATGATAGGCGCTTTTGGCGGCGAGGCGCGGGCTTTTCACCCGCTTATCGGCGAGGATACGGGGTTTCTGGGCAAGGACGGGCGCCAGATAGAGGCGGCGTTGGAGCATTCGGTGTCCAAAGAGGGGCCGGACGTTTATTCCACCGGCGCCTCGGCCGAGCTTTCCTACGGCCTGTTCAAAGAGCTGGACGTGCTTATCACCGTTCCCTGGCAGGGCTGGAGCTCCGAAGGCATTTCGGAAAGCGGTCTGGGCGACGTGAGCGTGGAAGTCAAATTCCCGGTGGCCAGGGAGGCCGGCTGGACCCTGGCCCTTAAGCCGGGTTTTTCCCTGCCGGCCGGCAACGAGGCTAAAAGCCTGGGGGCCGGGAAAGGCGGCGTCTGGCTTTACGGCATAGCCGGCCGCGCGTCCGGCCCCTGGCAGTTCTACCTGAATTCCGGCTACCTGTTCAACCGCAATTCCCTGGACGAGGAGAAGAACATCCTCAAAGCCTCGGCCGCCGCCGTGTACGAGATAATCCCCAAACTGCTGGCGACATCCGAGCTGGCGGCCGGGACCAATACGGACAAAGGCGCCTCCTCCCACCCCGTCTCCTCGGTGTTCGGCCTGGTCTGGTCCCCTTATCCGTCCCTGGACCTGGACGCCGGCGTCCGGTTCGGACTGTCCCGTTCGGCCGACGACCTGGGCCTGCTGGCCGGGCTTACCCTCAGGCTTTGATTTTAAGGAGAACTTGAAATGGAAAATAACGCCATACTGCTGACCGCCGCTTCCCTGGGCTTCATCCACACGGTGCTGGGGCCCGACCATTATATCCCGTTCGTGGCGCTGGCCAGGGCGCGGGCCTGGTCCGCCTCCAAAACCGCGGCGGTAACTTTTTTATGCGGCGTCGGCCACGTGGGCAGTTCAGTGTTGATAGGCCTGGCCGGGATCTGGCTGGGGACCGCCGTTTCACGCCTGGAATGGATAGAGGGCCTGAGGGGGGACGTCGCGGGCTGGCTGCTGCTCTCGTTCGGTCTGGCCTATATGGTCTGGGGCATAAAGAAGGCTTTAAGGGGAGAAAAACACTCGCATATACATTCCCATGGCGGCCCGGAGCATTCCCACGCGCATGGTCACGAAACCGGGCACGCGCACCCGCACCCGCACCCGCACGCTGATAAAAGCTCCGTAACTCCCTGGGCGCTGTTCATCGTTTTTATTTTCGGTCCGTGCGAGCCGCTCATCCCCGTGCTGATGTACCCGGCTTTAAAGACGGGAACGGGGCTTGCCTTTGGCGCGGCGGCCGTCTTCTCGGCAGTTACAATAGCCACAATGCTGGCCTCGGTGTTCCTGCTGCTGCGGGGGATAAGCCTTTTCCCGGCGGAGCGCATGGAACGTTACGCGCATGCGCTGGCCGGCTTCGCCGTTTTCGCCTGCGGGGTGGCGGTTAAAGCGGGGCTTTGACATTTGTCCGGGGGCGGCGCTAATTTTGGTAAAATATGTCCTCTGATGCCAAGGCCCGCATTTAATTTAATTCTCGCTTCATTGCTGTTGTCTTTCAGCCCGGGCGCCGGCGCGCAGGGGCTCGGGCCCGTCACCGAAGATTCCATTGAACTCAGCACCTCCTCGCTGCTGGAACAGCTGGCCTCCATCCCCGACTATACCGTAACCCCCGATACCACGCCCGTGACCGAGGCCGACGTGCAGGAACTGGAGGAAGGCGAGGACGCGGAAACCTATATTTTTATAAGCAGCGCCATGGCCCAGACCCCCGAGCCAGTGAACCTGGGCGGCAACGGCAAGCTTACACTGATACGCAGCGATAACGGCCAGAAGCTTACCGCGCGCTACCGCCTGGCGGACGGCACTTATGACGGCGAGGCGCTGGCCAGGCTGGACCACCATATGCGCTGCAGCCTTACCGGCCGCGAGACGCGCATGTCGGTGAAGCTTATAGAACTTCTGGACGCGGTGGAAGATAAGTTCGGCAAGAAAGGCCTTACGCTCTTAAGCGGCTATCGCACCCCCAAGAACAACGGCCAGACCTCCGGCGCCGCCAGGCACAGCCTGCACATGCTGGGCTGGGCCGCCGATATAAAGATCCCCGGCTACAGTTCCGCGAAGATCAAGAAATACGGCCAGAAGCTGTGGGCAGGCGGCGTAGGGTACTATCCGTACAAGGGCTTTACCCACCTGGACGTAGGCAAAGCCCGCTACTGGGCCGTAGGCCGCCCCCCGCGCCGGCGCCGTCACCGCCGCGCCCCAAAGCGCGCCACCACGGCGCGCAGGCCGGCCGCAAAAAGGCCGGGCCCCGCGCCCAATAAAAAGCCCTCCGCGCCCGCCAAGCTCTCCTCCAAACAGAAGTCCGCTAAAAGCAAATCATAATTATTGGGGACACAATACCTGTTTTGGGAAATAGGTATTGTGTCCCCAATCCCCTAAAAAACAGCTCCTGCGGCGCCGGTAGGCAAATGAATATATTTACATATACAGCAAGCTGCGTAATGCGGTAAAATACAGTATAAGGGTTCGGAGCGCAGGCTCCGGAGGCATGGGATGGTCGGGCCGCCATCACCGGTTTAGCTGCCGGTGTGGCGGATTTTCATTTGCAGCTATATCCGCATACCCGTAGTTGAACTTGCCACGTTCAAAACGGAGGCGGCATGTATAATAATTTATCATACGTATAATGGATGGTGGGGGATCGTAATCCGGGTTAGTGTATATCGGCGGCACCTCTTGGCCGTTAAGTGGTGATTCAACCTGGGGGATAATGAACGATTATAGCGCTTTGCTCCTTGGCATAGCCTTCGCCGGTATCGGAGGGGAACTCTTTGTCCGCGGCGCGGTGGGCCTGGCGTCCTGGGCGAGGGTTTCTCCGGGGATCATAGGCGTAACCATCGCGGCGTTCGCCACCTCTAGCCCTGAATTGTCAGTCGCTATAAATGCCGCCCTGGCCGGGAAACCCCAGATCACCCTCGGCGACGCCCTGGGCAGCAATGTCGTGAATATCGCCCTGATCCTCGCCATGGCGCTTGTAATTTCCAGGATCCAAAGTCCGCGCGACAGCATAAAACGGGATTTCCCCGTGGCTTTCCTGATCCCGATAATCACCGGTGTCCTGTGCCTGGACGGAAAGCTTTCCCGGTTCGACGGTGTGCTTATGCTGGGCATGTTCTTCGCCTGGCTCACGGCGGTGATCATAGAGGCGCGCAGCCAGCGCAGCGCTGCCGCTAAGGTTCTTGGCGCGCAGCGAGGGTGGCTGGCCGTTCTTTCATGCGCAGCCGGCCTCGCCTCCCTAGCCGCTGCCGGGAATCTTATTGTGGCGGGAGCAAGAGGTATCGCCATTTCCTTCGGGATAGACGAATTCGTCATTGGGGCGACCGTAGTGGCGGTAGGCACGTCCATGCCCGAACTCGCCACAACGCTCATCGCCAAGTTCCGCGGCCACGACGATATCGGCCTGGGAACTATTTTAGGCAGCAATATCTACAACGGAATCTTTATTGTTGCGATTGCGGCCATTATTACCCCGATAACAGTTGTTTGGCGCGAGGTGGCTATGACATTGGGGTTCGGCCTTGCGGCATTGGCCCTTGCCTATCCTGCGCGCGAGGGTGGCATCGGATGCGGGCGTGGTATCCTGCTGCTGGCTCTGTATGCCGTGTATCTGGCCTTCATCTTTAAACATCAGGCGGCCTGATGGGGAAAGCGGGCTGGAATCGGGTTTTCAGGGACAAAGCCGGGCCGCTTTCAAAAGGAGAAGTTCTTATGCGTATAACTTTCAAGCTTATCGTTTCGCTTATCGTCGTGGTGGTATTCGTGGCCCTTGTTTCCGCCTGGTTCAATGTGAGGCAGGAAAGGATCAAGCTTTATGACGAGGTTCGCGCCCAGTCCGCCCTGCTCGCCGAGAGTTTCAAGGAAAGCATAAGGCACAACCTGGAAACAAAGAACAGGGCCGGGCTGCAGAAACTCGCCGATAAATTCCAGAACCAGAAAAAGCTGGAGGGCGTGGCCGTCTATGATTCGGCCGGCAGCCTGATCTCCGGGTCTTCGTCCCTGCCGCCGGAGCTGCTGGCCCGCGTCCCGGAGATAAACGCGCTCATAGCCGGGGGAGACGGTTCCGACAGGCCATACGCTCTTGGCAGCAAGAAGATCTACCTCTACCCGCTGGCGCTGACTTTTAACGAGAATGAAAAAGCGCGTATAGTCCTTTTTACCGACATCTCGTATATAGACTACGACCTGTTCAAGATCTGGAAGCGCACCCTTATAAGGCTGCTCGCCCAGATGATCCTTATCTCGCTGGTGACGCTCTTTGTTATAAGGTGGAACCTGGTGGACCCGGTGATCCAGCTGGCCGACTGGATGAAGAAGCTCCGGGTCGGCGAGGCGGACGGGCATATGCCGCAGCTGAAAGGGGACATCTTCGCGCCTTTGGCGCGGGAAGCGACGACCCTGGCGAGCAACCTGCGGGCGGCGCGCCGGGCCGCGCAGAACGAGGCGCGCCTGCGGCAGAACGGCGAATCCCTCTGGACCCCGGAGAGGCTGAAGGAGCACATCAAGAGCAAGATGGACGGGCGGCCGCTCTTCGTGGTTTCCAACCGCGAGCCCTACATGCATATCAAGGAAGGCAAGGATATAAGGACCATTGTCCCGGCCGGCGGCCTGGTAACCGCGCTTGACCCCATTATGAAGGCTGCGGGCGGCACCTGGGTGGCGCACGGCAGCGGCGAGGCGGACTTTGAGGTGACGGACGCCGACAACCGCATTAAAGTGCCGCCGGAAGAACCCGCCTATAACCTGCGCCGCGTGCCGCTTACGAAAGAAGAGGAGGACGGCTACTACTATGGCTTCTCCAACGAGGGGATCTGGCCGCTCTGCCATATCGCCCACGTGCGTCCGACTTTCAGGAAAGAGGACTGGCAATATTACTACGACGTAAATAAAAAGTTCGCGGAAACGGTGCTTGAGGAGATCGCGGACGTCAAAGAGCCCTGCGTACTGATACAGGACTATCATTTTACGCTGCTGCCCAGCATGATAAAAGCCGTGCGGCCCGACGCGCGCGTGGCGGTGTTCTGGCATATCCCCTGGCCCAACCCGGAAACCTTCGGCATCTGCCCCTGGCAGAAAGAACTGGTGCTGGGGCTGCTGGGCGCCGACCTGATAGGTTTTCACACACAGTTCTTCTGCAACAACTTCCTCGACACCGTCGACCGCACCATGGAATCCCGCATAAACTGGGAGCATTTCTCGGTGCAGAAGGAAGGGCATATCACCATGGTGAAGCCTTTTCCCATCAGCGTAGATTTCCAGCAGCCGGATAAAGAAGTAAAGGCTTTGGGCCGGAAACCGGACCCCAAAACGGTAATAAAAGAGCTGGGCCTTAGAGCCGAATACATCGGCGTTGGCGTGGACCGCATAGACTATACCAAGGGCATACTGGAGCGCGTGAAGGCCGTGGAGAGGTTCCTGGAGAAACATCCGGAGTACCAGGGCAAGTTCACGCTGATGCAGCTGGGCGCGCCCAGCCGCACGCATATCCCGCAGTATCACCGGTTCCTGGCCGAGCTGCATGCCGAGGTGGACCGGATAAACTGGCGGTTCAAGGCCAAGGACTGGAAGGCCATAGTCTTTCTGGAGAAGCACCACGACCACAAGACCATAACCAAGTTCTATAAGATAGCCGATACCTGCCTGGTCACCTCGCTGCACGACGGCATGAACCTGGTGGCCAAGGAATTCGTTGCCGCCCGGGACGATAATTCCGGCGTTCTTATACTCAGCCGCTTCGCCGGGGCCTCCCGCGAAATGAAGGATGCGCTTATTGTAAATCCCTACGATATAGAGCAGATGGCCGACGCCATCTATTATTCCCTCACCATGCCGAAAGAGGAGATAACCGAGCGGATGACCCGCATGCGCCAGGACCTGCATGAGAATAATATTTACAAGTGGGCCGCGAACCTTACCGGCGAGCTGATGAAGCTGCGCATGGACGAGTTCAAGCTGCCGGTCGCGTAAAATGAAGAACTTCTGGAAGCACTCCGCCGACATTGCGGCCCGGCTTACGGCCGCGCCCAGGCTGCTGGTAACGCTGGATTTCGACGGTACGCTGGCGGCCCTGGCGGAAACCCCCGGACAGGCGCGGCTGACGCCGCAATTCAAGGCCGCGTTGAAGGCTTTGGCGGCAAGTCCCGGTGTTTTTGTTTTCGTACTCAGCGGGCGGGCTTTAAGCGGGGTGTGCCCCCTGGTGGGGCTGCGGAACATCTATTACGGCGGGAACCACGGTATCGAGATAAAGGGCCCGGGCTTCGTCTGGCGCGACGCGGGGGCGGCGAAAGCGCGGGCCGGGGTGGCCGCAGCCACCGCCGAAATGCGGGAGAGATTCCCGGCGGGCACCGGCGTACTGGTGGAGGACAAGGTGTTCTCGGCCAGCGTGCATTACCGTAATCTCAAGGCGCCGTACCGCCGGGGTTTCTTCAGCCGGATGAAAGCCATAATGTCCGCTCCCGGGCGGGGCCTGCGCTGGCGCCGCGGGCATAAGGTCTTTGAGCTGCTGCCTCTCGGCGCGTCGCATAAAGGCAGCGCGGTAAACCGGTTGTCCTCAAAACTGGCCCGCCCTCTGGTGGTGGCGGTCGGCGACGACCTTACCGACGAGGACATGTTTGAGGCGGTCAACGGGCGCGGTATAGCTGTGAGGGTGGGCCGAAAAGCCGGGTCAAACGCAGGATATTATCTGTCGGGCCAGACGGAAGTGCTGCGTCTGCTGCGCTTTATCTCGGAGGCAAGGGATTGGGGGAAGAAATGAGAACGTCAAATGTGGAGCCATTTAAATTCTGCACGCGCCTTACGCTCACGGAAGTAACAGGGCGCAGGGCTTATAACATAACCGAACTGCTGGAAGGCCTCAAAGCGGCCGACGACGCGGTTATCTACCACCACACGCACCGCTTTATCAAGCAATCGCACCACCTGGTGCCGGAGGGCGCTAACGACTTCGCCTACTGGGTGACCAACACGGTGCAGGCCGACCGCCTCGGCGAGGAACTCACCTCTATAGACATCGTGCGGTATAATTCGCTGGCCGATATCCGCAGCGCCTTCGTGGAAATGCTCGGGCGCCACCTCTCCGAGAATCCCGGACCGCAGCGCACCGTAGCCCCGGGCCGCGAGTTCCACTTTATGCGCGCCATAAGGTATTCCGTGCCCACGGATTGCGCCGCGCGCGATTACGCCTCGTTCATAGAGTGCCTGAAGAACGTCAGCGTCTCCAGCCTGTACCTGCACGTCTTCGAGGCCCGGCTCCGTCCTCCTTACGGCGTGGACGACTTCTCCTACTGGTTCAAGACCAACTTTGGCGACGAGGTAATAGGCAGGGAAATTTCCCGCCTGGACCCCTATTCCTATACGCTCGAAAGCCTGCGGCGGAGAATAATCGCCATAATCGAGCGCCGCCTCGCGGAGGTAAAAAATGCCTAAGATAGAAGAATACGCCCCGGCGGCGGGCCGCAGCGCTATAGAGGAACTTAAGATAATAGCCGCCAGGCTTGAGGGCAAAACCATCCTCAACGTAAATTCCACCGCCGTGGGCGGCGGCGTGGCCGAAATACTCAGCCGTATGCTGCCGATGATGACGGAGCTCGGGATAAAGCCGCGCTGGGAACTGATAAAAGGCGGCGAGGATTTTTACGCGGTCACCAAGAAGTTTCATAACGCGCTGCACGGCACGCGGCAAGAACTGACAGCCGCCGACTTCCAGCTTTACAGGGATACACTTAAGTCCAACATGGAGACCATGAACCTGGACGCCGACGTGGCCCTGATCCACGACCCCCAGCCCGCGGGGCTTATAGACAGGAAGCCCGCCGGGGCCAAGTGGGTGTGGCGCTGCCACATAGACCTCTCCAATCGCCAGGACGACGTGTGGAAATTTCTGCGCGGCTACGTCTCCCGTTACGACGCCGCGGTCATCTCCGCGCCGTCGTTCTCCCAGGAGCTGCCGGTGAAGCAGTTCCAGGTCCCGCCCTCCATTGACCCGCTGGCCGACAAGAACAAGGAACTGACCCCCGAAGAGGTTTCGCAGATAATGAGCAGGCTTGGGATCCCGCTGGATAAGCCGCTGATAAGCCAGGTTTCCCGCTTCGACAGGCTGAAAGACCCGTTGGGCGTAATTGAGGCTTTTAAAAAAATACAGCCCTACGTCACGGCGCGCCTGCTGCTGGTGGGCGGCAGCGCCGACGACGACCCGGAGGGAGCGCAGGTCCTTGCCGAAGCCCGGACCGCGGCTGAAGGCAACCCGGACATAATTGTGCTCTGCCTGCCGCCAACCTCCAATATAGAGATCAACGCCATACAGCGCGCCTCGGCGATAATATTGCAGAAGTCGCTTAAGGAAGGTTTCGGCCTGACGGTTTCGGAAGCCCTTTGGAAGGGCAAGCCGGTCATAGCCGGAGCCGTAGGCGGCATCCCGTTACAGATAACTCACAAATACTCGGGCATACTCACGCGCACCATAGACGGCACGGCTTACTGGATGAAGCGCCTGCTGCACGAACCGGCCTTTGCCATGAAGCTCGGAGAGAACGGCCGCGAGCACGTGCGCGAAAACTTCCTGCTCACGCGCCACCTGCGGGATTACCTGCTGCTGGCACTTTACCTCGAAAGTGGCCGGCAGGACTTTATCCACCTGTAGGTCCGCTTAAAATCAAAAACACCAATCAGGCTATGTTTGATGTCTTTTGTGCAAATTGGCGCGGTCAACGGGGGCCAAAAACTAACTTTTTTGGGAAGCCCTTCATTGGTAAAAACTATTTTCTGCCAGCCAATGCTCGGTTGATCATCCTTATGCCGCAGACGGTCATCTACCGCTGAAAGATAAAAGTTCATCTTGCCGGCATACTCAGGTTTGAATTTGGTATTCTTCAGCTCGATTACCACAAAACATCGCAGGCGGAGATGATAGAAAAGCAAGTCGATGTAGAAGTCCTCCTTTTCCACCTCCAGATGAACTTGGCGGCCTACAAAGGCAAATCCAACCCCCAATTCCAGAAGGAACTTCTGAATATGGCTAAGAAGCCCCTGCTCCAGTTGCCGTTCGTGGGCACCGTCGGCAAGGGTTAGAAAATCGAATGTGTATGGGTCTTTGATGGTCTCCTGAGCCAAGTCAGACTGAGGTGTCGGCAATGTGCGCTTAAAGTTAGTGACGGCCCTACCTTGGCGTTCATAAAGACCTGATTCGATCTGAAGAATCAGCACAGGGCGGCTCCAACCATTCTCCACAGTTTGATGCGCGTACCAAAGTCGTTCGAGAGGGTCTTTGATTTTCTCAATGAGGATGACGTTATGGAACCACGGAATTTGGAGTAGGACTGAGGGCAGACTGCTCCCATCCAATTCTCGCGCAAGCTGCGCGAGAATTGGGCCTCCAAGATCTCGCGCAGTCTGCGCGAGTTTTCTTGTATCGACGGTATAAGAGATATAGAAAGCTCTCATGCGCCAGAGATTGCCGACTGAAAATCCACCAACACCAGGAAATTCTTTTTGCAGATCAACACCTAGTCGCTCTACAACTGATTTGCCCCATCCTTCCCTCGTTTGGCGATCAATAATGGATCTGCCGATGTCCCAGTAAAGGATAATCAACTCCCGACTGGCTGAGAGGGCGGCCTTGATTTGGGCAGTACGGATACGGGACTTGATGTCTTCAAGAAATTGCGGATAATTCTTGGGCAGTGCGTCCTACTGGGTTTTGGAGCGTTGCACGATTGACTTCTCCTGTGCCTTTTGGCTTTTTCTTTTCATGTATAAATCCCTATTGCTATACATTCTGGACGATCATTTCTAGCGAGATTATTCTATCAATATCGGAGGTTCAGGAACAATTTTACCGTGGTTCGTGGTATGAAGCGCTGACTTCGCATAGCCTGAAGGCGGTATATGACGTGGATGTTATTCAGGGGACATTCCAGCGATTCGCCATGTTCATCAACCGGCTACCCGTTGACCTTCAGATAAAAGCTATTCGCTTACTGGTGGAGCGAATAATCATATTTAAGGACCATGTGATTGTTAAGGTTTTTGAGTCCCCCGTCGAGGATATCCAAAAAGCGCTGGATGAAAAGTTCGTTTTTTGGGGGGTGTTGCTTACCAGAACAACGGGGGCCAAAAACGAACTTTAAGCAAATCCGGTTGACTTAGGGGTCAAGGGGATTCGAAATTCTATGTGAGCCGGAATCCAGACCTCCTGACATAGACTAACCTCCCCGTCGGTAGCGCCATTTTATAGCCCGTTCTCACCTCGGACCCAAACCTGTCCGCTTCCCGGGATGAGCCCCTGTGCGCCCCTGTCACGCCAGCGCCCCAGGCCTCGGACCCAAACTTGTCCGCTTTCATTGCGCGGCCATCCTGCGACCAGAACCCCGCCGACCGCGCTATCGACCGGTTCCTGGCCAGGTCAGGCCTGCTGCATGACGCCGCCCC
>DMXM01000002.1:0-3261 GCA_003482905.1 Elusimicrobiota bacterium
TCAGTTTTCTTGAAAGAGCCGCAACTGTGCAGCATGTCCACAAAGCAGATGCCGATGCAGCCGTCCACGTTCAGTATCAGGTTGCCCTTCTTGGACGAAGTTATCTGTTCCACCGCCAGCGCGTAGTCCAGCAGATCGGTCTTCTTAAAGTTCTTTTTGCAGAAGGCCTTCAACTGCGTTACGCGCATGTCAGGGTTGGATATGCTCTTTACCTTGTGGCCGATGCCGGGGATATTCAAGCCTTTCGCCTTCATATCACGCACGAACTGCGCCGGGGTAAGCCCCGCGTCGTAGGCGCGTTTGAAGTTCTGCGCCGCGTCGTCAATGGCCCCGCCGAAGCGCGGCCCTATGGTAAGAATGCCCGAAGCCAGCGAGGAGATAATATCCTTGCCCGCCCGCGCCGCCACTATGGCGTTGTGCGCGCCGGAAACCGCCGGCCCGTGGTCCGCAGTAAGGATGAGCGCCGTCTCAAGGAACTTGCGGCTGTAATCCGGCAGGTCGCGCTTGAACCAGAGCAGGCCTATCACGCCGCCAATGCCCATGCCGCTTTCCAGAACCTTGGAAATAGGCATATTGCAGTATTCCAGCTCTTCCTTCTTCTCGTTGGATATGGTGTTTATGAAGGTGGTGGCTTTGCGGATCTTGCCTTCTTTCAGCGCCTGGGCGAAATCCATCGGCAGCACCGGGGCGGTAACTTCCTCGGCGGGTTTTATAACACCCTTCTTCACCAGGGCCTCGTACGTATTCTTTATCATCACGCCGTAATCGTCGAAAGAATCCGGCACTATGGCGCCGGCGTCTTTGAGGGCCCTGTTCTTGGCCTCGGCGGTTTCCAGGTCGGAGCCCGCTTTGGCCCCGGCATGGCCGAACTGCACGCCTGCCGGGAACATCTTGGAGCAGGTGCCGGTAACCCAGATAACCAGCGGTTTTTTTATCTTTTTGGTTTTAAGGGCTTCCACTATGCGCAATTCCTCGGTGCCGCCTATCTCGCCCAGTGCCACTATCATTTTGACGGACGGGATGGCCTCGTAGCGCATGATATGCTCAAGCAGGGTGGAGCCGGGGTAGGCGTCGCCGCCTATGGCTATGCCCTCGTAGAGCCCGTCGGAGTTGCGGGCTATAATGTTGTAGCACTCGTTGGAAAGCCCGCCTGACTTGGAAACGAAACCTACGCTGCCCGGGCGGTGCAGTTTGGACTCGACGATGTTCTCATAAGTGCCGGCGGTATTGGCTATTTTGAAGCAGCCGGCCTTTATGCCGCCCACGGTGGCCGGGCCGATAACCATTTTATCCAGCTTTTTGGCGGTGGCGGCCAGTATGCGGGCGCGGCGCTCCGGTATGCCCTCGGCTATTACGGCCACGGTGCGTATGTTCGGGTGTTCCAGCGCTTCCAGGCTGGAGGCGAAAGCGCTGCGGAAAGAGGCGAAGTTTACCACCACGTCGGCCTTTGGATGGGTTTCCGCGGCCGCGGCCAGGGTGCCGTACATCGGCAGCAGTATCTCGCCTTTGCCGAAGAAAGCCTTGTGCGCGCCTTCCCGGCCCGGGTCCACAATGGCCGCTACCGACGGGACTTTGCGCCCGCAGGCGTAGTCGAAGTCCAGCATGCGCTGGATGGCGTTGGTGTGATAACCGTAAACTATCGCGGTGGTGTCCTTGGTGAAAAGTTCGGGTTTCATTTCTTGCCTCCCAGCGCCATTGAAACTACGGAAGTCATGTGGGTCTCCGGGCCGTAAACCTCTATGGGCACGCCCAGGGTCTCGCCCAGCTTGCGCATATTGGCCAGACCTTCTTTGTAATTGGGGCCGCCGCGCCGCACATAGATCTTCACTTTCTGCTCCGTCAGTTTGGCCTTATATTCGTTGAGGGCCTTTATTATGCCGGTGAAGGTCTTGGCCACGTCGGTGAAATTGGCTATGCCGCCGCCTATTATCAGCACCTTGTTCTTTATGCCTTTCTCGCGGGTCATCAGGTCCAGCACGGTGCGCGCGTACTGGTAGGTGTCCTCGGCGGAGGGGTCGCCGGAGTATTCGCCGTAGTTGGCCAGTTCTTTGGAATAGCCCAGGTCGCAGACGGTGTCGGCGTAGATGACCGAGGCGCCGCCGCCGGCCACCATGTTCCATATGCGGCCTTTGGGATTCAGCACGGTCAGTTTCAGGCTGGCGCCGGTCTTTTCGTCCAGGCTGCGTATGAAATCTTCCTCTTTGGTATGCGTAGTGCCGAAGGCGGCCGGGAATTCCAGGCCGTCCCAGACCTTGGCGCATTCAAAGGCGGCGGTGTCGTCCACTTTGGCTACCAGGTCCAGCGGCACTATGTCGTCGCCGGAGAAAGTGAAAGGATTGATCTCCAGGTAGGTGAAGCCGCCTTCAGCGTAAACATTGTAGAGGGCTTTAACGAACTCTTCTATCTGGGCGGCGCGCTTGCCGAAATCCGGCATGTTAAGCTTTACGTCGGCGATAGAGGAGAGGATGGGCACCCGGGTCTCTTTAACTTTCTCCCAGTTCTCCTCCACGTATATGCCGCCCTTGTTCGAAAGGTATACCATGTCATAGTCGCGGTAGGCGCGTATGGCCACGTAGCATTCTTCGGCGTCCTCTTTATGCGGGGTGAACGGCTCTATCATGAAGGTGTTCAGAACGCCCGTGGTCTTGCCTACCGTGACGGTCTTGTTCATCCGGTCGGAGATCCACTTCCAGGCCGTCTTCCAGTCGGCGTTAAGGCAAAGCAGGCCGTGCTTGCCGCGCTTGCCGAACAGCTGGTCGGGTTTGGCGACGAGCTTTTCCTTTAGCAGCCACGGGTGGTCTTTCACAAGCCGCTTCGGGTCCGTGCCGGGCTGCACCAGCGCCAGTTTCTCCGACTTCCCTTTGAACGAGGGGAGCTGCTTCGCCAGCCCGTCGAAAAGTATTTTTTTGCCTTCGTATTCCCTTATGCCTCTTTGTGCCATGGTGTATATCCTTTATTTGCCGGTGGTATGGTTGAGCAGGCCGCCAGCCGTAAGGATGGCCCTCTGGCGCGCTGAAAGCGCGCAGACGCATTCAATGGAGGCGCCGGTGCGTTCGTTCTTGATCATGATCGGCCTGCCCTCGGCCAGGGCCTGGCCCCAGTCTCCACAGGCAAGCTTGTCGCCGGTCTTTATAGTGTCGTAATCCGCCTGGTTCTTGAATGTCAGCGGAGCTATGCCGAAGTTCAGCAGGTTGGCCGCGTGGATGCGCTCGAAAGATTTGGCGATAACGGCCTTTACTCCCAGGTACATCGGGCACATGG
>DMXM01000002.1:3374-5878 GCA_003482905.1 Elusimicrobiota bacterium
GAACGGTACTTCAGCCGCGCGCCGGCCGGCATAATGTGGTCGGTGGTTATCTTGTCGCCCACGTGTATCATTACCGCGCCGTTCATGGCCTCCGGCATTTTGCCGTTGCTGGGCGGCTCGCCGATATTAGGGCCGCGGAAAACCTCCGTCCCCTTAATTTCCGGAGAGGGCTTTATGAACATGGCGTCGTCCACCAGAAAGGAGGCTGGCTCCTTTACGGGGGGGTAGGGGATGCCGGCTTTGCGGGGGTCGGTGAACTTGCCGGTGACGGCGGCCACGGCGGCCACCTCGGGGCTTACCAGGTAAACCTGGGCGTCGGCAGTGCCGCTGCGGGCTTCGAAGTTGCGGTTGGAGGTGCGCAGGCTTATCCCGCCGCTCTTGGGCGAGAAATGGTTGCCTATGCAGAAGCCGCAGGCGCTCTCCAGTATGCGGGCGCCGGCGTCCAGCAGGTTCGCCAGCGCGCCTTTGCGGGCCATCATCTGCAATACCTGGCGGGAACCGGGGGCCACGCCAAGGCTTACATTATTGGAGACCTTGCGGCCTTTCATTATTTCAGCCACGGTTATCATGTCGCGGTAGGAGGAATTGGTGCAGGAACCTATGCAGACCTGGTCCACCGGTCCGCCTTCCAGCTCGGAGATCTTCTTTATAATGCCGGGACTATGCGGGCAGGCGGCCATGGGTTCTATGGAGGACAGGTCCAGGTCTATGACGCGGTCGTATTTAGCGCCGCGGTCAGCTTTCAGTTCGCTCCAGTCCGCTTCGCGGCCCTGGGCTTTAATAAATTTCCTGGTGACGCCGTCGGAGGGGAAAACGGAACAGGTCACGCCCATTTCCGCGCCCATGTTGGCTATGGTGGCGCGCTGGGGCACCGAAAGCTTCTTTACGCCGGGGCCGCCGTATTCCAGCATCACGCCCACGTTGCCCTTGGTGGTAAGCAGCTCAAGCATTTTAAGCACAACGTCCTTGGCGGTCACCCAGGGCTGAAGCTCCCCGGTCAGTTTAACCAGGTAAACCCTGGGGGCCGCGGTGTAGAACAGCCCGCCGCCCATGGCCACGGCCACGTCCAGGCCGCCGGCGCCTATGGCCACCTGCCCTATGCCGCCGCCGGTGGGGGTGTGGGAATCCGAGCCCAGCAGCGTGGTGCCGGGCTTGCCGAAGCGCTCCAGGTGCACCTGGTGGCAGATGCCGTTGCCGGGCCGGGAGTACACCACGCCGTAGCGGGCGGCCACGGTTTGCAGGTACTTGTGGTCGTCGGAGTTCTCGAAGCCCACCTGCACGGTGTTGTGGTCCACGTAGGAGACCGAAAGATCGGTTTTTATTTCCTTAAGCCCCATCGCCTCGAACTGGAGGTAAGCCATGGTGCCTGTCGCGTCCTGGGTGAGGGTCTGGTCAATGCGTAGGCCTATCTCGCTGCCTTTTACGTATTCGCCTTCTTTTAAATGGGAGGTAATTATTTTCTCAACGATGTTTTGCGCCATGGCACGCTCCTTGGTTGTATATATATATTTTCTCATAAATGGAGACATTTTGCACCTTGACTGGCGTCAGGACGCCGGTAAACGCCCGGGAAAAGAATAAGCCGGCCTATTTGGCCGGCTTATCCCGCTCCTTACAAAGTTCTATTACTAGAACCTGCTCCAGAGCTTCTTGGCCAGTTCCGCGGATTTGCGCGACACTTCAACTTCGTCTATATCCAGTTTGAGCTTTTTATTCTCCATCAGCACGCGGCCGGCGGCTATGGTGGTGTCCACCGCGCTCTGGCTTATACCGAATATCAGATGGCCGTAGAAGTTGGCTGCGTCCATGGGCGTGGGGGGGATATAGTCTATTATGGCCAGGTCCGCGGCGTAGCCTTCCTTCAGTTCGCCCAGGTTCTTGAAATAGCGGTTGGCTATTTTGGCGTTGTTCACCAGCAGCGCGTAGGCCGCTTCCATAAAGCCCTGCGAGGGGTCGCGCTTCAGGTGCTGCAGCCATAAGGCGGCGCGCACTTCCTCCATCATGTTTACCGTCATGGCGTCGGTGCCCAGCCCCACCAGCACGCCTTTGGCCATCATGCCGGTGATGTCCGCTATGCCCACGGAGTTGTTGGCGTTGGACTGCGGGTTGTGGATCACCGCCGTGCCGGTCTCTTTTAATATCTCGATTTCTTTTTCGTTGACGTGCACGCAATGCGCGGCTATGGACTTGCGGCCCAGTATGCCGAAGTCCCGCAGGCGCTCTATCACGCGCAGCTTGTGGTGGGACTCGCACTGGATCTGGTCCGCCTGGGATTCCGCAGCGTGTATGTGAAAGCCCGCGCCCAGCTTGTGGCCGCGGTAGGCGGCCTCTTCCAGGGTCTCGTCGGAAATTGTGAAAGAGGCGTGCAGGCCGAATAGGGCGGCTATCATGTTGTCTTTCTTAGCGGCGGCCCCGGTTATAAAAGCGGTATTTTCCTCCAGGCCTTCCTTCGCCTTCTCCTTGCCGTCCCGGTCGGATACTTCGTAGCACAGGGCCGCGCGCAG
>DMXM01000002.1:6133-6392 GCA_003482905.1 Elusimicrobiota bacterium
ACGGCGCTGTAATAGGAGTCCGCGTTGGTCAGTTTCTTGTCCAGCCGCCACCACAGGTTGTTGAGGATCTCCACAAAGTTGCGCGACGGGGCCGCTTTGCCCAGCCCGCGCGCGAACGTGCTGTAGAAATGCATGTGGGTGTTGATGAAGCCGGGCATTACCAGCTTGCCTGACGCGTCCATGACCTTTGAATATTTGCCCTTGAAGTTTTTCTGCGGGGCTATTTTTTTAATAAGCCCGTCTTCAATAAGTATGGCGT
>DMXM01000002.1:6594-14441 GCA_003482905.1 Elusimicrobiota bacterium
TCATTCCGGGCAAACCTTGGTTTCTGCTGCCGTGCGTTTACGCATTTTAAGCGCGCCGGAGAAGCACTTCTTTACGCACAGCGAGCAGCCGATACATTTGGAAGCGTCGAACTGCGGGATCTTATCCCCATCCAGTTTTACGGCCAGGTAACCGCAGCGCTCGCAATTGCCGCAATGGCGGCACAGGTCCGCGTCAACGGAGGGGATGCTCTTTACCGGCGTGAGGTCCGGGAAGTTGGTTATAGGTCCGGGCAGGGCGCAGCCTATAAATTCTTCCACCGACTTGTAACCCTTCTCTTCCAGCATGTGGCTGAGCCCCCAGTTGAGCTCGTTTATCACGCCGAAGCCGTACTTCATAACTATGGTGCAGAACTGCACGGACTTGGCGCCCAGCGCCAGGAAATGCGCCGCGGCCTTGTAATCCATAGGCCCGCCGTTGCCGGATATCGGCACGCCCAGGCCTACGGCCTTGGAGATGGTCAGGTTGCTTATGGGGGCCACGCCCTCGCCGCTCATTCCCACTATCATGCCTTCTTCCCAATTCCCTTTGCCGGACAGGCGCGGGCGGAAGGCCAGCGCGGGGAAAGAGTTGGCCAGGGTTATGCCGGCTTTCTTGTGCGGGTATTTGGCGTAAACCTGCTTTATGGCGTTCACCACCTGCCAGATGGCCGTTACCGCGCCGGTCAGTTTGAAGAGCTTGGGGATTTCCGGGTTGGAAACTTCCATCACCCAGTCTATGATCTTGGCCGCCAGCTCCGGGTCCTGTGAGACTATGTCGCCCTTGGTGCCGTCGCCGCCCTGCGGGCAGGAGAGGGAATATTCTATGGCCATGGCTCCGGCCTTTTCCAGCTTAAGCGTATTGGACTGCCAAGCCTTTTTGTCGGCCTCGTCGTAGCCGGTCACGGGGCCGCCGGTGGAGGCGGCGGTCAGCCGGTCCGGGTATTCTTTTACCAGGCGCGCCACTTCCTTGCACACGCGGTCCAGCGGATGGCCGGAAACGTTGTCAGAGTTGCCGTAGGTGTCTTCCGTGAAGGTCACCATGTACTCCGACGGGATATGTATGTGCAGGCCGTCGAAGGCCGTCTTCATCACCACGCCGGGCCAGCCGGCTTCGTAGGCGCGTTTTACCTGCGCGTAGCCGTCGGAATGGGGGGAGGCGGAAATGATGAAAGGCGAACGCAGTTTGCGGCCGAAGAAGTCGGTCTCCAGCGATGCCGGCAGCATGTTGCGGCCGGCCAATAGAACGGTGCTCTTGAGGTTGTTGGGGATGGCTGGCGCCTTTTTGCCCTGCATGAAGGCGTGGGCCTCCATGGCCGCGTTCTTGCCGGAGGCTGCGCCTTCCACCACGGTGGCTGCGCCGTTGCGGCAGTCGCCGGCCAGGAAAACGCCTTTCTGTTTTTTGTCCTGGAAGACGGGGATATTCTTTATGGCCAGCACCACAAAAAATATGTCCGTGCGCGTCTGCTCCGTGCCCGGGATGTCTTTGGCTTTGTCGTCCAGGCGCACTATCTTTATGCCTTTACCGCCTTTCAATATGGCGGTGATGCGGCTCCTGGCGTTTATATTTATTCCGGCTTTCAATATATCGCGCAGCTCGTGCTCGGGCAGCTGTATGTCGCCTATGTTCTTGCGGGTGAAGATCTCGGCTTTGGCCGCGCCCAGCTCCAGGGCTTTCATGGCGCAGTCGGCCGCCACCGCGCCGCCGCCTATTACGGCCACGTTCCCGCCTTTCACCTTGTATTTGGACGAATTGCGCAGGTATTCCAGGCCTTCCACACCGAGGGTTTCGTTCTCTATGCCGAGCTTTATCTGTTTCTCTACGCCGGCCGTTACTATTACGGCGTCGTATTTCTTAAGCAGGGAAGCCGGGTCTTTTACGGCCACTCCGGTCTTTATTGAAATATCCCCCAGGGTTTTAACGAAATCAATTTCTGTGCGCAGCACTTCCTTGGGGAAGCGCTTGTCCGGTATAAGGTTGCAGGCGCCGCCGGCTTTTTTATCTTTCTCGAAAATGTCCACTTTGTAGCCAAGCTGGGCCAGGGTGCCGCCGGCGGCGAAGCCGGCGGGACCGGCGCCCACCACCGCCACTTTCCTGCCGTTAGGCTTGGCTTTCCTGAATTTCGGCATTACGCCCATTTCTTTGGCTTTCTGCACCACCGCGGCCTGCACGGCCGGGATATTGATGGGGTTGTCGAAAATCTTGCGCGAGCAGGCCTTTACGCAGAACCAGTCGGGGCAGACCGCGCCGCAGACCCCGCCGAAAGTGTTGTGGCCCATGATGAGGGCGGCCGAGCGTTTAATGTCCGACTTGCCCATCTGGCGCGCGGCCATTATGAAATCGGCGGGGGAGCAGTCGGCCGGGCAGGCCTTCTGGCAGGGTTTGTCCTCGCAATAGAGGCAGCGTTCGGCTTCGCTCTTGAGCTGTGCGTCGGTGAGGAAAGTTATTTTGTTTTTCATGGTTTTTACCTGTTGCCTTTGTCCGGCCAAACCCGGAGGAGTTTTCTTATTTTACTATAATATTAAAAGAACTGAAATTTCCGGAGACCATGATGAAACAAAAATCCCTTTTGATAAAGAACGCGCTGGTGCTGGCTACCATGGACGCCCGGGGCCGCGAGATCAAGGGCGGCGATATCTACATAGAAGGCCCTGAGATAAAGAAAGTGGGGAAGGGCCTTAATGTGAAGGCCGACGCCGTCATAGACGCCAAAGGCTGCGTGGTATTGCCCGGTTTCGTCAACACCCACCATCACCTTTACCAGACCCTTACCCGCAACCTGCCCAAAGTGCAGGACGCCAAGCTCTTCGACTGGCTCATATATCTTTACGACATCTGGAAACACGTGAACCCGGAGGCCGTCTACGCCAGCACCCAGGTGGGCCTGGGCGAGCTGCTGCTGACCGGCTGCACCACCAGCTCGGACCACCTTTATCTTTTTCCCAGGGAGAACAGCGGCTTCTTTATAGACACGCAGATAGCGGCGGCCAAAGAGCTGGGGATCCGCTTCCACGCCACGCGCGGCTCCATGTCGCGCGGCCGGTCCAAGGGCGGCCTGCCGCCGGACAGCGTGGTGCAGACCGAAGATTTTATAATGAAGGACTGCGAGCGCCTGGTGAATAAATTCCACGACGCGCGGAATTTCGCCATGACCCGCGTGGCTCTGGCGCCCTGCTCGCCTTTCTCCGTCACCACGGAACTGCTCAAGCTTACGGCTGTGATGGCCAAAAAATGGGGCGTGCGCATGCACACCCACCTGGCCGAGACCATAGACGAGGAAGCGTTCTGCAAAAAGCTTTTCAAAATGCGCCCGCTGGAATACATGGAGTCCGTGGGCTGGGTTACCGAGGGCAATGCCTGGTTCGCCCATTGCGTCTACATCAACGAGGCCGAAGCCAGAAAGATGGGCAAGACCCGCACCGGCGTGGCGCACTGCCCCTGTTCCAATCTGCGCCTGGGTTCCGGCATAGCGCCCATACGCATGTTCCTTAAGCATAATGTGCCGGTGGGTTTGGGGGTGGACGGCTCCGCCTCCAACGATTCTTCCGACATGCTGGGCGAAGTGCGCCAGGCTATGCTGGTGCAGCGCGTGAAGGCCGGTGTTGAAGCCATGCCCGCCCGCGACGCTTTTAAACTGGCCACCCATGGCGGCGCCTCGGTGCTGGGCCGCACCGACATAGGTTCTATAGAACCCGGCAAAGCGGCCGACATCGCCATATTCGACGTAAGCGGCCTGGATTTCGCGGGCTCCAAATCGGACCCGCTGGCCTCGCTGCTTTTCTGCGGCGCCTCGCACCGCACAAAACACACCGTAGTCAACGGCAAGGTGGTGGTCAAAAATGGCCGCTTGGTCAACGTAGACGAATTCAAACTGGCCGAACGCGCCAATAAAGCCGCCGCCGCGCTATACCGTAAAGCCGGCTGCTGAACGGGGGAGGGGACGCTGCTTACTATCTTCCTAACTTGAGGATAATGCCGCAGACTGTGATAATTAGGAAGTTAGGAAGCAGCGTCCCTCCCTTTATAAAGGGGGGGAGTATGGGGAAGATAAAAAAGATCGCTATTAATACTGGCGGCGGGGACGCGCCGGGGCTTAACGCCGTTATACGGGCGGTGGTGGTTTCAGCCCTGAACCGGGGCATGGAGTGCGTTGGCATAAGGGACGGGTACAACGGTCTGCTGAAACCGGAGGAATACCCGGAGGGCGGGCTGATACCGCTGACCAGGCGCTCCGTGCGCGGTATAACGCATTTGGGCGGCACCATACTGGGGACCACCAACAGGGGCAACCCCACAAAGTATCCCACCATGGGCCCCGACGGGAAGATGTACGAAGCCGACCGCACCGACGAACTGATGGCCGCTTTTAAGCGTAACGGCATAGACGCGCTGGTGGCGCTGGGCGGGGACGGCTCGCTGGGGATAGCCAATGTGCTTTCTGAAAAAGGTCTGCCAACGGTGGGCGTGCCCAAGACCATAGATAACGACCTGGATAAGACGGTGGTGACTTTTGGTTTTGACACGGCGGTCTCTTTCGCCACGGAATGCCTGGACCGGCTGCATTCCACCGCCGACGCGCACCGCCGCGTGATGGTGGTGGAGGTGATGGGCCGCTATGCCGGCTGGATAGCGCTCAACGCCGGGGTTTCAGGCAATGCCGACGCCATACTTATACCCGAAATACCTTACGACATCAATAAAGTGTCCGAAGCACTCAAAGAAAGGCCCAAGCGCGGCAAGCATTACGCCATAGTGGTGGTGGCAGAAGGCGCCAAACCTGTTGGCGGCGGCGTTTCGGTGGTCGGCAAGGAACTGGGCCGGGCCGAGAAGCTGGGCGGCGCGGGTGAGCGCGTGGCGAGGGAGCTTGAACCGCTGGTCGGCAAGGAATGCCGCACCGTGGTGCTGGGGCATCTGCTCCGCGGGGGCGCCCCTACCACTTTTGACCGCCTGATATCGCTGCGCTTCGGCGCGGCAGCCGTGCGGGCGCTGGAGGAAGGGCGCTCCGGGGTGATGGTGGCGCTGGACCCGCCGACGGTGCGCTATGTGCCGCTTAAAGAGGCCACCAGCCGCATGAAGACAGTACCGCCCGACTGCGACACCATAATTACTGCGCGCGACCTGGGCATATCTTTCGGGGATTGAGATCTTTACTATGCTCTCAGCGATAATACTTGCGGCCGGTGAATCGTCCAGGATGGGGCGCCCCAAGGCCCTGCTTGAGTGGCGGGGCAAGGCCTTTATAGAGCATGTCTGCTCGTCGTTAAGGGCGGCCGGAGTGGCGGACCGCGTGGTGGTGCTGGGGCGGGCTTCATCCGAAATAATAAAAGCCTGGACGCCGGCCGGGGAAAAAATAGCCGTGAATCCCAAGCCGGAGAACGGCCAGCTTTCCTCGCTGCGCGCCGGCCTGGCGGCCGTTTCGGAATTCTCCGAGGGTTTTATGGTCTGCCTGGCCGACCAGCCGACGATAGACGTTGAAACCTATAAAAAAGTTATAGCCTGCTGGCTTTTGAACAGGAACTCCATAGTTATCCCGCGCACCTTCAGGGCGGCGGATTCGCGTCTGAAACGCGGGCACCCGATAATTATACCGGCGGCGCACAAGGCGCTCTGTTTCGAGGGGCCGCTGGACAAGGGGCTGCACTGGGTGACGCATCATCCCTCCGTAAAGGTCACCGACCTGGAAGTGAAGGACCCGGAGATAATCAGGGACTTCGACACGCCCGAGGATTATAAAACCCTGGAACCCGGTTGATTCTCCCTATCCTTATATTTTTGATAGTTTTCCTGTTCAGCGCCGTGCGGCGGGTCGGGGCGGTTCCGCTTTTATAAATGCCATAATATACTGGGTTTTCCTCAATAATTATAATAAAGGGCCACAATGACCAACGCCGCAAGCAAAACAGAACGGAAAAAAGAACTCGACGAGTTTTTCAGGATCCTGTCCATCCCGCTCCTCCTGGCGGTAGTGAATTCGACCTTCTTTAAAATGGCGATGGCCGCCTTTACCGGAACGCCAAAGATGAACGGCAACCTGGTTAACGTCACCCTGGGCGGCCACTATATCGGGGCAAGTTTCGGGTTTTCATTCGGTGTATTGACGCTGCTTACTTATCTTTGGGGCCGGCCCGCGCACCTCTACATCAATAAGCCGGAGGAAAGCCTTAAGGCCAAGATCCGTTCGCGCCTCGGGAACATCTACAGGGACGCTTTCGCCATGGTGCTGCTGGTGCAGGCTGTAACGCTGGCGGTGGCCGCTCTTGCTCCCGGCACCGTTTCGCGGGCCGAGTATGGCGCCGCCGGCGTGGCTTTTCTTGCCCAGGCGGCGCTGCTGGTGGTCTATATCGACGCGCACCTCTCCAAGCAGAAGAAACTAATGGAGGCGCTATATACGCCCGTGGAATTATCGCGCCTGCGGCCCGGGTTCTCTCTGCCCATCTACGTAAGAATAGCCACGCTGATAACTGGCTTCGCGATACTGCCGTTCGCCCTGGTCTACCTTGTGTTCCTCAACCGCGTTCCGTGGGATAAGTTCTCGGGCGAACTGGTCATGATGCTGTTTATTTCCTCGGCGCTGCTGCTTAACGGTCTTTCTACCATCTATAACGGCATCCAGCTGCCGCTGGACGGGCTTATAGCCAAGATGCGGCGGGTGGCGGGCGGCGACTATGACGTCAGGACCAGGATTTATTTCTCCGACGAGGTGGCGTATCTTAAGGCGGGGTTCAACGAGATGGTGGACGGCCTTAAAGAGCGTGAGGCGCTGCAGGACACCTTTGGTAAGTACCTGTCCATAGAGATAGCCCGCGAACTGATCAAGAACAAGAAAGTGAACCTCGGCGGCGAGGACATGGAAGCCGCGGTGATGTTCTGCGACATCCGCAATTTTACGCCGTTGAGCGAGAAGATGAGCGCCGCCATGCTGGTGGAGTTCCTTAATAATTATTTCCACTATATAACCCCGCCGATAACCGCCAACCATGGCGTTATAAACAAGTTCATAGGCGACGCCGTGATGGCGATCTATACCCCGCTGCTGGGATCGGACGACTACGCGGCCGACGCCGTGCGCGCGGCGGTAGAAATGAGAAAAGCCCTCGTCGAGTTCAACGCCGCGGGAAAAACCCCCGGCATCGTGGATTTTGGCATAGGCATACATGCAGGCAAACTGGTTGGCGGCAATATCGGCACGGCCTTCCGGCTTGAGTACACCTTCATTGGCGACACGGTCAATATCGCTTCCCGGCTGGAATCCAAGACCAAGGATTTTAACACGGATATCCTGGTAAGCGGGCCCGCCCTGGAAAGGGCGCGCGGCTCCCTCGGCGGAACATTTAAGTTCGAGGCCCTGGGCAAGGCAGCGTTGAAAGGGAAAGCCGAGCCGGTGGAAATATACAAGGTCCTGTAAATTGGTAAAATAGACACGCATGAAAGAACATAAAAATCTGATCAAAATTCTCTCCGAGGCCATCGATTCCGGTCGCAGCGCGGCTTTCGTCACGGTTATCTCCGTGGGCGGCTCCACCCCGCGCGAGGCCGGCGCTAAAATGCTGGTCTACGCCGACGGCGCCATAGAAGGCACGGTGGGCGGCGGTTCCATAGAGGCTCTCACCATCAAGCAGGCCGTGGCCTGCATTAAAAAAGGCGAAGGCGGCAAATTCGTTTTCGACCTGAAGCCCGGCGGCAATACCGGCATGATCTGCATGGGCAATATGGAAGTGTACATAGACGTGTACAAAAACCCTTTAAAAGTGCTGATCCTCGGCGGCGGGCACGTCGGCGTTAAGATAGCGGAAGCCTGCCGGCTGGCGGGCTATCCCTACCTGGTGGCCGACGACAGGAAAGAATTCGC
>DMXM01000002.1:14616-19355 GCA_003482905.1 Elusimicrobiota bacterium
AAAGACACCTACGCGGTCATAGTCACGCGCGGTCATGCACTGGATAAGGAATGCCTGGAAGCCATGATGCGCACGGACGCGGCCTATATCGGCATGATAGGCAGCAAGGACAAAGTGGCCGAGCTTTTTAGACTGTTGAGCAAGAAAAAACTTTACCCTCTGAAGGACGCCAGGGTGCATTCGCCCATAGGGCTTAACCTGGGCGGCAAGGCCCCGGGAGAAATAGCCGTTTCTGTGCTGGCCGAAATAATAAAGGTGCACTATAAGCGGGACGGGGCGCATATGCGCGAGGCGCACGGCCATAAGTCACAGGTCGCGGGGAGCAGGCAAGAGGCCTAATATGGAAAAACTTTCATTCGTCGGGAAATCACTGCCCAGGAAGGACGCGCTGATCAAGGTTACGGGCAAGGCCCAATACGCCGACGACAGGGACTTCGCCGGAATGCTGCACGCGGCCGCGGTGCGCTCGCCCAGGCCCAGAATAAAAATAATTTCCATTTCCGACAAAGCCGCCCGGCGGGTGCCCGGTTATGTAACTTTAGTTACATACAGGGATATAAAAGGCGTCAACAAGTGGCCGGTGGTCATGCAGGATTACCCTTTCCTGCCGGAGGGCGAGGCCCGCTTCGCCGGCGAGACCGTGGCGCTGGTGGTGGCGGACAGCGCCCGCGCGGCCAAAAAGGCCGCCGCCCTGGTCGAGATAAAATATAAAGAGCTGCCTTTTGTGACCGACCCTCTTGCGGCCCTGGAGAAGGACTCCGTAAAGATCTACGGCAAGGACAATATCATCTCCAGTTTCGTCATAAAGAAAGGCGCGGTGGACGCGGCTTTCAAGAACGCCGCTTATACGGCGGAGGGGGAGTTCTCCACCAATTACCAGGTGCACGCTTACCTTGAGACCCAGGGCGCGGTGGCCGTGCCCGAAGCCGACGGCGGCGTTACCGTGCACAGTTCCACGCAATGCCCCTTTTACGTGCTGGACGCGGTGGCCGCGGCCCTCGGGCTGCCTTACCATAAGGTGAAGATCCTGCAGACCGTTACCGGCGGCGGCTTCGGCGGCAAGGAAGACGTGCCCGCCCTGGTGGGGGCCCACGCCGCGCTCTGCGCCGCCAAGACAGGCCGCCCGGTAAAGCTGATATACGGCCGTAAAGAAGATTTTCAGAGCATGTCCAAGCGCCACCCGGGCTGGGCCAAGGTGGCCTATGCCGCCGATAAGAACGGCCGTATCACCGCCTGCCGCGTTAAATACGTGCTGGACGGCGGGGCTTACTCCACGCTGTCGCCGATAGTGCTCTGGCGCGGCACGGTGCACGCCGCCGGCCCTTACAAGATAGCCAATGTGGACATAAAGACCTATGCCGCGGCTACCAACAAGGTGCCATGCGGCGCTTTCCGCGGCTTCGGCCAGCCGCAGATCTGCTTCGCGCAGGAGTCGCTTATAGACGAGCTGGCGGCCAAGGTCGGCATGGACCCGGTGCAGTTCCGGCTTAATAACCTCCTTGAGCCCGGCGATAAGACCATTACCGGCCAAAAATTAAATTCCTCCTGCGGCCTCAAGGAGATAGTGCAGGCCGTGAAGCGCCGCTCCGGCTGGGATAAAAAGGTCCGCGCCCCCGGGCGACAGGGTGACGTGGTTACGGGTATCGGTTTTTCGGCGACTTATTACGGCGTAGGCCTTGGCGCCAAAGGGCGTTATCTGGACAGGGCCGGGGCCTTGGTGAACGTCTATAAAGATTCCTCGGTTACCGTTAACGTCGGGAATACCGAAATGGGACAGGGCGCCCTGACCGTGCTGGCCCAGATAGCGGCCGAAACGCTCAACGCCCCGTACGACAGCGTGCGGGTGGAGGAAGTGGATTCCTCCAAGGTGCCGGACTCCGGGCCCACAGTGGCCAGCCGCACCACGCTGATGAGCGGCAACGCCATAATAGAGGCCGCCACGCCCATAAGGGAGCGCGTTTTCAAGACCGCCTACGACATGCTCATCGCCGAGGGGGCGGACGCCTCCAGGCCCATGAACGCCGCCGGCGGACTTTTCTCAATGGGCGGAAAAGTAGTGGACTTCAGGAAAGTGGTGGCCGGCTGCTGGGACCGCCGCCAGAAAATGTGCGAGCAGGGCTGGTACGCCGCCCCGCGCACCACGTTCAAAATGGAGGACGGCCAGGGCGACGCCTATGTCATCTACTCCTACTCGGCCGACGCGGCCGAGGTTGAAGTGGACCTTAAGACCGGCGTGGCCAGGGTGAAGAAGATCTGGGCCGCCTACGATGTGGGCAAAATAGTCAATCCGCGCCTGGCGCAGGGCCAGGCCCAGGGCGGCATATTGCAGGGGATGAGCTGGGCCATGTACGAGAACCTGGTCTACAAGAACGGCATAATGGTGAACCCGAACTTCACGGACTACGTTATCGCCACTACCGCTGATAAACCCGAATATGATATAACTTTCATAGAGAAAGACTATGCCGACGGCCCTTATAAGGCCAAAGGCATGGGCGAGGTGCCGCTTATAGGGGTGGCTCCGGCGGTGGCCAACGCCATAATGAACGCCTGCGGCGCCAGGGTAAGAGCGGTGCCGCTGCTGCCGGAAAAGATCTGGAAGGAATTAAGAAACAAATAGAAAGGGATAGAAATATGAAAAACACGATGAAAGCTATTTTTTCGGCTCTGCTGTTCCTTGGTTTTAACGCCGGGGCCTACGCGCTGGACGGTTACCAGCAGCTGGCGAACGAGATCAGCGAGGCCGGAACCTCGATACAGGGCAAAAAGATCGCCATCATCCCTTTCTCCTACGCCGACGGCAGGGCCGGCGCCACCAAGGACGGCTCGGTAATTTCAGAGCGTCTGACGATTAAAATGATCAACATGCACAAGTTCGAGATCATCGAACGCTCCGTGCTGGACAAGGTCATGACCGAGCTGAAACTCCAGTCCTCGGGCATGATAGACGCTTCCAGCGCCCAGCAGCTGGGCAAGGTCCTGGGCGTGGAAGCTATAGTGACCGGTACGCTGGTGGAAACTTCCGGCGGCCAGATAGAGATAAACGCCCGCCTGATAAAGACGGAGACGGCGCAGGCCATCGGCGCCTCCCAGGTTACCGTGGACAAGAACTGGATAGGGGACGCGGCCACCGCTCCCCAGCAGCAACCCGTTCAGCAGCAGGCCTACCAGCAGCCGCCCGCCGCCTACCAGCAGCCGGTGCAGGCCGCCCCCGCGGCGGCCCCCGTGCGCGCGGCTTATGTGCGCGGAAAGAACGAGTATGGCTTTTTCGACATATTCATGGGTTTCGGTTCGCCTACCATGAATCTGGAGTTCAGCAACACCAACGCCAATATCACGCTGAACAATTCCTACAACAACGACCTCGGCATCTGCGTGGGGAATCCCTGCCTTGTCACGCCCACTATTACAAAGGATTACAGGACCGTCACCTGGGAAAAGCTGAAAACTGAGGGCGTCGGCCCCATAGCTTTCCGCATCGGCGGTTTCGGCAAGCAGGCCCTCGGCGGAGACCTGGAAATGTCGTACGAGAAACGCAATATAGCGGCGCAGGATACCACCTGGTCCCTCAACGGCGCCGCTCCTACGGATTTTAAGTTCAACACCAACGATTACGCCACCGTTAAAACGTTCGGGATAAGCGGCGACCTGCTCATAAGGCACGCCGGAGAAAAAGTGGATCCTTATTTCGGCATCGGCCTGGGCATGTCGCTGAACTCCATAGAACTGCCCTACGTCAAGGGCTTTACCGACGGCACCTTCGTGAAACCGACCAATGATTTCGGGCTGGGCCTTATGTTCAGGATCCCGGTCGGCATGCGTATACGGATCGCCGATAAGACCCAGCTTGTGGCGGAACTCCGTTATGAGCTCAACAGCATAAGTTTCGACCGCGGCGGGGTCAGCGGGGAATCCGACACGATCACACTTAGCGGCGTAAAATTCCTGGTGGGCATGGGGTTCAACTTCTAAACCTGGCCTTAAGGCGATGACTTCAAGAACAGCCATTTTCAGCCTTTCCTGCCGTGTCAACGGCCTTAAGATAGAGCGGGAGATCCCATCCTCCCGCTCTTTGCTCGAGTTCATCCGCGAGGACCTGGGGCTGAAGGGCACCAAGGAAGGCTGCGGCGAGGGCGAGTGCGGCGCCTGCATGGTGCTGGTGGACGGCCTGGCCGTCAACTCCTGCCTGATGATGGCCGTGCAGCTGCACGGCAAGGAACTCGTTACCATAGAGGGGATAAAGGGTAAGGACGGCGGCCTGCATCCCCTGCAAAAAACTTTCATGGCCGAGGGCGCCGTGCAGTGCGGTTTCTGCACCCCCGGAATTATCATAGCCTCGGAAGCGCTGCTGAGGCGCAAGCCAAACGCCACGCTGGAAGACATTAAACTGGAACTTACGGGCAACCTCTGCCGCTGCACCGGCTACGAGAAGGTGCTCTCCGCCGTGGAAAAGGCCCGCGGGAAGTAAACCAAATGCCAGAGATCATAGTAAAACCCGCCACTCTCAAAGAGCTTTGGAAAACCCTGCCGGGGTTGTGCGCCAGCAGGCGCTACCTGGCCGGCGGCACCGATATAGTGACGGCCGACAACGCCGGCGTTGAACGGTCCGAATGCTGGATAGACATCAGCGACCTCCCGGAACTCGGGGGGATAAAAGAAACCGCTTCGGCCCTTATCATCGGTTCCTGCGTAAAGCTTTCCGCTATAGAAAGATCCGCGGCCGCCCGCCGCTGGTGTCC
>DMXM01000002.1:19632-23446 GCA_003482905.1 Elusimicrobiota bacterium
AAGGACGAGATCATAGCGGCTTTCGAGATCCCCAGGCGCAAACACTCCGGGGCTTACCTTAAGATAGGCCCGCGCGCCTATTTCGGCATTTCCAAGGCGGCCGTCGCCGTGGCCCTGGAGCTGAACGGCGGCACGGTCGGGAACGCCCGTATCGCCCTGGGCTCGGTGGCCCCGGTGCCTCTCTATGCCGCCCGCACCTCGGCCTGGCTGTCGGGGAAAAAGCTTTCGCCCGACGTTATAAAGCAGGCGGCGGCCCTGGTAAAGACGGAAGTGTCGCCTATTACGGATCCCAGAAGCGTCGCCGAGTACCGCAGAGAAATGTGCGGCGTGCTGCTCGAGCGCGCTCTTCTATCCATTTAGTCCGCGCAGGAGAATGAAATGAGAAAACTACTCGCCGCCATTTTACTGGCGCTGCCCTGCGCCGTCACCGCCCAGCCCGGCGTCTCCGACCCCCTTCTGGAAGCTTTGAAAACAGAGCTTAACCGCTCCGCCCGGAAGCTCAAGAACGCGGAACCCTCCCCTCTCTATTATATCGGCTACGAGGCTTACGACAAGACCTCCTACGGCCTGTCGGCGCAGGGGGGCTCCGTCTACAGCGAGGACGACAGGCGCGCCCGCCTGCTGGACGTGGACGTGCGTATCGGTTCCTATTCCCTGGACAATACTCACGAGATGAAAGGAGGCGCGGCCAACTCCAAGCGCCAGGAGCTTTTCAGTCTGCCGGTGGAGGACGCCCCGGCGGCGCTGCGCGCCGAGATCTGGAACCTCACCGACAGGTCCTACAAAACCGCCCTGGACCAGTACGCCAAAGTCAAAATGAACAAGAGCGTCACGGCCGAGGAGGAGGATAAATCCGACGACTTTACCCCCGCCAAACCGGAGACGTTCTACGAGAAAGCGTCTTTTCCGGCTTTCGACAAGGGGAAGTTCCGCGCCATGGTCCGCCGCCTTTCCGAAAAGTTCAAGCCGCACGATTTCATCTACGACTCGGCGGTCCGGTTCAGCGCCGACACGGTGAACCGCTACATGGTCAACTCGGAGGGCTCCTCCATAGTTACGGGCAACACCTATGTCCGCCTCATGTATTCCCTTTATACGCGCACCGCGGACGGCATGGACCTTTCCGCCGTGAAGGTCTACGACTCCGACAAGCCAGGCGAGATCCCGGACGAAGCCGTGATCGCCGGGGATATCGACGTTTCGATAGCCGCGCTTAAGGCGCAGCGCGCCGCCCCGCCCGAGCAGCCGTACAGCGGGCCGGTACTGCTCCAAAACCGTGCGGCGGGCGTTTTCTTCCACGAGATCCTCGGCCACCGCCTGGAGGGCCACCGCCAGAAAAGCGAGGAGTCCGGCCAGACTTTCGCCAAGAAAGTCGGCCAGCCCATAATGCCGGACTTCCTTTCCGTCTACGACGACCCCACGCTTTACCGCCAGGGCGCGCAATTCCTGCGGGGGTTCTACCGCTACGACGACGAAGCGGTCCCGGCGCAAAGGGCCGTGCTGGTGGAGAGCGGGGTGCTGAAGGGCTTCCTCATGGGCCGCTCCCCTATAAATAATTCCCGGGCCTCCAACGGGCACGGCCGCCGTTCCGAGGGCAACGGGGCCGTGGCGCGCCAGGGGAACCTGATAGCCGTTTCCTCCAGAACGCTGCCTTACGCCGAATTGCGCAAGCGGCTTATAGAAGAGGTCAGGAAAGCGAAAAAAGCCTACGGGCTGGTGGTTACGGATATCTCCGGCGGCTTCACCATAACCGAGCGTTCCCTGCCGCAAAGCTTTTCAGTGCAGGTCACCATGGGCTATAAGGTGTTCGCCGACGGGCGTCCCGACGAGCCCGTGCGCGGGCTGAACCTGATAGGGACGCCGCTGCAGACCTTCGCGCGCATCCTGGTCACCGGCGACGATTACGGCGTCTTTAACGGCTCCTGCGGGGCCGAGTCCGGCTGGGTGCCGGTTTCCTCCGTTTCTCCCAGCCTGCTCTTCTCGGAAATGGAAACGGAAAAAGTGCAGAAGTCCAACGCCAGGCCCCCGGTGCTCAAGCCGCCGTTCACGGACAGGTAAGCCGACATATGAAAAAAAATTTATTTATACTGGCCCTCGTTCTAGCCGCCGCGTCCCCCTGCGCCGCGGCGGACGACATGGTGCTTAAGGCCATGACGGATGAAATGCAGCGCACCGTGCGGCGCCTTAAAATGGACAATCTGGACAAGCCGTATTTCGTGTCCTATTACGTGGTGGATTCCACAGAGAATTCCATTTCCGCGGTGTTCGGGTCGCTGCGCGACGACAACTTCTCGGTTTCGCGTAACGCCGTGGCGGACCTGCGCGTCGGAGGCCCGGCCTTCGACAATTCGGGCTACGTGGGGCAGGATTTCAACGGCTACGAGCCCGGCTCCGCTCCCCTTAACGAGGAGGACGGTTACGATGCCATCCGTTTTTCGCTCTGGTCGCTGACCGACGACGTCTACAAGAAGGCGCTGGAAAAATATTCCCAGAAGAGGGCCTACCAGAAAAAAAAGAACATAACCGAGCTCTACGGCGACCTCTCCCCCGCTAAAAAGGAATCTTTTTTCGACGACCGGAAGGCGGCCGAGCCTTTTGACGCCGCCGCCTGGCGCGAAAAGGTCCGCGGGCTTTCCGCCATTTTTCGCAAGTACCCTAAAATACAGGCTTCCCAGGTGAGCTTCGGACGCACGCTGCGCACGGTGCGCTTCGTCAACAGCGAGGGCACGACCTACCGTTACTGGTGGGATAAGGTGAGCCTGGACATCAGGGCCACGGTGCAGGACCGCGCCGGGTATAAGATCGCTGATTCGAAGGCCCTTTCCTGGCGCTCCCTGGCGGGAGTGCCGTCGTATGAGAAGCTGGCGGAGGAAACAGAGGCTTTCGCCGGGGACATGAGCTATATCGTGGACTCCTCCACCGCCGAGGTCTACCTGGGGCCGGTGCTGTTCGAGGGGCAGGCCGCCGCCGAGTTCCTGAACCAGCTTTTTGTGGCGAATATCTCCTACGCCCGCAAGCCGTGGGCGGACCGCGAGGAGTGGCTTCGTTACTACATAGCCTCGGGCCAGCTGACCAAGAAGCTCGATATGCGCGTGCTGCCGGCCTTTATGAGCGTTACAGACAACCCGCTCGAAGTCTCGTATAACGGCGTTCAGCTCAACGGCAGCTATCCTATAGATAACGAGGGCGTCAGGCCGGCGCCGCTGGAACTTGTGCGCAACGGCAAGCTCGTCAACTTTTACATGGGCCGCGCCCCGGTCAAAGAATTCCGCGTCTCCAACGGCCACGCGCGCGGCTTCGTCAACGAGTTCGCCGCGCCGCGCCCCGGCAGCCTGTTCTTCACAGCCCTGGCGGACAAGCGCGCCCCGGCGCCGGATCTGAAGAAGAAACTGCTGGCCATGGCCGCCGAAAGCGGGCTGGACTACGCGGTGCTGGTGCGCCGCCTGGACCCCGAGGCTGAAAAGAAAACGGAAGACCTGCTGGCCGGGCCGGTCCTGGCTTATAAGGTGAGCGTCAAGGACGGTTCCGAAACCGTCATCGGTCTTTCCGAGTGGGCGGGCGTCACGTTCAGGGCGCTGCGCGATATCCTGCTGGTTTCCGACAAGGACGAGGTATACAACTACTACCAGCCGGGGCCGTACTACTACAACCGCGGCTACGTGCCCGCGTCCATTGTGGCCCCGTCGGCGCTGCTGGTGCAGGAAATGGAAATGAAACCGGCCGAGGCGAAGCCGGACCGGCAGCCTTACCTGCCGCATCCCTATTTCGAGAAGTGAATCGGCCGTATAGGGCCTTGAAGGCGCCCCCCGCCGCG
>DMXM01000002.1:23697-29256 GCA_003482905.1 Elusimicrobiota bacterium
TGCGCAAGCTGGGGCCCAAAGGCATGCCCCTCGCCGGGGGGACCGCCCTGCATTTTATGCCCGGCAAGACCCCCGTTTCCGCCGTGGACCTTACCCGCCTGGGGCTTTCCTATATCCGCCAGAAAGGCAATTTCTTCGAGATAGGCGCGGCCACGCCGCTGTCCGACATTCAGCGCTACCGCGGCCCGCGCTGGGCCATGCACGAGATCTGCCGGCGCATTTCCACCCACCAGATCCGCAATGTCTCCACTATAGGCGGCAACATAGCCCGCGTTTTCCCCTGGGCGGACCTGCCCGTGGTGCTGCTCGCCATGAACGCACGCATGGTCATCTACTCCGGCAAGCTGAAGGAAATGGACGCCGACGAATATTTCTCTTCCCAGCCCGCTCGCCTGTTCAGGACCGGCGACCTGCTCTCCGCCGTGAAGATCCCGGTGCTCAAAGCCCAGCACGGCTTCGGCTCCGTGAAGGCCGCGCGCAATGCCGCCGCTTTCTCCATGGTCACTATCGCCGCCCTGCTGGAGCTGAAGGACGGCCGTATATCCGCGGCCCGCGTGGCCGCGGGTTCCGCCATACCTTTCCCGAAGCGCCTGCGCTCGGTGGAGGCCGCCCTGGCTGGGAAAGAGCCTTCCCCCGAGACCTTCCGCGCCGCCGCGGCGCTGGCCGGGGCTGACGCCAAGTGGTGCAAGCAGGAAGGCATGAGCGCCGAATATATCGCCAACCTGGCAGAAGTTTCCATAGTGGACGCCCTCGAAAGGGGAGCCGAGTTCGCCCGCGGGAGGACCGCCTGATGAAGACCAATACCTGCTCGGTTTCATTCTCCATTAACGGCGAGAAGAAAACCTTCGCCACCCGCCCCGACGAGAAGCTGTTGGACCTGCTGCGCCGCGAAGGCTACAAGGGCACCAAGTACGGCTGCGGCCAGGGCACCTGCGGCGCCTGCACCGTCATCATGGACGGCAAGGCCGTCTACGCCTGCCTGCTCTACTCCATGCAGGCCGAAGGACGAAAGGTGCGCACCATAGAGAGCATGGGCACCTACGACAAGCCGGCCCCGATACAGGTTGAACTGGTGGCCGCCGGCGCCGTGCAGTGCGGCTACTGCATCCCCGGCATTATCATGAGCGCCACCGCCCTGATGGAGACGGAGAAGGACATTTCCGACGAGGTGGCCAAGGAGTATATGGACGGCAACCTGTGCCGCTGCACCGGCTACGAGAAGATCTGGGTGGCCCTGCGCCGCACCATCGACCGCGCCGCCGCCGCGCCCGCTAAAAAAGCCTCCGCGAAAGGGGGGAAGAAATGAAAAGGCATGAACTAGCCAAGAACCTCAAACAGGTCAACCATTCCGTCACCAAGATAGACGCCATGCAGCTGGCGCTCGGCAAGGATTCTTATGTGGCCGACTTCCTGCCCAAGGACGCGCTGGTGATAAAGATGCTGTGGAGCCCGCACGCCCACGCCCGCATTAAAAAGCTGGATGTGAGCAAGGCCGAGAAGATGCCCGGCGTAAAGTGCGTGCTCTGGCACGGAAATGTGCCCCGCATAGTGCATTGTACCGCCGGCCAGGGCTTCCCCGAGCCGTCGCCGTACGACACTTTCATGTTCGATGCGAAGGTGCGCTTCGTGGGCGACCGCGTGGCCGCCGTGGCGGCCGAGACCGAAGAGCAGGCTTTAGCGGCCCTCGAGGCCATAAAAGTGGAGTATGAGCTGCTCAAACCCGTCTTCACGCTGGCCGAGGCCATGGCGCCCGGCGCGCCCGTGATCCACGACGAGCCCGAGGCCCATGTGCCGATCCCGATAACTTACGAGCCCAAGAAGAACCTGGTGGCCCATGTCGCCTGCGAGGCCGGCAGCTTCAAGAAAGGCATGGCCGAGGCGGATTTCACCTTCGACGAGACTTACGAGACCCCGTACGCCCAGCATTGCCCCATAGAGCCCTACACCTCCATGGCGCAGATAACGCCCGCCGGGCGCATCCTCATTACCACCTCCACGCAGGTGCCTTTCCACTGCCGCCGCATAGTGGCGCGCACGCTGGGCATACCCGTGCAGAAGATCCGCGTAGTAAAGCCCCGCATAGGCGGCGGCTTCGGCTGCAAGCAGGAGATCTTGCTGGAGGACGTGACGGCCATGTTCGCCCTGCGCACCGGCCGCGCCTGCCTGTGGCGCTTCGACCGCGAGGAGACCTTCCGCACCGGCCGCACCCGCCATCCTTTCCACATACGCCTGCGCACCGGCGTAAAGAAGGACGGCACCATCACCGCCATAGCCCTCGAGTGCATAAACAATACCGGCGCCTACGGCGGCCACGGCCTTACCGTGGTGTCGTGCTCCGGCGGCAAGACGCTGCCGCTCTACCACTGCGACAATATCCTCTTCGACGGCAAGTCTTACTACACCAACCTGCCCGTCGGCGGGGCTTACCGCGGCTTCGGCGCCACGCAGGCCTTCTTCGCCATAGAGTCCCTGATGGACCACATGGCCGAGGCTATAGGCATGGACCCGCTGAAGTTCCGCCAGCTGAACCATATACGCCCCGGCGAGGGCTCGCCTATCTTCCAGGCGCTCGGCGAAGGCCGCGAAGGCGTGCCCATGACCGTGGGCTCCAATGCGCTCGGCGAGTGTATAATACAGGGCGCGGAAGCCGCCGGCTGGGAGAAGCGCCAGGACTGGCGCAAGAAGACCGGCCGCTACCGCCGCGGCATAGGCATGTGCTGCCTGATGCAGGGCTCGTCCATCCCGGATATAGACATGGGCGCCGCGATGATAAAGATAAACGAGGACGGCTCTTTTAACCTAAATGTTGGCGCCACCGACCTGGGCACCGGCTCGGACACCGTGCTGGCCCAGATAGCGGCCGAAGAGCTGGAGACCACGACGGACAAGATGATCGTCTACTCCTCCGATACGGACATGACGCCTTTCGACGTGGGCGCCTACGCCTCGTCCACCACCTACCTGTCGGGTGAGGCGGTGCGCAAGGCCGCGGCCGACGCCAAGCGGCAGATCCTCGTCACCGGCGCCGAGATGCTGGGCGTGCTGCTTGAGGAGGTCCGCTGCGAGGACGCGCACGTGTTGAACAGGGACGGTTCGAAGAAGGTCTCGTACAGCGACATCGCCAACTATTCGCTGTACCAGAAGAACCAGTACCAGATCATAGGCACCGCGTCCCACATCACCAAGAAATCTCCGCCGCCTTTCGCGGCGCATTTTGCCGAGGTGGAGGTGGACACGCTGACGGGCTTCGTGAAGGTGCTCAACTACGTAGCCACCATAGACTGCGGCACCGCGGTCAACCCCGTGCTGTGCGAGGGCCAGACCGAAGGCGGCACCCTCAACGGCATCAGCTACGCGCTCACCGAGGAATATCTCTTCGACGAGAAGGGCAAGATGCAGAACGCGTCTTTCGCGGACTACCACATCTACTCCATGCGCGACCGCCCGCCCATAAAGGCCATCCTGGTGCCCTCCTATGAGGACACCGGCCCCTTCGGCGCCAAGAGCGTCTCCGAGATCTGTATCAACGGGCCAGCGCCCGCCATCGGCAACGCCATCTACAACGCCACCGGCGCCCGGCTGAACGAATTCCCGTTCACCCCGGAGAAGGTCCTGAAGGCCGTCAAGGCCGTGAAAACCCGGAAGTAGGTCCGGGGAAAAAGAAAACCGCCGCGTTTCCCTTAAGGGGCCGCGGCGGTTCTCTTTATTTAGCCGGCCTCAACCGCCGGAGAAGGGGGAGAGGAGGGTGACCAGGTCGCCGTCGTTTATGGGTTCGTCCCATTCTACGTATTTGCCGTTGATGACGGCCTTAGAGATGTTGGTGGTCAGCGGTATTACCTTCTTGGCCTCGATCTCCCGCAGCAGCTGTCGGGCCGTGGCGGCCTCGGTCTCGTAATCGTCGGTCTGCACGCCCCGGCGTTCGCCTACCAGAGCGAAATATTTCACTTTTATTCTTTTCTTCACTTGGCGCCTCCGCAGCATGGGCAGGCCGGGTCGCGCGGGACTTCGGCGGTGGTGACCGTGCCGTTCCAGATGTCGAGGGTGTGCATGCGGCCCCAGTCAGCCCCGCCGCAGGCCAGCGCCTTGAGCGCCTGCGTGGTCTGCAGCGCCGCCACCCAGACGGCGGCCGTGGCCAACACGCCGAACACGTCGGGCGGGGGCAGGCGGCCTTCGGGGGGAGGCAGGGCGAAGAGGCAGCGCAGGCAGGGGCCGCGCCCGGGGAGGATGGCCATGGTCATGCCGTCGGCGCCCAGCACCCCGCCGTAGATCCACGGCTTGCCGGCCTTCACGGCCGTCTCGTTGATGAGGAAACGGGTCTCGAAATTGTCGGTGGCGTCCAGTACCAGGTCCGCCTTGCCGACCAGCGGGCCTATGTTGGCGGCCGAGATGTCGGCGACTACGGGCTCGATGGCGATGCCGGAATTGATGGTGCGCAGGCGGCGCGCCGCGGCCTCCGCCTTGGGCGCGCGTTCCAGAAGGTCCTGTTCGTCGTAGAGCAGCTGGGTCGCCATGTTGGGGGGCTGCACCGTGTCGCGGTCGGCCAGCGTAAGCCTGCCCACCCCCGCGCGGGCCAGGAAAGCGGCTTGCGCGCAGCCCAGGGAGCCGCAGCCTATTATCAGCACGGAGCTTTTCTCTATCTTCTTCTGGCCGGCCTGGCCTATAAAGGAGAGCTTGGCGTGCCGCGCGTAGCGCGCGTCTGCCGGAACGTCTTCGGGAGCGGGAATGTCATCGGTCATAGGTGAATCTATACGTGAACTATACTATTTTTGCGGAATACACTTCTATTTGGGTGGGCGGGTAGTTAATATGGTAGTTTCTAGGTATTGACTCTTAGAATAAAATCACGTATATTTAATATAGCTACAGTCGAAACTAGCATAAAAGAGGCACTAAAATGAAAATAGTTCCTGAATGCAGCACACCCCTTAAGAATTTCCTGGAGATCCCCTACGACGAACTGGAGACCCTGAACCTGGAAGCCGCTGCCGCGGCCGAAAAGCTTACGCCCGCGGAGCTTGAAAAGAAATACTGCGCCTACCTGCAGAAGGAAAAACGCCTTAAGGCCGTGACGGTCTGCTTTACCGATATCGAAGGCCGCTTCCACATGCTGGACTACGACAAGCAGCATTTCCTGCGCGCCAACGATAATCTTACCTTCGACGGCTCTTCCATCCGCGGTTTTTCCGCGCAGAAGGAGTCGGACCTGCGGCTGGGCATAGACTGGGGCAGCATCGTCTGGCTGCCTTCCGACGTGTTCGGCCCGGGTAAAGTAATAATGTTCGGCACCGTGCTCAACCGCGACAAGTCGGTTTATGACTCGGATTTCAGGGCGCGCCTTGTGGGCCTTGCGGCCGAGATGAAGCGAACCCGCGGGCTGACCGCTAACGCGGCCGCGGAAGTGGAGGGTTTCGTGGTCAAGGGGCTCAACGCGGAACAGTCCTATAACGAGGATTCCGGCTTCGAGCTTATTTCTACAGGCGGCTATTATCATTCGCTGCCCCTGGATCCGCTTAAAAAGTTCATAGACACCGCCGCCGAGGCGCAGCGCGCGATGGGGTT
>DMXM01000002.1:29482-30314 GCA_003482905.1 Elusimicrobiota bacterium
GGGAAGAATGTTTTCCATGACGCCAAAGGCGAGGACGGCCTTTCGAAGGCGGCCTGGGACGTCGTATCGCGCATACTTAACCATGCGCAGGAGCTCTCGCTGATCCTGAACCCCAGCGTTAACGCCTACAGGCGCCTGGACCCGCATTTCGAGGCGCCCAACCAGATAAAGGTCTCCTCTGTGGACCGCGGCGCCATGATCCGCATTCCGGCCGGCAACGACAAGTCCGCCCGCCTGGAGATACGTTCCGTGGCCCCGGACGCCAACCCCTATATGGCGCTCTACGCCCTGCTGCGCACCGCGCTGGACGGCGAGCCCCTTACCAAAGACGAGAGCAAGCGCGACCGCGTGCGCTTCCTGCCCGGCAATATCTACGACGCTATCCGCATATTCCGCGGCAGCGACTTTATAAAGGGCATTCTGGGCGCGGCCCCGCACGAGAAGTACGCCAGCCACAAACAGGCCGCCGCCGACCGCAGCCCTAAGGAACTGGGGACCGTGGTCAAAACCTCCGAGGTCCTGTTTCACCACGACGTGACCACGCAGATGCTCTGGCATAAATTCTAGCCGGCGGAGACGCCGGATGCCCCGCGCCGGTAAAAGCCGTCGCGGGGATTTTTTGTATCATAAGTATTATGGCAGGAAGATACCGCATACACGTGATCCTGGCCGTGGCGGCCCTGGTTTTCCACCTTTTCGAAGGTTTTTCCTTTATCAACTCGGCCGCCCCCACTTACGACGAGACCGTCCATCTTTCCAGCGGCTATTCCTATCTTGAGACCGGCCGCTACCGGATGAACGTGATGGACCATCCGCCATTTTCAGAAATGAT
>DMXM01000027.1:0-42141 GCA_003482905.1 Elusimicrobiota bacterium
GTTAAAATCGAGTTTTTATGGATAACAACCGTATTTGATACTACCACACCGGAAGAAACAATAAGAATCGGAGCGGATAAGCCTTCCGAATCCCCCAGCACTAAGGAATGGAACACCGTTTGTGAACTTATGCTGACGGTATCCATGCCGGATAAAACTATGGAATCGTTAACACCTGGCGCTTCCCTCCCCAGCCAGTTGTCCGGATTCAGCCAGTTCCCGTCGCCTGCCAGGCCGGTCCAAGTGGCGGTTTTGGGGGACGCGCCGACAAAGAATTCGAAAGTATGCGGGACTTCAGCGTTATCAACATTATCGACGGCGTAATATTTTAGCCTATGGAAGCCCTCGCCCATGGCGAACGTGCTTTGATAAACGGAATACGGCCCGCCATCCTCGCTGACCATAACAGATTTCAATCCCGACAATATCCCGTCCATGTCCGGATCAGCGGCGGTAAAGCCTATCCACGTATCGCTTGAAACCATCAGATTCCCCTGCGCGTCGGTAGTACTTGAGCCGTACACCCGGATTTCCGTCACTGGCGGAATATTATCAACGGCGGCAGAACTGAACCTAGGAGCCTCAATATTGCCAAAGCGGTCAACGGAGTAATACGCTATGGAATATCTGCCGGAGCCAACTATACTGAAACTGCCGGAATAAACGCTGAACGTATCCGCATTTACAGAGTAATAGATGGCCACTACCTCGCCCTGTTGATCCCCGGCCACGGCCGCATCATCGGAGGCGGACAATGATATCGCGGTGCGGCTGGAAATATAAACCGGCCCGGCCCCGAAATTGGGCGCGGAAAAGGCAATAATTGTCGCCGGCGGCAGCGAATCCACCGCTTTTGTCCGCAGGACTCCCAGGGCCGCAAAAGCGGTCTCCACGCCGGCAGAGTTCCTGGCCTTGGCCCGCGCGTAGTAAGTGGTATCCGGCATAAGGCCGCTGAAAGTATACGAGGACTGGGCAACCCAGCCGCTTTCCCAGGCTATCAACGACCAGTCAACTGTTGTGGAGAGCTGCACGAGATATTCGGTCAAGCCGCTGTTAGCGCCGCTGTCCCATGTCATGGTAAAGCTGGATGGGAACAACTGCGACGACAGTATCTGCCCGAGCGCGGCCGGCAGGGTAAGCGCCTGGCCCATATAAACCTGTTCCGAAGATATGCCGCTAAGAGGGTTCTTCGCGACACCGTAGAAAAGATAAGTAGTGTTAGGGGTAAGCCCAGCGAATACAAAGGCCCGGTCAAATGGGTCCTTGAACGGCGCGGCAACGGCTGCGGGCGGAACGGCGTCCGTATCGGCCCAAACGCCATACTCGATAGGCAGGTTATTGTTCCCGCCATCCCAGGCCACCGCCACACTATTTGAACTTATTGCGCCCACCACAAAGTGCGCAGGCGGATTGGGCAGAACAAACGCGTCGGCCAGATTAGAATCCACCGAGATATTCCCGCCGGTGTCCTGTACCCATAATTTAACGTAGTAAGACGCATTCCCGGCCAAACCGTTCATTTGATAACGTTGCATTACACCGGGGGACGTATTTGTTGTGATATTAACCTGGGCGAAAGAAGGATTGAATTCAGACTCGGAACTGGAGGCCGCCTGTATAAGATACCTGCCGCCCAATATGGTGCCGGAGTTCGCGTCTTCGCCGGTGGCGCTCCAGCTGAGGCCGGCTTGTCCGCCAACCGAGGCGGCAAAAGCGTTCAGGTCTATAATGGGCGCGGGAGCCGCGTCCAGGGATTCGCGCGAGAAATTCAAAGTATACGCCGCCATGGCCGGCGGATCATAATCCAGCAGATTGAGCCGGTATGAATAAGTACCAGATCCTTTGCTGAAATGCCTGGAGATCCAGATATTTTTTGAACTGATATTTTTGCCGTCCTGCCTTACGGCGGAGACTAGTTTCGCCCTGCCATCCTGTGGCGCAGGCATGGATGTGAATACCCACAGGTTGGAGCCGATGTTCTGTGTAAGACGCAGCGTGGCGCTGGTATTGGCGCCGTTAAGGTCGCCAGCAAGTTCGCTTGTCAGCCGCGTAACCCGTATAGGTTCCGCCTGATCCGACTCCAGGATCGCATCGGGCACTATCTCCTGCCCGGCGGCCAGCATTGTCTCCATCGCGCCGCGCGGTATGGTGGTGTTCACAAGGAAATCGAACTGGCCGTCGCGGCCCGGCAGGTCTACCAGCACGTCTTTAACCAGCGTATAGGTGGTTACGCCTTGTATAAGGGAGGTAAGCTGGCCTCCGAGTTCCGCGGCGTGGGAGAAGGTGGCGTCGAATTTTACGAACCTGCCGGAAAGCGAGGTGGCCATTATCCAGGCCGCCTGCGTAACGCCGCCCGCGGAGATATCGCCGAAAGGTATTAAAAGCGTATCGGGGATCTTGCCCGCGCCTATATAGGTGCCCAACAGTTTAAAATCTATGGCAAGGCCCTGCTTGTTCTCTATTATCTCCGGCTGACCGGAGTTTATCTGGAAATTCCTGGCCGGGCCGTAGCCCACATTGGTTATGCGCACTCCCAGCGGGAATGGTTCCACCGGCTCTATGGTTTGGGTCAGCGGCTCGTCCGCAAATACCTCGAATGGCAGAATATATTCCAGCTTAAGCGCGGGCTGGGGTCTAACCACTATATTGTCTTCAAAAGTAGAGATAGTCTGGTGCACGCCGTTAAGGTCGTAAGAAATATCCGCCCTGATGGAATAGGTAAGGCCCAGAGGATTTACGCCGCCGGCGCCTGTGCTGGGGATTATTAGCCAGTGCACGGTGGCGGTGCTGGCCGGCTGCACTATGCCGGTGCCGTCCACTGCGTTTATGGCTTCTTTGGAACTTATCTTAACGAAGAAAAGGTTATCCGATGATACGCCCTGCGGATTTTTGATAAGGATATTCACCCTGAAATTGGTAAGGCCGTAAGAGGGATACTGGTTGGTCACTTCCAGGGCGGCGTCAAAAGCTTCACGCTCAAGGGTGGCTTCCTGTTTTATCTGAAGACGGACTTCGGCGCAGAGGGTCTGCGCCAGTGCCGCTTTGGCTCCAGGCAAAAGGCCGACCAGCGCGCTTAGAATAAGCGCGTTCAGGCCTGATCTTGCCATTCCCCTCTTCATATTATTTTGCCTCGCCGCTCTCCATGGGATATTTTTTAGCCGCCCATACCTGCATGCCGCCTGAAAGTTCTTTCACTCTAAGATCTTTTTGCGCCAGCAACTGCGCGGCCGCTTTTACTCTTTTATTATCGATGTCGTAGACAACCCATTCCCTGTCTTTAGAAAGCGCCGCCAGGGAACCTTCGAGGGTTTCCAATGGGATGTTCTTTGCACCCTGCACATGCGCTATCCGGAAATCTTTTCCCGGTCGTATATCAATAACACCTATGGCTTTATCCGCCAGGCGCTTGCGCAGTTTGCCCGCAGATATGGAAGAAATCTTTATAGCGGCCTTTTTCTCCTGCAGGCCAGCGGCGGTTTCTAGCGCAAAGCCTTTGGCTGTCCAGGCTGCAATGCCGCCATCCAGAACTATAAGGTCCTTATAACCCAGGGCTTCCAATGTTTTTGCAGCCAAATGGCTTAACGGGCATTTATCATTGCCGCAATAAAGCACCAGCGAACCATCCTTGGGCAAAGCGGCTTTGTCTATGGTGTTATACGCGGCGTTAACCGCGCCGGGTATGTGCCCCTTTTGGAAATCATACCCGCTGCGCACGTCCACAATAACAGGCGCGGATTTCTGCATGAGCATCCCATTGAGTTTCTCCGGAGACGCCATAGAAATCTCACAGCGGCCGGGCATATAAAACCCGGCAACAATTGTTAAAGGCAACATTAACTTTTTAATCATAAATCTTAATCTAAATCCCAGACCGCAGATATTAGGGAGTAAGGAAACTATATCCCCTACGCCTCCATTTCACAATAATAAAGCATAGCGGTAGCGTAAGCACCCATAAAAAGCACCGCCACCACCATTAGTCTGCTATGCATATGTCCTCCCACTCGCTCACCATTAAATTTACCAAAGACTAAGCCCGGCAATTACAGGCGTACTGCGCTGAGACTAAATCTTAAATGCCAAGATTTAATCCTGCTTTTCCTTTTTAGTTTTCTTTACTGGCTAGTTTTTTTAAGAGCAGTAAATCCTGCACCTGTTGGTTATATAGCTCTATTTCCTCTTTTGACGCGTCGGCAAACCATTCCGGGAAATATGATTTCAACGAGTTCTCATAGATAGCAATCAATGCTTTGACTCCAATCCTTGGGACAGGTGGCTCATATATACGCCAGTATCCATCCACATTGCGGACCGTCAAATTCACAACATCCTCTGCGCTGTAATTCAACTTAAGCATTCCCACTTTCCCTGTTGATTCTACACGTCTCGCCAACCGCTTGTATGAAACCGTAGCAATAGCTATTTTTTTATTTTGCATCTTAATCGTCAATACCTTATAAGCTGCAATAACAACCACAGAATCAGACTCTGGAGTAATTGCGAATGGTGAAATGGCACTTTCTGTCTCTTTCCATTTTTTAATTTTAGAAGGATTTAGTGTGATTAATTCTTTTCTTTCCCCAACCCCAATCATTCCATCAAACTCTGCCTGACAGAAGGCTTCAACTATGTCCCTAACGCCTAAGTTGCCGTTGTGCGGTTCAGCCGTTGCGCACAATGATTTGGAACAAAGTATAACCCCAACCATCGTTTCAATCAAAATATTTATACCCTTTTTAAAATTACGGTTTATCATAGCGATACCATTGAACAGATCCATCAAACCAATCTAATGATGAAGGCCGATATCCTTTTGTTATTGTTGCGGACCAGATTGGCATCATTGGCTCCAAATCTGGATCAAAAATACCCATATGTCCATTAAACAGTGCGACATCTCCTGCCTGCGGGACATTATTTGGGGCGGGCTTAAACCGTGGGTTTTTCGCAAAGAATTCTGTGGATGAATATAAATATTCAAATCCAGACTCACCATAAATTCTCCATGTAGACCATGAACAATCTGCGCCCTTCTTTCTGATTGACCATCCCTTACGATATGGAGTTCCTCTCCATATCCTAGCTCGCGCAACAATTCTCATCCCCTCCTCAGGGGTAATAGACACCAAACCAACCGGATCAACCCATTTAATCGGAGAATTTAGCACATACGCATACAAATTTATTGAGTTACCATAGAGTCCCACAGGGTCTTCCTGCATAAACCTTCCCGTTTCGCCAGCATAATATCTTGCCCTATAATAAAACATCCCGGTCTCGTAGTCATATTCCCTTGCGGTATAGGAATACAGGTTCCCCATGGCACTGTCAGGGATTACTACGCCGACGGCGTCCTTGAACGTGGGCTTGCCGTAGGCCTGATACTCTATAGTTTCGACTATTGAACCATTGTTGCCACTTAGGGCGGTTACCGAGCCCACTCCGTCCGCATGGTAATAGTGGTTATCCTGGCCTTTCTTCATTATCAGCGGTTCGTCTATTCCGGGGCCGTGGGTGATGGTCTGGGTTAGAGTGTTGTTGCCGTCCAGCGCGGCTATTATGTCCTCGTTATCGTAGACATACCTGGTGCCGCCGCTGGCTGAGACCTTCTCTATCCTGCGGCCAAGCGGGTCATACTTGAAGCTGACCACGCTGCTATCCGGCAGCGTTACCTGTTTTAGTTGGTTCTCGCTGGTGTAGCCGTATTCAGTATGCGCATTGGTGGCTCTCTCAGTCTGGCCGGTAAGGTTGCCATTGGCGTCATACGTGTAGGTGTAACTGCTGTTCTCCGTTAGGCGGTTGGCGGCGTTGTGCTGGTAACCGGTCATTACGGCGTCGCTCAGGCGGTTGCCTACTGCGTCGTAGTTGAACACCTCGTTCTTTACCACCAGGTTGCTTTGCGCTGGGTGGTCGGCGGTTATAAGGCGGTGCAGGTCGTCGTAGCCGTAGCTGTGCGTGCCTGCGAGGTCCTGCATGCTGGTGCGGTTGCCGGCTTGGTCGTAGTTGTAGTTGGCGAACGCTATGGCCGTGTTGTCGGCGGTCTTACGGTGCAGTATCTGCGTAAGCTGGCTGGCGGCATCATAAGCGTAGGTGGTCTCGGTGCCGTTGGGGTAGGTCATTTTGGTGCGCTTGCCGGCCGCGTCGTAGGCGAAGGTTACCGTTTTGGCGTCAGGGTTGGTAAGGCTTATCAGGCGGTTCAGGCTATCGTAGGTATAGTTTGTTGTGCCCCAGGGGCTGGTCATCTGCGTGCGGTTGCCGTTGGCGTCGTAGGCGTAAGAAAGCGTATAGGGGCTGGCGTACAGCGGAAAGCGCTGCGTGGTCTGGGTTACGCGGTTAAGGGCGTCGTACGCGAACGTAAGCTGCCCCTCGGGGCTGGTTACGCTCAAGAGATTCCCCACCACGTCGTAAGTGTAGCTAACATCCCCTTCCGGCAGATGCTTCACCGTCAGCCGGTCCATTACGTCGTAATCAAAGGTTATGGTAACCCCCTTGGCGTCCGTTACGCCGGTCAGGTTGCCTTTCTTGTCGTAGGTGAAGGTCTTCGCCTGGTTTACGGGGTTCCTCACCTCGGTAAGCCGCTTCTGCAGGTCGTACTGGAAGGTGGTGGTCTGGCTCTTGGCGTCCTTGACAGGGAATAGACAGAACACATCCGGCATGCCGCGCATTGCCGGTATTGTGTTGAAATTTATTCCCGTCATTCTAGACATAACAATCGGATTTTATTATGAACGGTTTTTCCTTCTCCTAATAATTATTAATCGAATAAAATATGCAAAAGTGAACAAGACAATGCTTTCCCCAATGCGCATAATCCATTTCCAATATGTAACTTGGAGAATTTGTGCCAGTTCCATCAATCCGATACCGATTAGCATTCCCCCAGCAAATCTTATCGCACTATTAAAATGTAAATCCTCTGGAAATTCGGAAAACAATATAAACCAACAACCTAGTAATATTTTTTCAATTTTCTCAAGCTTGATATCCAGAAAATGTGAGATTATTATTAGACTTAGCAAAACAAGTACCGCATTTAACGCTTTACGGCTTACTGCTTTCACCTGATGGTGAGACTTTAGAATAGTTCTTCCAATTATCATTAGGAGAAATAGCCCTAATGCGACGAATGACTCTAAGGCAAATAGCTCCTTTGATGACAGTGAATTCATCATTAGCAGACCGCAAGCGCCCACCAAGATAATAACTCCCAATGAAAGCAGAATAATTTTGTCTTTCAGGTTAGTATTCATAATCCATGGCATTCATATTCGCATAAGAGAAAGGTTCCGAATTGACCACCCGCACCCAAAGCAAATCCCCCAGCACCAACATATCCCAAGCCTTTAGCAGCAACAGAAGCGCCTCTATAGAAACCATAGCGCAAATCGGCGAAATTAAAACTCCCTCTTACAATTTCCCATCTAAACGGATTGCCCTTATATAACTCGGCGACATCAATTGCTGAGAAAGATTTTATATTTCCTGATTTAGCATCAAGCGCATAGACAAATATTTTCTTTGAGACTTTATCGAAACTATATGCAAATAAACCAATTTTAGAAAAAGGAATACTAATTTTCTCATAAAATTCATATTGACCTTTATATTTTTGCATACATTTGCTATAGCATTCTTTTTTCCCGCAAGACTGTAAACCAAATGGATCTACCTGATTAATGGGATTATTGTCGACATAGGCATATATTTTCTCGCCGCTAGCGGGCCAAATAGGGTCTTCCTGTGTAAATGCCCCTATTTTAGTATCCAAATATCGCACCACAGAATAATATAACCCAGTTTCATCGTCATATTCTCTTGAAGTGTACGAATAAGTGTTACCTAACGCGGACTTAGTAATTATTGTGCCGCTGGCGTCTTTAAATACAGGTTTGCCATAAGCCTGATATTCCATAGTTTCAACTATTGCACCAGTGTTATCGCTTAAGGCTGTAATTGAGCCCAAACCATCAACATGGTAATAATAGCTATAACCATCCACTTTCTTCATTATCAGCGGCTCGTCTATACCAGGACCGTGGGTAAAGTTGGCGGTTCCAGTGTTATTGCCATCCAGCATGGCAATTATGTCTTCGTTATCATACCGATAGTAAATCGTGGACGGCACCGAATTAACTGTGACAGCTTTCTCTATCCTGCGGCCCAATGGGTCATACTTATAAGTGGCGATGGTGCCGTCCGGCATGGTGGCCTGCTTCATTTGATTCTCACTATTGTATTCGTACGTCGTATGCGCATTGGTGGCTTTTTCAGTCTGGCCGTCCAGGTTGCCGTTGGCGTCATATGTATACGTGTAGCTGCTGTTCTCCAGTAGGCGGTTGGCGGCGTTGTGCTGGTAGTTGGTGATTACGGCGTCGCTTAGGCGGTTGCCTACTGCGTCGTAGTTGAACACTTCGTTATTTACTGCCAGGTTGCTTTGGCTTGGGTGGTCGGCGGTTATCAGGCGGTGCAGGTCGTCGTAACCGTAGCTGTGCGTGCCGGCGAGGTCCTGCATGCTGGTGCGGTTGCCGGCGGGGTCGTAGTTGTAGTTGGCGAACGCTATGGCCGTGTTGCCCTCGGTCTTCCGGTGCAGGATCTGCGTAAGCTGGCTGGCGGCGTCGTAGGCGTAGGTGGTCTCGGTGCCGTTCGGGTAGGTCATCCGGGTGCGCTTGCCTGCCGCGTCGTAGGCGAAGGTGACCGTTTTGGCGTCAGGGTTCGTCAGGCTGGTAAGCCGGTTAAGCGCGTCGTAGGTGTAGCTGGTAGTGCCCCAGGGGCTGGTCATCTGTGTGCGGTTGCCGTTGGCGTCGTAGGCGTAAGACAGCGTATAGGGGCTGGCGTACAGCGGAAAGCGCTGCGTGGTCTGGGTTACACGGTTAAGTGCGTCGTACGCGAACGTAAGCTGCCCCTCGGGGCTGGTTACGCTCAAGAGATTCCCCACCACGTCGTAAGTATAGGTAACATCCCCTTCCGGCAGATGCTTCACTGTCAGCCGGTCCATTACGTCGTAATCAAAGGTTATGGTAACCCCCTTGGCGTCCGTTACGCCGGTCAGGTTGCCTTTCTTGTCGTAGGCGAAGGTCTTGGCCTGGTTAACGGGGTTCTTCACCTCGGTAAGCCGCTTCTGCAGATCGTATTTGAAAGTGGTGGTCTGGCTCTTGGCGTCCTTAACAGAACCGAGCAGTTCCCCCGCGCCGCCACAGCTTGTGCAGCCGCCGCCGGTGTAGCCGTATTCCGTTATACCGCCTATGGCGTCCGTTACTTTGGTCAGGTTGCCTTTAACGTCGTAATCGAACAGGGTCAGCTTGTTCGCGGGGTCTACGGTACGGGTCACGCGGCTTAGGTCGTCGCGCGTTAGCTGCGTTATCCTGCCCAACGGGTCCGTTACTTTTGCCAGCGCGCCCAGGTGATCGTATTCGAACAGGGAGACATGCCCCAGCGGGTCCCTGGTGCCGGTAACGTGGCCCTGCTGGTCGTAAGACATGTTAGATACGTTGCCTAGGGCGTCTTTTACTTCTATCAGGTTGCCGTTAAGGTCGTAGTCCATCTGGGTCAGGTTGCCCTTGGGGTCAGTTACGCTGGTTAAGTACGGGCCGTCCTTCTCCGGGGCGTAGGGATTATCCTCAATTGCAAATATCTTCATACCCGACCCACCCGAGGGGCACCCCGCCGCCTCCGCTTCGCCTTTGCTGGCCGCGTAACGGTTGGACGTCGCCGCGGCTATATTATTGGCGGCGCTGCCCAGACCGTAACGCATGGTGGTGATATTGCCAGCCGGGTCCGTCACAGATAAAAGGTTGCTGTAACGGCTGTAAGTCATGCCGGTTTCACGGTTTAAGGCGTCTTTTACTTTTGTCTTATTGAAGTTGCCGTCGTAATCGTAGGAAACCACGGAGCCTTCGGGGCTGGTTATTTTAGCTATCTCGCTGCGCCCGGCATAACCCCAATATTCATACAGGGTCTGCCGGCCTAAAGCGTCGGTCATCAACGTGGTGGAACTTATATCGTTGTAAACATAAGTTTTTTTGTTGTTATCATTATCCTCGCTGTAAGACGTTATCCTCCCCGTGGAGTCATACACCGTGTATTCATGCGCGCCGGAGGCGTGGGTTACGGTGGCTATCCTGCCGTCGGCGCCGTAGACGTAGGACTCCACGCCGCCGTCAATGTCGGTGAGGGTGCTCAGGCGGCCCTCGCCGTCATACGTTAAATAAATGTGCCTGCCCGCGAAGTCCGACACTTCGGTCTTATGGCCCTGGGCGTCATAAGCAAAGCTCATCGTGCGGCCATGGATGTCGGTTATGGGCAAAAAAGAAGTACCCGCTCTTTTGGGGCAAACAACCCGCTTGCGATAGCCGGACTTTCCCATGCGCTGGATGGGAGCAGTAAAGCGGGAATGGTTAACAATCGGAAACAAACAAAACACATCCGGAATGCCGTGCATTACCGGGATTGTGTTGAAATTTATTCTAGTCATTCTAGACATAAAATCTTTGACGCTTCTTAAAGTTGGTCTACCCCAATCGCCCTTCTGATTCCACCCTTTTGTTTTTTTGTCGCCACTTATCAATAAACGACGCAACCAGCCAGAGCACATAAAATATTGTCCCCCATTTTAATATCCATATGAATCGCAAGAGATTTTTCCCTTCGGGGGCCAATCGTAAAGTTACGCCCACAATCTGCAAATCCCTTATTGGGTGAAACGTTGTCCACCCCCCTTCATCCCAATACAAATACTTAGAATCCGTTGAAAAATACACACCATATTCAAGGGCAGAGAGTCCTTTTTTATAGAAAAATACGTCCCGCTTATTTACCTCGTCAGTAATTTTAAACCAATAGCCCCGCATAACTTCATCCACTTCAGAACGCGTCATTCCCATTTTTAATTTTTGGTTAAAAACAGCATGTAATGGCGTCCCATGTTTAATCTGGGCAGTATATTCAATTCCAAATCCCTTGCAGAGTTGTTTTAAATCTACCTCCTGGGTTGAATCTTGCAATAACAACCACCATGCTGCACCACAAAGCCATAACACACAAAGAATAAATCCAATCATCGGCTTAAAAAATACATTAGAGATTTTGTTGTGTTTCATCTCCCCCCCTTACAATTAGGCGAGTCGCACACGTTACTTCGAATATAATCGCCGACATTACTAAGCGAAACTGACCCATTCATCAATCCTGATCCTGTGTCAACACCAGAAAATCCTAGAGCCATGTCTTTTTGCTCCCACGATGATTGTTTTTCATTCCAATAAAGTGCTGAATACCCACCAAGAGCTCCATATCTAAAGCCTAACACCAAAAAGCCGATATAATGCCGAACCTGATTTGAGCCATCTTGATATTTATACTGGAATCCGGTGTCACTCAGCCTACCTGATAGAGGATTACTCGTTGGGCTCCATGACCCACCCGAAAACAAATCACCAATATCACTTATAAAATCGAACATATTTCCACCGCTAATAAATGCTGCAAAATCTAAAGTTGCAGCCATAGCCTCACAGTCATTCCCTTTTCCTCTAACTCTATTTAAATAATCCAGTAAATATTTCATCCTGTCTTGTTTTGAGTACTTTAACCCAAAAGCGTCAGTAAAATTGACGGGGTTGTCCCCTGTATAACCATACAAATGATTACCTCCCAAAATACCTATTGGGTCCTCCTGCATAAACCTTCCATTTTCCACGTTGTAGTATCTTGCCCTCAAAAAATACAGCCCGGTCTCATAATCATACTCCCGGGCTGTGAACATATAGATATTACCAATCAGGGAGTGGTCGAAGACCGCACCGGTATGGTCTTTAATTATAGACTTACCGTAAGCCTGGTATTCGATGGTTTCCACTATTGCACCATTACTATCACTTAGGCCAGTTACCGAGCCCAGTCCATCGGCATGGTAATAATAGCTAGCGCCAGTGTCTGCCTTCTTGCTTATCAAAGGCTCGTCTATGCCGGGGCCGTGAGTGAAGTATGTGATTACGGTGTTATTGCCACCAAGAATGGTAATTACGTCTTCGTTGTCATACTTGTAGTGGCTGGTGGACAGAACCGAATTAACAGTAAGCCCTTTTCCAATCCTTCGTCCTATCGGATCATATTTGTAAGTAGTCACCGTGCCATCCGGCATCGTGGCGCTTATTAGCTGATTCTCGCTGTTGTATTCGTAAATTGTATGCGCGTTTGTGGCTTTTTCGGTCTGGCCGATCAGGTTGCCGTTGGCATCGTATGTGTAAGTATAGCTGCTGTTCTCCGTTAGCCGATTGGCGGCGTTGTGCTGGTAGTTGGTTATTACGGCGTCGCTCTGGCGGTTGCCTACGGCGTCGTAGTTGAACACTTCGTTCTTTACTACCAGGTTGCTTTGCGCGGGGTGGTCGGCGCTGGTAAGGCGGTGCAGGTCGTCGTAGCCGTAGCTGTGCGTGCCCGCCAGGTCCTGCATGCTGGTGCGGTTGCCGGCGGGGTCGTAGTTGTAGTTGGCGAACGCTATGGCCGTGTTGTCGGCGGTCTTACGGTGCAGTATCTGCGTAAGCTGGCTGGCGGCATCATAAGCGTAGGTGGTCTCGGTGCCGTTGGGGTAGGTCATTTTGGTGCGCTTGCCTGCCGCGTCGTAGGCGAAGGTTACAGTTTTGGCGTCAGGGTTGGTAAGGCTTATCAGGCGGTTCAGGCTATCGTAGGTATAGTTTGTTGTGCCCCAGGGGCTGGTCATCTGTGTGCGGTTGCCGTTGGCGTCGTAGGCGTAAGACAGCGTATAGGGGCTGGCGTACAGCGGAAAGCGCTGCGTGGTCTGGGTCACGCGGTTAAGTGCGTCGTAAGCGAACGTAAGCTGCCCCTCGGTGCTGGTTACGCTCAAGAGATTCCCCACCACGTCGTAAGTATAGGCAACATCCCCTTCCGGCAGATGTTTCACGGTCAGCCGGTCCATTACGTCGTAATCGAAGCTTATGGTAACCCCCTTGGCGTCCGTTACGCTAAGCAGGTTCTTCTTCTTGTCGTAGGTGAAGTGCTTGCTTTCATTCAGCGGGTTCTTAACCTCGGTAAGGCTTTTGTGAAGATCATACTGGAAGGTAGTGGTCTGGTTCTTTGCGTCCTTAACAGAACCGAGCAGCTCCCCCGCGCCGCCACAACTTGTGCACCCGCCGCCGGTGTAGCCGTATTCTGTTATACCGCCTATGGCGTCCGTTACTTTGGTCAGGTTGCCTTTAACGTCGTAATCGAACAGGGTCAGCTTGTTCGCGGGGTCTACGGTACGGGTCACGCGGCTTAGGTCGTCGCGCGTTAGCTGCGTTATCCTGCCCAACGGGTCCGTTATTTTTGCCAGCGCGCCCAGGTGATCGTATTCGAACAGGGAGACATGCCCCAGCGGGTCCCTGGTGCCGGTAACGTGGCCCTGCTGGTCGTAAGACATGTTAGATACGTTGCCCTGGGCGTCTTTTACTTCTATCAGGTTGCCGTTCAAGTCGTAGTCCATCTGGGTCAGGTTGCCCTTGGGGTCAGTTACGCTGGTTAAGTACGGTCCGTCTTTCTCCGGGGCGTAGGGATTCTCCTCAATGGCCAACATCACCATTCCCCCCCCCTCCGCGCCACCCGAGGAGCACCCCGCCGCCTCCGCTTCGCCTTTGCTGGCCGCGTAACGGTTGGACGTCGCCGCGGCTATATTATTGGCGGCGCTGCCCAGACCGTAGCGCATGGTGGTGTTATTGCCAGCCGGGTCCGTCACAGATAAAAGGTTGCTGTAACGGCTGTAAGTCATGCCGGTTTCACGATTTAAGGCGTCTTTTACTTTTGTCTTATTGAAGTTGCCGTCGTAATCGTAGGAAACCGTGGAACCGTCGGGGCTGGTTATTTTAGCTATCTCGCTGCGCCCGGCATAACCCCAATATTCATACAGGGTCTGCCGGCCTAAAGCGTCCGTCATCAACGTGGTGGAGCTTATATCGTTGTAAACGTAGGTCTTCTTGTTATTATCCCCGTCCTCGTTGTAAAGCACTATCCTCCCAGTGGAGTCGTATACCGTGTATTCATGCGCGCCAGAGGCGTGGGTTACAGTTGCTATCCTGCCGTCGGCGCCGTAGGCGTAGGACTCCACGCCGCCGTCTATATCGGTGACGGCGCTCAGGCGGCCCTCGCCGTCATACGTTAAATAGATGTGCCTGCCTGCGAAGTCCGACACTTCGGTCTTACGGCCCTGGGCGTCATAAACAAAGCTCATCGTGCGGCCGTGGATGTCGGTTATGGTCGTTGCACGCCCGGCGGCGTCGTAGGCGTAGGTTAAGGTGGTGTTGTTGGTGTCCCGGATCACGTCCGGCTTATATTTATCGCCATGCCTGCTGAAGTTTATGCTGTTGCCGCTCTTCTGGGCTACAGAATAATTCCCGCCGGCGTACACGATCTCAACACCATAACCGGGAATGTCGTCATACTGCCCACAGGCCCCTATCAGTTCCTGGTCAAACAAGCCTTTAGGAACGAACTGTATTTCATTCCCCTCGTCGTCGGTAAGGATAATGCTGCCATCGGGCTGATCCTCTATCGTCCAGCCGGTGGTTTCATAGAAGCCTTTAAGCAGAGAGTCGTAGTAGAGCCGCCAGTCTGCGCCTAATGACTGTTGGCCGTGGGCCATGCCAGCCACGGGCTCCGGGCATAAACCGGGCGGAAGGTTAGGCTTGTGTTTATAGTCGGGATCGCGCGGCAGCCCGCTGATCTGGCAGATCTTTTTAGCGGCAGGCGTAACCTTCGCGGCAACATATGGCACAATATCGCTTACTCTCCAGCCTCCAGGGCCGTATGCCCTGTCGTTAACGGATTGCCCCCCCCCGCCCAAGGGGACATCGCCGGCCAAAACCTTTACGGCTGCGCTTGCCGGCATATTACCGCAGAGCGCACGGTAATAACCGTCCGCATTCGACCCGCCTGGATGTTGAGACGCATGCGCGAGCGTCACTTTAAGAGGAACCACGGCAGTCTGACCCGGCTTCAATTCGGATATACTGCTTATAGCGGATTCAATAGTCATGGCCGAATCCCCAAAATTTGTTATTTTCAGGTCGAAAGCGGAAACGAGACCTTTGTTCGTTATCGTATATTGGGTGTAAACCGTCTGCCCTCCCTCCATTTGCAGCGGAATTACCTGGGGATTCGCCACAAGGGCCGGCGCCGGAACATCCGTCCTATAGGTCATATCCAGCGTGATGTCATATTTGTCCTGTATGGTGGTCGGGGTAACCGACCATTTATATGTAACCATGGAAGTAGGCATGAACACATTGATATCCCTGCTCAGGCCCGGCTCTATGGATATCATACCGGAAGCCGTCTGAAAGCCGGCAGCCTCGGCTCTGTACGCATATTTCCCGGACGGCACATTCTCGAAACGGGCCAGGCCGTTGGCGTCGGACTTCACCTTAAGGCTCATACCAATAATATCCAGGCTGGAAAGTGTGACGTCCGCCCCCCCTATCCACCGCGAGGGGTCGGCCGGGTACTTATCGGCATTCATTACGGTAAAGGCCGCATTGCCATGTTTTACCGAGGTTACCACAAGCCCGGCGCTAACAGGCACGTCGGCGTAGTTCTGGCTCTTAAAAACGGCCAACGGGGTCTGCGCATAGGAGCCGTTGGAAAGCCCGGCGGGCGGCTGCACTAGCAGCGCTAACGTAACATTGGCTCCCGGAGCGATATCCCCCAGCTCCTGCGGCCCCTGCACCTTAACCCAGCTTAGCGTGGGCGTTGTAATAGTTACAGATGTCCAGGTGGAAAATCCTATATTCTCTACAGTTACGCTCTGGGTACGGGTTTCACCGGCCAGCATTCCCATTTCAAAGGCCTGCGGCGTGATCTTGGGGATAACCTGGGCTGGAACAACGGAAATATCCACAGGCATTGTTCTTTTAAACCCGTTGGACTCGCGCAGCTGAAGTGTGAAATTAGCCGAAGAGGAAGCATTTGAAGCGGCTGTAATAATTACGGAAAGGTTATTTCTTGTGCCCGCCGGGATGTCCGCCGGGATATTTCCCGCGGCTATTGTCACCCCACCGCTGGACATTTCCTCAAAAGAAACGCCGAGGCCGTTAAGCGTGGTCTCTCCGGAATTTATCAACGGTACATCAAAAGTAAAGCTGGAGTTCTGCGCCAGTGTGGTTTTGTAGTCCGCATAGCCCAACTCAAAACCCACAATACTAAAAGAGGACTGGGCGAGCCGGCTTACGGCATAGGGATATGAGGCTGACAAATAATATATGCCGGATTCGCCGGCGGCCGGATTAAATACCGCCCTAAACGCGCCATCCGAGGCGGTAACCGTACTTATATAACGCTCAAAACCCTTGTTTGAAACAATGATGCGCACAGCTTTATTGCCCAGCAATAGTCCGGAAACAGAATCTCGCACGGAACCTGTAAGAACCACCTGTTCACCCTTGTCGTAAACCTGCTTTAACGGGGCGACAACGGCGGTATAGGGAATAACGGCCACGGCGGACTGCGCCATAGAAGTTTGGAACGCTGGCGAAGCCTGAAGTGATTTATATGCCAGGGAGTAAGCCATGGCGTAGACGCCGCCGGTTATTACCAGATCCACACCGGCAGAAGACGGCACGGCAAGGTCTATGGCGTCAAAAACATAAGACGAGCCGGGCTCCACCCTGGCAAAATATGATTGAACCCCGTTCAAATAAGCTGCTGAAACATCATGCGTGCTTTGCAGCACTTCCCCGCTGGAAAGCACAAGGCCGGCCTGGGTTTTAAGGGAAACGGCCACCGCCGGGCTGGACGCCGTTTTATTGTTTGCCAGTATCGCGGTCACTATATCCGCCGGGGCCGAGCCGCGGTTGTTGAATTTTACTTTTACCTTGGCGTAGGCCCCGCGCACAAGGGCTTCCGGATATATTTCAACTATCGGTTCAACGGGCGCCCTTACCGCCATGGTAAAGTTCTTTACGGCGCTGATGTCGGCGTCCCCGCCACGCGGCAGGGTGATAGTAGCGCGCGCTGAAACTGAAGCGGCACAAGAGGTGCTGGTATAAACCACCGGCGCCATTTCGGCTGAAGAGCCCGCCTGCACGGTAAGCGCCGGCGCCGAAACCGGCGCTTCCAAACCCACCGTAAGGCTTACCGGGCCAGCTGTTAACGCCTGCGCGCCGTTATTGGCGACGCTGAACCGCACGGTGTCAAAGAAACCCTTATTCAGGGCCTGCGCTGTACCGGAATAATTGCCATAGCCGGCAAGGTCGAATGACACAGCCGGTATTTCTGCCCTGGCGCGGGCGCCTTCCCGGCCCTTAAAGTCCACCACCGCCACTTCGTAAACATGCGCCGCAGCCGGCGAATAAGCGGTATCGCGGAAAGAAGTCTGGCCTATGTTTACAGGCCCGGCATACACGCCGTCCTTGAATACTTTATATACGGAAACCTCGCCAGGATACGCGGCCCAAGACAAGGCAAGCGCGGAACCATCCTCTATAACGGCGGTCAGTGCCGTTAACTTTTGCGGAGGCAGGTCCATTGTGAAAGCGGCTGAATATATGGAACTGTTCCCGGCCAGGTCCATGGCAGTTATTTCAAGGACATAACTGCCGCTGCCGGTTATGGCCGTGCCAATAACGTACGGGCTGCCGTTAAACACCGCGGTTATGGTGGATAAATACGCGTCGGAGGCGGATATTGCTGGCGTTACGGCGGCGGTATATACGCCGCCAGCGGAAACACCGCCCAGGGTTATTGCGGGGCTGGTTTTGTCTATTACAAAGTTGACGGTTTTTGAGGCCGCATGGCTTAGCGCGTCCGAAGCGTTGACAACCAATGTGTAACTGCCGGGCGCTGACACGGCGGAACCTGAAACAAAAGACGAATTATTGAGCAGGGCGGAAGAAGCGGCAAGATTAAGGTCAACCGTTTCAAAAGCGGGATTCACCGCGCCGTTATAATACCCGCCGTCCGCGACCCCGGAAATATTTATTTCAGGCGCGGCGGCGTCATAACTGACCGTCGCCTCATTTGAGAGAGCGCTAGCGTTGCCGGGCTGGTCCAGCGCGGCAATCCTATAATGGTAAACGCCGTCCCTTGCCGGAGAATCCGCCGCCGTCGCCCCCACCAGATTTCTGTAAGCCAGGCCGGCTGTTGAATTTATGGTATAGGTGGTCCGGTAAAGCCTGAATGTAACGGGGGTTTCGCTGTCGCCGGCCGACCAGGCAATATTTATGGCCGAACCATCCGCAACAGCGGAAAGCCCCTGCGGCGCCGCTGGAGGCGTATTGTCGGGCGTAGCCAAAACAGTATTGGAAGCCGCGCTTTCATTGCCCGCGGCATCTAAAGCGGTGATCTTATATTCGAGCGTCGTGCCTGAAGGAGTTTCAGAGAACGCGCCGCTGAAGTCGGGCTTAGGGGTTACGGAACAGGTAACCAGGGAATTATCCCTGTAAACACAGTAATGGCCCGGCTTTTCGCCCAGCGGTGAAGACCATGTAAGATTTATAATGCCTGCGGCCCCGTTGGCCCAATGCAGAGACGCAGGCGCGTCCGTGGCCGCGGTATCGGCGATAAAATATGTGGCGCCGTTAAGGAGCAGGCCGGTATTGCCAAGGCTGTCCTGCGCGCTATAACTGAAATTATGGGGCCCCTCGCCGGTGGCTCCGTCCACCGCAAGAACTCCGCTCCAGTAAGAAGCGTCCGTTGTGGAAGAAAGGGCGACCGTGCGGCTGCCGGAATTCACGGAGAAAGACAATTCAGGCGCGGCAACCGCGGCGTGGCTTAGAACCAGGCGCAATCCGTAGGAACCGGCTTTAAGAGCCGGACCAGCCTGCGGCTCAAAAGACACGGAGGCAACCGGGCCTTCGGTCTGAAGTTGAATCGCCGCTCCGGCAGTTATCATGTTTCCGGAATTGCCTGTAAGATCCACACCCTGAAAAGTGAAACTGCCGGCACCGGAGGCCATAGCCTGGGTAACGGTAAGCGTGCCTGTCCAGATATAAGGAGAGGAAGGCTCAAGCGTTATCTGCACCGGATACCCGCCAATGGCGGTAAAGAGCAGATATGGCGCCCCGGAAAGGACCTCTGAAACCGCGACTTCAAGCCGGTAACTGCCTGCGCCCAGCGGAGGCGTTCTACCGGGCAGTGATATGGCCGCTGTAGGCGGCTGCGAATCCGAAAGTGCCGACACCACGTTGGACAAGGTACTGATATTAACAGCCGCGTCCACGGAAGCCGCGGCGTAATAATAAACACCGTCCGGGGAGGGAATATCGTTAAATTCAAGCGCCTTGATCCCGCCGGCCGCCAGCAGGGCCTGGGAGGCTGCCGCGCCTTCTACCAGTGCGGCCTCGGAAGAGGAGCGGTATACATTGTAAGCGGCGGGGATCTCCCCGGCCGGCACAGACCAGGTAAGAGCAACCTTGCCGTAAGCGCCCGGCTGGGCTGCAAGAGAAACCGGCGCGCCGGGAGGGCCGGAGTCCACTACGCCGGGCACCCCGGCCGAGCGGGGGCCGGCCCCGCGCGTGTCTACGGCCTGCGCCGCCACGGAAACCGCGCCGTCGCCGCCAAGGGGAACGGCCGCGGCGTAGAAATATCCAAACATGTCTGCCTCGGCGGAGGTCACAAAAGCGTCGTTCACAAAGATAGAAACATAAGTGCCCGGCTCCGCTGAACCGGAAACTGCCACAAGCGGCTCCGCCACGGCGAAGTTGTTTACGGGCTGGCTTATAACGGGCGCGGCGGGCGGGACGTAGCTGATCAGAACGGGGAAATCTTTTACATCCGCGTTGCCGTATTGGTCGTAAGCCTTTACGGACAGCACATGGTTGCCGTCGGAGTAATCGCCTATGCTCCAATTATAATTAAAGCTGTAATTCTGAGCCTGCACCAGCACGGATTTGGCCAAAGCATTATCAACCAGGAAATCCACTTTGGCGATATTATGGTTATCGGACGCCTCCACATGCATAGCAAAGGGCCGCATTACCGGGGCGTCCGGCTGAAGCGGGGAGGTCACTGACAGAGAGGGAGGTAAAAGGTCCAGAACAGCGGAAATTGAAACAAGGGAAGAGTTGCCAGCGGCGTCAAAAGTTTTTACCGCAAAGAACTTAAGGGTTTCAGTGGAATACGCCGTAACGCCATAATACTGTACGGCACCAATGGGGGAGGTTGCCGCCGCAGTTCCCGCCACAACGGCGCTGTCCCAGTTGCTATCGACAATGGGGAAATCAGCGCCCTTAACAAGATAATACCCCAGCGCCGCGTTATCGTAAGGCACGGTCCATACCAGAACAGCGGAATTATCTGCGGACGAGTAAGAAGAAACCTTTAGTTCGTCGATCCAGCCGGGAGGGTCAATATCTATTTCCAGCCGGTACGGCCCGGAACGCGCGCTTTCGACCCCGTCCTGGTTAAGAGCGGTAATGCTGTAGTAGAACGTAGTTGAATATATATCGGCGTCCTCAAAATAAGGGTTCGTTGTAGAACCACGCAGCGAGAAACTATCAGGTAGCGGCTCCGCGGCCCTGTACACATTAAATGAGGCGGCCGGTTCTCCCAGGACCGCCGGCGACCAGAAAACCGAAACTTTTTTTGAGGCCGGATCATACGACGCCGTGATATTTATCGGCGTCTCCGGAGCCGCGGCAAGGGTTGTGAAGGATAGCGTAGAGGAAAATTGGGTAGGGATATAGTCGCCATTTATCGCGCGCACACGCACATAATATGCGGTTTGAGGCGCGAGGCCGGACACGGTAACATAGACATCTCCCATACCAGAGTATACAACGATGGAAGTGGACGCCCCGCTTTGAAAATTATCCATGGAGCCGCTCAGTTCGTACATGGTGCCAGGCGGGTTGCCTGCGGAACTCCATTTCATGGTAAAACTGTACGACGAGACCGAAACGAACACAGGGGCGCCAGGGGTTGCCGCCAACGTGTTTACGGGAACAGGCGGGCAGTTGCGCTGGCCGGTGCCGTAAATATTGTAGGCCGCTGCGCAGATATAGCCTGGGGAATTAGGGCCCGGTTCGGTGCTAACATACGTAAGCGCCGTGACTGAAGACAGGAACATGCCGTCATTGGAAGTAACGGCATAGCCAATTGCGCCGGGAACGGCCTGCCAGGCCCAGGCTACTGAGGAAGTACCCAGCGCGAAACCTGTAAGGTCAGGCACATAATTAGGGGCAACATACCCCTGCGGGCCGGTCCAGGTGAAATTAACAGTGGCGGGGGGCTGCTGGATATTGCCGGTAAGATCCACGGCGCGCAGATATATTTTATATTGGTGCCCGGTGGCCAAATGCGAAGAAAGCCAGCCAAATACCCCATATGCGCTGGTATCGGTGATGACAGTCCAGGCCGGAGCACTGGGGGACCCTTGGAAGTTTTCGTCCAGATATTCAAAGGGCGGAACAACATTAGTAGACACCCAGATCTGCCCGCCATGACCGCTCCACCAGAGGCCGGTGGTAAGATCCTGCGCCGCCGCCTCCAATGAATCGACCCCCATATTGTCGGAAGCGGTGCCGGATATGGCGTGCAAATCGGCTATTTCTTCGTTATCGGCAATTGAATTTATTGCCGCTGAAGGCGGCAGTGTGTCTACCGCTATTGGGAAATTTATTCCCATAAGGTTCGAGCCGGGGGCTATGTATAACGGGGCGAAATTATCGTAAGTACCGATAGGCGCCCCCGGGGGAGGCCCATCCTGCAAAACGCCGGCAAAGGCGGCTATATAATATGTGGCGTAGGCCGGCAGGGTGAGATTATAATTAAAACCGGTCCCTTCGGCCCCAAAGGTGAATACTGAGACCGCATCATTGCGGAAATAGTCCGTGGAAACCGCAATGGTTACGGTAGAGCCAGCAGGCAAATCCGGGGTGGATATGGTACCACTTAACACGCCTTCCCCCCCGATAAGCAGACGTGTTTCATTCAACGCCTCTTCATTGCCGACATTGTCTAGCGACATATAGTAAACGGTGTGAGTGCCCAATGGCAGGCTGAAAGGCCCGGAATAAACGTAGTTCTGGCAGGTGCCGGCCGGCATGGTTGAAATTGCCGGGCCCATATCGCCGCAGGATTCCGGGGCTATGTCTATAAGGAAACCCGTGAAATCAACTCCGGAGGCCGGGTCGGAAGGCAAAAGCGCCATGGTTGAATACAGGCCAGTATGGATGAAGCCGTCTGCCTCCGGCGCCGCCGCGGCTATACCGTTTATCTGAAATGTGGTCTGCGGCGCTGCGGCGTCCACATGGATGGCGGCGGAACTCTCGGAAAAGAATTCACCTTGCACGGCGCGGGCATAAAGCGCGTGAGGCCCTTCCGACAGAGTTAAGGGCTCGGTGTAGACGCTGGCATTTTCGGGCAGTGGCTCCAGGTCTAAAACATAGTACACCGTGGTCCCCGGCCCGCCTCCGGGCACGGCTATGGTCACCGGCGAACCGCCGGGGATATAATTTACGGAATCGGACGTGTAAGACTTATCAAAGGTTATCAGGGGGGCCGGCACCTGCGCCTCAGCCTTTGAAATCAAACAGCAAAGCAGGGTGAATGAAAATAATTTAAGACGCTGTCTGACAAATAGATTCATATTCCCCAAACCCGGCGAAACAAAATCAAAATTGGCGCTTCCTGAAGGTACTATAAGAGGCCATTGGCCGCCTGTCAAGGTCGCTCCCGTCATTTTGGCGGGGCATTTACGTCGGGCTGGAAGCTGGCGGATTTGTTTTTACGGCACAGAAACTATACTGCCCGATCTTTGGCACGCAAGCGCGGCTGCACATATACCCAGCCAAGCCCTTTTTTACACTTTATGCGGCGGGCATGCTGTGGACCTAAATTTTGACGGAGACGGTAAATCAGGGAAGCTATTGCTTCCCGTTTTTCACGCGGTAAATCTTGGAACACATAAGCGCCGATCTCATCCTCGGTAACAAAATCCGGTTTTCTCTCAAAGAGAACGGAAAAAAGCCTGAACTGTTCCGGCGAAAGGCAGACCATAGGCAGGCCGTTTTTTAGTATCCGCATGGTCCGACCGTCAAGGGTTATATCAGAAGGTTTCACGTTGCCATTTTGCTGTTCCACACGGCGCAACTGGCGTTTTACCGCTGCTAATATTTCGGGATAATATCCGCCTTTTTCCAAAAAGACATCCGCCTGGCAGGCATTATAGCTGTGGGCGGCCTGCTTCGGATCTCCGCTCAATATCACTATCGGCGCGTTTCTCAGCTGGTCGTGGCTGCGGATAAACAGACAGGCGGGCACAATGGTGTCGTCGGCAAGATGGTAGTCGAATAGGAAACAATCCGGGAGATGCAGGCAGGCTAATCTTACCGTGTCTTTACAGGTGTCGGCGGAATACACCTTAAAACCGGCCGCTTCAAAATATTGTGTCAGGGTCTTGCGTGCCAGCTTGTCGTCCTCGGCGATCAAAATCGTGTTGCCCATATTAAAATACTCAAGCTCTATTTCTTCCCTATCTTGGCCAGGGGGTTGACGGATTTGCCGGAGGGGGTGATGATCTCGAAATGGAGGTGCGGGCCGGTGGACTGGCCGGTGGAGCCGACCTTGCCCAGGAGGGTCTTGGACTTCTGCACGGTATCGCCAGCTTTCACTTCAAGTTCGGAAAGGTGGCCGTAGCGGCACAGGGAGCCGTCCTTGTGGCGCACCTCCACGGTATTGCCGTAGCCGCCCTTCCAGCCGGAGAAGGTCACGGCACCGGAGCGCGACGGGTAGACCGGCGTGCCCAGGGGCATGGGGATGTCGCAGCCGTTATGGAAGATCCTTCTTTTAAGGACCGGGTGGTAGCGCATGCCGAAGCTGGAACTGATGCGGCCGAAATTCCGCAGCGGCATGCGGTAGGTGTCCAGGTCTATGTAGACCGCCGGCAGGTAAACCCTGTCGCCTTTGCGGAACTTGTAGTTGACCAGCAGGGCCGACGGAGGCAGGGCGTTATCCTCCACTATCTCCGCCTTGAAGGACTTGAGGTCCCGGCCGCCGCGCAGGTACCTGGCGGCTATACCGTTGAGGGTCTCGCCGTCCACGCTTACCTCGTAAAGCAGGCCGCGGCCGTTGTGAACGCGTATATAGCCGCCGCGCGATATGAATATGAATTCGTTGGAGTTGGTGCTCTGCAGGGAGCGGATATCCGTGCCGTAAGCCGTGGCGATGGAGCGGATGTCCTCGCCCTTTGTCACTTTATGGCGGGCATGGATCAGGCGGGGTATCAGGCGGAAAGCCTCGGCCAGGGGCTCGGGCGGGCCGGGCGGCACCATAACGGAGAACCTTGCGTAGTAGAGCGGGGAGATGCCCGGGACCGCGGCGCCCGAAAGCGCCGCCAGCCCCAAGAGCAGCCCGCCCCACAGAACCAGGTTCCCGCGTGCGGTCACAATAGCCTTACCTGTCGTGCCCCATTTCCATGGACTTGAGGAAGTCCTTGTTGGACTTGGTGGCGGCCAGCTTGGACACCAGCAGTTCCAGGGAGTCGATCGGGGACAGGGGCGCCAGCACTTTGCGCAGTATCCAGACCTTGTTCAGCTCGTCCTCGGTCATAAGCAGCTCTTCCTTGCGAGTGGAGGTGCGGTTTATGTCTATGGCCGGGAAAACGCGCCGGTCGGCCAGCTTGCGCTCCAGGTAGATCTCGGAGTTGCCGGTGCCTTTGAATTCTTCGAAGATAACGTCGTCCATGCGGCTGCCGGTTTCCACCAGGGCCGTGGCTATAATGGTCAGGGAGCCGCCTTCCTCTATGTTGCGGGCCGCGCCGAAAAAGCGCTTGGGCCGCTGCAGGGAGGTGGACTCCAGACCGCCGGAAAGCACGCGGCCCGACGACGGTGACACCGTGTTATAGGCGCGGGCCAGGCGGGTAATGGAGTCAAGCAGAATCACCACGTCCTTGCCCATTTCGGTCAGGCGCTTGGCTTTCTCCAGCACTATTTCGGCCACCTGCACGTGGCGGTCGGCCGGCTCGTCAAAGGTGGAAGCCAGCACTTCGCCTTTCACGGAGCGCTGCATGTCGGTGACCTCTTCGGGCCGCTCGTCGATAAGCAGCACTATCAGCTCTATGTCGGGGTGGTTGGTGGCCAGGGAATTGGCGATGCGGTGCAATATCATGGTCTTGCCGGTCTTGGGCGCGGCCACAATGAGCTGGCGCTGGCCCTTGCCGACGGGCACTATCAGGTCTATCACGCGGCCGGTCATCTCGGTCTTGGCGGTTTCCAGCGTAAAGCGGGAATGGGGATAGAGCGGGGTAAGGTTGTCGAACAGCGGGCGGTGGGCTATCTTCTCTATTTCCACGCCGTTGACGGTCTTAACCTGCAGCAGGGCGAAGAAGCGCTCGCCGTCCTTGGGCGGGCGGATCAGGCCGTTGACGGCGTCGCCTTTGCGCAGTCCCAGTTTTTTTATCTGGGACGGGGAGACGTAAATATCTTCGTGGCTGGAGAGATAATTGTATTCCTGGGAGCGGAGGAAACCGAAGCCGTCGGGGAGTATTTCCAGCACGCCTACGCCCTGCACTATTCCGTTCTGTTTGGCCTGGGCTTCCATTATCTTGCCGATGAGTTCCTGTTTGCGCAGGCTGGCCACGCCCTCCAGGTTATGCTGCTCGGCTATTTTTACCAGTTCTGCCACGGTCATCTTGGTCATCACCGTAACGTCCATTTTGGGAAGGTTGGGGTTAGGGTTCGGGTTCTGCCCCTGGCTCTGGCCCTGCCCCTGGCCCTGGTTCTGGCCCTGGTTAGGCGTCCTGTTATTGTCCATTTTAGAATTTCCCCTTGTATCATGCGGCGCGCCGTTATTGCCTCTGGGCCCGCCCCTCATATTATTGTGGTTCCGGTGGTCGTCGCGCCTGCCGCCCTGGTTTTCCTGCGCGGCCGGCCTAAAGTTTTTTTCGTCCTGCTGTTGATCGTTCATGTTCCCTCGCTATTTGTTTAATAAAACCGCAGATAGATCTTACCCTCGCGCCAAGTTCCGCCGGCTTGCCCGAATTATCCAGCGCCAGGTCGGCCGCGGCGCATTTCCTGGCCGGCGTGAACTGCGCCCCGGCCCTGGCGCGGTATTCCCGCCTGGTCCAACCCCGCTTAAGCGCCCGCGCCTCCAGCGTTTTCCCGGGGGCCGTCAGGCAGACCGTAAGCATGAAACAACTTTCAAGCCCGGCTTCAAAGAGCAGGGGCGCTTCCACTACGACTATTTTTTTACGGGATTTAGTTATTAAAGAGTAAGTTAGTCTCAGTATTTCCGGGTGGAGGAGAGCTTCAAGCCATTTGCGCTTTGCCGGCGAGCTGAAGACCTCGGCGGCAAGCCTTTTTTTGTCCAGTAAACCGTTTGTAAGGATTTTATCGGAACCAAACTTCCTAAGAATTCTATTATAACAAGCGGGAGATGTCAATACTTGCGCCGACACGGCGTCGGCCGAAACGCAGAAAGCCCCCTCTTTCCTGAAATAGTCCAGCGCCAGGCTTTTGCCGGAGGCTATCGGCCCGGTCAGGCCTATTACGGCCTTTCCTTTTATAGAGGCCAGGCGCTTTTTCCAGGCCGCGGCGGTCAAGCGCGCCCCCCGTTCTTCCTGGCGTAGGCGTCAAGCTTAGCCAGCTCGGAGCGGCTTAACGCGGCCTGCCCTTTGCTGGAGATCTTCTCCAGCAGGCGGTCTATTTCGGCCTGTTCCAGCATGGCGGGGTCCGGGGCCGTCCGTACCGGCCGCTGCCGCCAGCGGCGCTCCCCCCAAAGCCACAGCAGGCCGGCGGCCAAACCGCCAAGATGGGTGACGCTGGAGATACCGGAACCCGGCCTTGAGACCGTCATCACGAACTCCAGAGCGCCCAGCAGGAAAGCCATCATGCGGGCGCTCATGGGGAAAATGAAATAAAAATTCACCTGGGCCTGCGGGTACAGGAAAGCGAAAGCCCCCAGCAGGCCGTAAACCGCCCCCGAGGCACCTATCACCGGCCTCATGGAACCCGGCGTCCAGGCCGCGGTGAGGACGGCCGCGGCCGCGCCGCAGCCGAAAAAATACAGCAGGAACTTGCGCGGGCCCATTTCCGGCTCCAGCACCCGGCCCAGCATCCAGAGCATGAAAGCGTTGAAAAGGAAATGCCAGAAATCGGCGTGTATAAGGATATAGGTGAAGGCCTGCCACAGCCAAAGCTGTCTGACAAGATTGAAAGGCACCAGGCCCAGGTAAAAGTTAAGCTTGAAGCCCAGCGCCAGCTCCGCCAGCCAACCGGCAAAGAACAGCCCGGCCAGCCATTTGGTCGCCGGCGGCAGTTCGCCCATGGGCGCGGGGTTAAGCCTCATATTTTTCCATATCGCGCCAGTTGGGCCCGGTTTCCAGATCCACCTTTAACGGTACGGACAGCCGGTAAGCGTTTTCCATCTCTTTTTTTATGAGCCGGGCGGCCTCGGGCAGCTTGCCATGCTTCACCTCGAACACCAGTTCGTCGTGCACCTGCAGCAGCATAAAAATATCTTCCGAACCCTTAAGAGCCGCAAAAAGCGTGACCATGGCCTTCTTGATTATGTCGGCCGAGCCGCCCTGCACGGGCGTGTTGACCGCGGCGCGCTCGGCGAAGCTTCTTAAATGCGGGTTGGAGGCGGTCAGCTCCGGCAGCAGCCGGCGGCGGCCGGTAAAGGTGGCCACCATGCCGGTCCGTTTGGCTTCCTCCGTGGTCCGCTCGCTCCAGGCCTTAACCCCCGGGCAGGCCCGGAAGTAATGCTCTATGTATCTGGCCGCCTCGGCGCGGCTTATGCCCAGTTCGCGCGAGAGGCCCTGCGGGGTCTGGCCGTAGACGATGCCGAAATTAATGGCCTTGGCCGCCCTGCGCATCTCCGGGGTCACCAGCTGGGGCGCGCAGTTAAAGACCTCCGAAGCGGTGCGCAGGTGGATATCCTCGCCGTTCCTGAAGGCCGCGGTGAGATTCCCGTCGCCGGACAGGTGGGCCAGCACGCGCAGGTCTATCTGGGAATAGTCGGCGCTCAGCAGGGTGAACCCCTCGCGCGCCACAAAGCATTTGCGCACCAGCAGGCCGGCCTCGGAACGGGCCGGGATATTCTGCAAATTTGGCCTGGCGCTGGAGAACCTGCCGGTGGCCGTGCCGAGCTGGTCGAAAGTGGTATGCAGCCGGCCGTCGGGACCGGCCGCGGCCAGCAGGCTGTCCACAAAAGACGATTTAAGCTTGGAGATCTCGCGGTATTCCAGCAGCAGCGGCACCACGGGGTGGGCGGCCTTTAAATACTGCAGCACCTCTTCGCCGGTGGAATAACCATCTTTCTTCTTGAATTGTTTTTTCTGCGCCTCGCCCAGCCCCAGGTTGAGCTTCTCGAACAACAGAAACGCCACCTGCTTGGGGGAATTAAGGTTCACCTGCGCGCCGGTAAGCCTTTCGGATTCCGCCTGCAGCTCCAGAAGTTTTTTTTCGAACCTGGAGGAAAGCTCGCCCAGCAGGGCCGTGTCGGCGGCGGTGCCGTGGATCTCCATGGCGTATACCGCCGGCAGCAGCGGCAGCTCCAGTTCGTTATAAACCCCGGCCATGCCGGTTTTCTCAAGTTCGGCGGCCAGCTGGCCGCAAAGGCCAGGCAGCGCCCCGCAGGCCTGCGCCATTTCCTCGTCTGAACCGGGCGGCTGCAGGGGCAGGCCCAGGCGCTCAAAGCACATCTGCGGCAGTTCCACGCGGCGGGCGCCGGCGGAGATCAGCGCGGCGGCCGCTTCGGCGTCGAAGAAATTTACGGGCTCGGCGCCGGCCGGCAGGCCCAGCAGGCGCATCACGGATTTAATACCAAAGACGGCCTTGTGGATCTTTTGGCTGAACAATATGTCCGCTGCGGCCCGCGCCGCGCCGGGGTCAAAAAAACCGGGGCGCAGTATGCAGACCCCTTCTTTAGAACCAATGGCCAATCCGTCCGCAAAAGCCGCGAAACAGGCCGTTTCTTTTAAGCCCGGCAGAATTTCCTCCGGCTTTTTAACCGGGGGAACCTCCGCGGGTTTCTGCTCCGGCAAAGCGGCCCCGGCCAGGGCCAGCAATTCCTTGAATTCCAGGCGGCGGGCCATTTCTTCCAGTTCAGGGCCGCCGGGCGGCAGCGGTTTGAATATCTCCATCCCCTCTTCCACCGGTGCGTCGGCCTCCAGCGTTACCAGGCGCCGGGAAAGGCGCGCGTTCTCCATATCTTTGGCCACTTTAGCCAGGGCCTTGTCCCCGGCCACAAGGGCGGGGTCCATGGCGGCCGCCAGTATCTTCTCCAGCGGGCCGTAGGTCTGCACCAGCTTGGCCGCGCTCTTGGGCCCCACGCCGGCCACGCCGGGCACGTTGTCCGAGGAATCCCCGGTAAGTGCGAAATAATCGGGCAGCAGGCCGGGCGGCAGGCCGTACTTTTTAAGGACGTCCCCGGGGCCGGAGAATTCCGGGGAGGAGCCGTCCCAGAGCTTTATATGCTCGCCGGCCAGCTGGGCCGCGTCCTTGTCGCCGGAAACTATGACGGCTTCCAGGCCGGCTCTTTCGGCGCGGCGGGCCAGGGTGGCTATTATATCGTCCGCCTCGAAACCTTTAACGTAAACCCCTTTCAGCCCCAGCGCCTGAACCAGGCCGCGCGCGGTGTTAAGCTGGCCTAAAAGACCGGGCTCGGTGGCGGAGCGGTTGGCCTTGTACTCCGGGTACAGGTCGTCGCGGAAAGTGCCGCCTTTAGAGTCGAAACAGACGGCCACGTAGTCCGGCCTGCGCTCGCGCAATATCTTAAGGAGTATGCGCGTAAAGCCGTAAAGCGCGCCCACCTCCTCCCCTTTGGAGGTGGAGAACTTGGGCAGGGCATGGTAGCTCCTGTGAAGGAAAGCGTGAGCGTCTATGATGAAAACGCGGGGATTCATTTTTTGGGGTTTAAAGGGGAGAAAACAGTCCGCCGCGCGGTCCGCGGCGGACTTTGAGGCTTTTTCAGGCCAGCATTTCGTCTAAATGTTTCTTCAGTTCTTCCTTGGGCTGCAGGCCTACCAGTTCATGGGCCATCTTGCCGCCCTTGAACAGCAGTATGGTGGGTATCGCCGAGATGCGGTAATTGGAGGCGGTCTCCTGGTTCTCGTCGGTGTTAAGCTTGCACACCTTGATCTTGCCGGCGTATTCTTTGGCCAGCTCTTCTATGACGGGGCCTATCATGCGGCAGGGGCCGCACCAGGGGGCCCAGAAATCCACCAGCACGGGGATATTGCTCTTTATCACTTCCGCTTCGAAATTAGCGTCGGTAACCTGCATTTCGTTTGACATATTTAGGCCTCGCTTATCGGTTCGTTTGTTAAATCCTGTCCCTCTACTGTTAATGGTATAAGACTTGCTTTTTATTGTCAAGCCTGTGGCGGGTGCCGCAAAAGCGCTATGCGCTTCAGGCGGCCAAGGCTACAATTTATTCCCTTCCGCCCTGGCAAGAAGATATTGTATCTCCTTCCAGAGCTCGTCTATGTCTATGGGTTTGGAGAAGAAGGCCCCCGCCCCGGCCAGCATGGCCTCGGAGCGGTCGGCGGGTTCCGTGTACTTAGCGGAGATGAAGACCACCGGGACCTTCTTTAGCCGCGCGGACTCCCTTATCACCCGCAGGAATTCCACCCCGTGCATGTCCGGCAGCTGGATATCCAGCACTATCAGCGAGGGAACGGCGGCCGCCAGCGCGTCCAGCGCCTCGCGCGCGGATTTGGCCACGGTTATGCCGGCGTCCACGTTCTTCAGCTTCAGGCCGTCCTCCAGCGTGTCTATAAAGTTCTTGTCGTCGTCAACTATCAGAATGTTCATTGCCATAATTAGAATCCAAAACTCAGCCTGTCCGCCAGCATGGACGGCATCTTCAGGCCCGCCATCAGCCTCTGTGTCGCCCCCACGTCATAAAAGACCCTGTACAGCTCGAACTGCCTCTTCTCCGGATCGTATATCCCGCAGGCCGCCCTGGGGTCGCCGTCGCGCGGCTGTCCCACGGAGCCGGGATTGATGAGAACCGGCCCGGCCGGCAGGGACACCTTTGTCACCGGCCTGAGAAAATCCGCCCTGGGGACGCCTTTGTCCCCCTCCCTGAAATAAAGCGGCATGTGGCTGTGGCCCACAAAACAGGGGGACGCCGAAAAGACGGCGGCGTTGTCGGCGAACTGGGACTCGCTGAGCAGGTACTCGGTGAGCGGTTTGCGCGGCGAGCCGTGCACCAGGGTAAAATCCGCCTTTTCCACCCTCTCGGGCAGGCGGGCCAGGAAGTCCAGGGCCTGGCCGGTCAGCCGGGTCCTGGCGAATTCCAGCGCCCAGGTGGCGTTGGCGTTAAACCACTTCATCGTCATCTTCCCCACCAGCGCCGCGTCGTGGTTGCCCATCACCGCCGCCAGGGACTTCAGGGCGCGCAAGGCCTCGGCGCATTCCAGCGGCTGGGGGCCGTAGCCCACGATATCGCCGCAGCAGATAAAATCTTCCACGCCGTTCTTCCGGTAAAATTCCAGCACGGCCCTGAGGGCCTCGTAGTTGCCGTGCACGTCCGAAAAAACGCCGTACCTCACCTTAGTTGACGCTCCCGGCGGGCGTAGCGGCCACGGCCAGGCCGGCCGCGCGCTTCAGGTCCACCGCTATCAGCTTGCTGACGCCGAGTTCCTCCATGGTGACGCCGTAAAGCGTATCCGCGGCCTCCATGGTGCGCTTGTTGTGCGTTATCACTATGAACTGGGTGGTGGAGGAGAACTCGCGGATAAGGCGCACAAAGCGCTCCACGTTGGCCTCGTCCAGCGGGGCGTCGGCTTCGTCCATTACGCAGAAAGGCGACGGGTTGACGCGGAAGAAGCTGAACAGCAGCGCCAGCGCGGTGAGCGCCTTTTCTCCGCCGGACAGCTGGGAAATGCTCACCAGCTTCTTGCCCGGGGGATGCGCCAGGATCTCCACGCCGGTCTCCAGCAGGTTCTCGGGCAGCGTCAGGATCAGGTCGGCCTCACCGCCGTTGAACAGCAGCGAGTAGATCTCCTTGAAGTAGCCGCGCACCTTGTCGAAGGTGAGCTTGAAGTTCTCGCGGGTGGTGTCGTTGATCTTATTGATGGCCGACCGCAGGTCCGCCTTGGCGCGGTTCAGGTCCTCCACCTGGGAATTCATGAAGTTGTAGCGGGCGGTGAGCGCCTCGTACTCCTCGGGGGCGGTCATGTTCACGGCGCCCATGTTCTCTATGCGCTTGCGCAGGAATTTCACGCGCTCGTGGTCGGTCTCCACTCCGGCGTACTTCGCCCGCGCTTCCTCGGGGCTGATGCTCCATTCGTCCGCCAGGCGGCGGGCGGTTTCCTCGGCGCGGGCGGCCAGGGTGGCCATTTCGGTCTCCACCTGGTAGCAGATCTTCTCGTTCTCCGTCGAAAGGGCCCTGTTGTCGGCCAGGTTGGAATTAAGCCGGGAGAGGTTGCCGCGCATTTCGTTCAGTTCGTCTTCCATCTGGCGGTCTATCATTTCCTTCTCGGCCAGGTCGTGCATCAGCTCCAGCCGTTTTGCCTGCGCCGCGGCTATGTCCGAATTCAGCCGGGCTTCGCGCGCGGCCAGCTCGTCGCGGCGTTCCGTAAAGTGGGATTTCTCCTCGTTAAGGGCGGCCAGGTCGCCCTCGGCCCGGGCCAGCTCGCCCCGCAGCGCCTCTATGTTCTGCCTGAAATTGTCCAGGTTGGCCTTGGCGGCGCCCAGCGCTTCCTTGCGGTGGGCGAAGTCCTGGTGCAGGGCGTCCTTTCTGCCCACCAGCGCGGCCTGCTCGGCCTTTTTGGTCTCGGAGGCGGCGCGCGCCAGCGCTATCTTTTCAGTAAGCGCGGCCAGGGCGGCCTCGGCGTCCTTTATATAATTTTCGTTCCTGGCGCTGTCGGCCTGCGCCAGGGACAGGTTGTCGTGCTTCACGCGCAGGTCGTCGCCGGCGCCGGTCACTTCGGTCTCGTTCTTGTGGAACTCTATGTTCAGCGAGGAAGCCCGTTCCTCCGCCGCGGCCGCGGCCGCGCGGGCCTCTTCCAGCCTGGGCAGCAGCCCGGCCTTCTCGGCTTCCAGGGCGGCGGTCTCGTCGTCTAGCTTCTTTATCTGCGCCTTCAGCTCGCCTTCCTCTTCCCAATAGGGCTCGTTGGAAACCACTTCGTCCACGCCGCCGGTCACCCAGAAGGGGCCGTGCACGGAGCCGCCGGAGGAGTATACCCCCGAAAGCAGGCCGGCCACCAGCGGCAGGTACTGGGCGTCGCACGATATTTTATCCATCACGCGTTGCGCGTTAGGGGCGTTCCAGGCGTTTTCCGCCGCCGGCGCCGCGGGCGCGCGGTCGAGGATCAGCAGGCGGCAGCGGCCTTTGCCCACGTGCTTAAGGTATTCTATGGCCTCCTGGGCGGAAGCGGAAGTTTCGCAGACCACCGAGTCGAGAAAGCGGCCCAGGGCGTCTTCCACGGCCACGCGGTCCTCCTTGCGGATGGAAAGCAGGTGGCGCAGCGTACCCTTCACCCCGGCCACGCCGGAGTTGAGCACGCCGTTGATGCCTACCCAGTAGGTATCGTGCTCGCCCTGCGAGAGGATGGCCTCAAGGCGGCTCTGGTCCCAGGCTTTTTTCTCGCGCATGTCGGCCTGGCGGGCGTCTATTTCGGTTATGCGCGCGGAAAGCGTCTGCGCCTGCGCGCCGGCGGCGGCGGCCTTCTCTTTTTCGGCGGCCAGTTCGGCGCCCAGGGAGGAGGACCTGGCCTTCAACTCCGTTATACGGGCCTCTATGGCGGCCACGGCGCCGTTAAGGTCGGCTATGTCGCGCTCCAGGCCGGTGCGGGCCTCGCGGTAATGGCCGATATCCGAACCGGTGCGGGCGATATTGTTGGAAATTTCCACTTCCTGCTGGTAGGCGGCGTTCATCTCGCGGGCGACGTCCTCGGCAGCGGCGTCGGCGGCGCGCATCTCTTCGGTCACCCCGGCAAGGGCGGCGGCCGCGGCGTCCTGCTCGGCCTGCAGGGCGGGCAGGCCGCCTTCGTCGGAGGAGACCTTGGCGCGCAGTTCGGCTATGCGGGGCTCGGTGCGGGCCAGGTTCTCGGCGTTGCGCCGTTCGGAAGAATCGAGCGTGGCGCGCTGGTTGGAGATCTCCACCAGGATCTCCTGGCCGGAAACAATGCGCCCCTCGGCCTGGTTCTTGTCTATTTTTACCGCGGTGGAGGCTTCCTTGAGCACGCGGTGCTCCTCGGATTTCTGGGTAAGGGTCAATATCAGGGCGGCGGCCTCGCCTTCCAGGCCGGTTATAGCCACGGCTATCTCGGCCAGCTCTTTCTTTACCGGCGCCAGGCGCTCCGCGGCCTCGGCGCTTTTGGCCGAGAAAGCGTCGCCTTCTTTTATGAGCAGCGAGATCTCGGCCCCGGTCAGCTCTTCGCGGTACTTGGCCTGCAGGCGGGCCTTCTTGGCCTCGTTGTCGAGCTTGTTTATCTGCTCGTTCAAAAGCACCATGGAGTCGGCCAGGCGGTTCAGGTCGGCGTCCACTTTTTCCAGCTTGCGGCCGGCTTCTTCGCGCTTGGCCTTGTACTTGGAGACGCCCGCGGCCTCCTCAAAGAGTTCGCGGCGCTGCTCGGCCGTGGAGCTGAGCACGTGTTCCACCTCGCCCTGGTCGATGATGGCGTAGCCGTCCGTGCCTATACCGGTGTCCAGGAACATCTCGCGGATGTCGCGCAGGCGGCACTGCACCTTGTTTATGAAATATTCGGACTCCTCCGAGCGGTAGATCTTGCGGGTAACGGTGACTTCGCTGAAATCCAGGGGGAGCTTGCGGGACTCGTTGTCGAAGGTCATGGCCACTTCGCCCATGCTCAGCGCCTGGCGCTTGGTGGTGCCGGCGAAGATCACGTCCATCATGGACGGCATGCGCAGCGACTTCCAGGACATTTCGCCTATGCACCATTTTACGGCGTCCACCACGTTGGACTTGCCGCAGCCGTTGGGGCCCACTATGCAGGTGATGCCGGGTTTGAGCGGCAGCTTGACCTTGTTGGCGAAAGATTTGAAACCGTAAATTTCAACAGCTTTAAGATACATGTCGGGCCCCTTGGATAGTAAGTGAAAATCGGAGTCCCCCCGCTGCGGGAGGGCGAACCGTAATTATATAAATAAAAAGGCCCGGGTGTCTGCCCGGGCCCTTTTAAGCGGCTTAACCTTTAATACGACAGCTGGTAGGAGAGGCCGAAGGTATTGCCGGTGTAGTTGTACGGCATATACTTCTCGAACTTACAATTGGAGGAGGCTACCACCAGCGAGTAGAACAGCCGCACCATGGCCACGTCGTTGATGCGCTTGCGGATGGAGCCCGTCAGCGTGCTCATCAGGTTCTTCTGCTCGGTGCCGGTGACGTAGTTATTGTTCTCGTCGCGCTTCGCGCGGTCCGTGTATTTGCGGCTGGTCATGCTGATAGCGCCGCCCACCGCCCACTTGCCGGTGATATTAAGGTCCAGCGGCACGCTGAGGGTGGTCTCGTTGTAGTCGTAGTTCTTGGCGATGAAGCTGACATCCGCGGCCCCGTCCAGCAGGTCGGTGGAAGTGGCTCCCAGGAACTTATAACGCATGAAGTTCTGGTTGGAGCGGTGCATGGAGTAGGACACCATGGGATAGATCTCGAAGATCCACAGCTTGTGGTGGAAACCGAAGTCCAGGGCGGTGGTCTTATCCTTCTGCTTGGTGTCGCCGTAGATGCCGGTATTGGCCACCACTTTCTGGTTCTTATAGTCCTGTTGGGTGTAGGTAACCCCGCCGAAGAAGTTATTCCAGCCGGAGCGCAGGCTCACCTGCTTCAAGCTCTGGTCCTGCAGGCCGCCGTTGGCCGCCGCGGTGTTGGCGGGGTCCATGAATTCGCGCAGCAGGTCGGTGTAGTTGGGGAACTTCACGGACTTGCCCAGGTAGGTCAGGGTTAGAATGCCGTTCTTCTCGGCGTCGAACATGTAGTCGCCGGCCAGCTGCAGGCCGGAGGACCGCATGTTGTACAGGCCGTTCTTCCAGGCCTCGTTGGCGCCGGAACGCGAATAGTCGCTGCCGAACGCGATACCGGGCCGCACCCGGAACTTGTCCCCCAGGCCGCGCCGGTACTCCATAGTGAAGTTATGCCCCATGGAGCGGTCCGTGAACTGTTTGGAGTCCTGCGGCGCGAAGCCCGCCCCGGAGTAGTTGAAGTTATACAGGCCGAAGATGTGGTCCTTCTGCGTGACCTTGGACAGCAGCCCCACCTGGGTGTTGATGTTGGCGCCGCTGAATATATTGCCCTCGCTGGGCAGGTAGCCGGCCTCCGTCATGGTCATGTCGAAGAAAGGCGTGAAGATCTTGGAATCCTCCGCCACGGCCGCGCACAGCCGCCCGGCCATGCCCGCCGCTAGAACAGCGCTTAAGATTATCTTTTTCATCATTTTCTTAATCCTTAAAAGTTAAGGTGGAAGTTCCACACCGGGTGGAAGACCAGGACGCCCTCGGGGAAGATGTTCAGGCCGAGTTCGAAATACTTGCCATACCAGCTGACCTTGCTGCTGAACACCTGCGTCTTAAGGCCGTAGTTGAGCTGCATGCTCCACAGCTTGCTGACGCCCTTGGGGGTTTCGATACCGGCTATCAGAAAGTCGTCCTTGAAGCCGGTGTCGAAGCTGTTCACCTTGGTACCCAGGAAGTCCGGCTCCTGGCCGGCCTTAAAGTCCAGCTTGGCCCTGAGCACGCTGTGCTTGTAGCCCCAGAAAGTGCGCACGCGCGGGCTTACGGAAGAGCTCACTATGGCGCCCATATAATAGCCGCCGAACTTGGCGCTGTCTATGGTTTCCGAGTCCTTGGTGGCCATCTTGGCCGCCAGCATGTCCCAGTAGCCGCCTATCAGGTCCACCTGCGGCACGCCGGGGGCTATGCGGCCCTCGCCGTGCAGGCGGTACTTGCCCGACACGTTGGCGTAAGTCATGGGGATAAGCGTGGGGAACAGGCCCGTCTGTATGCCGAAGCTCTTGCCGGGGGGCAGCGGGGTGGTGCTTTCCAGGTCCTGCTGGAAGTCGTAGAAGAACCCCGCGGGGTTGGCTATTATTTCGCCGGCTATCTGCATCCCCTTGGATTCCCAGTCTATGGTGGCGAAGGCGGTGCTTTTTACAATAAAAAGCGCCAAAAAGGTTAATGTCAGCCTTTTCATGTTTGGTCCCTTCATCAGTCTTTAAGGTTGGTAAGAGCGGGCAGCATGCGCTGCACCGCGGCGACCATCAGGTCGGGGATGAACACGATATCGATGTTCGTGCCTACGCCCGCTCCGCCGCCGTTATAAGAGAAGTAGTCCTGTGACTTTATATCCGCTTTCGCCAGCAAGCTGCTGGTTATAGCGGTTGGCGCCGCGCCGTTGGACTTCTTTATGGACATCACGGTTTCCAGCGCGTTATCCTTAAGCAGGGAGAACGGGTCGGAAGTGGAATTGGTGAAGTCCCCGGGCGTCCTGATCTGGCCGCCATTGCCTATCACATAGTTCTCTTTGGCGAACCAGATATTGGTAGCGCCGTTGCCGATGGCGTACATGTCAGCCTGGTACTGAACCAGCGGCGCGTTGTCCGGCCTGTCCACCGGCTCAGAATAGCTGTGAGCCTGGTCGGTCATTACGGCCCACCTGACGTCGGTGCCGTTGCCCCCGTTGACGGCGGTATTATCGCCGTACTTGAGCGTACCGTTGCCCAGGGCGGCGTCCTTGATGTCCAGGTTGGTTATCTTTCCCAACCCGGCCAGGGCGCTCATGCCGGCCTCGTCCTTGATGACGCCGGTAAGAATTACGTTCCGGTCCACCAGAGCCGTGGCGTAATTGACGACATCGGTGTTATTCACCAGTTCGTCCCTGACAGCGTCGTACTTATAACCCTGCCCTATAAAGAATATCTCATCGGACAGAGTGCGATTGGCCAGAATGAAGGAGGCCCACTCGGCCTTCACGTCGTTGCCGTTAAAGAAACCGGGCCATTCCTCTATGCGCTGGGGCAGGTCCTTGGTGAAGTTCATGGTCATCTGCATGTAGTCCAGGCGGTTGGTAACGGCCCCGCCGTTATAAGCGAAACCGGCGTTGTCCGCGGTGTAGTTGGCGTAGGTCGGCCGCTTCACCAGGTTGAAGAACTGGATCTCGTCGGCCGCGGGGCGCATCATGCGCTGGTCCACGCGCACCAAATTGCCGTGCACGTCGGTAAGCGTGCGGCCGGCCTCCAGGTCGGATTCTTTCACCACATTGACGAAGCCTTTTATCGTACTGTCGGTGTTATTGGAAACCTTGGCGAATTCTTTTACCTGCGCGCGGTCGTTCTCTTTCTGCTTCATGTCTTTCTGGCGCTCCTCCGGCTTCAGGCCGGGGTTCCAGTTCTCCATGGCTTCGCGCTCTTTGGCGGGGGTGAGCAGGGCGGGTTTGGCCGCCTTGCCTTTCTCCTCCAGGTTCAGGCCCTGGCCCTGGGGAATATTAAATTCGGACTTGCCTTTTTCGGAAGGCACCACGAACTTAAGCTTTACCTCGCCGAAGAGCACCTGCAGGTCCATCTTGCCATCTTCGGTGGTCCCCATGGTGAACTCGGTGCCGCGCACGGCGCAGACGGCGGCCGGGGTGCGGACCTCAAATTTTTCCTTTCTCATTAAATGCGGCACGCGCACTTTAATGCGGCCGAACACCAGGGCCAGGCGGCTGGCCAGGGTCTGGCGCTGTTCAAGTTCCAGGCTGGACGATTCCTTCATCCAAACCTTGGTCTTGTTGGGCATCAGCATCACGGCCGCCCCGTCGGCGCTGGTGCGGATGGCGCCGCCTTCGGCGATCTCCATGTTTTCGGAAGCGGGAACCCACTGACCCTCGCGGGACTGGCGGGCTTCCACGGCGCCGCTCATGGAGATAATTTTGGCCTCACCGGCCAGAACCACCCCGGGCAGCAGCATTAAAAGGAAGAACGGAATAATTTTTATCCTCATATGTGGAAAGTCTAGTAGAAAATCTCGCTTGTGTCAACAAGGCTTTTTTGGGATAATTGAATCTGCCGGGAACGCTTTTTCCCTATGAAAAAGCCGCCGGTGTAACCCAGGTCAAGTTTGACAATGGTCACTTTGCGGCCAAAGCCGGCCGCGGCGCGCGCCTCCCCCCTCCGGGGCAAAAGCTCCGGCCGGGGCGGTTTCGGATCTGAAAGTTAAGGGGAATATATAATGAAAAGAGTAACATTGGTTATATTGACGCTGGCCCTGGCCGGCTGCGCCACCGGCCCCAGAAAAGGCGCCCTGGCCGGCTGCCCCGCCTGCCCCCCCTGCCCGGCGGTGGCGGCCAAACCCGCCGAAGCCGCGCCCATGTACCTGGCCGCCCCTGAAAACCAGCCGGTACTGGCCGACAATGACGACCTGCGTTCCCTGCTTAAGGCCGCCCTTCTCAACCGCGCCTATTTCCAGGGCCTCAAGAACGGCGTCCCGGCCTACACCTTCGGCAGCAGGAAGATAACGCCCAAAGAACTGGCCGATACCAACGAGGAATTCATAAAGATACTGGAATCCTCCCCCACCGCCCGGGACCTGGACCGCATAGTGAAGGAGCGCTTCGACATATACCAGATGGCCGGGCGCGACTCCACCGGCACCGTGGTGTTCAGCTCCTACTACGAACCCACCATAGAGGCCAGCCTGAAACCGACCGCAGAATATAAATACCCCATCTACGCCAAACCCGACGACCTTGTTTCAATAAACCTCGAGGACTTCAACGAAAAGTTCAAGGGCGAGAAACTTACCGGCCGCCTGAAGAACGGCGCGCTGGTCCCTTACCTGACCCGCGAGGAGATGGACTTTAAAGGCGCCCTGGACGGCAAAGGCCTGGAACTGGCCTGGTTCAAGAAACGCTCCGAGATAATGGACCTGCACACCGAAGGCTCCGGCCGCCTGGCCCTGCCGGACGGCAGGGTGGTAAAGGCGAACTTCGCCGCCACCAACAGCCATAAATACAAGGGCTGGCTGACGGCCATGATAGAGGCCGGCGCGCTGCCGCGCGAGGGCATAAGCCCTGAAAAGGGCCAGCAATACCTGGACAAGCACCCCGACAGGGTACGCGAGATACTGAGCATGAACAAGCGCTACGTGTTCTTTAAGCTGGAAGAACCGGCTGACCCGGAAGAAGGTCCCAAGGGCACCTACGGCCTGCCGCTTACCGGCTGGCGTTCCGTGGCCATGGACAATGCCCTTGTCCCCATGGGGGCACTGGCATTCATGAAGGTGGAGATGCCCGACGTGGACGCCGACGGCAAACTGCTGGGGCGCAAGCCGGACAGCCGCTTCGTCTTCTGCCAGGACACCGGCGGCGCCATAAAAGGCCCCGGGCGGGTGGACTTCTACGCCGGCAACGGCAAGAAGTCCACTACCTTCGCCTTTAAGCTCTGGGACCCCGGCCAGATGTACCTGCTGGTGATCAAGGAAGCCCCGGCCCCCAGGATATAAGCCGTATGAAAAATATTAAAAGAAACGCCTTTGTCCCGTTAATCGCCTGCGGCCTGTGGCTTATGGCCTGTGGCGGCGCCGCCGCCGCGGCGCTGACCCTGACGGGTTTGGACGTCCTTGAGCGGGACGGCTTTAAACAGCTGGCCGGCAAGCGCGTGGGCCTTATAACCAACCACACTTCAGTGGACGCCAACGGCGTCAACGCCGTGGACGCCTTCCACCGGGCCGGCAATTTCAAGCTGGCGGCCATATTCTCGCCGGAGCACGGTTTCCGCGGCACAGAAGAGGGCGGCGTCTACATAGCCAGCTCCACCGACCCGGTCACCGGCGCCCCGGTGCACAGCCTTTACGGCAGGAACAAGCAGCGCCCGACGCCCGAAATGCTCAAGGACCTGGACGTGCTGGTCTTCGACATACAGGATATAGGCGCGCGTTTCTACACCTATCTCACCACCATGGGCTACGCCATGGAGGAAGCGTCCAAAGCCGGCCTGCCTTTTATGGTGCTGGACCGCCCCAACCCGATAAGCGGGGCCGTGGAGGGCCCGGTGCTGGAGCCCGGGATAAGCTTTTTCACCGCTTATTTCCCGGTGCCGGCCAGGCACGGATTTACCGCCGGGGAAATGGCGCTCTTCCACAAATCCAACCTGAATCTGAACCTGGACCTTACGGTGATTAAGATGGAAGGCTGGACGCGGGACCTGTTCTTCGACGCCACCGGCGTGGTCTGGACCAACCCTTCCCCCAATATAAGGAACGTGGACGCGGAAGTGATGTACCCCGGCCTCGGCTGCTTCGAGGCCTCCAATGTTTCGGTGGGGCGCGGCACCGACCGGCCCTTCCTCTGGTTCGGCGCGCCGTGGATGAAAGCCGGAAAGATACTGAAGAAGCTCAACAAGGCCGGGCTGCGGGGGGTGAAGCTCTCCGCGCTGCGCCTTACGCCGGCCAGGGATATGTACGAAAACAAGGTCTGCGAGGGCATAGCGGTGGAGGTCACGGACAAGACCTCGGTGCGGGCGCTGGATATATTCACCCACGCGGCCTACTGGCTGAAAAAATACAACGGCAAGGACTTCACGCTTAAGCCCGAAGAGATACGGAAGATGACCGGCTCCGGGGAGTTCTACGGTCTGTTGGAGGCCGGGGAAAAGCCCGCCGGCATAATAGCGGCTTTCGAAAAAAGCAACGCGCCGTTCCGCGCCGCCGCCGCTAAATTCCGGCTTTACAATTAGAATCTAATGTGTTAAATTTACTCTACTATGGGCAATAAAATACTGATAGTTGACGACGACCCCGAAATATCGAGCCTGGTGCAGTACACCCTTGAATCCCAGGGGCACCAGATAAAAGTCTGCGACAACGGCCGCGAAGTGCTGGACACCCTGCGCTCTTACAAGCCGGACCTGCTGGTGCTGGACGTGATGCTGCCCGGCATAGACGGCTACTCCCTGGCCTCCCAGATCTCCGAGGACCCCGACCTGAGCAAGATGCCGATAGTGGTGCTCTCCGCCCTTGAACCCTCGCGCACCATGTTCCAGCGCTTCTCCCAGGTAGCCGCCTTCCTCACCAAACCTTTCAACACCGACGACCTCATGGAAGCCGTAAAGAACGCCCTGGCCAAGAAATAACCAGCGCCAGCGCATAAGAAACAGGAAAGCCCAAAGCTTTCCTGTTTTTTATTTGGTTATCGGCTTTGGGAATAGAGCCGCGAGATGCCCAGTCGGGGTCCTGTCCGGGGTATTGCCCTGCGCACCCTGGAAGATGGAAACCGTTG
>DMXM01000027.1:42246-52935 GCA_003482905.1 Elusimicrobiota bacterium
CCCCCCTTCCCCAAAGGGTGCGCAGGGCAATACCCCGGCCACCCCTCCGTTTTAGTTTATGCGTTAAAAGATAATAACGTTGTGTGAGAACGGTGTCACCAAATAGTTGGAGGGGCCTGACGGGGGGACCGGGTTAGCAAAAGCCTGTCGGAGGCCCGAGCTTGCATAAGCGCGAGGGCCGAGACGGGCAGGCGCGCGCACGGTGTGCGCGACGCCGGTTTTGCGTTCCGGTCCACCTGGCAGGCCCCGAACCTGCATTGGCGACACCCCGACGGGCCATACTTGCGGCTCTTATTTTTTTATTGGTTCGAAGCCGGGGGCTGTTTGGCCGGGGGCTTTGTTCTGGGGGCAGGCTTCCTGGCAGAGGTCGCAGCCGTAGGCGAAGCCTTTGGCTTTTTCGGCGATCCCGGCGGGAATGGGCAATTTGGCCTGGGTGGTCCAATAGGAGATACAAAGGCTCGGGTCCAGCTTGCCGTTCTTCAGGGCGCCCGTGGGGCAGGCTTTGACGCACTGGTCGCAGCGCTCGCAGGAATCCTCAGAGGGGGTATCAGGCTTCAATTCAAAATTAAGAGCCATACCGCCGATAAAGAAATAACTCCCCAGCTCGCGCGAAAGCAGCAGCGTGTTCTTCCCCCTGAAACCAATCCCCGCCAGGCGCCCCAGCTCCTTCTCCATCACCGGCGAAGTGTCGCAGAAGATCTTACCGTCGGCCGCCGGGGATTCCTTCCTGATCTCCTCCAGCATGGCCGCCATTTTCTCTTTGACGGTCAGGTGGTAGTCGCGGCCTAAAACGTACCGGGATATTTTTGCGCCGGGCGCCGCCACCAGTTCCCGCTGGTTCGCCCACCGGCCCGAACCCGCCAGATACGCGGCCGGCGCCCCGGCTTTGGCCAGCTCCGCGCCGTAGTCGCGGTCCGGCGTCCAGTACCTGAAAGCGCAGACCAGCACGGAACGCGCCTCGGCGTACCATTTTTTAATGTTCTTTCTTTTGAAAGGGTCCCGGTTAAGGTACCCCAGGCCGGAAGGCACCATGATAACGGCTTCCGAAAATCTCCTGAATTCCTCCAGGTCGGCCGCGCGCGCTATGCCGGCCGCGGACGCGCCCGCCGCCCTGGCTATAGCCTTCACGCGGAGAGCGTCCATCAGGAGCTCTTGGCCTGGCTGGAGTATTCCCAGGCGGAATAGCGCAGCCAGAAAGTCTTGAAGAATTCCCGCAGGAAGTCTTCCCTGGAAACCTCGCCGCCCTTTATAGCCTTAACGCAGACGGCGGTATCCAGCTTTAAAGCATTGTTAAGATTCACCCCAACGCCCAGCAGCAGCCAGCTGGCCTCCTGGTTGACGGAAGAAGACTCGGTAAGCACCCCGGCTATCTTAAACCACTTGCGGCGGCGCGGATGGTAAGCGAGAACGTCGTTGGGCTTTTTTATGCGGGTCTTAATATTGTACAGGCTGGTGATGGTCTCCGCTATCACCTCTCCGCTGAGCACGCTCAGGTCGGGCAGGAATTTTATGCCGGTCTCGGGTTTAAGCAGCAGCGTCATGTACAAACCGCCGGGACCGGACTCCCACTCACGGTCAAGCCGGCCGCGGCCGCCGGTCTGTACTTCGCTGAGCACCAAAGTCCTTTCGGCGGTGCCTTCCAGGGCCAGTTCGCGCGCCACGGCCTGCGTGGACTCCACCTCGTCCAGGCAGACTATTTTGCTTATGCCGGGCAATGCGTCAAGGTTCAGGTCCGCGGGGTTAGCTGTTTTCATTTAGTTTTTACCTCAAAAGAGATGTCCAGCGGCTTGGCGCCGCTGGTGATAGAACCGACAGATATGCGGTCCGGGCCCAGCCTGGAATAGCGCGCGGCCTTCTTCAGGTCCACGCCGCCGGAGATCTCTATCTCCGGCCGCTTTCCCTTATAAGAGCGTATCAGGGCTATGGCTTTTTTCATGGCGGCATAGCCCATATTGTCCAGCATGATCACGTCCGCGCCCAAATGCAGAAAGGCCTTAAGCTGGGCCAGGCTTTGCACTTCCAATTCTATTTTAAGACCGGGCTTGGCGCGCCTCATGGCCTTTATGCGCCGGGCCAGCGCTTCGGCGCTGCCGCCGGCCAGGGCCACGTGGTTATCCTTTATCATGGCCATGTCGTACAGACCCAGGCGGTGGTTGCGGGCGCCGCCGCAGGCCGCGGCGTATTTCTCTATGGCGCGCAGGCCGGGCAGCGTTTTGCGTGTATCGTATATTTTTGTACGCGGGTGTTTGACTACCGCGGTGAAGAGGGCGGCCCTGGTGGCCACGCCGCTCATATGCTGCAGGAAATTAAGGGCCGTGCGTTCCGCCGTCAATATGGAGGCGGGTCCCTCTATCTTCATAAGGACGTCGCCTTTCTTAATGCGCGCGCCTTCTTTAACGGCTATTTTAACCCGGGAACCTTTGGCGGCCAGTTCGAACACGCGCCTTGCCACTTCCAGCCCGCAGACAATGCCTTTATCCTTGGCCCGCATTTCCCCGTAAAACCGCGTCCCCAAAGGCACAAAGAACCGGGTAGTAACGTCCCCGCTCCCAATGTCTTCCCTGAGGGCGGCCTTAATGACGGCATCAAATTCCTTCACCCCCAAATTTTACCATTTTCCACCCCCCAAACCCGGCAAAAAGGCAGTGTCCTCACAATGAGGGGCGTTGGAGGACCGCATGGTAGCCAAGTCGGGTGCAACTATCTCTATTTAGCTTTTCTCCGGCTTGAAGCCTGGAACAGTTTTGGGACCGGTGTCGGAGACGGGATCCATAAGCAGGCGAATGGTTTCGAAAACACTGCGAAACTGGGAGTCATATTTCTTTTCTAGTTCAACCAGCTTCCGGGCCAGGTCTTTGTGTGAGGCCATCAACGAACGCAGCCGTACAAAGGCGCGCATGATAAGGATATTCACCTCTATGGCACGTTCACTGTTAAGAACGCTGGAGAGCATGGCAACACCCTGCTCGGTGAAAGCGTTCGGCAGATGGCCGCCTAAGTATTTAATGTGTGGTATCACACCTTGTGATACCAGCCAGGCGGCCTCTTCCTTTGTCAGCGGAACCATGAAATCCGGAGGGAACCGTTTAGGATTCCTGGCCACAGCCTGATTCAGCACCCTGGTCTCAATATCGTAAATAGAGGCCAGGTCGCGGTCCAGCATAATCTTATGTCCGCGAATTATCAGTATTTTGCTTTCAATAATATCCAGCGGCATCAATGCTTTCATAATCCCCCCCTGCTTCCGAAATTACTGCGAATATAATAGCAGACCATCACGACACCGTAGTGTCGTGAAAAAAATGGGGTTTGGGGAAATCTACCTCTTTTTGCGGGGGGTTTTGGTGCTTATGCCGGCCATTTCGCGCAGCTCAAGGAGGCGGTCGCGGAGTTCGGCGGCCAGTTCAAAGTTGAGATTGTCGGCGGCTTCTTTCATGCGGGCTTCTATTTCCGCCGCCATCGCCTTCATGCCGGACCTGGGCATGTTCTTGGGCAGCGGCTCGGCCACGGCCAGGCCCTGGCGCTTGGCCTGGGTGCGCAGTTCTTCGAACTCAACGAATTTCTTGATGATACTGCGCGGTTCTATATGGTTCTTCTTGTTATAAGCCACCTGTTTGGTGCGGCGGCGTTTCATCTCCGCCATCGCCCGCGCCATGGAACCGGTGATCCGGTCGGCGAAAAGTATAACCTCGCCGCAAAGGTTCCTGGCAGCGCGGCCGGAGATCTGTATCAGCGTAGTCTCGCTTCGCAGAAAGCCCTCGTTATCGGCGTTAAGGATGGCCACCAGCGTAACCTCGGGAATATCCAGGCCTTCCCTCAGCAGATTAATACCAACCAGCGCGTCAAACTCTCCCTTTCTGAAAGCTCCAAGTATATCCAGCCGCTCCAGCGTATCCATGTCGGAATGCATATACCGCGCTTTCAGGCCCTTCTCGCCCAGGTAGGCGCTCAGGTCCTCGGCCGTCTTCTTGGTAAGCGTCAGCACCAGCGTGCGCTCTTTCTTGGCCGCTCGTTTCTCTATCTCAAGCGTCAGCGCCTTTATCTGGCCAGTCACCGGCAGTATGCTCACCTCGGGGTCCACCAGGCCGGTCGGCCTTATTATCTGTTCCACAATGTCCGCTTTGGGGCAGGTAGCCAGCTCATAAGGCCCAGGCGTGGCGGAAACAAAAACGGTGGAAGGCCTTATAGCCTCGAACTCGTCGAACTTAAGCGGCCTGTTATCCAGCGCCGAAGGCAGCCTGAAGCCGAAATCCACCAAGGTCTGCTTGCGCGCGCGGTCACCGGCGTACATGCCGCGTATCTGCGGCACCGTAACGTGGGACTCGTCCACAAAAAGCAGGAAATCTTTCTTAAAATAGTCGAACAGGCAATCAGGCCGCGTGCCCGGAGCGCGGTTGGCCAGGTGGCGCGCATAATTCTCCACGCCGTTGCAGTAGCCGGCCTGCCGTATCATCTCCAGGTCGTAGCGCACGCGCTGGTCCAGCCGCTGGGCCTCCAGCAGTTTGCCTTGTTTATTCAGTTCCGCCAGCCGCCCGGCCAGCTCGGCCTCTATGGCCCTGGCCGCCGTCTCTACCTCGCCGGTGGTAGTTACAAAATGCGTAGCCGGGAAAACCCAGATCTCGGGCAGTTCTTTTATTGTATCGCCGGTAAGCGGGTTTATTTCCTTTATAGACTCCACGGCGTCGCTCATTTCCACGCGCCAGGCCGTTTCCGCGTCGGCCGGGAAAATATCCAGGTGGGCGCCGCGCAGGCGGAATGTGCCGCGGGAGAATTCCATCTCGTTACGCTCGTAATTGATCTTCACCAGTATGCGCGTCAGTTCCTTCCTGTCCAACCGCTGCCCTTTCTTGATATTAACGCACATCTCCGAGAAATTCTCCGGCGAGCCTATGTTGTAGATGCAGGAAACCGAAGCCACCACAATGGTGTCCGGCCTGGTCAGTATTGAGGTGGTGGCTTTCAGGCGCAGCTTGTCTATATGGTCGTTTATGGAAGCGTCCTTTTCTATATAGGTGTCGCTGGCCGGGATATACGCTTCGGGCTGGTAATAGTCGTAATAGGAAACAAAATATTCCACGGCGTTGTCGGGGAAAAAGGTCTTGAATTCCGAGTACAGCTGCGCGGCCAGAACCTTGTTGGGGGAAATAATAAGGGCCGGGCGCTGCAGGCGCTCTATCATGGCGGCGATGGTGAAAGTTTTACCGGAACCCGTTACGCCCAGCAAAGTCTGATTGGCCTTGCCCGCCTTGATGCCGGCGCAAAGCGCGTCCAGCGCCGCCGGCTGGTCGCCGGAGGGCTTAAACGGGGCCACTAGTTTGAATCTGCCTGCCATACAAAGATTCTACCAATTTAGAAAATGATAGAATTGGAGCCGTAATGGGAGAAAGAATACAGATAACGGTGGCCAAAAGCGCGGGGTTCTGCCCTGGCGTCAAGAACGCCATAGACAAGGTGCTGGAACTGGCCAAGCACAGCCAAAAGCACATTTACACCCTGGGGCCGCTCATCCACAATAAGCAGGTCATTGAAACCCTTAAAGAAAAGAATATCAACGCCGTAAATTCCGTGGACGAGATAAAGGACAAGAACGCCATTCTCGTTATCCGCGCCCACGGCATACCGCCGGAAGAGGAGGCAGCGCTGCGCTCCCACGGCATGGAGGTGGTGGACGCCACCTGCCCGCTGGTAAAGCACGTGCAGGAGAACATCCGTGAGCACGCGCAGAAAGGCTACGCCACCATAATAGTGGGCGACCGGGACCACGCCGAAGTTATCGGCCTGATGGGCTATACCCAGGGCAAGGGCTACGTAGTGAACGGGCCAGAAGAGATAAAAGACCTGCCGCGCCTGGAAAAAGCCAATATAGTGGCCCAGACCACCCAGGAAGGCCATGTGTTCCTGGCCGCGGCCGATGAGGCCCGCAAGATCGCCCGCGAACTGGCCGTCTCCAACACCATCTGCAACCCCACCCGCCAGCGCCAGAAAGAAACCGTGGAGCTTTCCAGGGATTCAGACCTGGTTATAGTGGTAGGCGGCAAAAACTCGGCCAATACCGCGCGCCTTTTCCAGATCTGCGAGCGGCTGGCAAAAAAGACCGTGCACATAGAGAAAGAGGACGAGCTTAAAGCCGCCCTGTTCGAGGGCGCCTCAAAGATATTCATTACCGCTGGCGCGTCCACGCCGTCCTGGATGATAGAGAAGGTGCTTGAAAAGGCGCGCGAGCTGGCGGGCAGGGCCGAAAGCCCGCTGCTGGAGAAGCTGGCCTTCGGCTGGAAACTACTGGTGACGGGTTCGCTTTACACCGCGGTGGCGGCGGCCTCGCTGACCTATGTCTGCATGAAACTGGAAGGCGCCCCGGTCTCCGGGAAATTCCTGCTGATGGCCGGGCTGTTCGCCTTCAGCCTGCACATAGCCAACCGCGCCGTGGAAAAAGGCGCCGCAGCCCCGGACCGGGCGCGCAAACTGCTTTTTGTGGATTACCGCGCGCAGTCGCGCTTTACGGCCATGCTCTGCGGGGCGCTGGCGATATTCCTTTCGGCCGCCCTTGGCTGGAAAGTTTTCCTGACGGCCGCTTTCTTCTGGTCCGCCGGCATGCTCTACCCGTATAAGCTGCCGCTCGGCTTCGAGAAGTTCGGTAATTTCCCCGCCTCCAAGGATATTCTGACGGCACTGGGCTGGGCCTTCATGTGCGCCTACGCGCCGGGGCTGTGGCACGGCGGGGCGCTCAGCAATTCCACGCAATTGGCCGTCTTCTTCGCTTTTTTACTGGTATTCACGCGTTCGGTGCTGTTCGGCGTAAGCCACGCGCACAGCGACATGATAGTAGGCAATGAGAATTTTTACAAGGCGGCGGGGCCCAGGCTTACGTATTTCACGCTGTTCGCCATATTCATACTGCTGTCGGCCATACTTATCTCGCTTAAAGGCGCGGGCTGGAAGCCGGAACTGGCCGCTTCGCTGCTGACGGGCATGCTGTATTACCTGGGCCTCATGCTCTTCTTCTGCTTCAGCCGCATCCCCGAACGCATAACTGCCGAAACCCTGATAGACACTCAATTCCTCATCCTCGCCGCCCTGGCCTGGAAAGCTTAAAAAAGGGGACAGGCTACTTTTTCCTTGAAAAAGTAGCCTGTCCCCTTTTTTATTCGAATTTGTTTTTTAGCATCTGCCGGGCGCGGAAAAGACGCGTTTTGAAGGCGGGCACGGTTATTTTCAGCACCTTGGCGGACTCTTCCATGCTTAGCCCCTGAATGTCGGCCAGCGTAACGGCCAGGCGGAAATCCACCGTAAGCTTGGAGAGCGCCTTCGCCACGCTTTCCGAAAGTTCCTTCTTCTTGATCTCGTCGGCGTGGGTGATATCCTCAAGGCCGCGCACGTCCTCCAGGCTCACCAGCTTTTCGCTCTTCTTTTTACGGAACTTCATCCAGCAGTTATTGGCGGCTATGCGGTACAGCCAGGTGCCGAAGCCGGCCTTGCCTTTGAATTTCTTGATATTTTTAAAAGCGGAGATGAAGGTTTCCTGGTAAACGTCGTCGGCCTCGGACTTCAGGCCCAGGCAGACGTAGTTGGCCAGGCCGTAGATCTTATCCTGGTATTTTTTTACCAGCAGCTCAAAACTGGCGGTGTCCCCGGCCTTGGCCTTTTCCACCAGCTCCGTATCGTTCTTATCCATGAATTTATTATAGCAAGTGACGCGCCCCGCTTTGTACAAAGGCCTTTCTATCTAGTAGAATATTAAAAGACATAGCGCGCGGTTAGCTCAGCGGTAGAGCGCCTCTCTTACACAGAGGATGCCACAGGTTCAAATCCTGTACCGCGCATATATTTCTTAGCATTACGCGGTAAGCAAGCCATAATATGGCTTGCGGCAGGATTTGAAAGGCGGACCGACGAAGCCAGCAGGCTGAGGAAGGGAGCCGGGGTCGCGGCCCGAACGGCGCGACGGCGCCGTTTGGAGCTGTGACCAAATCCTGCCACTTCCAGTGTAAGTCTTCCAACGCAATTCCACCCCAGGGGACCAAAAAAATGACCGACGAAAAACGCGACGACCTCCCGCTCGAAGACATGCGCTCCGAGGAAGGCGTAGAGATAATCGACGAGCCGAAGGAAACCCCGCACGTGGCCGGCATGGCCCCGGAAGACGCGGAAATGAAGTGGTACAAAGAAGTCTACCAGGGCGGCAGCATGAAACAGCTGACCCTGCGCGCCGTGATCATGGGCGCTTTCCTCGGCGGCTTCATGTCGCTGTCCAACCTTTATATCGGCCTTAAGACCGGCTGGGGCCTCGGCGTGGCCATAACCGCCTGCGTACTGTCCTACACCATCTGGAAAACCCTGCGCACCCTGCTGCCTTTCATGTTCAAGAGCGACATGACCATCCTTGAGAACAACTGCATGCAGTCCACCGCCTCCTCGGCCGGCTACTCCACCGGCGGCACCATGGTATCGGCCATCTCCGCGTACCTTATAATCACCGGCGCGCATATGTCCTGGGCGGTGCTCTCGCTGTGGACCATTTTCCTGGCCATGCTCGGCGTGTTCATAGCCATCCCCATGAAGCGCCAGATGATAAACATAGAGCAGCTCAAGTTCCCCAGCGGCATAGCCGCGGCGGAAACGCTCAGAAGCCTTCACGCCAAGGGCGACGAGGCCTCCGACAAAGCCAGGGCCATGGGCGTCGCCGGCGTATTCGGCGCCCTTATCGCCCTGCTGCGCGACAAAGGAGTGTCTTTCTCTTTCAAGGACCTGCTCAACTTCAAGCTGTCCCTGCCGGGCATGCTGCCTTTCAGCGGCCAGATCAAAGGCTACCCGTTGGAGAAATGGACTTTCTCTTTTGAAGTCAGCGCGCTGATGGTGGCGGCGGGCGCCATTATAGGCTGGAAGATCTCCTGGTCGCTGCTGCTGGGCGCCATAATAAATTACGGCGTGCTGGCCCCGTGGGTAGCCGGCATGGGCGCCATAGATATGGAGAAGCTCGGCTACCGCGCCATAGTGCAGTGGAGCACCTGGGGCGGCGCGGCCATCATGGTGACCTCGGGCCTTTTCATGTTCGCCCTGCAGTGGAAAACCGTCCTGCGCGCTTTCGGCGGCCTCACCAATATTTTCCACTCCCGCCCCGACACGGCCGCCGACCCGCTGGCCCACATAGAAGTTCCTTCAACCTGGTTCCTCACCGGCACGGCCTTCTCGGGCCTGGGCTGCATAATGGTGCTGCACTACGCCTTCCAGACCAGCTGGTGGATGGGCCTTGTGGCCGTGGTGCTTACGTTCTTTCTGGCCATAGTGGCCGCCCGCGCCACCGGCGAATCGGACATCACGCCGATAGGCGCCATGGGTAAAATAACCCAGCTCACTTTCGGCATATTGGCGCCGTCCAACATGACCACCAACCTGATGACCGCCTCGGTAACCGCGGGCGCGGCCGGCTCCACGGCCGACCTGCTGACTGACCTCAAGAGCGGCTACCTGCTGGGCGCCAACCCGCGCCAGCAGTTCCTGGCGCAGTTCTTCGGCATATTCGCCGGCACGCTGGTGGTAGTGCCGGCCTTCTACATACTGGTCCCCAACGCCGCGGCGCTGGGCTCGGACCAGTGGCCGGCGCCGTCGGCGCAGGTGTGGGCCGCCGTGGCCAAGCTCTTGTCCAACGGCGTACATTCCCTGCACCCGGCGGCCATGATGGGCCTAAAGGTGGGCGCCGTGGTGGGTATAATCATCCCCGCGCTCGAGCTGGCCTTCCCAAAGCACCGCAAATATATACCCTCGGCCATGGGCCTGGGGCTTGCCATGGTCATCCCGTTCTGGAACTCCCTCTCTATGTTCCTCGGCGGCCTGATAGCCCTGCTGCTGGAAAGGAACAATAAAGCCGCCGCCGAGAAATACATCATCCCCGTAAGCTCCGGCATAATAGCCGGCGAGTCGCTGATGGGCGTGGCCATAGCCCTTTCTGACGCCCGCGGCATGTTCACGGCCTTCCTCGCGCCGATGAAGCCCTTCATCACGTCGGTAAAAGCCGCCCTGCGCCTGCCTTAAGACGGCGCCACGTCGAGATATCGGGGCCCGGGCGACCGGGCCTCAATATTTTTATGGCAATAGATTTATTTTTTTGATATCCTATATAAATCACCGCGGGGTCGTGGTGTAGCTGGTTAACACGCCGCCCTGTCAAGGCGGAGACCGCGGGTTCGAATCCCGTCGACCCCGCCAAATTTTCTTCTCGGAAAATTTGGCACAATTTAAATCCGCTAGACCGGCTAGCTCCCGCAGTTTTTCCGCCGGAAGATTAAATTTTAATTTTATTTTCTTCCCGCCTAAAAGGATGTTCGAACCGATTTTTTTCAATATTTGCAGGTTTTCCTCCGGTTTGCCAGTGGCGGCGGCTTCTCCGGCGTGAACTGCGGTTTTATAGAACCCTATAAGCGGTTCGAACCGCTTACTCCCCTCCCGCTCAAAAGCTGCGAGTTTCATTTCATTTTCCTTTTTCTCTTCTATACATGAACGCTTCTTTTGGGCGTATTCATCCTGCGTTATCAACCCGCTAAGTATCATGTCCAAAAGAGCGTTCATGTTCTTCGTAAGGATATCTATTTTATCTCGCAGATTTTGGGCGGCTTCTTCCCCGGCCTGGGCCGCGTTTAAGTTCTCCTTATTTATGTTGTTAAGGGCATCCGCGGCCAGGGCCGGGGGTAAGGA
>DMXM01000027.1:53130-53280 GCA_003482905.1 Elusimicrobiota bacterium
AACTCCTTTTAATAAGTCGCGTATCTGTTTTTCCACTTCCTCTTCCCGCACATAAGGCTCCGAGCAAGGCCCCTTGCGCTTGGTGCAGTGCAGGTAGTTACGACCTTTCTGAGTTTCGGTGGTTATGTGTTAGCGGCGGTCCAAAAGTGT
>DMXM01000018.1:0-42129 GCA_003482905.1 Elusimicrobiota bacterium
GTCTATCTTCACGTCGGCGCAGCCCACCACGCAGCATTTGCCCCAGCCGCGGGCCACGAGGGCCGCGTGGGAGGTCATACCGCCGCGGGCGGTAAGTATGGCTTCCGCCGCCCTCATGCCTTCGACGTCTTCGGGGTTGGTCTCTTCGCGCACGAGGATGACGTTCTTGCCTTCCTTCTTCCACTTAACGGCTTCTTCGGCCGTGAAAACTATCATGCCTACGGCGCCGCCGGGGCCGGCGGGCAGGCCTTTGCCTATCGGCTTGGTGCCGAGCTCGATCTTAGGGTCGAGGATGGGGTGGAGCAGCTCGTCGAGCTGGTCCGGGGTCACGCGCATCACGGCCTCTTCCTTAGTGGCCAGCTTTTCCTTATGCATGTCGAGCGCCATGCGCACGGCGGCGAGGCCGTTGCGCTTGCCGACGCGGCACTGGAGCATCCACAGGCGGCCGTTCTCGATGGTGAACTCGATGTCGAGCATGTCGTGGTAGTGCTTCTCGAGCTTGGCGCGGATGGCGGCCAGCTCTTTGTACGCCGCGGGCATAAGCTGTTCCAGGGACTTGAGCTGCTTGGACTGCTCGTTGCGGCTGGATTCATTGATGGGATGGGGGGTGCGGATGCCAGCCACCACGTCCTCGCCCTGGGCGTTCTCAAGAAACTCGCCGAAGAAGGCGTTCTCGCCCGTGCCGGGGTTGCGGGTGAAACCCACGCCGGTGGAGGAATTCTCGCCCATGTTGCCGAACACCATGGCCTGCACGTTTACGGCCGTGCCCCACTCGGCGGGGATGCCCTCTATGCGGCGGTAGGAAACGGCGCGCTTGCCCATCCAGGAGGCGAACACGGCGCCGATGGAGCCCCACAGCTGGTCCATGTGGTTGTCGGGGAATTCTTTGCCGAGCACTTCTTTGACCTTGGCCCTGAAAAGGATGCCCAGCTCCTTCAGGTCTTCGGCGTTAAGGTCGGTGTCGGACTTGGCGCCCTTCTTGGTCTTCATGTCGTGCATGATGCGCTCAAGCTGCTTGCGGATGCCCTGGTCGTCGGCGGGTTCGATGCCGGCGGCCTTTTCCATGACCACGTCGGAGTACATCATGATCAGGCGGCGGTAGGAGTCGTAGACGAAGCGGGGGTTGTTGGTGAGCTTTATCAGGCCCGGGATGGTCTCGCTGGTGAGGCCGCAGTTAAGGATGGTCTCCATCATGCCCGGCATGGAGGAGCGGGCGCCGGAACGCACGGAGACGAGCAGGGGATTGTTGGCGTCGCCGAACTTCTTGCCAGTGATCTCTTCCACCTTGCGCAGGTTCTTTTCCACGTCCTGGGTGAGGCCCTTGGGGTAGGAGCGCTTGTTGGCCCAGTAATAAGTGCAAATCTCGGTGGTCAGCGTGAAACCCGGGGGAACGGGCAGGCGCAGGTCGGGGTGGCCGGCCATCTCGGCGAGGTTGGCGCCCTTGCCGCCCAGCAGGTTCTTCATGGACGCTTTGCCTTCGGCTTTGCCGCCGCCGAAGAAGTATGTAACTTTTTTGGAAATTTTAACCGAGTTAGACGCTTTCGCTTTGGATTTCACAGCCGTTTTGGGCATAATGTTTGGCTCCTGTTGACTATTTACTATCGGCCCCGCGGGTGCGGGTTGGGCCCTTTGGGGGGCCTACCTTTATAATACTAAATGGGGGGGCGGGGGAGCAATAATATGGCGCACAACTGGCGCGCGGGGTCATTTGACTAACTTGCGTTCCAAGAACTCTATGGCCAGGGGAAAGAGGAAGAACAATACAAGAAGCGCTATGAAGGAAAATAACGCGCCGCCGGCGCGGCGCAGGAACTGGTCGAGTTCCGCGGCCTGGAACAAGAGCGCCGCCGCCACTACGCCGATAACGCGGTTACGGCGCTTCACCTCGGAAAGTTTCACTTCTTTATTCCTTCCAGGTCCAGCATGAACGCGTATTCGAGCGCCGAAAGCTTCATGGCCTCGAAGCGCCCGGACTTGCCGCCGTGGCCGGTATCCATGTCCGTTTTCAGCAGCACCAGGTTCTTATCGGTCTTCATGGCGCGGAGTTTTGCCGCCCACTTGGCGGGTTCCCAGTACTGCACCTGGGAATCGTTGAGGCCGGTGGTGATCAGCAGGTTGGGATAGGCCTTGCGTTCTACGTTATCGTAAGGGGAATAAGAAAGCATGTAGTCGTAATATTCCCTGACTTCGGGGTTACCCCACTCGTCGTACTCGCCGGTGGTGAGGGGAATGTCGGGGTCCAGCATGGTGGTAACCACGTCCACGAACGGGACATCGGCTATTATCCCCTTATACAGACCCTCGGGCGCCAGGTTCGCCACGGCGCCCGCCAGCAGCCCGCCGGCCGAGCCTCCCTCGGCGTAAATATGTCCCGGGGCGGTGTAGCCGCGGTCCACCAGATTGAGCGCCGCGTCGATAAAGTCGTAGAAGGTGTTCTTCTTTTTCAGAAGTTTGCCGTCCTCGTACCAGCGGCGGCCCAGTTCCGAGCCTCCGCGGATATGCGGGATGACGCAGATGAACCCGCGGTCCAGCAGGGAAAGCCTGTTGGAGCTGAAGTAGGGATCGGTGCTGTAGCCGTACGCGCCGTAGGAGTATTCATAGACCGGGTTCTTCCCGCTCGCAAGGTCGACGGTTTTTTTATAGACGATGGAAACAGGCACCATCTCGCCGTCGCGCGCGGCGAACCACAGGCGCTGGGCCTGGTAGTCTTCCGGTTTAAAGCCGCCCAAAACCTCCTGCCGCTTCATCAACCGCCTGCCGCCGGTCTTGAGATCCACGTCGTAAACCGAATCCGGGGTGGTCAGGGATTCGTAAGTCGCGCGCAACGTGTCCGTCTTGTATTCGTAATTATCCCCGACCTCGGTCATGTAGGCCGGCTCGGTGAAAATTATCCAGGAGTCCCTGCCGGTGGCGCGGTTAATGACGTGAAAGCGCCCAAGGGCGTTCGTCCGCTCCTTCAGCACCAGCCAGTCCTCGAACACGTCAATATACTCGACCAGGGTGTCTTCCCGGTGCGCGATCAGTTCCGTCCAGTCGGCCATCCCGGTAGAGGTTCCCGAGCATACCGACACCTTGAAATTGCGGGCACGGTCGTTGCTCAGGACGTAGAATTTCCCGCCGCCGTCCTCGACATCGTACTCCAGCCTGGGCCGGCGCGCCTGGAAAACGGCGGGGGGAACGGCTGGTCTGTCCGCGTCGATAAGCCGGTATTCCGTGGAAAGCGTGGAACCGGAGCGGATGAAAATATACTTTTCTGTGCGCGACTTGGACAGCCCCACTTCGTAAGCCTCGTCCGCCTCGAAATAGACCTCCTGGTCTTTCAGGCGGCCGAGCTCGTGAGCCAGCACGCGCTCCCAGCGCAGCGTGTCCGGGTTCTGCTTAACATAGAAAAGCGTGCTGTTGTCGTTAGCCCAGACCATATTGCCGGCGGTCTTTTCGATCTTATCGGAGTAAAGTCTGCCGGTCACCAAATCCTTGAAGTAAATGTCAAAAAAACGGCGCCCGCCGGTATCCACGGCGTAAGCTATCATTTTGTGGTCCGGCCGGATAACCGGGAAGTTCACCTGGCAGAAAGCCTTCCCCCTGGCCAGCTCGTTAACGTCCAGAATTATTTCTTCCTGCGCGCCCGGCGAATCCTTTTTCCTGACGTAAAGCGGATATTCCCCGCCGGCCCTATAGGTCTTATAGTAGTAATACGCGCCGTAGCGCGCCGGCACGGTAGAGTCGTCCTGTTTTATGCGGCCTTTCATTTCGGAGAAAAGTCCGGCCTGCAGCGGTTCCGTATGGCGGAGGACGGCGTCGGCGTAGGCGTTCTCCGCCCTGAGATAAGCCGTCACAGCCGGATTCTTACGGTCCTTCAGCCAATAATAATCGTCCACGCGGACCTGGCCGTGCTTCTCCAGCCTATAGGGTATTTTTTTCGCCGCGGGCGGTTCCACCGCGCCCGCAAAAGTGTTAAGTGCCATAACGGTAAAAAAGGCCGCCGACCATGACGAATATTTCATAAAACCCTCGCGTTCCCCGCCGGCCCGGCTATATCCCCATCCGCGCCAGTATCATGCAGATCTCGTTCACCACCGAAACCAGCTGCGGGTGCGTAGCCTCGAAGCCCTTTACGGAATAGGCGATACCCGACACGGAGAGGTTGCGCAGCTGTACGCTGGCGTTCTCCCTGGTGACCTCGTGGGCGGCGGCTTCCGTGAAATTACCTATACTGCGGGCCTCGTCCATTTTAGCGGGGGGCAGCGCGGAAAGCTCGGATTTCAGCTTGTTTAAAAGCGAAACCAGCTCGTCTTTCTCCTTGGACTTGCCGGACTGGATCTTGGCGATGGCGGCCTCTATTTTTGAAAGCGTCTCGTTTATCACGTTCCCTCCGATCAGCTGTTTTCTGCTCAAGTCAAAAATTACCAAATACACCCCAGCCTGTCAATCGCGCTTTGCCGCGGCGCGGGTTTATGCTAACCTTATAATTATGGCGACCGGGAAGGCGGAAATAGTCTGCACGGGTTCGGAACTGCTGGCAGGCAAGCTCAATCTCTACGCGCCGCTCTTCCACGAGCGGCTGGCCCCGCTGGGCTTCTCCCTGGTCCGCGAACAGTCCAGCGGCGACGAGCTTGGGGCCATTGCCGACTGCATAAAAGGCGCCCTCAAACGCGCGCGGCTCGTGCTGGTGGTCGGGGGGCTGGGCCCCACCTTCGACGACCTGACCCGCCAGGCGGCCGCGGCGGCCCTGGGCAGGAAACTCGTTTATTCCCGCCCCTGCGCCCGGATACTCGAAATAAATTACAAACTGAAACCTCTGCCCCCAGGCTTTAAAAACCAGTGCCTGCTCCTGGACGGCGCCAAGCCGCTCGAAAATTCCAACGGCACGGCCTTCGGCCAGGTCATAACCAGAGGCGGAAAAATGCTGGTCCTGCTGCCGGGACCGCGCAAAGAGTGGGAACCGATGTTCCCCAATTTCCTAAACGCGGAGATCTCCGGCTTTTTCGGCTTTTCACCGATAACCCAGGTAAAGCTGCGCCTCGCCGGCCTTTGGGAGACCCGGGCCGAAGAACTGCTAAGCCCGGTAATGCGCCGCGCCAAGGGGGCGAGCTGCACGATCCTGGCCGGCCCCGGCACCGTGGATTTCATCCTCTCGGGCGAAGACGAGCGGGGACTTATAACAAAAGCCGCGGAGGCCTGCCGGAAAATACTGGGGGCGAAGGTCTACGGCGAAGGCGGAGCCACCCTGGCCGGAGCTGCGGGAGAAAAGCTGAAAGCCCGCGGCGCCACCCTGGCCGCGGCGGAATCCTGCACCGGCGGCCTGGCCGCCCGGCTTATCACCGATATCCCGGGGAGCTCCGCCTGGTTCCTGGGCGGGGCGGTGGCCTATTCCGACGCCGCCAAAATAAAATTCCTCGGCGTCAGGGCCGCCACCATTAAAAGATACGGGGCGGTCTCCGGGGAATGCGCGCGGGAGATGGCCGCCGGCGCGAAAAGGGCGCTAAAGAGCGACTACGCTTTCTCCGTCACCGGCATAGCCGGGCCCGACGGGGGCACCCCGGAAAAACCGGTAGGACTGGTTTATTTCGGCCTTGCGGGGCCGGGCGGCGTCAAGGTATTCCGTCGGCGTCTGCGCGGCACGCGGCCTTTCATCCGGGCCTGCGCCGCCAATCTTATTTTGGACGAGCTGCGAAAAGTAATAAAATAGAGAGGATCCGCGGACGGCGTAACCGGCCGCGGGCTTTAAGGAGCGCATCATGAAAAAACGATTATTCTCACTGGCGGCCGCCGCCCTGGTACTGGCCGCCTGCGAAAAAAAAGAACAGCCCGCGGTCGAGGCCGTAAGCCAGGTCACCAGCGCCGCCCAGGCCGCCGAGCCGGTCAAACCGGCCAAAGCCGCTTACGTGAACAAAGCCACGTATTTCAACCTGCCCTCGGCTTCGGGGGGGGAGCTGGACCTGGCCTCCTATGCCGGCAAGCCCGTAATGGTGATGTTCTTTACGGAAACCTGCCCCTACTGCCGCAAGGCCGCTCCCGCCATGGAGAACATTCATAAGAAGTACGGGCCGCTGGGCCTGGCCAGCCTGGGCATATGTATACAGGAAGACCCGCAGGCCGCGCTCAACTTCGCCGAGTCGCTCGGGACAACTTTCCCGCTGGCCTACAATGGCCGCCCCGCGTACAAGAATTACAGGGCCCAGGGCGTACCCTACATATATTTACTGGACGGCCGGCACGACATCGTAAACGTCTGGGAAGGCTACGATGAGTCCTACGATCCGCAGATGATAAAGTCGATAGAAGCCCTGCTGGCTAAAAAATAGCCGCGGGGGGGAGAGGGAGGGGAAATGTCCATCGCGATCAGAAAGGGAACCATCCTGGTTCACAGGGTATTCGACATCGGCGGGGAGATCTCCCTCGGCCGGGCGGAACAGCTGCTCAGCGCGGACAGCGGCCCGCGGCTCAGGTTCGCCACCGACACGCGCAAAGCCATAATAATAAAAGAGTCGCCGCTGAAAGCCGAGCTTGGGGAGGAAACGCTGGACCTGCCCTCCGGGAAATTCCCGGTAAAGATCTTCGCGCGCATCTGGAACTACGGCGTTATTTCAGTGACCCTGGAACTCGCCATACAGCCCGGCACGCAGTGGGACAGGCTCGTAATGACGGCCGCCGAGCTGGAAGCCTCCGACGAAATAGAACTGCTGGCGGCCTCGCGCAAGGACGCGCTGAAGAAGCGCATCATGCCCGCCGTCGTCAACCCCGCCGAATGGGAAATACACGAAGATTACATCACCTATATCATAGAGGAGGCGGACGGCTCGGCCAATCCCAGGGAATTTATAAAAAAAGTGGACGTGGCGGCGCTGATACTTGCCGAAGCCAAGGAACACCTGGTGGATGAGCACCGCAATTTCCTGGTCGAGAGCGCCATTCAATATTCCAGCTCCGACCTGGCGATCATAGACTGGAACTCCGCCCTGCTGATAGAGCCGGACGGCCAGCGGGACGTAGCCGACGTTATAGAATTCTCGCTGACGCACCTGTTGGAATTCCGTTATTACGACGAGAGGCTGGGGCACAAACTCGACGAGCTTTACGACGCCATGGACCGCAAGCGGGAGAGCGTGGCCAACATCTTCAGGAACTTTTACGCCGACATAGCCGAGGACTCCAGCCATAAGTACATGGAATTCTCGGAATTCCTGGGGCGCGTGGAGAACTCCCTTAAAACCGTGGGCGACCCCTACCTGGCCGTGGTCTTCAGGGCCTCCGCGCTGGAGTTCCACTTCGACGACTGGCGCAAAAGCATCTCGCGCAAGATGGAGACCCTGGCGCAGATCAGCCAGATCCTGCACGGCGAGGTGAACACCCGCCGCAGCCACTGGCTGGAAATAATAATCATCCTGCTTATCGCGGTGGAAATGATCCCGATGGCGGTGGACCTGTGGAAATTCCTGCGCTAGAAGGCCGTCGCTGAGTATCAGCAGTACAGGTACTCTTCCACCAGGTTCTTTATTTCCTCTTCCTTGCCGAAGAGCCGCTCGCTCAGGTTCCTGTCATCGTAGGACTTCAGGCGCTTTATCACCCCGTCTATCACCTGGGGGGTGAAGACGCCGCGCGCCTCGAATACGCCGCGCGCTTCTTCCAGCGCGTCGGCGGAGGCCCAGCAGGAGGGGGGGAGCTTGGGCAGGTTCCGGGTAAGGCCCTCGTGCTCCTTGTGGTAGATATTCTTATCCACGAAATACTTATCGGCGAAGGCCAACGCGTCCTTGCGTTCGAAGCCGCGGCGCGCGGCCACGCAGAGCCCGGCCATCAGGAAGTGCAGGTTGGCGGAGCCGTCGGCGCTGCGGAACTCCACCGTCTGGTTATGGTCCACCTGCGGCGCCGCGGAGCCGGGGTTGGCGTCACGCACCATGCCGGCGGCGTTCAGCCAGCCGAGCGGGATGCGCACCAGGGCCGAGCGGTTGCGGTAGGCCCAGCAGACGTTGATGGGGGCTTCCTGGTGCGGCACCAGGCGGAAATAAGAAGTAGGTACGGTATTGCCGAAAGCGGTCATGGGCGCGGCCAGCTCAAGGAAACCGGCGACAAGCTTGCGGGCCGGCGCGGAAAGGCCGCTTTTATCGATCATGGCGTTCCTTCCGTTCTTCATCAGGCAGGTATGCACGTGCAGGCCGGAACCGGCGTGGCCTATGGAGATCTTGGGAGCGAAGGAGAGGACCACGCCATATTTATGCCCGATGCCGGAGAGCATCCATTTAGCCACGGCCAGCTGGTCGGCGGCCTCGGAAGCCGGCACCGGCAGGAATTCTATCTCCTGCTGCGCCATCTCCGAATCTTCCGTGCGGATAAAACCCACTTCGGAGTGGCCGTACTTTATGCGGCCGCCGGCCTCGGCGATGGCGGCCATAGCCTCCGCGCGCAGGCCTTCCCATTTGGAGAACGGGTAGGATTCATGGTAGCCCTTCTGCGTAACGGTGGGGTACAGCATGTTCTTGGGCGCTATTACGTAATATTCGAGCTCCCCCATCGCGTGAAAATCGAAACCGGAAACTTTCCTAAACTCCGCCTCCGAACGGCGCAGCACTTCCGCCGGGGCGCTGGCGAAGGGTTTGCCGTCGGCGGTGTAAAAGGAGCAGATGATGTCTATGGCCGGCACCTGGGAGAAAGGGTTGACGAAAGCCGTCCGGTAACGCGGCATAACGTACAGGTCGCTCGACCCGGCGTCGATGCTCCTGAACAGGCTGGACCCATCCACCCGCTCGCCGGCGGAAAGGATGCGGTCCAAATACTTCTCGTCGTTGATGACGAAGTTTAGCGTCTTCAGGCGGCCGTCGCCGGCGGCGTAGCGAAAATTCACCATCTTTATGCCGTGGGCCTTTATATACTTCACCAGGTCGGGGCGGGTGAAGTCCCGCGGTTCCTTGTTAAGGAAAGCGGCTATCTTGTTGGCGTAGATCCTGTTCTGGCTCATGGTCGGTGCTCCCTGTCGAGTTGCTAACGATAAAAATCATAACAAATTTTACGGCTTACATGAATTTGATATCATTACCCATGGATTGACCAGGGGAGGCCTGAATGCAACACAGAATAGCTTTATTCACTTTAGTTTTTATTTCCTTTTTCGCCAGCGCTCACGGAGGATGGTGGATTTTCGGGCAGAGCGCCAATGAAGTTAAAATAAACTACCTCTACGTCTGCGGCGCGTCCATGGATGAGGCCGGCCCTAAAGTTAAAATTCCCCGCTCTGCCCTCAAAGACGGACAAGCCCTGGTCAAAGGCCGCGCGACCGTGCGCAAAGGCACTATCGGCGCAGTGCAGATAAGCCTGACCGACCCGGCTGACTGGCAGAAGGCCAAGCTTTCTTCCGACGGCACTTTTGAATACACATTCGCGCCCGAAGCCGGCAAAATCTACAAATTCTCGGTAAAAGCCATGGATACGGCCGGCAAGACCAGCGACGCGGCCGCCACGGAGCGCGATATAGAATTTACGGATATGGATATCCGCGCCGAAATCGTAAAAGCCCTGGACGCCATGATAGCCGCCTACCAGGCGGAAGATCCGGCCGCGTTCATGGCCCATGTAAGCCAGGATTTCACCGGCGACACGTATATCCTGGACACCGCGGTGCGCAAGGATTTCTCCGCCCTCAGCGAGATCCGCCTGGCCTATACGCTCTCAGGCATAGCCTCCGGCCAGGGAGGGAAGACCGCGGCGTCTATAAACTACCGGCGCCAGGTCATTTCCTCGCGTGACGGCAAACCGTACTCCGATTCCGGCACCACCGAATTCGTATTCAAGCAGGGAGAAAAGGGCTGCCAGGTTTACAGCATGAAGAGCCCTCTCATCTTCGGCCTCAGCCTGGCGGACGAAGTAGGCACCGGCACCACCACACAGCCCCCGGGCGGCGGCGACATAATAGTCGTCACCGGCGGCGGAGACGTAACCACGGTTCCTCCCGACGACATAGGAACAGAACCGACTGAGCCGATCCTTGCCTATAGCAAGACAATTTCAAACGACGAGAGCTTTTATTTCGAGACGGGCACATCTGTGGCCGGCCCCGGAGGCGATATCGCCTATAACGCCGCCATTCCGGCGCCCCCGGGGAGCATATTGTTTAAACCCGGGACAACGTCCTATCAGCTAGGCGTAATTAACATTGAAACCACAAAAACAACACCAAATCGGTCGACATACGTTTCAATGCCGGCCGGCCCCTTGATGATTGATGGAGGTTACGCTCTCTACCTTACCAGCGGTAAGTATGTTGTTCTTCAAATCACCGTGATAAACTCGCCATCATCTATCACGATAAAATATAAATACCAGCCCAACGGCACCAACCTGTTCTGATGATGAACCGGGCTATCAAAGTCTTCCTTCCGGGCCTGTTGATCTGCGCCGCCGTGTCCTCGGCTGCGGCCGAGGAGAACAAGATCTCCCAGGCCGCCGACAAGGCCGCGGCGCAACTGCTGGGCTCCATGAAGGATTGCTTTACGGACCTGACTAATATACAGGCCATGACGCCCCAGCAGAAAGTCGACTACATCCTTAAAACCGCCGAAACCCGTGTAAAAGAGCAGACCGAAAAAACCGCCAAAGAAGCGCTGCAGAAGAAGCTGGAAGATTACGCCGAAAAAGTCCTGACCGCCCGCGCGGTTAAAGACATCGCCATCCCCCAGATGCTGACCGCCATAGAAACCGGCATCCCCTACCCCGCGGCCGAGATGGAGCGCAAAGTGGCGGAGACCGCCGGCAAGCAGATGAAAGCCCTGACTACCGGCATAGAAGGCGCCAAAATAACCTGGGAAGTAATGCGCAAGACCCGCGACGAGGGCCCGCTGGAAGGCTTCAAAGAATTAAGCGCGACCATTTATGACAAAGTAGCGGAAGCCTATATCCCCGGCTACAGCTGGATAAAGCTGGGCGCTGAACTGACCAAGGCCCTGGTAAGCTACGTAATGGGCTACGCAACCGAAACGGCCAAAATGGCCATGTTCAGCGTGATGTACCCGGAATATGCCGGCGATCCGGCCGCTTTCGGCAAATGGCTGATAAAAACCAGCGAGCGCGAAATAGGCCTGGACGTGGCCCGCCGCTGGGACGAGGAGGGCGTGGAGTTCGCCCAGTACCTCTGGGAAGGCAAAGGCACCGACTCGGGCGCGGTACAGATGCGCGAGCGCCTGCGCGCCTTCCTGTTCGAGATGCGCCGCGACATAGACGCGAAAACAAAAAAGCAGCGCGAAGCTCAGAAGGCCATGGAAGACCGCCTACAGAAAGCTTACGACGACATGAATAATTCCAAAGCCGCCCTGCGCGACGCCACCCGCCAGGCCATGGCGGCGGCCGAGGAAAAGCTGAAGAAGATAGAAGAATTTAAAGGGACCTACCTTGGCTACTCCGCCATTGAGGAGCGGGCCCAGGAGGTAGCGGACGAGAACAAGACGCTTGAGGTCTCCGCCCGCGCCTCCTACTTTAATTTCGGCCTGAAGCTCGAAGACATGAAAGAGGAGATCCGGGGTAAATATTTTAACGCCCCCTGGACTGATACCGGCAGCCCGGATGTCCAGACCTATTACGACCGCGTGGACGCGGAGTGGGAAAATGTAAAAAAGAATTACGACGGCGAAGCTAAGCAGTTCCACAGCACTTACGGCAGCCGCTCCGACGGCCTTTCCAACAGAACGCTTTCTCTTTTCGGCTCTGACACGGCTAAATACCAGCAGCTGAGCCAGGACGAGTACACCGCCATAACCGCGCAGGTTAAGTCTTATATCGCGTTTCTTGACGCCGAGAGCAAAGCCACCGAACGCCCGCTGGCGGCGGAAGTGAACAGGATCGCCAACGTGCTGCGCGGCCTGGCCGACGAGGGCTCGCTGCTGAGGCTCTTCGGTGACGTAGTGCAGGCGCCCGACTCTCCGGGCTACGCCGGGACAGGCACCTTAGACTTTCCAAAGAACGCCCTGCCGGAGCCCAGGCTGCGCCAGGGCCAGGCCGGCTACTTCGACCTTTACAAGAATACGCTTAATGATCGCGCGTATTCCATAGCCATAGAGGCGGCGCCGGTCAAATATAAAATAGAAGACTTCGATTATGTGCTCAGGTACATGGCCAGAAGCCCGGAAATAAAACTGGCGCTGCAGGAAAACCTGGCCGATATCGCCGCCGTGGAAGCGCGTATAAGCCAGGCGGAACTGCCCTTACATATCAGGAATACCTATCTATATCCGGAAGCGGGACTAAAGGCGGAGGAGGTCGGCTACGACCAGTTGTTCCGCGCCACCGCCCTCTCCGGTGCGAAAAGCCAGAATAAATCAATGACGGCGGAACTTGCCAAAGCCGTGGCCCTGGGAGACACATTAAAAGCCAAACGGGAACGCTGGCAGGCGGACCTGGAGAGCATGCAGGCGGACATCGCGCGCCTGAAGAAACAGGCGGGCCTGCTTGCCAAAGGCGAAACGGCAATAGCCGAGGCCGCCGCCGGGCTGAGCAAAAAACGGACCGGAGATTACACGGAATACTGCGCGCCGCAGGCCCCCAAAGATTATTTTGTCTTCAACGGCGTCAAGGAGCCTTCCTGCCGCCAGCTGCTGACCACTTCCAGCGCCCTGATGAACCAGGGCGAGGCGCAAACAGCCAAGAGCGGTTTTGTTAACGCCGTGCGCGCCTCAGGGGTATTCGCGCTGGACACGCAGTATAACCTGGGCCTGGAAGCCTTCGTAACCGCCATGCAGGAGGATTATTTCAAAGACGCCTACTTCCCTAAAAATTATATTTTCATCCCTTTCGAAAAGAAGTGCTGCTTCTACACCGCCGATTATTTCACCGAGGAAGCGGCCAAGATGAAAAGCATAAAGATCGAGTCGGACGATTCGGCCGAAGGTGCGCTGTTCAGGGGACGTCTAATAACGAAATTGTACAAAAGCGCGGCTTACGACCATATCGGCGTGTGGGGGGAAGACCTGCCCAAAGCCGACGCGGCGCGCTTTCTCACCCTTACCGCCGGCGCCTTTGACTCGACGGTAAAACAGAGCATACACGAATTCTGCGCCGCCATCGACACGCTGAAAGAGGATTATACCGCCTACCTGCTCAAGCAGGCTTCGGACGCCGTCTACGACAAGGAGGCCAACGCGCTTTCCATAAAGATCAGGGAAGCGGAAACGGAGGCCAACAACAAGCTCGACACCGCGTCGTGGGAAAAGGTGGCCGCTTTTGAAACGGAAGTGCTGGCTTTCGAGACTAAATACAAGGCCGCGGATATTTCAGCGGGCATGAAAGCGAACCTCGCCGTTAATGTGGACAGCATGAAGTCCCGGATAGCCACGGCAAAACAGAACACCAAGCTGGTCATCACCGACAAGCCGGTAGTTCCCTCGGGGCCGCCCGGCAGCCCTTCCCGGCCCGTGGACCAACCCGGCATCCCTGTTAAGCCGGTAGACCAGCCCAGCGGCCCGGTTGTTCCTCCGGCTAAACCGGTCGATAAGCCCGCACGACCTGAAAATCCTCCGGCTATCCCCGCCACTCCGGACCCGAATATCGGGGCCATTAAGATGATGTACGCGGATTTTATACGCGCTTATGAATCAAAGAACGAGTCACAGGTGCTCCGCTATATTTCACCGAACTGGGACGCTGGCGACGGCACCGGCATAAGCGAACTCTCGGGTTACCTGCGCAATATCTTCACCGTCTTCAACGAGGTGCGCTGCACCAACACTGACCTGCGCGTGATTAAAAAGACCGAAGGCGTCTATAAGGCGACCTACAACATGGTGATAACAGGCCGCATTTTCGACCAGAACATAAAGCACGAAGAGAAATCCTCGGTCGAGGAAGAAGTGACCCTGAACGAGCGCGGCAAACCGGTGATCTCTAAAACGATAAAGGGCAACTTTTGGAGTTTTGAATAAGTAAATTACTATAATAGTGCGATAAGATCAGGGAGGAATTAATGAAAATCAGCGCAACATTTGCAGCCGTCATCGGCTTGGCCCTGGCGGCCCCGACTTTGGCCCAGGACGCCGCCCAGCCGGCCCCGGCCAGCACAAGCGAATTCCACGCCTCCAACGAATTTTCCATGGTCAGCAACGAGATAAAGGGCGCCGGCAAAAGCGCCTCCTCGCTGACCAAAGGCCTTAACTACCTTGAAGTCCTTAATATTTACGGCAACGGCACGAAAGGCGCCTGGACTTACAATTATACGGCGGGCGGTAAAGCCACCGACGACCTGCGCAACGACTCGAAAAAGCTCTCTCTGACCAATATCCAGGGCCGGGCAACCAACAATATACACACGGTGACCGCCGGCGACGTGTTCGAGTCTTTCTCGCAGTATTCTCTGGCCACATCGTTGAAGGGAGCCTCTTACCGCTTCAATAAGGAGGGCTCCAGACTGCCCGAGGTTACCGGCGTCTTCGGCTGGGCCTACCCGCGCTGGGACTCGGCCTGGAAGGATCCCGTGACCCGCTCCATAAACCGCCAGGCCACAGGCCTCCGGCTTAAGCAGGCCATAAACCCGGACCTCTGGGCCGCGGGCAGTTATGTGGGGACCAAGGACACCGACAGGCTGACCGCCACCGACGCCCTCTACGACGCCCGGAACTACACTTTCGACTTCGGTTACAACCCCATGCCCGGCCTTACCACGGCCGGCGAATATTCCATGTCCGATTATGACGAAGCCACGGGGGGGACTTCCGCCAAAGGCAACGCCGCCCGCGTGGAGCTTGTGGGCGACGCCGACCCCAGCCGCGTTTCCGTAGAGTACGAGAACGTGGAGCCCGACTTTTTTTCGGCGCTGGGCTCGGCCAGCCAGGACCGCCGCAAGATAAAGACCAGGTGGCGCTACAAATACACCAAGCAGGTCACCTTCACCTCCGGCCTGCTCTGGTACCGCAACAATCTCGACGGCGCCAAAACCGCCGGCACCACCAGCAACTGGAAGCCTGAAATAGCCGCCACCATCAAGAAGCCTTTCGCCGCACGCCCATATTCTTTCGCGAACCTGTCCTATAAGTTCGACCGCAAGTACGGCGGGGGCTCGAGCGGGGCGGACCATTACATGAACGCCAATTACCGCGACCGCTTCGGAGAGCTCGATTCGGACACCAACCTGGGCTATACGCTCTACAAGACCAAGACCGCGGTGCGCGACGCGAAGGAAGTTAATTTCAACACTTCGCTCAACTCACGCCACCAGGTTAAGTCCGTAGTGTTTAAGCCCTCCGTCAACCTGGGCACCTGGTACTCGAAGGACGAACTGGCCGACGAGACGGACAAACTATACGAGTACTCGCTGGGCCTGGGCTTCGAGGCGCCGGACGCCAACCTCACGAGCGACCTGCGCCTGGGATCCAATATGCTGCGCAAGTCGGCCGCCGGCACGGACGACTCGGACAAGTTCTTCGCGTCGCTCAACGCCTACTGGCGCCCCAGACTGATGGCAAAGCTCAACGACTCCACCCTCTTCCTGCGCGCGGGCTTTAACGACTACGCCTTTACTACCACCTCGCGCAACTTCCGTGAAAAGAGCGTGACGGTCGGCATAAACACTTCCTTTTAAGAGAACGGAGAACTTACCATGAAAAAAACATTACTGCTGATAGTGGCGCTGCTGACGCTGTCGATCACGGCCGACGCCAAATGGTGGATCTTCGGCAAATCCAACGCCGAGATAGGCCTGAAATACCTTCAGGTGAACAAGATAGCCGCCGACGAAACCGGCCCGAAGATAAAAGTCTTCAGGGAAATGCTGGCCGCCGACGGTCTGATACGGATAAACGGGCGCGGCAGCACCGGCAGGAACGCGGTGGGCTCGGTGCGCATAAGCCTCGACGACAAAGCCACCTGGTCGGACGTAAAGTTCTCGGAGAACGGCACGTTCGAATACGCGTTCAAGCCCGAGCCCGGCAAGACATACATTATGCTCGTTGAGATCACGGACACGGCCGGCAAGACCAACAAGGTGGATGAAACCCGCAAAGAGATCGCCCTTTCCGACGAGAACATCCAGGCCAAAGTGCGCGAAACCCTGGACGCCATGTTCGACGCCTATAACACGGAGAGCCTGGAAAAGTTTATGGTCCGCGTAGGCGACAATTTCGCCGGCGACAAGGCCATCCTGGAGCGCGCGGTAAAGCGCGACTTCGACGCGCTCGGCAACATCAGCCTGCGCTACACCATAAACAACGTTTCGGCCGGCGCGCAGGGCCGCGTCTTCGTATCCGTCACCTATAACCGCATGGTATTCGTCAATAAGACAGGCGCCTCCAGCACCGACACCGGCTCCACCGAGTTCGTCTTTGATTCCAAAGAAGGCGCGCTTTCCCTGTTCAGTATGAAACAGCCGCTGATGTTCGGCCTGTCCGACGCCGAGAACGTAGCCACCGGCACCGTGATCGGCGGCGGGGAAACCGCCCTGGTCCTTGACGATAGCGGCGACATAGGCGGCGCGCTGGCGACGCGCAGCTACAACAGCGCGGACGCGCACTTCGGATACAACTTTGAAACACAGCAGTTCGAGGATTGCGACGGTACCGCCGCCAACTGCACCGGCCAGGTGTTCTTCATGCCCGGCGTGCCCTATATAGGCGTGGACGACAACCCCGAGACCACCGCCCGCATAGGGGAACTCCCCGGGCGCAGCGCTTCCTCCGCGACCCTGGCGGACATAGAGGCGGCGGCCACGCTGCAGCAGGTCTTCGGCGCTTTCGCCGGCAAGACTTTCGGCATTAAATACGGCGCGGACCGTTACGCGCTGGAGATCACGAGCCTTTCCGGCTCAGGAACTTATTCGATAACCGTAAGGACCAAGGCGTTCTAAGCGAACGCCGACCAAGGGACCGGGCGGCCGGTCCCTTTCCATTTCCGGAGACCGACCATGAAAAAAAAGATACTGGCTGCAGCTCTTATCCTGGCCCTTTGCCCGCGCGCCTTCGCGGACATGGACATTCTCACCGAATCGGTCTACGACGTGCTGGCCGACAAGATCAAAGGCGACGCCGGCAACCTTACCGACCCCGATTACCTGGAAAAACTGATAGTCAGCGTCGCGGAAGGCGCTTCCGACCAGCTGGTGCAGGAAATCGTAGACAATTACGACCCTGAAAACCTTAAGTCTGAAATAGGCATGAAGTTACTGGAAAAACTGGTGCCCGCCGCGGCCGGCCCGATAGGCCTTATCCTCAAGGCCAGCACCTGGGCGCACGAAGGGACGCGCAGCTGGCTGGACTGGGCCAAAGCCAACCGCATGGAGGAATTCAACTCCCAGGTGATCAACAGGGGCAATACCGTGGCCGAGCTCGACGCCGCCTGGAACAATTTCAACAGCGACTTCATACAGACCGGGCTCTCTGACACCGGGGTAGTCTACGCCGAGCGCGCGGACCTCATCCGCGAGATGAAGACCGCCTACGCCATGCGCCGCAAGGAACTGCAGCTGGAGGAAGACAGGAAGAACGCCGTTAAGGCCAAGGTAGAGGCCAAGCAGCGGGCCTATAAGTATTTCCGGTGGCTGAAGAAAGACGCCCAGCTGAAAGCCGAAGGCGTGGTGTCCATGCTGAAGATCACCGGCCAGCCGGTGACGCGCGAGAACGTGCGCAAAGCGCTGAAAGATCCCGCCGCGCACAATGAACTGGTAAAAAAATGGTGGGTGGAAGTGGACAAGGCCGCGCAGGCCAAAGGTGAGGTGAAGCTCCCGCCCTCCGGGGACCCGGAACTGGACAAAGCCGTCGCCATTGTAAGCGTGTCCAGGAAGCCGGTGGCGGAGAATACTACGCCGGATTACGGCCCGCTCATCCAGGAATACGGCCTCAACTCGGACAGGCTGCTTACCTCCAATATTTCTTCGGATGAATATAACCAGGTCCGGGGAGCGCTGCGCGCGGCGGCGCGCAACATGCTGGACCAGGCCCAGGCCCCGTACTACGGGTACACCATGGACAAGGAACTGAGCGCGCGCAACCAGAAGAAACGCGAGGAACAATTGGCCGCTTATAATAACAGTTTCGGCAAGGCGGACGAGATCGACCAGCGGCTCAGCGACTACGCCAAGGACCTCGCCAAAAACTTGGAAGCCCTGACCATGGGAGGGCCCGGCCTCTACAACAAACCCAATACTCCCCTGGCGGACTTCATCGGCGAGCTGAGCCGGGAATTCTACGGCAGTCCCGTGGGCAAAAGGCTGGAGGACGCGAACTGGCTGGTGTACCAGGTGGGCATACAGAATTCGTACGACGCGCACTCCCACTGGGCCGGCGTAAGCTGGAGCGGCAAAGAGAGCCTGACGCTGGAGCAGATGAAAGCACTGCGCAATAAATTCCTCAACGCCGCCGTCACTTATGAAACCCTGATCCCGCAGGCCGCGGAAAAGGCCTCCCGGCTGCTGACAAAGGTGCAGGAGTTCGAGAACGTCTACAACCAGGCCTCCGGCAAATACGCCGACCTATACCAGAGGAACTCCGGCCTGACCGGATTCTCCGGCCTGCCCCCTTACGACTACCACGCGCAGCGCAAGGACCTGGAGGCTGCCCGCGCCGAGCTGGCCAACCCCAAAAGCTTCACCAACTCCGCCTTCCTGGCCGAACTGCGCGACGGCGCCCGGACCATGCGGCGCGAACAGGCCCCCTGGGACGAGGACATTAAACTCAACGAGCAGTTCCTCGCTGATTTTAAAAAGGCTCCGGACGCCATGGCCGCGCTCCTCAAAGGCCCCGGCGGAAAAGCCCCGGCCGAGCTGACCAGCCAGAACCTGAAAAAGTATTACGACGAGAACTACGCCGACTTCCTTTGGAACCGCCTGGAAGGGGCGCTTATCCTGCTCGACGAAAAGACGGTGGGCATGGATCCAGGAGAGGGGAAACTATTCGCCGGCCGCTACCGGAAAGTATTTGAGATAGCGGACACCCCCGCCTACGCCGGCCTCACGGAGCACAACAGGCGGCTGGCGGAATTCCGCAAAAAACTCGACGAGCTGAAAGCGCTGGACCTGGAGGGGCGCGCCGCGAAGGCGGAAGCCCTGAGCGCCGCCATGGCGCTGCCGCTCAGCAAGATCAAGGTGATGTCCAAAGAAGCCGCCGAGGCACAGGTCGCTTTCACGGAACTGAAGGCCCGGCTGCCCGGCGGCATAGTTTCCTGCCTCGGCGCCCCTGACACCCCCTGCCTCTCATACGCGGAACTGGAGGGGAAATACAAAACGTACGAGGCCAGGATACGCAAGGCGGAAGAAGTGGATAAGAAAGCGGCCGCCGCCTGCCTTCGCTCCCAGGCCGACCCCTCTTACGACTACCGCAGCGAGGCCCTGTCGCTGCTGGGCTTAAAGAAATGGATGCCTTCCGAAGAAACCGTCCGCGCCTGCGCGGCCGCCGACAAAGCGCGCTGGGCCGAGACCGTAAAGGAGTTCCGCAAGATAACTCCTTTCAAAGAAGTCACCATCGCGGGAAGGCAGCTGGCCGGCGGCCTGGAGCTTAAGCGCGGGGAACTGCACGGGGGAAAAGCCGCCGTGCGCGGCAGCCTGCACCCGGACGCGCCCGCCTACACCCACGTTTACGTGTCGCTCAATTCCGATTACGCCCACAGGGAACCCGGCCAGACCGTGCCTGTAAGCGGCGGGGCTTTCGAATATTCCTTCGAGCCGGTCCCCGGTGAAACCTACTACGTGGGAGTCCAGGCCATCAACGGCCCCGAGGGGATGGTCTCCCAGCCGTTGCCTTCCAACGGCCACATAACGCTGACCGTGGCAGCGGAAGACCAGACCGGGGCCATACAGGCCTTCTACGACAAGTTCAAAGCCGCCTACGAAAACCGCAACGCGCCGGCCGTCATGGCTCTGATCTCCCCGGACTGGGGCGCGGAAGACGTCGCCGCTACCGACCTTGAAGAAAACTTGCGCGCCAACTTCCGCCTTTATGACGAGATCCGCTTTTCCATATCCGGTCTTAAAGTGACCGGCAAAGGTAAAACGCAGGAGGCCTGTTACGAAACCGCCATAACCAGCCGTATTTTCAAGCGCAACCTCAAGCACGAGGAAAAGTCCTCCGTCTGCGACGAATTAAAGGAGGAAGGAGGCAAACTGAAGATAACGCGCACCCTATCCGGGCGGTACTGGTACGTCAAATAGCCTTAAATAATAAGAGTTTTTTGCGCTAGAGCCCTCCGGAGACGGGGGGCTTTTCGTTGACTATCCCGGGCGGAATTAATATAATAATGAAAAGGATTAAAACCTAAAAACAACCAAAAGAGAGAAAAAACAATGGCATTAACCAAGAACAAAATCAGAGAGATAGCGGAAAAATTCTCCGCGAAACCCAACGATACCGGAGCAGCCTCAGTGCAGGTCGCGCTTGTCACCGAGCGCATCCAGTATCTTTCCAAACACCATACCACCAACCCCAAAGACCACGCCTCACAACTCGGTCTCACCAAGCTGGTCTCGCAGCGCAAGCGCCTTCTTAGCTACCTGGAAGCCAACAACAGGGAAGAATACAAGAAGGTCATCAAAGCCCTGGGCTTAAGGAAATAACAAATGACAAATTACCCTAAACCGCTCCGCCTGGAAGAACAGGTCGGGGATAAGAGCATTTCGTTCGAAACCGGCGCCATAGCCAAGCAGTCCGGCGGCGCCGTGATCGTCCGCATCGGCGACACCGTGGTGCTGTCCACCGCCGTGCAGGCCAGCAAGGCCAAGGACACGCCGCCCTCTTTCGTCCCGCTCAGCTGCGACTACAAAGAGCGCACCTACGCGGCCGGCAAGATCCCCGGCGGCTTCTTTAAGCGCGAGGGCAAAGCCCGCGAGAAAGAAGTGCTCGCCTCCCGCCTGACGGACCGCGCCGTGCGCCCGCTGTTCCCGGACTACTTCAACACCGAGACCCAGGTGGTCAACATGGTGATGTCCTACGACGGAGTGAACGACGCCGACGTGGTGTCCATCAACTCGGCCTCCGCGGCCCTGATGATCTCCGACATCCCGTGGAACGGCCCCGTGGCCGCGCTGCGCATGGGCAAGATAGACGGCAAGTTCATCATGAACCCCACCAACGAACAGCGCGAGACCTCAGAGATGGAAATGGTCATCTGCGGCACGCTGCAGGGCATCCTGATGGTGGAAGGCGGCGGCAAAGAGCTCCCTAACTCCGACCTGATCGAAGCCATGGAAACCGCCAAGCCCGAACTCGAGAAACTCTGCAAGCTGCAGATAAAGATGAAGGAGCAGGTGGGCAAAGCCAAGACCGCCATCGCCACCCCCGAGATCAAAGCGGACCTCAAGGCCGCCGTTGACGCCATGGTCCGCCCCGAGATCGAAAAGATACTCTCCTCCAAGCCAGAGAAACACGCCATGGAGAGGGCCCTCGACGAAGTCACTTCCAAGGCCGCCAAGGAAATGACCGCCAAGTACCCCGCCGACCTCACCGCCTCCTACCAGGCCAAGACCGTGGTAGAGGACGTAAAGTACGAGATCTGGCGCCGCATTACGCTCGGCACCATGATCCGCACCGACGGCCGCAAGACCGACGAGATCCGCGAGATCAACATAGACCCCGGTTTCCTGCCCCGCACCCACGGTTCCGCCGTGTTCACCCGCGGCCAGACCCAGGCCCTGGTGGTGACCACCCTCGGCACCTCCGACGACAAACAGATGCTCGACGCCCTGGAAGGCAAGACCTACGACCGGTTCATGCTGCACTACAACTTCCCCAGCTACTCGGTAGGCGAAGTTAAGCCCGACAGGGGCCCCGGCCGCCGCGAAATAGGCCACGGCCACCTCGCCAAACGCGCGCTGCTGCCGCTGCTGCCCACGGAAGAGCAGTTCCCTTATACCATCCGCCTGGTGTCCGACATCCTGGAGTCTAACGGCTCCTCGTCGATGGCCACCGTCTGCGGCGGGTCCCTCAGCCTGTTCGACGCCGGCGTGCCCATGAAAGCCGCCTGCTCGGGCATAGCCATGGGCCTGGTGACCGACGGCGCCAAGTTCGCCGTGCTGTCCGACATCGCCGGCCTGGAAGACCACTACGGCGACATGGACTTCAAGATAACCGGCACGCGCAAAGGCGTGACCGCGCTGCAGATGGACGTGAAGCTCGCCACCGGCATCCCCATGAACATCATGAAGGAAGCCATCGAGCAGGCCACCCGCGGCCGCCACCACATCCTGGACATCATGGAAAAGGCGATGCCGACGCACCGCGCCGACATCTCCGAGTTCGCTCCCCGCATAGTGAAGCTGATGATCCCCCGCGACAAGATCGGCGCCTTCATCGGGCCCGGCGGCAAGAACATCCGCGGCATTATCGAGCGCACCGGCGCCAACATCGAAGTCGAGGACGACGGTTCGGTATTCGTCTCCAGCGCCGACAAGGCCAGCCTGGAAGCCGCCAAGACCATGGTAGAGATGTTCTCCATGGAAGTGGAAGTGGGCAAAACCTACAAAGGCAAAGTCGTGTCCATAGTGGACTTCGGCGCCTTCGTGGAAGTCCTGCCCGGCAAAGAAGGCCTCCTGCACATCTCCGAGATCGACGTAAAGCGGATCAACCGCGTTGACGACGTGCTCAAGATGGGCCAGGAAATAGAAGTAAAGTGCATCGAGGAGAACAACGGCAAGTACCGTTTGTCCCGCCGTGTGCTTATGCAGCAGCCCGCGCAGCCCGCAAAGAAGTAGGAACGATCCGGCCCCCGCGTCCAACGCGGGGGCCGGAATACCAACTGGAGGCTCACCGATGAAAAAAACAGCCAAACCCCAGGAAACAGCTTTCGACCAGGTGCAGAAGTTCTACCAGTTCATGAACTCCAACAAGCTGGAGGTCATAGAATTTTCCAAAGATAACACCTACGTAAAACTGGTGCGCAAACACAATAACGCCGTCCACCAGATCCCCGTTTTCGCCCCGTCGGCCCACGCGCCGGCCGGCAAGACAGCTGCCCCAAGACCGCAGGCGCAGGCCGCGGCGGGGGAAACCATAAAAGCCCCGATGTCCGGCATTTTCTACCGCTCTCCCAGCCCTTCCAGCCCGCCTTACGTGCGCGAGGGCGACGCGGTAAAGGAAGGCCAGGTGATTTGCGTGATAGAAGCCATGAAAGTTTTCAACGAAATTAAAGCCGAGTTCAACTGCGTCATTGAAAAAGTGGTGCAGGAGAACGGCAAGGCCCTGGAACCCAACGCCGACATGTTCCAGGTGAAAAGATAATGCAGGACGCGGCCAAATTCACGGACACCCTGGCCCAGACCGCCGGCAACCTCCTTGAAGCCCTCAAGGCGGCGGGCGGAGACGCCTCGTCCTGGGACCTCAAGCTTAAACTGCATCTTTCCAGCTCCGCCCTCTACCTGGCGCTCGGCTGGCTGGCGTCCCAGGGGAAAATTGCCCTCTACCCGAAGGAACTGAACTTCCGGGTGGTTCTGACCGAAAAATAGAGCGCGCCCCACGGCCCAGCAGAAAATGCCCCACTTCTCAAAAAACCGAGCCTCCGCGCAGGGGAAGAAAAAGACCTCTGCCCTTTCCTATGCTTTATACTGGGCGGGGGCCTTTGCCGTCAACCTGTGGCTCATCGCCGTGCTGATGAGCGCGGGCTCCATAGGCGGCAATATAGGCGACGGCGTCAAATGGGCGTTCATGGCCTTCCTTGGCAACACCGCCTACGTATTTCCCTTCATATTCCTTTATGGGCTGGTGGCCATACTGATGAACCTGAACAAGCCCCACAAGGGCGCCCTCACCCTGACGTCCGGGATACTGCTGGTGCTGGGGGCTGTCTCCTCGCTGATCACGCTGCTGAGCAACCATCTGGGGCCCTGGGAATTCGCCGGCGGCTGGCTGGGGAACTTCATAGACCAGGTCCTCACAAAAATGTTCGGCGAGGTGGGGGCGGCGCTGTTCTCCGCGGTACTGCTCTTCGCCGGCGTACAGCTGCTGTTCAAGATCTCATGGCGCAAGGTCCTCAAAACCGTCTCCACCGCCGCCATGGACGACTACCGCAACTGGCTCTCCGCCCGCCGGGAGCTTAACGCCAGGCTGAAAATAATCTCCGAAAAGGAACAAGCCGGCGGCCCGGCCTACGACGCTAAACCCATCCCCGAGCCGCCCCCGGTGATCAGGGCCGTTGAAAAAACCCCCGAAGCGGCGCCCGTCTTTGCGGAGCCCAAGGTCGTACGCGCCCAGGAAACCCCGGCGCCTTCCGCCCAGGCGCCTAAGGCCACCAAGCCGGCGGAGGCGGCGGCGGATAAAAAGACCTCCGACGCTAAGGCCAAGCTGACCGACCCGTATTTCAAGAATTTCAAACTGCCCGGCACGGACCTGCTGGAAGCCCCGTCGCAGCAGGGCGATATCGGCCCCGGCAACGACGAGATCACCCACGCGCGGCTGCAGCTGGAAACTACTTTCAAGAGCTTCAACGTGGACGTGCGGGTTTCTGAGGTCTACCCGGGCCCGGTCATCACCCGTTACGAAGTAACGCCGGCCCCGGGCGTAAAGATCAGTTCCATAGTCTCCCTTTCAAACGACGTGGCCCTGGCCATGAAGTCGGCCGGCGCCATCCGCGTTATCGCCCCGATCCCCGGCAAATCCGCCATCGGCTTCGAGATCCCCAATAACAAGCGCGCCAAGGTCTGCCTGCGCGAACTGCTCGAGAATTCCGCTTTCAACGGCGCCAAGTCCCCGCTCACCTTCGCGCTGGGCCGCTACGCGGAAGGCGCCGTGGCCGTGGCCAACCTGGAATCCATGCCCCACCTGCTGGTGGCCGGCGCGACCGCCAGCGGCAAGAGCGTGTTCATGCAGTCGCTCATCCTTTCCCTTATCTTCCGCAACAAGCCCGACGAGGTCAAGTTCCTTTTCATCGACCCGAAGCGCCTGGAGCTGACTTTCTACGAGGACATCCCGTATCTCTACGACCCCAAGGAGTCGCCGGACCGGGTCTCCGTCATCACCGACCCGAAAGACGCCGCCAAGTCCCTGGTCGCCCTGACGCGCGTGATGGAAAAGCGCTACAAGAAATTCGAAAGGGCGCGCGTTAAGAACATAGCCTCTTACAACAAGTGGGCGCTCGAGAACGGCGAACCGCAGGAATACTATATTATCGTCGTGATAGACGAGCTGGCCGACCTGATGCTGCAGCAGAAGAACGTGGTTGAGGACGCCATACAGCGCCTGGCCCAGATGGCCCGCGCCGTGGGCATACACCTGGTGCTCGCCACGCAGCGCCCGTCGGTCGACGTCATCACCGGGGTTATAAAGGCCAACCTTCCGTCCCGCGTGGCGCTGCAGGTAACCTCAAAGACCGATTCCCGCGTTATCCTGGACTGCCCGGGCGCCGAGGCGCTGATAGGCAAGGGCGACCTGCTTTACCTCGCCATAGACGCGCAGAAACCCTCCCGCGTCCAGGGCGCTTACGTCAGCGAGGACGAGATCCGCCGCGTGGCGGACTTCGTGAAGGCCCAGGCCAGGCCCAACTACCAGCCCCTGAGCGAGGACGAGGAAACGGCCGGCACCGGCAAGGGCAGTACCTCCGAAGAAATGGTGGCGGCGCTCCGGCTGGTGATGGAGCGCAGGCGCGTTTCGCAGGACCTGCTGAAAGCCCATTTCGGTTCTTCGGCCAGGGCCACCAATATTTTAAGCATCCTTGAAATGAACGGGTTCATACATAAACCGGAAGGCTCCAACCGCTGGGAGATCTTCTTCGACAAGATCGAGGCCCACATCAACACCCAGGCCGCAGCCGCGCTCCAGCCCCAGATACAGGCGAAAGAACCGGTTGAAGAGGAGTTCTCACGGAATGAATAAAGTCCTGACGCTCACCTTGCTTCTTGCTTTAACCCTCGGCGCTTCGGCGCAGCAGAAACCGGCGGTAAAGAAACCGGCGGGGAAAACCCCTAAAAAGACGGCGGAAATACAAGTCTCCACCGGAACCGCGGCCGCGGGAACGAAAGAGCCCGGCCGCTCGGCGAAAATAATAGAGGGGCTGAAGGCCTGGGACGCCTCCCTGGAAACGCTCCAAGCCGACTTCACGCAGGAGGTCAACTTCAGAGAAGCCGGGCTTAAACAATCGATCGAGGGGACGCTGCGCTATGTGAAACCCAACTTGCTGCGCATAGAGCACGCAAAACCCGCCAGACAGGTCGTGGTCACGGACAAAACCGCTATCTGGATATACAAACCGGAAGACAAGCAGGCGGTGCGCACCAGCTGGGAAGCCTGGCGCCGCGCGCAGGACCAGAATTTTTCCGGCATACTGGATTTCGGCAATTACGCCGCCCTGGCGGACAGGAACCTCACGACCGCGGGCGGGGGGGAGAACGGACAGCCGTTCAAGGTGACTTTCCGCCCCATGACCGGTGGAGACTACACGCTCACGCTGACACTTTCCGCCACGGACTATTTCCCGCTTGAGGCGGAGCTGCTGGTGGACAATACCGTGATAAAGACCCGCCTCTCTTCCGTTGAAAAGAACGGCCCGATAGACGGGGAGATCTTTAAATTCTCGCCGCCGAAGGGCGTGGAAGTACTGGAGTTCAAAAATTGACCCTCGCTAACCGCATAACCATGGCCCGGATGGGCCTCAGCCTGGTGATCTTCGCCCTGATAATCTCAAAGACCTTTTGGGCGGAAGTGGCGGCCCTGGCGCTGCTTACCATAGCCAGCATCTCCGACGGCGTCGACGGGGCCATAGCCCGGCGCACCGGCACCACCACCCCTTTCGGCGCCATAGCGGACCCTTTCGCCGACAAGATCCTGGTGATGTCGGTTTTTCTCGCTTTCGCCTCCATCAGGGAACTGGCCGTGCCGCTCTGGGCGGTCTTCCTCATACTGCTCAGGGAACTTACCATCTCCACGCTGCGGGTGCTGGCGGCCCTGCACGGAGAGGTCATGAAAGCGGAGCGGACCGGAAAAATAAAGACCACCGTCCAGATGACCTCGGCTTTTATAATACTGGTTCTGCTGGTACTGCGCTACTGGGCCCGGTCCGGCCCCCTTCCCTGGGCCCCGCTCGCTGACCTGGCCGCCCTGGCCCGCCCCGCCGCCTGGTGGCTTACGGTGATAACGGCGTTCTTCACCCTGGTAAGCGGGGCTTTCTACCTTTACAACCACAGGGCGCTGCTCTACAAATCCTGGGGCGAGCGCGGCCGGTAGCTCCCATGTCGGCGAAGAATTTCACCATAAAGTTTCTGGCCAGCGGGGGGTTCATTAGTTATATCCCGGCCCGCGTCACCGGCTTCAAGAAATTCACTGGTTCCGGCATGGCCGGCACGCTCCTGGCGCTGGCGCTGGTCCCGTTCCTCCCTGAAGACAAAACCACCTTCGCCGTTTTCTGCCTGGTCTTTCTTCCTTTTTCCATCTGGGTCGCGGACCTCGCCGCCGCCGTCTACGCCACCCACGACGACCCGCGCATCGTCATCGACGAGGTTATCGGCTATTGGACCGCCCTGCTCTTCCTTGACCGCACGCCCTTCAACCTGGCCGCCGCCTTTATACTATTCAGGGCGCTGGACACGCTAAAGCCCTGGCCCATAAAGAAACTGGAGACCAGCGCCCGCGGGGGTTTTGGTATAATTATGGACGACGTGCTGGCCGGGGCGGAAGCCAACCTGCTCACCCGCCTGGCCGCAAGAATATTCCTATGAGATACATCGCCTTCGCCCTGCTTTTCCTGGCCCCTCCGCTGGCCGCCCAGATGATACAGGTCATCCCGGCCGTCAGCACCTCGGTCCCCGAAGGCCTGGCGCTTTCCACAATGGCCGCGCCCCTGAAGGCGGGCCCGTCGAAACCGGCGGCCTACGACACGGGGTCCGTCCCTTTGAGCGGCATCGTCCTTATGCCGACCGCCTACCGCGGGCGCGGCAGGAACGCCATAGGGCTGGGCCTGGACTTCAACGCCGCGTATTACATCGGCCGGCTCTACGGAAAGAATTCGTACGACTGGACCATAGAAAAAAAGAATTACCTGGACCGCGTTGGCATCTGGCTCCTGTCGGCGGATTCCAAAATGCAGGTACAGACGGAGGGCACGTGGCGCCCCGCCATGTCCGCCGGCGTGCAGGGCATTTTCAAATTCCGCGACGCGCCCCAGCCCCCCATAGCCGGCACTTTCAACCTTACGGTCAAGGCCTCCGGCAAGAAAACGGAATCTTACGCCAACGCCTACGTGGCGCTGACCAAGCGCCTTCATCCCAAGTTCCTGGTGAGCGGGGGCTACTCCGACGGGGATATGCCCAAGATCATCTACGGCCTTTCGGAATTCCTTTCAAAGGAAGCCATCAACAGAACAAGAGGCAACGCGGATACCACGGCGGACGTGCAGATCCCGACCGGCATGCTGTTCGGGGGATTCATGTGGCTGCCAAAAAAGGACTCTCCCATAGGACTTGAGGTCATGCTCCCCCAGGGCGCGCCGATGAGCCCTAAACTTTTCAATCTGCACCTGGGCACCCTGCTCAAGCTGAATTTCGAGATGTCCTACCTTACGTTCAAGGGCGGCTGGGACCTGATGGGAATGTTCCAATTCCGTTACAACTACCTGCCCAAATAAATACGTCATCGATCGTCCGCCCCTGGCGGACAAAGCGAAAGCCCGGACAATTCCGGGCCTTTCCATTTAAAGCTGACGGCTTAGGACTTACGGCGTCCCGTCTTTAATTTGCGCCAGGTAACGCGCCGCCGCCGCGTGGCCGGGGTTAAGCCGTACCGTCTCGGAGAGCTCGGCGCGCACCCGCGCCCAGTCGCGCCCCCAGTAGAGTATGGCCAGGTTGTAGTGGGCGTCCGCAAGGCGTGGATTGCGGCCAAGGGCCAAAGAATAGGAGCGCTCCGCCGCGTCCCTGTCCCCCGTCTTCTCCATGGCCACGCCGTAATTCAACCAGGCATAGGCGCTCGAAGAGGCGAGGCTTTGCCTGAGCGAAGGCAAAGAATGATATTTTTCGCTGAGAGCCAGCAGGCGTTCGTAAACTTCACCGGAAGCCCTGAAGGAATTCCCGGCGGAAGCCCAGTCTCCCCGGGCCGAATAATAAAAACCCTCGTAAAGCGGCGCGTCCGGGATGTCGCCGTCGATGACGGCCGCCAGGCGCAAACGCCTTACGGCGGCCGCGTCAAGCCGTCCGGAGGCGTTCAGGAGGGCGGCCTCGGCCACAAGCCCCTGCGCGTAGGAAGTGCCGAGATCCCTGTCGAAGAAATCCCTGTAAGGCCGGCCCAGTCTGCTGAAATAATAAAAGGTCCAGGGGTCCGCGCCGGCGGAGCGCGCCGGATATATCTCGTTGAGTACGCCCCGCCCGATGGAAGGGACTCCCTTCGGGAGTTCAGCGTCCATGGTGGCGTAAACTCCGCCGGGATTGGCCGAAGAGAAAGCCTGCCACTCGGCCTCTATGCCGGAATTCAGATTGTAAAGGGCCAGCCCCGGGCGGTAGCGCTTCTGTGAAGCGCCGTACCAGGGCGAGCCGCTGAGGCCCTGCGCCACTATCTCCAGGTCGGGGCGGAGCCCTTTGACCGCCTGGAGGTACCAGAGGGAAAAAAGCTGCACATCCTTCCTGGCCACCACCGCCGAACCCGGCGGCGCGCCGCGCATAACGTCGGCGGCGTAATCCTCCGCGGCGAACATTCCGCGCCTGAAGGTGCCGTGCGCGTTAGTATGGAACACCGCCCCCGCAGCTATCGCCGCCGCCAGTATCAGGGCGGGCAGCGCCCGCGGGAAAGCGCGGGCCAGGTAAAAGAATCCGGCGGCGGCCCAGAAGGCGACCGCCAGGTCGGGCAGCAGGTAATACGGCTCGACGATAGCCAGGGCGTGCGGGTTGGGCGGCATGTTGGCCATGAAGAGAAAGAGGGGCCCCGACACGAGGAAGAACGCGGCCAGGCCCAGCGACCGGCGGCGGCTGTGGCGCCATTCGGAGTAAACGCCGGCCGCCGCGAAGGCGAGGGCCAGGCTGAAATTAGTCCACAGGTGCAGCGCGTAAACTTTCAGGTTCGGCCAGAACAGCTCGCCGGGGGCGTAGTTGCGCGAGATGAGGTCCAGGGTGGAGCCGTAGCTTTTACGGGTGATGACGGCAAGGAAGGTCGCCATGTCCGCCGGGTGGCTCCAATCGAAAACGGGCCAGCCCGACGAACGGAGAGGGAGGTAAAAGTAAAGGGAGAAGCCCAGCAGAAAAAACCCGGCCGCCTTGAGAAAGCCTTTCCAGCCGGTCGCCAAAACCGACGGCCAGAGAAGGATGAGCAGCGCCGGGGCGCAGAGCACCAGGTCCATGCGGTTGGCCATGCCCAGCCCCAGCATGAAGGCGCTCAGAAAAACGGCGCGCGCCCCGGCGGCGGAAGCCGAGGCCAGCAGCCCCGCGGCGAAAAGGAAATTAAGCGCGTACATCTCCGGCACGCCGGATACGGTGCGCAGCGTGAAGTTGAACGCCAGGGTGAGGGCGGCGAAAAAGGCGGCCAGGGGCGTGAAAGCCGCGGCCGCCAGGCGCCAGAAGACGAAGATGCCGGCGAGCCCCGCCGCCGCAGAGAAAAGGTTCAGCCGCCACGCCGGGTTGCCCAGCGGTATCAATGAAAACAGTTTGGCCGCAATTATATACAGGGGATAGCCCGGCTGGTGCGCCACGCCCAGCGTCCACGCGGCGCAGGCCATCTCGCCCGAGTCGCGGTAAGGCGGCAGCACGGGGGGGAGGCAGTAAATATACAACGGTATCAGTATGAACGCCAGCAGCGCGCCAAAAACAAATTCCGGCGTAAACCGCTTCCCGCCCGTTGAAGCATCTCCGTTCATCATCGGATTTATTTTATAACTTATAAGCCCCCTATGGGAAAAGAGGGAGAGCCGATAGTTGATAGATTTAGTTTTGGAGTTCCGCGAGATGTGAAGTCGGGGTCCTGTCGAGGGTATGGGTTTCTCGGGCACGGGGTCGGGACACACCGTGCCCGCCCCTCCTCTCTCAGTCGCCGCGCTTACGTAAGCGGCTCCTTCCGAGAGGGCCCTCCAAACCCATACCCTCGCCACCCCTCCGGTTTAGTTAATGCGTCGGAAGTTAATAACGTTGACTGGGATTATGTCGCCGGATAATTGGAGGGGTGACGCACGGACCGGCTTTCTGGGCCAGCCGCGTAAGGTGAACGGCAGGCTTACATCTCGCCAGCCTAGCAGGGGATGGGTGGAGCGGCTGGACCGGAAAGGCGGTTCGGGCGGCAGGACCCCGAACTTGCATTCCGGCGACATCCGCAGGCATAACTCCTTAAATTATTTTTTTGACTTTAGTTTTTTTAGGAGGGCTTGGGCTTCGGGGGCGCGGGCGGGGGAGAGGGCGGAGAGTTTCTGGAAATCTTTTCTGGCGCCGTCGGCGTCGCCCAGGTCCGCGCGCAGGCGGCCGCGCAGGGCGTAGGCCTCGGGGTTAAGCGGGTCCCGGCGCGCGGCGGTGGAGGCGGCGTCCAGCCCCGCCTTGAACTCGCCCACGCGGTGCATGGCGGAACCCAGCAGATAATAATAACTGGTGTAACCCGACACCTCCGCCCAGCCCATCGCCGCAGAATAATCCCAGGCCGCGCATAACGCATCGCCTTCGGCCTCGCAGGAGCGCGCGCGGTCCAGATAATACTGCGCCCGCCCGCCGCTCTGGCGGATCGCCTCCGAAAATCTCTTAACCGCGCGCTTGTGCAGCCCGCGCGCCGCGTAGATGCGTCCCAGCCGCCACATAGCCGCGTGGCTGTCCGGTTCCAGCGCCAGCACCTTGCGTCCCGCCGCCTCCGCCCCGGCGTAATCCCCCGTCTTCTCAAGGCAGAGCAGCCCATACTCCCAGCCGTCCGCGGAACCGGGCGACATGCGCGCGTACGAGGCCGCGTCTTTTACACAGGCCTTGTAATCCGCAAGCGCGTACTCAGCCTCCGCGCGCACCAGATAGGCCTCGTCGTAAGTCGGATCGAAACTAAGGGCCTTCGAGGCGAATTCGGCCTGCTTCGCGTAATCCCCGTAGATCCGCCCGTAGACCAGCCCCTTGAGCAGGTGCGAGATCTCCTGGGCGTACCCGAGTTTTATGGCCCGGTCCGCGTCCGCCAGCGCCGCCGCGCCGTCCATGGCGTTATAGTTGAGGCGCGCCCGGTAATAAAACAGAAGCGCGTCGTCAGGGTGAAAGCGCAGCCGCGCGTTCAGGAAGGCCGCGGCCCCGGCGTAGCCGCCGGACCGCGCCAGCTGCTCCACATAGGACCAGGAGATACTTTCCCGGCGTGCGTTTTCTGCCCTCTCCATAGCGGAAAAGACCACGGCCAGCCCGAAGGCCGCCGCGGTCCCTGAGACGAGTATCAGCTTGATTGTCTTTGTCATCGTCCCTCGCGTGTATAAAAAAAAGGCAGGGCTGCCTTTTGGGGGGTAGGATGAGGGAGGCAGCCCTGACAAATCTATTCTAGCACCGCACCTGACATTTGTCAAGTCCCTGTTGTAACTAAAGTCACACCCTTAAAAAAAAGGAACCCCCGCCCCGTTCTACCGGGACGGGGGCATCCTTGGTGCGCCCCCCTAACCCTACCCCTGCAAATTCACTCCTGCTGCCCGCCCCAGGACTCGATACGGTCCACAATATCCTGGAACTTGAACGGCTTTACATAATACGCGTCGGCTCCGGCCGCGAGGATCTTGCTTTTTATATCCTCGGAATCGTAACCCGTAACGGCTATGACCAGCGTGCGCTTGTTGCTCGCTTTAATTATTTCGCACACCTTGAAGCCGTTAATATCCGGCAGCATGATGTCGAGAATGACCACGTCGGGTTTCTCGCTGCCCACCAGGGACCCGGCCTGGAAGCCGTCGAGGGCGGAAAAGATATCCCACTTTTTCTTGAAAGTCCTGAAGAACCTTTCCATCAGTTTCAGGAATTTCTCGTCGTCTTCGACAATAAGTACCTTCTTCGGAGTTGTCATGCGTTCAGTAAATTCCTCCGGCACGGGGATATTATTCTCCTTCAGGAAATCCTCGAGGTCCTCGGCCTTTATTCGCCTGTGGCCGCCCAGAGTATTAAAGGCCTTAAGGCGCCCCGCGTCCACCCAATTCGCCACCGTACCCGGCGACAGCTCAAGCATTTTCGCCACTTCAAAAGTGCTAAAGATCTTCTGTCTCATGTTGTAAATTCCCCGTTGTTTATCTTGCGCATTGCACCGCAGAGGCGGCCGCGCAGGCATTGTGATTTTTACGACTTTTAGTCTTTTTACTATTATACCATATTACACGGTTCCAACAAGCCCCGGGCGCCGCAAATTGCGCGCCGTTTCCGGCAGGTCAAGAGGCGAAGTTCCCGGGACGGCAAAAAACACGGCATGCCCAAACCCTTTCCCTGCCGTTAGTCCGCCTTGCCCGTTTGCATTGATATATATTATGTTTTATAATAATATCAGCGCTCTATAGAATGGTATCCTTCTTCGTACACCCGTTTTTTTGGGGGGACCTTGCTGGCAAAAAAAGTACTGGTGGTGGATGACGACCCTAATGTGGGACTGTTGATTTCCGCCGTCCTTAAAAAATACAACTACGCCGTGACCACCCTTTACCACGGTGAAGAGGTCCTCTCTTTTCTGCGCGACAATAAGCCCGACCTGATATTGCTCGACCTGCGCATGCCCGGCATAGACGGCTACGCGCTCTGCAAGCGCATACGCGAAGCTCCCGAGACCCGTGATATCCCGGTGGTGATCCTCAGCGGCGTGGCGGAAATGGACGCCAAGGTCAACACCATAGAGCTCGGGGCGGACGATTTCATAACCAAGCCTTTCGACGTAAGGGAACTGAGGGCGCGCGTCAACCGCATCCTCAAGCGCAAAAGCGCCGATACCGCGCTTAACCCGCTGACGAGGCTCCCCGGCAGCCCGGCCATAGAAGAGGAGGTCATGCGCCGCGTGGCGGACGAAGAGCCCTTTGCTTTCTGCTATGTGGACGCCGACAATTTCAAAGCCTACAACGACGTCTACGGCTACGCCAAGGGCGACGAGGTCATAAAGCGCATAGCCGCGCTGCTCGCGGAAAAAGCCAGGGAGGCGGCCGGGGACGACTATTTTGTGGGACACGTCGGGGGGGATGACTTTGTGCTGGTGACGGGCCAGGACGCCGCCGAGCCGGCGGCAAAAGCCATAACGGAGGAATTCGACCGCGTCATTCCAGAATTCTACAACGAAGCGGACCGCAAGCGCGGGTTCATCACCACCATGGACCGCAAGAATAAAACCAGGGACTTCCCTATCATGTCCCTTACGGTGGCCATAGTCGCCCCCAAAACACAGCAGAAACATTACGCCAAAATAGTGGAGTGCGCGGCCGAACTGAAGCATTACGCCAAGGACCTGGGGACAAGGCACGGAAGCATTTACGTCAGGGACAGGCGTCTATGACAGACAAAGAGCCCGATTTCACGGGGACCATTTTCGCCGGCTGCAAACTGATCAGCAAACTGGGGCAGGGCGGGATGGGAACCGTTTACAAGGCCCTCCATATAACCCTGGATAAGCTGGTCTGCGTTAAACTTCTTTCCCCCGAGCTCGCGCGGGAACAGCGCAACGTGGATTTTTTTCTGCGCGAGGCCCGCTCGGCGGCCAAGCTCGAACACCCCAATATCGTCCATGTCTACAATTTCGGCCAGGAGAATGGTTCCTACTTCATAATAATGTCCTACGTGGAGGGCAAGAGCCTGCAGGACCTGGTGGCGAAAAAAGGCCCGCTGGAGACAAACGAGGCCGCGGGCATACTGACCGGCGTGCTCAACGGCCTCGCCCACGCCCACCTGAACAGCATCATACACCGCGACATAAAACCCTCCAACATATTGATCGGGACCGACGGCGTTCCCCGCATAGTGGATTTTGGGCTGGCGCGCAGCCTGAGCGAGGAAAAGCAGCTTACCCTGGCGGGCGAGACGGTCGGCACGGCCTATTTTATGTCTCCGGAACAGGGCCTGGCCGGGCAGGTGGACGCCCGGACGGACCTCTACGCCGTGGGCGCCACCTTCTACTACGTGCTCAGCGGTAAATACCCCTTCGAAGGAAAAAGTTCCGTGGAAGTCATACACAAGCACATTGGCGACCCCGTTCCCAACATAATCCTGGCGCGGCCGGACGTGCCCCTCTGGGCCGCGCGCGTTATAGAGCGCCTCATGCGTAAAAGACCGGCGGAGCGCTACCAGAGCGCCGGGGAAGTCATAAGCGAACTGAACGGATATATTTCCGGCGAGGCCTCATCGCATGGCGCCCCGCTGGAGAAGACTTTCGACATGCCCGAAGTTACGGCGAGAATTAAGGGAGGCGGCCAGGAACCCCCGCCCGCCTCTCTTGAAAGGGCGGCCCCGGCGGCTTCAGCCAGGGCCTCGGCCCCGCGCCGCGCCGCGGGAGAAACCGCACTGCAGCTGGGCGCGCTGCACAACGGCATAAAGATCGCAATGCACCTGGCCCTTACGCTGGCGGGCACGGGTTTATTTATTTTCGCCGGGGCTTCCGGCAATACCGCCGGTTCTCTCTCCTCCCCGCTGACCTCCAGCCCCCTGTCCGTATTCTTCCTGGGCGGCGCCGGCGCCGCCCTTTTCATCTGGGCGCTCCGGCAGAAACCGCGCTTCACTCCGGCCTACGCCTTTTTCGCGCTGGCGGCAGCGGCGGCGGCCTACGCGGGCGGAGCCTATATACCGGCCCCCGAAGGCGCCGACACCGTGACCAAAAGCTTCCTGGCGCTTAAGTTGTGCGTTGAAAACATTCTCTCTCCCGCCAACGCCCTGGTCTACGCGCTTTTCCTGTACCTGGGGGCCTCGAAAGCGGTTTATAAGGACGCCTGGGCGATAAAGGGACTGGCAGCGGCCGCCTACCTGGGCGGGCTTTTCCTGACCTATATTTATTTCAGCGCGGGGGGAGATATCGCCCCCGAAAAAGCCTGGCTGGCCGCCGGCGGCGCTCTGGCCCTGGCGGGGCTGATAACGGCGTTCACACAGAAAGAATTCACCCTTTTATTCAACCCGCAGCTGCTGTTCCTGGCCGCCAATCTCGCCATGTTCGCCATGTTCACCAACCCCCGGGTGGAGGCCATAACAAACGAGAAAGCCAGGGCGGAGGCCTTCCGGGCAGATCAGGTGAACCGCGCGAACGCGGATAATTACCGGCGCGCCCTGGAGGCCGCCCAGGCCGAGGCCCTTTACGACGTGGAGGGCCGCCCGATAACGAGAAACCCGCCGCCGCCGCCGGAAGAGATCAAGCCGGCCGATACCGGCAGCCTGCGCAGCCTGGCGCGGATAGAGTACTACAAGGCCCTGACCCTGCGCATAAGCGCGGCCCTTGCCGGGTCCGCCGGCATAATTTTCATAGCGCTCTTCCTGGCCATGATGGCCAACGCCTGCTTCATAGAGGAACTTCTGACGGCGTACGGGAAGAGGGAGCTTCTTTAGAGGAGAAAAAACGTGCGCAAATTCATATTCTCGGACATACTGTGGGGACTGGCCCTGACGCTGGCCGCCCTCTTCTTTTATTTCACCGGCACCGGCCTGGAGACCGCCGAGCTGAAGTTCTACGACTTCCGCTCCCGCCTGAGCGCCGAAGCCCCGGCCAAAAGCGATATAGCGGTGATCGAGATAAACGACGACAGCATTTCCAAAATAGGCCGCTGGCCCTGGTCGCGTTCGAAGATAGCCGACATGCTGGTCTGGCTCTCCTCCGCCCCGGCCAGGCCCTCCGTAATAGGCCTGAACATCCTTTTCTCGGAGCCAGAAAAGAACAGCGACGCGGCCCTGGCCGAAACGCTCAAAGCCAAATACACGGAACTGGTGGCGGCCAAGAAGATAAAGGAGACCGGCAAGGAGTCGGAATTCCTGCTGGCCATTGAAACCGCTAAGAAAGCCATGGACAACGACGCCAAACTGGCGGAAGCCTGCGCGGCCGCCGGCAACGTGGTGCTGCCGCTTTACTTCGCCACCGGCACCCCGGTTTCCAAACCCAAGCCCGAGCCCGATTGGCTCAAGCGCCTGGCCCCGTCGGTCTCGCACAATGCCGGACCCGCCGAGATGAGCGTGGAAGCCACCGAGATGAGCCTGCCGCTGGATATTCTCGCCTCCTCCGCCGCCGGCGCGGGCCACGTCAACGTCTTCAGCGACATAGACGGGGCGGTACGCAAGGAGTATCCCTATATCCCCTACGGCCAGAATTTCTACCCATCCTTCGCGGCGGAGTTAGTGCGGGTCAGCCTTGGCCTGACGCCGGACAAGGTGGTGGTGTCCCCCGGCTCGTCGGCGGCCTTCGGCAAAAGCCTGATGCCGCTGGGACCGGACTCGTCGGCGCTGCTGGCCTTCAACAAGAGCAAGACTTTCAAGTATTACTCTTTCTACGACGTGATGAACGACAAGATAGTGCCGGAGGCCTTCAAAGACAAGATCGTCCTGATCGGCCTTACCGCGCAGGGGGTGGGCAGCCTTTACGTGACCCCCACCGACAGCGCGATGTCCACGGTGGACTTTACCGCCACCGTGGTGGGCAATATCCTCTCGGGACGCTTCATCTCCCGCCCGGAGTGGGCCTACCCGGCCGAGCTGGGCCTCATCATAATAGCCGGCCTTTTCACGGCCTTCCTCCTGCCGCGCCTTAAGGCGGGCACCGGCGCCGTGCTGGCCGGGGGAATGTTCGCCGCGCTGGTAACCGCGGGAATGTTCCTTTTCACCTCAAAGGGCCTGTGGCTGAAGATCATGTATCCCGCCGTGGTGCTGGTAGCCGGTTATATCTTCGTCATCACCAAACGCTTCTTCAGCACGGAAAAGAAAAAAGAACTTATTGAGGTTTCACAGATCGAGACCAACAAGATGCTTGGCCTGTCCTTCCAGGGCCAGGGCATGCTGGACCTGGCTTTCGAGAAATTCCGCCTGTGCCCGCTCGACGTCAACATGAAGGACACACTCTACAACCTGGCGCTGGACTTCGAGCGCAAGCGCCAGTACAACAAGGCCGTCGCGGTCTACGAGCACATCTCCGGCCGTGACCCGGAGTTCAAGGATATCAAGACGAAGATAGACATGTTGAAGAAGGCCGCGGACGGGGCCGTCTTCGGCAACGTAGGGGGCAAGAACGGCGGCGGGGACGCCACCATGATGGTGGCGGGATCGAGCGCCACGCCCATGCTAGGCCGCTATGAGATCAAAAAGGAACTGGGCAAGGGCGCCATGGGCATAGTTTACCTTGGCGTGGACCCGAAGATAAACCGCCAGGTGGCCATTAAGACCATGCGTTTCGAGGAAGGCCTGGAAGAAAAGGCCATGAAGGACCTCAAGGACCGCTTCTTCCGCGAGGCCCAGGCGGCGGGCAACCTGACCCACCCGAACATAGTAAAGATCTTCGACGCCGGCGAGGAACAGGACATCGCCTACATAGCCATGGAGCTCCTGAAAGGCGACGACCTGAAGAAGTGGTCGACAAAGGACAACCTGCTGCCCACGGAAAAAGCGCTTGAATACATAGCCCGGGCTGCCGAGGCGCTGGACTACGCGCACAAGAACGGCGTAGTGCACCGCGACATAAAACCGGCCAACATCATGCTGCTCGACGACGGCACTATAAGGGTGGCCGACTTCGGCATAGCCCGCATAACCGAGCATTCTAAAACCGCCACCGGAACGGTGCTGGGCACGCCCTACTACATGAGCCCCGAGCAGATCGCCGGCAAGAAGGTGGACGGCCGCGCAGACCTGTTCTCCCTGGGAGTCACGCTTTACGAGATGCTCACCGGCGAGAGGCCCTGGAAGGGGGGGGAATCCATAGGCACCCTGCTATTCCAGATAACCTCGGACCCCTACCCGGACCCGATGACCATAAAACCGGACCTTCCGCCCGGCATACTGGCGGTGATAGACAAAGCCCTCAAGAAAAACCCGGAGGAGCGCTTCCAGACCGGCGGAGAGATGGCCGAAGCGATAAGGGCCGTGATGGCCGGGAAAACACCGGAGATAAGATCCACGCCGACGCCCCAGGCGGCCCCAGCGCCGCAGCCCAAACCGGCAGAAGCCGCGGCAAAACCGGCGGCAATTAAATCCGAACCGGCCCAGCGGCCGCCCGTTGCCGCGCCGGTAAATCCGGCGCCGGCGGCCCCCCAGGCCCCTGCGGCACAGCAGAAACAGGCGCCGGCCGCCTCCGCGCCGGCCGCGCAGATACAGCCAAAACCTTTCTCCCCGGCGCCGGCTCCCGCCGCCGCTCCAATGGCCGCGCCGCAGCCCAAACCGCCCGCTCCGGCGCAGCCCGCCGCTGCCCCCGCCGGCATCGAACTCGCCCCCAGGGCCGGGCTTGAGATGACATTGAACGTCGCCCCTAAACCGGAGATCAAGCCCGCCGCCGCGCCGCAGCCGGCGCCGGCCGCGCCTGTACCGGCGCCCGCACCAGCCCCCGTCCGGCCCCAGGCGCCCAGCCCCGCGCCGTCGGTTTCCGGGAGAGACTTCGAAAAAACGCTCCCGCTGATTTACCCTGAAGAGGATAAAAAATGACGATCAAACTGCAATTCGCGGCCGTTTCTGACACCGGCAAGGTCCGCAATAACAACGAGGACAGCTATCTTCTGGCTCCGGAGCTGGAGCTCGCCATGGTGGCCGACGGGATGGGCGGCCATAAATCGGGCGAAGTTGCCAGCTCCCTGGCGGTCAAGGTGACGCGCGACAAGTACTTTTCGATGAACAGCACCGGGATGAAACCGGCCCCCTACAACGATAAATTCTCCCTTGAAGCCAACCAGCTGGGGTTCGCGGTGCAGCTCGCCAACTCCGTCATCTACGAGGCCGGTAATTCCGGCGCGGAGAACAAAGGCATGGGAACCACGCTGAGCGCGGCCCTCCTCAACAAGAGCCGCCTCTGCATAGCCCATATAGGCGACTCGCGCATCTACCTGGTCCGCGCCGGCAGTATCCGCCAGCTGACCGAGGACCACTCGCTTGTGATGGAACACGTAAGAAAAGGCCTGCTCACAAAAGAGCAGGCGGAAACCTCCCCGCTGCAGAACATCCTTACCCGCGCGCTGGGCGCCCAGAAGACCCCGGCGGTAGACCTGGTAGAGACCGAGCTGGCGGAGGGGGACAGGCTGCTGCTCTGCACCGACGGGCTTTTTAAAGCGGTTAAGGAAGCCGAACTCCTTGAAACGCTCAAGATACAGCCCAACGACCAGAAAGCCTGCGAGTCGCTGGTAACGGCGGCCAACGCCAACGGCGGCCCGGACAACGTCACCGTAGTCATAGGCTCGGTCAGCAGAAAGACGCTGAAAGAAAACATAAAGGACATGTTCAAAAAATAATATGCCTAAACTGATGATAAAATTTGAGGCGGCTTTTATCCGCGAAGTTAAGCTGGATAAACCCTCGTTCACCCTCGGCCGCAAGCCGGACAACGACATCCCGCTGGATAACGCGGCCGTCTCCGGCCACCACTGCAAGGTGTACGAATCCGGCGGCACCTGGTTCGTGGAGGACCTGAACTCCACCAACGGCACTTTTGTCAACGGCAAAAAGGTGCTTAAGGCCGGGCTCAAGACCGGCGACACCGTTACCGTGGTAAAATATTCGCTGCTTTTCTCCGAAGAGACCGCCGCCCCGGCGGAGAAGCCCGAAATAGCCCTGCCGCCCCAGAGACAGAAAACGCCCCAGGGCGCGCTGGAGGTGCTGGAGAATCCGGCCGACGACAGGAAGGATTTCGAACTTACCGCGCTTTCCACCTACATAGGCAAATCCTCCCAGGCGAGCATCCCCTACAAAAGCGGGGGGCTTTTCGGCGGCGGGCCGGAGCTGGCGGCCGTGATAACCATGCGCCCGGACGGCTACTACCTTAACCCCATAAAGGAGGGCTACGCCAAGTACAACGGCAACCCTCTCGCGGAGAAGGTGGTATTGAAGAACGACGATACCATAGAGGTGGGATCCACCAGGTTCAGGTTCTTCGTGAAGAAATAGGCGGCCACGCGCCGACAAAGGGCCGCCGGGCAGCCGGCGGCCCTTTATTTTTGGCAATCCGGGCCAAAGAGTGCCATTGACACCGGCAACGGCTTTTGATAAACTAGCAATTGCAGGGTTTAAGTGCTAAATATAATTTACAGAACGAAAATACAGGAGGCAGTAACATGGCAGACACCGCTACCAAGATAAAGATACAGCCCCTGGGCGACAGGCTCATCATAAAGGCCGTTGAACCCAAGGAAATAAAGAAAGGCGGCATCATCATCCCCGAAACCGCCAAAGAGAAGCCTCAGGAAGGCGAAGTAATGGCCGTGGGTAAGGGCAAAATAGCCGAAGACGGCAAGCTCATCCCCATGGAAGTAAAGGCCGGGGACATCGTGCTCTACGGAAAATATTCCGGCACCGAAATAAAGATCAACGATGAGGAATACCTCATCATGCGCGAGGAAGACGTCCTCGGCATCGTACGCTGATATATAAGGAAAGGAGACTAGCAACATGGCAAAACAGATAATTTACTCTGAAGAAGGCAGGATGCGGCTTAAGGCCGGCGTGGACAAACTGGCCAACGCCGTAAAAGTGACCCTCGGCCCCAAAGGCAAGACGGTCATTCTCTCCAAGAAATTCGGCTCGCCCACCATCATAGACGACGGCGTGACCATCGCCAAGGAGATCGAGCTTGAAGATCATTTCGAGGATATGGGCGCGCAGCTCGTACGCGAAGCCGCCTCCAAGACCAACGACATAGCCGGCGACGGCACCACCACCGCCACCGTGCTGACCCAGGCGATCTTCGGCGAAGGCTTAAAGAACATCACCGCCGGCGCCAACGGCACCCAGCTCAAGCGCGGCATAGACAAAGCCGTGACCGCCCTGGTTGAAGAACTGAAGAAGATGGCCAAGCCCGTGAAGACCAAGGAAGAGAAGGCCCAGATAGCCACCATTTCCGCCAACGACAAGGTCATAGGCGACCTGATCGCCCAGGCCATGGAAAAAGTGGGACACGAGGGCGTGATCACCGTGGAAGAAGGCAAATCCTCCGAAACCGAACTGGAAGTTGTGGAAGGTATGCAGTTCGACCGCGGCTACGTCTCACCTTACTTCGTGACCGACCCGGAAAGGATGGAGTGCGTGCTTGAAGACGCCATGATCCTTATCACCGACAAGAAGATCTCCGCCATGAACGACCTGCTCCCCGTGCTGGAAAAGATCGTGCAGACCGGCAAGCAGTTCCTCATCCTCGCCGAGGACCTGGACGGCGAAGCCCTGGCCACCCT
>DMXM01000018.1:42290-58683 GCA_003482905.1 Elusimicrobiota bacterium
GCCGTGAAAGCCCCCGGCTTCGGCGACCGCCGCAAAGAGATGCTGGAAGACATCGCCATCCTCACCGGCGGCGAAGTGGTCAGCGAAGAGCGCGGCATGAAGCTGGACAAGGCCGACATTAAAGTACTGGGCCGTGCCAAGCGCATCGTTATAGACAAAGAGAACACCACCATCGTGGACGGCGCTGGCGACAAGACCGAGATCAAGAAGCGCACCAGCCAGATCCGCAAGCAGATGGAAGAGACCACCTCCGACTACGACAAGGAAAAGCTGGAAGAGCGGCTTGCCAAGCTGTCCGGCGGCGTGGCGGTTATCCGCGTAGGCGCGGCCACCGAGACCGAGATGAAGGCCAAGAAGTCCAAGATCGAAGACGCCAAGAACGCCACCAAGGCCGGCGTGCAGGAAGGCATCATCCAGGGCGGCGGCGTGGCGCTTATCCGCGCGGCCAAGGCCCTGGACAAGGTGAAGGGCGACAACGAGGACGAGACGACCGGCATCAACATAGTGCGCCGCGCCATCTACGCCCCGCTGCGCATCATCGCCGAGAACGCCGGCATGGACGGCTCCATCGTGATCGAGAAGATCAAGAACTCCGCTCCGGAGATCGGCTTCAACGCCGACACGCTGGAATACGTGGACGTTATGAAGGCCGGTATCGTCGACCCCTTAAAGGTCACCCGCACCGCCCTCGAGAACGCCGCCTCTATCGCCAGCACCCTGCTGACGACCGAGTGCCTGGTGGCCGACCTGCCCGAGAAGAAGCAGCCCGCCATGGCCGGCGGCGGCATGGGCGGCATGCCCCCCGGCGCCGACATGTACTAAGTCAGCGCTTAACAATGAAGACCCCCGGGCCTCAAAACCCGGGGGTTTTTATTTAACGGAAATGAGAAATGGGGACAGGCTACTTTTAATGAAAAAGTAGCCTGTCCCCATTTCCCATCATTTCCCATTTCTCACGCGGCTTCGGGGTTTTCTGTGGGGGGGGTAACTACCGGCTCGGGGGGGCGCAGGCCGTTGCGGTCTTTGGGGAGGAAACCGCCCAGGCTCCAGAAGCCGGCCGCGGAGATGCAGGCCAGGAAGGCTACCAGGAACCACGGGCCCTGCTGGAAGCTCGGGCTGATGTTCTGGATAGCGTTGGAGCCGATGAAAATGCCGGCGGCGCTGCCCACCTGCTGAAACAAACCCTGCACGCCCAGGTAGCGGCCCTTCTCCGCCTTGGGCGCCATGTTGGCGCCCAAAGCCTGAATGCCGGGCGACACCGCTATCTCGCCCAGCGTAACCACAACCATGGCCGCCGCGGCGAAATAATAAGAAGCCGCGTAGCCCAGGCCCAGATAGCCGGCCGCGTAGCACAAAGCCCCCAGCGTAAGCCCCGTAGTAATGCGCCAGCCCTCCAGCGCCCGCGTCATAAAATACTGGAACAGCACCACCAGAGACCCGTTGATAGTGAACAGCAAACCTATCTGCCGCTCCGAGAAACCAAGATAGGTCTTGGAATAAAGCGAAGTAGCCACCACCAGCTGGCTCATAACGGCGCACATGGTAAAAGTAAAAAAGCAGAACCGCAGGAAGTGCTTGTCCCTGAGCGTCCCGACCGCCGCCCTAAGATCGAACCCGGCATCCCCGCCGCGCGCCGCCCCCGGCTTATCCTTGATGATGAGAAAGATTATCACCGAACAAACCGCGTACACCGCCGCGCTTACACCGAACAGCAGCGCATAAGAGCCCGTCGCCAGCAGGCCTCCGATAGCCGGCCCCACCGCCCAGCCGGCATTGCCGCCCATGCGCAGCAGGCCGTATGCCTTCATGCGGTGCGCGGGGGGCACATAATCCGCCACCCAGGACCGCGCCGCTGGCTGGAAGAATGAACCGATGAACATCCCGATGGGGTGGAACACGAAAATAGCCCATACCCCCGCCCCGCTCCAAACGACCCAGGCGATAACGGCTATTAGCAGCGCCCGCAGCGTAAGCGACATGACCATCACTTTCTTGCGGCCTATCACGTCGGATATCTCGCCGCCTATAACCTGCGACACCGCGCTCACCAGCATTGAAAGGGAAAGAAAAAGCCCCACCCAGGCCATAGGCACGCCGCGGTGACCGCTGAGGTAAAGCGCCAGGAAAGGAAAAGAAACGGAATAGCCGGCCGTCATCAGCGCTTCCGTTGCGATAAGAAGCCAGAAAGAGGGGGGGAGCGCCATAAATAAATAATAGCATTTGAGCCGACAACCCCGCCGAACACGTCGGCGCGGCCCGATTTTCCTATGAAAAACCGGCATTTTTTGATAGAATATAAGTAATCCTAATGCCGACCGCCGAACTTACACGCAAGAGCGCGCTTATCTCTAATTTCCAAACCATAACGGGGCGTATTGCCATAGCCTGCGCCAGAACAGGACGGCCCGCTGACGCGGATATTCTGGCGGTTACTAAATACGCGGCTGATGAAGACGTGATAACCCTTATAGAAACCGGCGCCATCAAGATAGCGGGGGAGAACAAAGTGCAGGACGCCCGGGCCAAGTGGACGACAGGCCCCCTGGCCCCGTTCAGGTCCCGGATTAAACTCCATTTCATCGGCCATCTCCAGACCAACAAAGCCAAAGCCGCCGTGGGAACTTTCGACTGGATAGACGGCATAGACAGCCTTAAAATAGCGGTTGAAGTCAACCGCCACGCCGCGGCCCTCGGCAAGACAATGCCGGTGCTCATCCAGCTCAAGCTTAACGACTCAGCCACCCAGTCCGGTGTAATCCCGGCCAAAGCGGGGGAATTACTGACGGAGCTGCGCGGCCTGGCGAATATCGTTCCTTGCGGCTATATGGGCATCGCCCCGGCCGGCGCTAACGCCGCCGAACTCAAGGCCGTGTTCGCCGAAGCCAAAAAGATTTTTGACCGTGACTTCCCGGCCAAAAGCGGAGGTCCCGGGTTTAAGAATTATCTTTCACTCGGGATGAGCGGAGATTATGAACTGGCGGTGGAGGCGGGTTCTAACCTGCCACGCGTGGGCAGTTCTCTTTTCGCTTAGAGGCAGCCCCCAGGGGAACAGCGGCGGCGCCCGCCAAGGGCCGCGGCAACAAAGAGGTAGGGGACATGATCGTAAAAGTCAGAGTCATACCGAACTGCGAAGACAATGAAGTGGTTTCCCGCATAGGCAGCGTCCTGCGCGTGAAGATCTGCGCGCCCGCGGCCGACCTCAAGATAAACCTGCTGCTCAGGGACTATCTTTCGGAATTCTTCGAGGTCCCGTCCAAGCTGGTAAACATCATCCGCGGCGCCAAAGGCCGCGAGAAGACCGTTGAAATAACCGGCAAGACCGAGGAACAGCTGAAGAATCTGCTGGACTCCATACCGTAAGAGAATGATCCCGCCGCGCCTTAAATTCACAAAAAAAGGCCTGCAAGTCCTGGACCAGCGCAGTCTGCCGGACAGGATAGAATACATCACAGCGCGGAGCGCCGCCGAAACCGCGGCCGCCATAAAGGATATGGCGCTGCGGGGCGCGCCGCTCATCGGCTGCGCCGCGGCGTTCGGTTTCGCCATGGAAATGCGGCGCCTCAAGCCCGCCTCCTCCCTGGAACTTAAGAAAACCTCCGTAAGGACGGCGAACCTGCTTAAGGCCGCGCGCCCTACCGCCGTGGCACTTTTCTACGCCGCCGACCGGATGCTCGCCAAAACCCTGGCTTTCGCCGAGGCCAACCCCGGCGGGTTTTCACCCGCCACCGCCGCAAAACTTACGGCCCTGCTGGACCGCGAAGCGCGCCTTGTCACTGCCGAGGACGAAGCGGCCTGCCTGGCGATGGGCCGCCACGGCGCGCGCCTGCTGCCGAAGGGCTGCGTCATCATGACCCACTGCAATGCCGGCGCGCTGGCCACCATGGGCATAGGCACGGCCGGCGGCGTTATAACCGCCGCCCACAAGCTGGGGAAAATAAAGCGCGCATACTCCTGCGAAACCCGTCCCTACCTGCAGGGCGCGCGCCTTACCATCTGGGAGCTCATGCGGGAGGGTGTGCCTTCGGAACTTATTACGGACAACATGGCGGCCCACATCATAAAGACCTGCGGCGTCAACGCCATTGTGGTGGGGGCGGACCGCATAGCGGCCAACGGCGACACCGCCAACAAGGTAGGCACCTACGGCCTGGCGGTTATAGCCAGGCACCACAAGATCCCTTTTTATGTGGCCGCGCCCACGCCGACTATAGACCTGGCCGCGTACTCCGGAGATTCCATTGTAATAGAGGAACGCTCCATAAAAGAAGTGACCTGCATTAAAGGCGTCTCCATAGCCCCAAGGGGGGTAAAAGCCCGCCACCCCGCTTTCGACGTAACTCCCGCCGGCCTCATCACGGCCCTGATCACCGAACGCGGCGTAATCACCCCCGTCACCCGCTCCGCCATAAAAAAACATCTCGCCTAACCTAAACTTTCCTGTAATATACTTGTAACACCCCTTTGTTATCATTTAAGCATGACCGAACCGATTTTGCGCTATTACGTTTATATTAAAAAAAGCATACGCGGGCCGTTCAGCCCCGGCGACGCCGCGCAGCAGGCCGGCTTTGACCGCGCTACGCTGGTGTGCCCGGAGAAGGCCCTCGGCCAGTGGCGTGAAGCCGGGCTGGAACCGGCCTTTCAGGCTTTTGTGGAAACCGCGCCCGGCGCGCGGGTAAAACCCGCGCCCCCGATGACGGTAGAGGCGGTGGAGGAAAGGGCGGCGCGCTCCCTGCTGGAAAAAGCCATTTCAAAGAACGCCGTGCTGGAGGGGGAAGTAAGAGAACTGCGCAAGGCGTATAACGCGGAAAAACAGGGCTTCGAGGAAGCCCTCCGCAGAAAAGAAGCCGAAACGAAGGCGCTGACCGACAAGCTCAAGCGCTCCCTCGTCAACACGCAGAACATAAGGGGCGAGCACCCGTCGTGGGAGACCCTCTACAAGACCCTCAAGAAGCGCGCGGAGGACAAGCTTTCAGAGGCAACCCAGGCCCTGGCGGAAAAAGGCTCGGATATTTTGCGCCTTAGGGAGCAGCTCGCGGCGGCGGCCGAGAACTGCCGCGCCGTGGAGCGCAAAGCGCAGGCCGCGCACGCTGAAGAGCAGTTCGCGCTGGAAGGCGAGCTGAAAGAAATAAAATCCCAGCTTGAGGAAAAAGACATGCTGGCCCGCACGCTCGGCGACAATATCTCCTCCCTGCTGGGCAAGAACGAGGAATTCCAGCGCATCATGCTCGACGAGCGCCGCGACCACGAGGAACAGTCCAAGAAATTCTGCGAGGAAATAGGCCGCCTGCGCGCCGACCTGAAATGGCGCGACCAGGAACTGGGGCGCATCCGCGAGGAACTCTTCGACGCCGTGAACCGCATACACGAGTTCGAGACCCTGGGCGAGATAAAATCCCGGGAGCAGGAGGAACTCTACGGCGTGCTCAGCTCCAAGCTGAAACTGCTCACCGGCTATTTCGAAAACCTGGAAAGCCGCGTCAGGTTCGCCTTCAAGAAAGCCTGAACGCCCCGCCTCTCCCGAATTGCTATAATTAATCTAATTAATAGCAGGAGAGGCTGATGAACATCACTTTCAAACAACTCATAGTGGCTGGCGGCCCCATACTTTTTGTGCTGGCCGCGCTTTCCATATATTCCATAGCCCTGATCTGGGAACGCTGGACGGTTTATAAAAAGACCTTCAGCGGCATGGACGATCTGCTGCACAAGGCCCACGCCCTCCTTAAAACCGGGGAGATAAAACAGCTGGCCGAGCTTTCAGGCAGGGCCAAAACCCCGGCCGGGGACATAGTCTACAAGGTAATAGCCCATTACGGCAGCCCGCTCGAGAAGCGCGAACTGGCGGAAAAAGCCGTGGAGTGGCATGTCTCGCGCCTGGGCAAGAGCCTTACCGCCATCGCCACCATAGGCAGCATAAGCCCGTTCATCGGCCTGTTCGGCACCGTGATAGGCGTTATCCGGGCCTTCAAGGACCTTTCCATGTACGCGGGAGCCGGCCCGTCGGTAGTGGCCATGGGCATAGCCGAGGCGCTGGTGAACACGGCGGCCGGTATTTTTGTGGCCATACCGGCCATAGTGGCCTATAACTATTTCGCCCACAAGGCCAACGAATTCTCCAGCGAGATGAACTGGCTTACGGAACAGCTGATAGACCGCTCCGCGTCCAGGGAATTCAGCGGCATCATCTAGCGCCATGAGAGTACACACGGTAAAAAGCGGGATTATAGCGGAGATCAACATGATCCCGCTCATAGACGTTTCGCTCATCATCCTCATCATCTTCATGGTGATAACCCCTTTCCTGGTACAGTCGCAGATCCAGGTCAGCCTGCCCAAGGCCTCCACGGGGACCAAGGGCGGGGAAGACAACGTGATAAAAGTGCAGCTTGCGGCCGACGGCAGCCTGACCGTGGACGGCAAACCGGTGGGCATCCAGCGCCTGGAAAAAGAACTCATCCTGCGTTTCTCCAAGGCCTACAAGAAGACCGTGCTGGTGGAAGCGGATAAAACCGTGCCCGTCGAGCGCGTGGTGCAGGTGCTGGACGCGGCAAAAAAACTCGGCGCCGGTAAAGTGGGAATAGCCGTAAAGCCGGAGAATTGAGACAGCGCCACCCGCCATGCGTTCTTACCTGATCTACTCCTCCGCCGCCCATTTCCTGCTGCTGGCGGCGCTTTTTTTCTTTGCCAGGAACTCCGTGGGGCTTCAGAAAAAAGAAACATACTACATAGATTTTATCGGTCCCGCTAAAGTTGTCACCATGGAGAAAGCCGCCGCCCCCGAGGGCCGCCCCGAGCCCGGGCCCACGGCGGCGCCCAGAAAGAGCGCGCCGCGGACCGAAAGACCGGACCAGGACGATTTTACGCGGGGCGCGCTGCCCAAGCCCAGCGTGCTGGCCGGGGGCGGAAAACTGTTCGAAGAAGAGAAGAGAGCGGCCCGCGCAGAAGGGGAGGGGGGAGCGCCCCTGATAACGGACTCCGCCAATTTCCCCTATCCCTGGTACATAACCCAGGTTCGCGAAGCTCTCTGGAACGCCTGGACAGAGAAAATGCCGTCCGCCGGCGACCTGAAGTGCACGGTCAGGTTTTCAATAACGCGCAACGGCTCGGTAAGGAGCGTGAGCGTGGAGAGATCGTCGGGCAACCGCCTTTTCGACAACGCGGCTGAAAGCTCCGTGGAGAGCGCGGCCCCCTTCCCGGCGCTGCCGGATGATTTTTACGAGGACAAGCTTACCGCCCACGTCGAGTTCAAGGCCATGGACTGATGAAACCGTGGACACTGATCTCTTTATTCATACTAGTGCATCTTGCGGCATTGGTCTGCTACCCGCAAACCGGGAGGATGGGAACGACCTATATATACATATCCCTGCTCCTCTGGTCGGCTTTCTCTTTTCTAATCTGCCTCTGCGTCCCGGGAACCGGCGCGGCCGTGAAGGCCGCGCAATACCTGTCCTTTTCGCTGGCCTGCGCGCTGCTCACCCTCTCTTTTCTGCCGCAAAAGAACAGGGTCAGCGCGCTGAGCAAGATCGCCGACGGAAAATACCCGGACCGCCGCTCCGTCTTTATAGGTCTGCTGCGCTTGGGTATATACTGCCCCGGCCTCCTGCCCACGCAGAAAGAAGAGATACTCCCGTGAGCCTGATAATAAAAATAATAGCTGTGGCCATTGTGCACCTGCTCTTTTTCGCCTCCTACCCGGAAACCGGCCCGTCGGGCAATTACTACCTGGCCGTCTCCCTGCTAGTCTGGAGCGTCTTCATTATTTTCGTCAACACCTGCGCCAAACTGGTTAAACTGGTCAGCGGCGCTCTGGGGCTGGCGGTCAACCTGGCGGCCTTCGCCCTGATGGGCCTGGCCATAGCGGCCACCATGCCCCAGCGGGACCATACCAGCGTGCTGGAAAAACTGCGGGCCCGCCGCTACCCCGACGGCGACACCCTGCGCTCCGGCATGCTGCGCTTCGGCGTTAAACTGGACGCCGACATAAAGACCAATATGAAAGGCCTGGACTCCGAAGTGAACAAAGCCATAAAGAAATTGAAAGAGGACTGATGCCCGATATTAATAAAAAAATAGTAGCCATTACAGGCGGCACTGGTTTCATAGGCGGGGCGCTGGCACGGGCCCTTCTTACGCGCGGTTACGCCGTAAGGATATTCACGCGCGGCAACCCGGCCCGGCGTATAGAGGGCGCCCAATACGAGGTGGTCTCCTTCGACGACAAAGAATCCCTCAAGAAGGCCGCCGCCGGGGCGGATTTCATGGTGCATATGGCGGCCATGCTTTTCTCACGGACGCGCGCCGGCTTCGAAAAAGCCAATGTAACCGGCACCGCCAACCTGGTAGCCGCGGTCAGCACCCTGGCCAAGCCCCCGGGAAAATTCATCTATATCTCCAGCCTGGCGGCCGGAGGGCCTTCAGCCAGCGCCGCCGTTCCGCGCACTGAAGAGACGCCGGACGCTCCGGTCTCGAACTATGGCCGCACAAAGCTTGGCGGTGAAAAAGAGGTTATGCGCCTGCCGCCTTTTGTAAAACGCACCATCCTGCGCCCGCCCATAGTTTACGGCCGCAACGAATACGCCGTCTCGAAGATAGCGCATTGGGTCAAAAAAGGCTTCATGGTGAACGCCGGCGCTTCCGGCAGTTTCAACTTCGTCTATGTCGACGACCTTACGGCGGCCATAATAACCGCCCTGGAAAACCCGGCCACGGACAGCAATACCTATTATATCTGCGAGAACCGCGCCTATCCCTGGAAGGACTTTATAGCCATGCTGGCCGCGGCTATGGGCGTTAAAATGCCATTTATGGTGGACCTGCCGCGCCCGCTGCTCTGCGCGCTGGGCCTGGTTTACGAGGCGGTCTCCTGGCTGGGCGGGGCCGAGCCTATATTCAACAGGGACAAAGCGCGCGAAGGCGCCGCCCCCAACTGGACGGCCTCCTCCTCCAAATGGGAGCGCGACACCGGCAGCCATACCTGGACCAGCCTTGAGGAAGGTATAAAGAAGACTTTTAGTTAACCTTATTTTTATATAATAAATCTATCGGTAAAGAGTGGAACGGAGAGGTGGCCGAGTGGTTGAAGGCACCGGTTTGCTAAACCGGCATACGGGGTAAACCCGTATCAAGGGTTCGAATCCCTTCCTCTCCGCCACTTTTTATCTGCGCTAAGTAAATCAGCGGTATGGGTTACCGCTGGGATATAAGTCAGGGGGGCGGACGGTGGATATCCGCAATTTCACATTTAAAAAAACCGTTTACGGGTTGACCGTAACGCGGCCAGCCGGCGTTTTGTTGATTATACTGGCGGCAGCGCTGGGAATCTGGCTTTTTATCGTCGCTACTTACCGCAGGGAGGCGATTGCGGACATAAGCAGGGACCTTATAGCAATGAATGCCCACAAAGCCGGGCAGGTCTCCGCCTGGCGCACCGGCCGCATACACCTTCTGGGACGCGTTCCCGCTAATCCCATGATGCACGAGGCGCTCACGCAGGAAAGCCTGCACCCCGGGTCACAAAAGACAAAACTGGCCGAATGGTTAGAAGCATTCCTGAAATATGAAGCGATGCCCTCGGCCGCATTCCTGTCCGTTAAAGGCCATGTTCTTGCGGCATCGGCAGGTTATTCCCGGCCGACGTCCGCGGGGTTTAATGCGTCTTTCAAAACGGTTGTAAACACCGGCGCGCCGCTGGTCTCCGACCTTTACACGGCTGAAGACGGAACCCCCGGCATAAGCACGCTACTACCCATATCGATTCACAACAGGCTTTTTTGCGTGCTTGCCGTAAATATAAACCCGGAAATAGAACTTTATCCCCTGCTGCGGACGTCGCCGCTGCTTCCCCGGACCGCTGAAACTTTTCTGGTGAGGAAGGAAGGCGGGAGCGTACTTATATTAAACGACCTCGCCTACAGTAAAGGCTCCGCCCTGAAATTAAAGTTCCCGCTTACAGAGGCGCAACTCCCGTCCGTAAAAGCGGTAGAAGGCTACTCGGGGTTTTTTACCGGCGTTGATTACCGGGGGAAAAGAGTTTTCAGCGCCATAAACCATATCAATGGCGCAAACTGGGCTATTATAACCAAGATAGACCGGGATATAATACTTGCCCCCATAAGAACCCGGGAATATCTGGCATTGACGCTGATAATGCTGACGTTGATAATATTTTACGGAGGATTCCATATAGTACTCCGCGCCAGGGAGGAGGCCGGGAGGCAGGCAATAATACGCGCGGGCACGGCCCTCCGCGAAAGCGAACAGATTTTCCGGGAATTCATGGAACACAGCCCTATTTACATCTTCTTCAAGGACGAGAACATCCGGGCATTGCGCCTGAGCCGCAACTATGAGGCCATGCTCGGCAAGCCCCTGGAAGAATTACTGGGCAAGAGCATGGATGAGCTCTTCCCCTCGCAACTCGCCAAGAGCATGGTGGCCGACGACCTGCGCATTTTAAAAGAGGGAAAAGATGTCGTAGTGGAAGAAGAATTCAACGGGCGCAACTACCGCACCATAAAATTTCCGATCCATTTAGAGGGCAGGCCGAGCTACCTCGCCGGCTACACCATAGACATCACCGAGCAAAAGCGGGCGCAAGAGGCGCTGCGCCAGAGCAATATTCTCATGAAGAACACCCAGAGCCTGGCCAAGATCGGCGGGTGGGAATGGGATTTAACTGACAGAACGATGCACTGGACGGAAGAGGCTTATCACATCCACGACTTCCTTCCCGGCGATATTGAACCTAACGCGGAAGAACACATCGCCAGAAGCCAGCAGTGCTACCGGCCGGAGGACCGCCCGGTAGTCATGGCCGCCTTCCGGCGCTGCACGGAGACAGGTGAGCCGTACGATCTGGAATTCCCCTTTACCACGGCAAAAGGCCGGAGATTGTGGATACGCACCACGGCCAAGGCGGAATGGGAAGGGGGCCGGATCTCCAAGGTTGTCGGGACCATAAGCGACATTACCGGGCGCAAACTGGCGGAGATAGAAACACGGCGGATAAAAGACCGCCTGGTGGAAGCCCAGCGGCTGGCCCGGATAGGGAACTGGGAGCTGGACCTGGCCACGAACAGGCTTGAATGGTCGGACGAAATATACCGCATATTCGAGATCGACCAGCGGAATTTCGGGGCCTCTTATGAGGCTTTCCTGAGCGCGATACACCCCGACGACAGGGAGAACGTTAACAAGGCCTATACGGGCTCGCTCAAATACAAGACCTCCTACGACATAACCCACCGGCTGCTCATGAAGGACGGCAGGGTAAAGCACGTCCACGAACAGTGCGAAACATTCTTCGCTCCTGACGGGAAACCGCTGCGCTCCATCGGCACGGTGCAGGACGTAACCGCTCAAAGAATTATTGAAGACGAGCTGAGGGGAACTGAAGGGAGACTGCGCTCCCTGATGAACTCCATGCCCGACATCGTGTGCTTCAAGGACGGTGAGGGCCGCTGGCTTGAGGCCAACACCTTCGACCTGGAACTGTTCCAGCTGGAGAACGTGGATTATAAAGGCAAAAAGGATTCGGAACTGGCGCAGTACAGCGCTTTCTACCACGACGCCTTCATGGCCTGCGAGGCCTCCGACGAGATCGCCTGGAGCAAGGGCCACATCAGCAGGGGGGAGGAAGTAATCCCGCGCCCCGACGGAAACGCTTATGTCTTCGATATAATCAAGGTCCCGATATTTACACCCGATGGGAAACGGAAGGCGTTGACCGTGGTCGGCCGTGATATAACCGAACGGAAACGGGCCGAGACCGAAAAAGACAGGATCAACCGCGACCTTATCGTCAGCAAGCAGGAGATGGAGAACTTCCTCTACATCACCACGCACGACCTGAGGAGCCCCTTGGTCAACATCCAGGGCTTCAGCCAGAACCTGGATCGTTATATCAAGGAACTCATCGGCACCATTAGCCGGACGCCGCTGCCAGATGAAACCCGGCAAACGCTGGAGAAGCTGACCGGCGAACGCGTTCCGGAAGCGCTGGCATATGTTCTGGACAGTTCACGGAAGATGGACGCCCTCATAACCGCCCTGTTAAAAGTGTCGCGTATAGGCCGGGTGGAGATGCACCCCAAGGCCGTGGAGATGAACCAGGTCCTGAAAAAGATAACAGACTCCCTGCGCTACCAGCTTCAGGAAACCTCGGGGAGCATAAATTGCGGCGGGCTTCCCCAGTGCAAGGCGGACCCGCTGGCGGTGACACAGCTTTTTACGAACTTGCTGGATAATGCCATTAAGTACCGCCATAAAGACCGGGCGCTTGAGGTGAACGTGACCGGGGTGATCAAAGGCGGCATGGCGCTCTACACGGTGGCCGACAACGGCGCCGGCATACCGGCGGCGGACCTGGGCAGGATCTGGAACGTGTTTTCCCAGGCCGATAGTACACCGACAAAGAGTGGAGAGGGCATAGGCCTGCCCATGGTAAAGCGTATAGCCGAAAAGAACGGCGGGAGCATCTGGGCCGAATCCAAAGAGGGGGAAGGCTCCGTATTCTATATCAAGCTGCCGGCGGCGCAGGGGGGAGGGGACTAATGGAAGAATTAGATGACGACGTTACGATATTGATGGCTGAAGACGACGACGGGCATGCCCTGCTGGTGAAGGAACGGTTCCAAAACACCGGCGTATGCAATCCCTTTATACGCTTTAAGAACGGAACGGACATCTGGGCCTTCCTGTCAGGGGCCGCAAGCCCGTGCATAGAGACAGGCAAGGGCTATCTGTTGCTGCTGGACATACGCATGCCTGGGCTGGACGGCGTGGAGGTGTTGAGGCGGGTAAAGAGCGACCCGCGCCTTAAGAGCATACCGGTAATAATGCTGACCACCACGGACGATCCCGCTGAAATTAGCGTCTGCTATGACCTCGGCTGCAATAATTACCTTACCAAACCGGTTGAGTTCGAGAAATTCGCGGAAGTTATCAGGCGGCTCGGTCTTTTTCTGGTGATAGTGAAAGTCAGCAAACTTAAAGCGTGATAAGGCGAAATCCATGACCGGCGACAAAACATCCAACGACGGCTTCATCCTTATAGTTGAGGACGACCGCGGCACCAGCGAACTGGAGGCGCAACGCCTGGAACCACTTGGCCTTGATATCCGCAAAGCCGCTTGCGCCGAAGAAACTCTGGCCATCCTGAAAACGGACACACCGGCGCTGATGCTGCTGGACTATTCCCTGCCGGGAAGCAATGCCCTGCATCTCATAAAAGAACTGCAGGACGGCGCCATAACCATCCCGCCGTTCATTATAGTTACCGGGCGCGGCGACGAAGCCGTGGCCGTTGAGACCATGAAGGCCGGCGCGATAGACTACATAATTAAGAACGCCGACTTCCTGGACAACCTGCTTCCGGCCGCCAGGAAAGCCCTGGAAAAAGCGGCGCTTCTAAAGGAACTGGAGGCCGCTCATAAGAACACAGCCAAGAACCTGCGGCTTTATAATTTCCTGGCCATGATGAACCAGGCCGCGGCCCGCGAGAAGAACCGAAAGAAGCTGCTGCAGGAAATATGCGACATAGCGGTTAATACCGGCGGCCTTACCATGGCCTGGGTAGGTCTGCCGGAGCGGGACACAGGCAGAATAGCGCCCCTTTGCTGGGCCGGTTTTACCGACGGATACCTGGATTCCATAAGGATAGGCCTGGGCAACGGGACCCCGGAATCCAAAGGCCCCACAGGAAGCGCGGCCTCCAGCGGCGCTATTCACACCTCCTCCGATATTGCGACGGACCCGGATATGGAGCCCTGGAGAGAGGCCGCCATTAAGCGCGGCTACAGATCTTCGGCCGCCCTCCCGCTCACAGAGAACGGCAGACTTGCCGCCGTACTTACGCTCTATTCCCGGGAACCCTACTTTTTTACGGCCGAGGAACTAAAGCTGCTTAATGAGATAAAAGGCGACATTTCGCTGGCGCTGGACGCCATTTCAGCGGAGGAAAAGAGGTCCGCGGCCCAGGCCGCCCTCACCCGTACCGCCAACCAGTTGTCCCACGTAATGGACGCCAACCCGGTTATACTATTCACGCTGCGCAAGCTCGGCGACAATATCGCAATACAGTGGGTAAGCGGGAACGCGCAAGCCATCACGGGGTACGACACCGCCGAAATACTGACGCCGGGCTGGTGGGAAGAGAATCTGCACCCGCTGGATAGAGATTGGGCCATAGCCGTGCAGCAAGCGCTGCCCAAAAGGGCCTCTTCGACGCACGACTTCCGTTTTAAAAAGAAGGACGGGAGCTATTTCTGGGTGCACAGCCAGCTTAAAGTTTTATCCCCCGATACCGGCGAAATAGCCGGTTCCTGGACCGATATAACCCAGTTAAAGGAGTCTGAGGAACGCTTCCAGGAACTATTTGAAAAGGCCCCGGTGGGGTACCAATCCATCGACGCCGACGGCAGGCTGCTCTCCGTCAACGACGCATGGTGCGACATCTTCGGCCGGACCAGGCAGGAAGCCATCGGCCGGCCGATGGCGGATTATCTTACGCGGGAAAGCCGCGATATTTTCCCTGACCATTTCAACCGGATCACGGGGTCCACCGTGGCGCACAATATCGAATTCGATATAGAAAGACCGGATGGCTCGCGAAGATGGGTCACGGTCAGCGGGCGGGTATCGAATAATCCCGACGGGACTTTCCGGCAGGCCAACTGCATCGTCAACGACATAACGGAATGCAGGAAAGCCGAGGAAAATACGCGCCTGAACGAAGCGAGGCTAGAATGCATATCCCGCATAAACTCCTACAAGGCGAAAGATATGCAGGACCTGCTGGATTACACCCTTGCCGAAGCTATCAAGCTAACCGGCAGCAGGCTCGGCTATATTTACCACTACCGCGAAGACATTCAGCAATTTACGCTCAGCACCTGGTCCAAAGAGGCGATGGCGGAATGCAAAGTGAGGAACCCCCGGACCATCTACCACCTGGATAAAACCGGCTTCTGGGGCGAAACCGTGCGCCAGCGCGGGCCGATAGTTATAAACGACTTCAAAGCCCCGAACCCGCTGAAGAAAGGCTATCCCGCCGGCCATGTGGAACTGGCCAATTTCCTCAGCGTTCCCGTTTTCCGCGGGGGCGAGATCGTGCTGGTGTCCGGAGTGGCCAATAAGGGTTCCGACTACACCGTGGAGGATACAAAACAGTTAACCCTGCTGATAAATTCTATCTGGGAAATAATAGAGCGCAAGAAAGCCGAAGAAAGGTCCAGAAAGATGCTTGAGGAGATGCTGAATATGCAGCGGGTGGAATCGCTGGGGGCGCTGGCCGGCGGCATAGCGCACGACTTCAACAATATGCTCACCGGCATAATGGCCAACCTGTCGCTGCTAAGCGCGAAGGCCGCCGGAGAAAACTCCGAGATAATACATGACACGCTGGAGGCCGCCAGGAACGCCCAAGCCCTTACCTCCCGGCTTCTGGCATTTTCAAAAGGCGGCAAGCCGCTAAAAAAAGAGTTCTGCCTTGAAGCGGCTCTGCAGGAAATATTCAATCTCGCCACCCGCGGCGCCAAAGTCGCCACTGTATTAGAACTGGACGAGCAGCTCTGGGGCGTGGAGGGGGACGATAACCAGTTGAAACAGGCCGTAAACAACCTGCTGGTCAACGCCATACAGGCCATGCCGGACGGGGGAACCCTGCGACTTAAAGCGGCCAACCTGCGGCTTACTGAAGACGCCGGCGTGCCACTGCCACCCGGAAACTACGTTGAGATATCGGTTTTGGATACCGGCATAGGGATAGCCGAAGAATATCTGGGCCGCATTTTTGAGCCTTATTTCACCACCAAGGCCCGCGGCCACGGCCTTGGGCTCTCTATGGCCTGGTCGGTGATTAATAACCACGGCGGCAGCATCGTAGTCAGGTCGGCCCCCGGCGGCACAACTTTTGAGATCCTCCTGCCAGCGACAGGCCGCAGGGGTAAGCCTGAAACGCAGAATGCGCGAGAGGCCCAAAAAGGTTCCGGCAGGATACTCGTTCTGGAGGACGAGGAGATAGTTGGCAGGGCAGCGGCCAGGATGCTTAAGGAACTGGGGTACACCTGTGAACTCACCAGCGACGGGGCCGAGACGCTGCGGCGCTACGCCGAAGAGCTGAAGGCCGGCAGACCTTTCGACCTGGTCATAATGGACCTCACCATACCAGGCGGCATGGGCGGCAAAGAAGCCGTACTGGAGCTGAGAAAAACCGCGCCGCAAGCCCTGGTAGTAGTGTCCAGCGGCTACTCCGACGAGTCCGTAATGTCCGACTTCAAAGCCAACGGCTTCGACGCGGTGCTGCCGAAGCCCTACAGGTTCGAAGACCTGGCCGAAACCCTGACCCTCCTGCTGAAGAAATAACGGCAATTAATGGGGACAGGCTACT
>DMXM01000018.1:58784-164898 GCA_003482905.1 Elusimicrobiota bacterium
AATGGGGACAGGCTACTTTTTTTAAAAAAAGTAGCCTGTCCCCATTAATTGCTAAAATTTTAATATGGGACAAGTTAAGGCCACGCCCGGCAATATAAAGAAGGCCGCCGCCGTTATACGCGCGGGCGGGGTGACGGCGTTTCCGACTGAAACCGTTTACGGCCTGGGGGCCGACGGGCTGAACCCGCAGGCCTGCGCCAGGATCTTCGAGATAAAGGGCCGCCCGCGCTTTGACCCGCTTATACTGCATGAATGTTCCGCGGCCCGGGCGATGAAACTTTTTTCAAAGGTTCCGGCCGCCGCAAAAAAGCTCGCGGCCAGGTTCTGGCCGGGGCCGCTCACATTGGTGCTGCCCAAGGCCGCGGCCGTGCCTGATATTGTAACATCGGGGCTGGCCACGGTGGCTGTACGCGTGCCGTCAAACCCCGTTGCCCTGGCCCTTATAAAAGCCGCCGGCCGCCCGGTGGCCGCCCCCAGCGCCAACCGCTTCGGCAGGCTAAGCCCCACCTCCGCCGCCCATGTAAAGAAACAGCTGGGCCGCGGGCCGGATATGATATTGGACGGGGGGAAAACCGCCATAGGCGTAGAATCGACCATAATCACTTTTGAAGTGGGCCGCCCTGTGCTGCTGCGTCCCGGCGGGCTGGCCGTTGAGGAAATAGAAAAAGTGGCCGGCCCCGTGGTCGTCAAAAAGCGCGGCGGCGTCCCGCTGGCGCCGGGCTGCCTTGCCAAACATTACGCCCCTAAGGCCAGACTTGAAATTATAGAGCGGGGGGCCGCAGTAAAGCCGGGCCCGCACGCGGCCTACCTGGCTTTTTCCAAAAAACCGGCGGGGAAATGGGCCGCGGTAAAAGTCCTGTCTCCCTCGGGCAGCCTCCGCGAGGCCGCGGCCGGCTTGTTCGCCTGCCTGCACTCGTTCGAAAAAAAAGAGATCCGCATTATTTACGCGGAACGCGTACCCGCGCAGGGCCTGGGCCGCGCCATAATGGACAGGCTCAAACGCGCAAGCAGGCGCTGAATTTATATGAAAAAGATAGAGGCCGCGCTGGCCGTAATAAAACACTTTATACAGACAGATCCCTCCAGGGCGGCGGAAGCCCTGGAGACACTGGAACCCGCCGACGCCGTGCGCATACTGGAGCTGCTGCCCGAAACCGCGGCCGCAGCCGCGCTTGAAAGCCAGCAGCCGCCCAAAGCCGCGCGCCTGATGGCCCGCGTACCTGTCCAGCGCGCCGCCGCCCTGGCACAGCGGCTTAGCCCGCGCCACGCGGCCGCCATATTCAGCCGCATGCCGGAGAAAGCCGCCAAACGCCTGGTGGCGCTGCTGCCGGCGGACCTGGCGGCCGCCATAGCGGAAACCCTTTCCTATCCGATACAGAGCGCCGGGCGCCTGATGCACGGGGACTTCCTCGCCTTCAGGGCGGGGCTGCGGGTGGAGGAAGTGATAGCCCGGTTGCGGCGGCTGGCGCGCGGACAGGTACCCCTGAGCTACTGCTACGTGGTGGACGAGGCGGGCAGGCTGGTGGGCGTGCTCAACATGCGCGACCTGCTCCTGGCCGACGGCGAGGCCGCGGTTGAAACCGTAATGATAACCAAGGTTTTAAAGGTCTCGCCTTTCACCGACCGGGAAGAACTGGTGGCGCTTTTTTCAAAAAAACATTTTATTACGGTGCCGGTGGCCGACGGCGACGGCAAGCTGCTGGGCGTGGTCCCCACGGCGCATATCATAGAGAGCACGGAGGAAGAAGCCAGCGAGGATATACAGATCCTCTTCGGCGCCAGCGCCGAGGAACGGGTTTTCTCGCCGGCCTGGTTCAAGATCACGCGCCGCCTGCCCTGGCTCACCATAAACCTGGCCACGGTTTTCCTGGCCGGCGCGGTGGTGGCCATGTTCGAGGGCCTGATAGCCCGGACGGCCGTGCTGGCGGTCTTTCTGCCTATAATAGCCGGCCAGGGCGGCAACGCCGGCACGCAGACCCTGGCGGTGGTAATACGCGGCATGCTTATGCGCGAAATAGCCCCGGCCAACGCCTGGCGTTTGGTGCAGACGGAAGTGCTGGTCGGCTTGGCCAATGGTTTTGCCACCGGGCTTTTAACAGCTTTAGCCGCCTGGCTCTGGAAGGGCAGCCCCGTGCTGGGCCTTGTGGCCGGCCTGGCCATGGTGGTTACCATGGTGGCCGCCGGGCTTTCGGGCGCCCTGATCCCGCTTACCATGAAGCGCCTCGGCTACGACCCGGCGCATTCCTCCGGGATCTTCCTCACCACGGTGACCGACGTCACCGGCTTCTTCTCCTTCCTCGGCCTGGCCTGGCTGCTGCGCGCCTGGCTGTGAAGAAAGTATCGTATTTTACGCTATAATAACCGCAGGGGGGCGTATGAACGGGGAAAAAATACATATTGTTTTAATAGAGGATGAACCTGTCTCGGCTAAAATAACGCTGAGAATGCTCAAAGAAGCCGGTTTGGACTCCGCCGTAACCGTAAGGGATACGCTGGAGGCCGGACTTAAAGGGATAGAAGAGGCGGGGGCGCATGTGGTCCTGCTGGACCTGAGCCTGCCGGACAGCCAGGGCACCGCCACGGTGAACGCGGTCTGCGGGCGCTTCCCCAAACTGCCGGTGGTGGTAATGACCGGCACCGACGACGAAGCGCTGGGGCTTGAAGAGCTCAAGCATGGCGCGCAGGATTACCTGGTAAAAGGCCAGTTCGGCCACAGGGAACTCAAGCGCACCATAAGTTACGCGATAGAAAGAAAAGAACTGCTGAACGAAAAAGAAGATCTGATATTAAAACTGCAGGAGGCCCTGCACCGCGTAAAGCGGCTGACCGGACTGCTGCCTACCTGCGCCGACTGCAGAAAGGTAAGGACCCCCAAAGGCGACTGGGTACAGATGGAGTCATATATCAGCGAACATTCGGAAGCCCTGTTCACCCACGGTTTCTGCGATAACTGTTATGAAAAGCGCCTCAAGGAAATACACTAAACAACTCCCTCCCCGCCCGTCATCGCCGCCTGCCGCCCGACTTCCCCAAAAGCTCCCGATAATATTCCAGCGTGCGCCGGCCCATTATGGCGGTGGTGAAACCCTCCCGCACGGTGGCTACCGAGTTTTCGGCGAACCTGGCGCGCAGCGCGGGGGCGCGCAGCACCGTTTCCAGGCGGTCGGCCAGGGCCGCGTGGTCCCCCGGCGGGAACAGCAGGCCCGTCAGGCCGTCGCGCACTATTTCGGAATTCCCGGAGATGTCGCTGGCCACCGCGGGCACGCCCATGGCCAAAGATTCCCTTATGCTGCCGCTCAAGGCCTCGCCCTTAACCGCCGCGTTAACGCTTACCGAGGCCGCGCTAAGAAGTTTCTCCACGTCGTAGCGCAGGCCGAGGAAACGGCCTTTTTCCGGCGGCAGCCCTTCCATAGAAAAAAGGGCTTTAAGTTCCGCGGAATCCGTACCGCGGCCGGCAAAAACAAGAATGAAGTCCAGCCCCCTTGCATAAAGGAGCTTAGCCGCTTTCAGCAGCACATGCTGGCCCTTGTGGGCGCTGAAATTGCCCACCAGCATAACCACCTGGCAGCCCGGCGGCGGGGCTAATTCCTTAACTATCGCGGGGTCGGGCGGCCGGGGGAAGAACCGCGCGGGGTCGGTGCCGCTGTAGATGGTGCGCACGCGCTCCGGTGGCAGGCCGTAGGCCAGAAGCTGCGCGCGCACGGAATCCGCCACGGCGATGAAACCGTCTATAAGGCGGCTCTGGTATTTAAGCCGGGCAAAGAAGGTCGTTATTATCGGGTGCGAGACGCGCCGCGTCACCACCAGCACAGGTTTATGCCTGGCCAGGAACTTGGCCATAAGCCCCATGGCGTGCGCCTTAGGGTGATGCGCCTGCACCACGTCCGGTTTGCGCTCATTTATCAGGCGCGCCAGGGCAAAGGCGGTTTTAATATCGTAGTCGCGCCTGGGCCTGAAATGCACAACCTCAAAGCCTTCGGCCGCGGCCTTGCGCCCCAGGTCGCCGCCCGCGGGGCAGGCGATAATATTTTCCTGGCCGGCCGCGCGCAGCTCCCGGGCCAGGTAAAGCGCCTGCGCCGCCCCGCCGGACCAGCCGAAGGACTCGGTTATATGTAATATCTTAAGTTTGTCCGTCATATTATAAGTGGATAAACCCGTCACGGGCGTAAGTCCATTTAGATTATAGTATATCGCGGTTTTCCTGTTTGAATAGCGCGCTTTAAAGTCGTAAAATGCGGTTATGCGCAACTTCACTTTTTCAAACCCCACAAAGATCATATTCGGCAAAGGCACTATAGCCAAACTGGGCCCGGAAGCGGCCAGGGCCGGCAAGACGGCCCTGCTGGTTTACGGCGGCGGCAGTATAAAGAAGAACGGCGTTTACGAGACCCTCACCGCGGCCCTGACAGCCAACGGCGTAAATTTCGTCGAGCACTCCGGAGTTAAACCCAACCCCGTCCTATCCCACACCCGGGAGGGGATAAACAAGGCCAGAGAGAATAATTGTTCCCTGGTGGTGGCGGCTGGCGGCGGCTCGGTAATAGACGAGGCCAAGGCCATAGCCGCCGGAGTTAAATACGACGGCGACGTCTGGGATTTCTTCTGCGGCAAGGCGGAGATCAAAGAAGCGCTGCCGCTGTTCACCGCGCTTACCCTGCCGGCCACCGGCTCCGAAATGAACGCCGGCTGCGTGATAACCGACGAAACCGCAAAACATAAATATTCGGCCCATGGCGCGGCGCTGTTCCCCAGGGTTTCGGCGCTGGACCCCCAAACCACCCTGACGCTGCCCAGGGCGCAGGTGGCCAACGGCGCGGTGGATTCTTTGGCCCACATAATAGAAGGCTATTTCACCACCACTGACAGCGACGCTTTAGTCACCGAAGAAGTGGTGCACGCCCTGGCCCGCTCCATAATTGCTTCCACGAACAGGATACTGAAAGACCCTTCCGATTATAACGCCCGCGCCTCCATGATGTGGTCGGCTACGCTGGCCTTGAACGGCCTGGCCGCCTGCGGCTACGGCGGCACATCATTCATAAACCACGCCATAGAGCATTCCCTCAGCGCCCTCTACGACATAGCCCACGGGGCGGGCCTCGCCATAGTGATGCCCGCCTGGTTCAAACATCACCTGGCCGCGGACGGTCCGGCCAGGCTGGAGAAATTCGGCGCGGCCGTATTCGGCGTGAAAACAGCGGCGGAGACGATACAGTCTTTTGAAGATTTCTTCAAAAAAGCCGGCGCGCCGGTGCGCCTGTCGGAAGCAAACATCCCGACCTCGGACATACCGCGCATAGCGGCCAACGCCATGGGCCTTATACGCCAATGGGGAATGCCCCAAGAACAATCTGAGATAGAAAAAATACTCAGGATGGCGGCTTAGGGGGAGGGGACGCTGCTTACTTTCTTACTTATTTGAAGCAAATAAGTAAGAAAGTAAGCAGCGTCCCCTAGACGTTTGCGGGCCATTTATATTATCATTGGGGAAGGGTAGGGTTGGGGGGAACATGAACAGGCGCACGGTTCTGATCGTTGATGACGACAAGATCTGGCTGCGCTCTATAAGCGAATTTTTCAGGATCTTCAACTACAATGTCCGCACGGCGCTCAGCTGCGCGGAGGGGCTCAGCCTTGCCAAAGAGCACCGGCCGGAGTGCGTGCTGCTGGACTTCCACCTGCCGGACGGCGAGGCCGGCTATTTTTGCGGCCTGATAAGGGCCGACCCGGACCTGAAAAAGACCCCTATTATCATAGTCAGCGGCGACGGGGAACAGGAATACGCCTCTTATTTAAACCATCAGGCCGACGGTTTTGTTCTGAAAGGCGGCCCCCTCAACAAAATACGCATGCTGATGGAAAGCCTGCTGCGCCGCATATGGTGGGAGCGCGGCATAATTGAAAAAGGGGACCTGCGCCTTGAGACGGAGAATCTCGGTGTTTTCAGGGGCTCAGAGCTTCTGGCCAGGCTCTCACTGGAGCAGTTCCGGTTTTTTTTCATACTCATGGACAGAAGCCCTAAGTTCGTAAGCGAGGAAGATATCCTTAAATTTATTTCAGGCACGGATACCGCCCCGGAAAAATACGAGGCCCTGCGCGGCCTGGCCAACAGGCTGCGCACAAAACTGGGCCCGCGCCTGGGCCGGCGCATAAAGGGCAGCAGCCTAAGCGGCTGGATCTATGTGCAACCGGCCAAAGATAACCGGCGCAAGTCCGAACCGCGCCCCGGCAAAGACCTGCTTTACTGATAAATTTCGGTAAAATTCCATATTTAGTTTCCCGTCGTAAGACGCCAGTTCCGCGCACGCATGCGTGATTGATTTTTACCGTCATCAATTCTATATTAACAGTGTAGGATGGGTGTTTGGGGGGAGGGTGCAGTTGCCTACAAGTGGACGGCTCCCGGCGCGGCTCCCGCGCCGGGAGCCGCCTTTTCCAGGGCTGATGGGTTCCGCTCTCAGGGGCTGCAGGGGGGTATGGTATGACCAGCCGCACGATATTGATCGTCGATGACGACAAGATATGGCTGCGCTCAATAAGCGGTTTTTTTACGATTTTCGGCTACGAGGTCCTCACGGCGCCTGACTGCGCTGAGGGCTTCGGCCTTGCCAGCCGGCGCCACCCGGATTGCGTGCTGATGGACTATCACCTGCCCGACGGCGATGCCGGTTCCTTCTGCGCGCGGCTCAGATCGGACCAGGATCTGAAAAGAACCCCCATAATAATAGTAAGCGCGGACGGGGAACAGGAGTACTGTTCTTATTTAAAACATCAAGCGGACGGTTTTGTGTTGAAAGGCGGCCCCCTTAACAGCATACGCATGCTGGTAGAAAGCATACTGCGCCGCATCTGGTGGGAGCGGGGCATAATTGAAAAAGGGGACCTGCGCCTTGAGACGGAAAATCTCACGGTTTTCAGGGACTCAAAGCCTCTGGCCCGCCTCACACTTGAGCAATTCCGGTTCCTTTTTATAATTATGGAAAGGAGCCCCGCGTTCGTAAGCGAGGACAATATCCTAAAATTCATCTTCGACGCGGATATTATCCCGGAAAAACACGCCACGCTGCGCGTACTGGCAGACAGTCTGCGCGCAAAACTAGGAGCGCGGCTAGGCAGACGTATAAAGAACAAGAACGCCGGCTGGATATATCTGCAGCCGCCCGGGGATAACCGGCGGGCGTCCGCCAGCACGGGAGGGACCTTATGACCCAGGATACGGACATACTTGTAGTGGAAGACAGCCCTACACAGGCCGAAACACTCAGGGAGATACTGCAAAAAGAAAACTACGGCGTTTTTCTGGCCGAAGACAGCGGCAAGGCGCTGGAAATGATGAAGGAACGCCGATTCGCCCTCATACTAAGCGATATACAAATGCCCGGAATGAACGGCTATCAGTTTTGCCGCAAGGTCAAGGACGACCCGGCAACAAAGGATATCCCGGTTATACTGCTGACCGCGCTTTCGGACCCGGGCGACGTTATTACCATCCTGGAATGCGGGGCCGACAATTTTATAGCAAAGCCTTTCGAGCCCGCTTACCTTTTGTCCTGGATAAAGCACCATCTTGTCACCCTGGCACTACGCAGGGCCGGAGGCGCCCAGGCGGATCTGAAATTCTTTTTCTCGGGCCTGGAACATTCCATCGCCCCCGACCGGATGCATATACTCGACATCCTGCTTTCCACTTACGAAGCCGTAGTACAGAAAGACCGGGAAGTAAAAAAAGCGCAGGGCGAGCTGGAACACCAATTCAGGCAGGCCCAGAAGATGGAAGCCGTCGGGCGGCTGGCCGGCGGTATCGCGCACGATTTCAACAACCTGCTCACCGCCATAGAGGGCTACGCGGATTTCCTGCTGGGCAGCCTGGCCCCGGACGACAAAAGGCGCGGCGACGCCGAAGAGATCAAAAAAGCCGCGGACGCCGCCACAACGCTTACCAGGCAGCTTCTGACGTTCAGCCGCCACCAAGTATTTCAACCGCAGGTGCTCGACTGTAACGAGGTCATCCGCAGCACGCAGAAGCTGCTGAAGAAGCTTATCGGCGAGAACATAGCCCTGGAGCTTGACCTACCAGAAGAGGAATGCCGGACAAAAGCGGACCCTGGACAGATTGAACAGATAGTGGCGAACCTGATAATCAACGCCAAGGACGCCATGCCCGGCGGCGGAAAGGTGACGATTAAAACCGAGAACGTGGAGCTCGACGGAAAATATTCCAGGATGCGGATGGAGGCGATCCGCGGCCCGCATGTGATGATAGCGGTGACGGACACCGGCTGCGGGATGGGCTCCGAAGTTATGACGCATCTCTTCGAACCATTTTTTACCACCAAAGAGGTGGGGAAAGGCACGGGGCTCGGGCTGTCGACGGTATACGGCATAGTCAAACAAAGCGGCGGGGATATTTATGTTTACAGCGAGCCGGGACTCGGGACCACGTTTAAGATCTACCTGCCGCGCACGACAGAGAAGGCAACGGCCCGCGCGGAGAGCTCACCGCCAAAGGCGCTGCGCGGCTCGGAGACTATCCTGCTGGTCGAGGACGACGACGCCGTACGCCGGTTCGCCCTGCGCGCGCTGCGCGGGAACGGTTACACGGTGCTAGAGGCGGGCGCCCCCGAAGAGGCCGCCAGGCTATTTGACGAGAACGCCGGCAGTATCGGCCTGGTCCTGACCGACACTGTCATGCCCGATATGAACGGCCATGAATTGTACGGCTTACTCGCTAAGCGCCGCCCGGGATTAAAGGCTATATTCATGTCCGGCTATACCGACTCTGACCATCTGAACCCCGGCATCGAGGTTGCGCAAATGCCTTTCCTCCAGAAGCCGTTCAGCGCGGACACACTGGCCGCAAAAGTGCGCGAAGTCCTGGATTCGCGCGAGGCGGCTGGGGTAGGCAAGTAGGCTGCAGGCAGAATGCTGCCGTATACTTTCAGCAATCCCGGATTTTATTTTACGACGGGACATGCTAAATCCGCGCACGCTGGCGTGATTGATTCTGAACCGGCGATTATATATCAATTATATAGCAGGGGTGTTCTTTTGGAGGGGGAGGGGAATGCCGATATTGTGCGCAAGTACGGTTTGGGGCGCGGGTTCCGCGCCCCAAACCGCCTATTTCCTTGTTTTTCAGATCGATGACCATAGATACGCCGTTGCCATGGAGAGCGTGGAACGGGTGGTCCGGGCTTTTGCCCCGGCCCAGCTGCCGAAGGGCCCCGCGTCCGTCTCCGGACTTCTCAACCTCCACGGAAGAGTAATACCCTTGCTGAACATCCGCCATATTTTCGGCCTGCCGGAAAGGGAACTGAGACCGCAGGATTATTTTATTATCGCCACCGGGGCAGCGGGCGCGTGCGCTATCGCGGCCGATTCCGTGCCCTGCCTGACGGGCTGCCGCCCGGAGGAACTTATGCCGGCGGAAGCGGAGGTCCGGGGGAATTATATAGACCGCGTGATAAAAGCGCGCGACGGGCTTATCCTGATATTTGATCCCGCCCGGCTGCCGCCGCACGAAGAGATCACCGCAACGGCCGAAGGAGCGCAATGAGCCCGATAATGCCAGCCCCGGGCCTGGAGGACTTTGCCGCTTTCGTGGCTGAACGCACCGGGCTGTATTTCCCGCCGGAAAGGCTGACGGACCTGGAGAGGGCCGTCGCCCGCGCCGCGCCGGAACTGGGCTTTGCCGACGCCGCAGCCTGCATCGGCGGGCTTCTGGCCTCACCGCCGGATAAAGAGCGGCTGGAAACGCTGGCCGCCTATCTGACGGTGGGGGAAACCTATTTTTTCAGGAATAAATCCGATTTCGGCGCGATCGAGAACATTATACTTCCCGCGATCGCCGCCGGGATGAACGGCGACGAAAGCGTACGGATCTGGAGCGCCGGCTGCGCCACGGGCGAAGAGCCGTACTCCATAGCCATGCTCCTGGACGGAGGCGCTCCGGCTCTGAAAGGCCGCGGCGTCTCCATACTGGCCACCGACATAAATTCCAGCGCTCTGCGGGAGGCCGGGCGCGGAGTGTACGGGGAGTGGTCATTCAGGGAAGTCCCCCCGCATATAAGGGATAAATATTTCGCAAAGACAACGGGAAAGAAAATGGCGCTGCTTCCCCGCATTAAAAAAAAGGTCGACTTCTCATATCTTAACCTCGTGGAAGACTCCTATCCCGCGTTGTTAACCGCCACCAACGCCATGGACCTTATACTGTGCAGGAACGTGCTTATGTATTTCCGGGCCGACCTGGCGGAAGCCGTGCTGCGCAAGTTCCAGGCCTCGCTTAAGGACGGCGGCTGGCTGATACTGGGCCCCGCCGAAGGGCCGCTGAATTTCCCCGGCCCGGCCCCGGCGCTGAAACCGGCGCAGATCCCCGGCGTAACCATTTTCAGAAAGACCGGGGGGGCGCAACCGGCCGACGCGCCCGTATTTCCCGCGGAAACCCCGGCGCCTGTCTTCTCCATAACGCCCGCCATGGGGACCACGGCGCCCGTGCCGCCCGCTCCGCCGCCGGCCGGGCCGCCAAGCGCCGCCGGCCTTCTCCTTTTGGCCAGGGGACGCGCAAACCTTGGCAGGCTCGCCGAAGCGGAAGAACTTTGCTCAAAAGCCATAGAAGCCGGCAAGCTGAACCCCCTGGCCCATTATCTTCTGGGGATCATTTTTATGGAAGAGGGGCGCGACGGCGAGGCGGCACACTCCTTCAGGCGGGCGCTCTACCTGGCACCGGACCACATACCGGCCCATTTAGCCCTGGGCAATTTATTCCTGCGCGGCGGCAAAGCCGCACAGGCGCGCGGGCATTTTAAAAACGCCGCGGCCCTGCTTAAGCGTTATAAGCCGGACGAGACGCTGGCGGAGCCGGAAGGAATGGCCGCCGGCCGGCTGCTGGCGATAGCGCGCTCCGCGCTGGCGAGGTGCGCCCATGACTGAGCCGCCGGAGGAAAACCGGAAAATACTTAAAAAGCGGGCGGAAGCTGCGGCAGCGGCCCCGAAGGACGGGGCCGGCGCCAGGGAACAGACGCAGTTCCTGGAGTTCGCACTGGCCGGCGAACGCTACGCCGTAGAACTGGCGCTTGTGCGCGAGGTTTGCGCCGGCAAGCGGATAACGCATATCCCGGGCGCGCCGCCGCATATAGCCGGAGTCGCCAATATCAGGGGACAGATACTGCCGGTAGCCGACCTGGCGCTTTTTTTCGGGATAGGGGCGGGAACACCCGGACCGCGGGAAATAGTAATACTGCGCGCCCGCGCGCCGGAGGGGACCGCCGGCGAGATACGGGAACTGTGCGTCATGGCCGACACAGTTTGCGGGGTACGCCAGGTCTCCGCCGCTGAGATACAGCCGCCGCCACCGGGTTTCACCGGGATACACGCTAAATATCTCGGCGGCATAACACAAGAGGGGCTGATAATATTCCTGGCGGGCAGATTCCTTGAAGCGGACCACGGAACGGCAGCGGAAAAGAACGGGAGGCACCAATGAAACGGATAGCTGATATTTCCATAAAGAATAAACTACTTTTGAGTTTCGGGCTGATGATATTTTTTACGGCGGCGGTAACGGTTACGGCGTTCAGCGTGATTACGGCTCTGAGGTCCACCCTGGACCTCACGGAAAGGGAACACCCGGCTATAACCAACCTGCTGCAGCTCCGCTCCACTATGAACCGGATACGCGGCCAGATGCTGGAACTGTCCCTTACAAGGGAACAGGCTGCTCAGGAAAAACTCGCGGCCGACGTGGAGCAGCGCGTAGGCGATATAAAGCAGAGTATCTCCGTGCAAACGGTCCACAGCAAATCGGGACACAAATTCGAGGCCGAAACCTCGGAACTCGCCATGCAGTGGGCGGCCTATGCGAAAACCATGGAGGAGGAGATAAAACTGGCCCGCCAGGGGAAAACTACGGACCTTATGGCGCTGGCGCAAGGCGCGCAAAAAGACCGGTACGAGCGCATACGCCTGCTGGCCCTCGCAATGACCGACAACTCCGAAACCGACATGCGAACGGCCACGAACCTCAGCCGGGAGCGCGCCGCCAATTCGGCCAGGATCTTCCTTATGACGGGGGGCGCGGCCGTCTTCTGCGCGCTCTTGATCTCGCTGTTGCTCACAGCCAGCATAGTGGGGCCGCTCACGGCTATCGCGGCGGCGGCGGAGGCCATTTCCAAAGGGGAGATGGCGGTCAATCTCCCTTCGTCCGCCCGTGAGGACGAGGTGGGCGCCCTCGCCAAAGCTTTTTCGCGCATGACCGAGTACCTGCGCAACATGGCAGAAGCGGCCGAACAGATAGGCGGCCGCGATTTCAGGACGGAAGTAAAGCCCCTCTCCGATAAAGACATACTGGGCAACGCCTTCCGTTCCATGACGGCCAATCTCCGCACAATGACCAGGGATATACACAACGCCACGCAGGTGCTGGCCTCCTCCACCAGCCAACTGGCTGCCTCCACCACAGAGACCGCCTCCACCGTGGCGGAGATAGCCACGGCGGTTAGCCAGACCACGGCCACCGTGGAGGAGGTCAAGCAGACCGCACAGCTTTCCAGCCATAAAGCCAGACAGGTGTCGGACTCGGCGCAGCGGGTGACGCAGGTGGCGCAGGAGGGTAAAAAGGCCGTAGAGGATGTAACGGAGGGTATGGGCCAGATAAAGATGCAGGTCGAATCCATAGCCAAGAATATAGTGCGCCTCAGCGAGCAGAGCCAGACCATAGGCGAGATAACCTCCGCTGTCAGCGACCTGGCCGAGCAGTCGAACCTGCTGGCCGTCAACGCCGCCATCGAGGCCGCCAAGGCCGGCGAACAGGGGCGGGGCTTTGCCGTGGTGGCGCAGGAAGTAAAATCCCTGGCCGACCAGTCCAAGAGCGCCACAAAGCAGGTACGGGCCATACTGAGCGAGGTGCAGAAAGCCATAAACTCCGCAGTGATGGCCACCGAACAGGGCAACCGGGCGGTGGAGGCGGGGGTAAAACAATCCTCCGTGGCGGGCGGCGCCATAACCAAGCTCGCCGACAGCATAGCCGAAGCGGCGCAGGCGGCAACACAGGTGGCGGCCTCAAACCAGCAGCAGCTGGCCGGCATGGACCAGCTGGCGCAGGCCATGGAGAACATAAAGACGGCCACCAATCAGAACGCCACCGCCGCGCGCCAGACTGAAGCCTCCACCAAGGATCTGCAGCAGTTAGGGCAGAAACTGAGACACCTGGCGGAACAGTATAAGGTCTGACGGGGATATATGGCTCATAACGGGGAAGAGTTCAGGAAAAAGCTGCTTATCACCTTCAGGGGCGAGGCCGAGGACCATATACGGGAACTCGGTTCCGGTTTTTTAAAATTGGAGGACCCCTCTTTTTCCGGTTCGCCGGCCGCGATACTGGAAACCGTTTTCCGGGCCGCGCACAGCCTTAAGGGAGCGGCCAGGGCGGTGGACGAAAAAGAGACCGAGGCGGTATGCCAGGCACTGGAAAGCGTTCTGGCCGACCTAAAAAAAGACAACCGCCCGCCCGGCGCGGCCCTGCTGGACCTGCTGCTGGCGGCGGTAAGAACGCTTCAAGAACTCGCCGCGCCGGCAAAAACGGAGGGCACAAGGCCGGCCTCCATCCGGGCGGCGGAAACCGTCTCCAGGCTGGAAGCCGCCATGCACTCCCGGCCGGGCGGCGGGCGCGCGGACAACGCCCACGCGGAGAAACCGCTGACCGGAGCGCGGGAAATCCCCGGAGACGAGCCGCACCCGGTCCCAACCGCGGCTGAAAACGTGCGGGTGCCGCTGGCCGTGCTGGAGTCGCTGCTGAGGCAGACCGAAGAGCTGCTGGCCTGCAAACTGGCCGCCGCGCAGCGTTGCGTTGACCTGAAAGACCTGACCATTGATATAGGGCTGCGGCGCAAGGAATGGGCTGCGGCGCGGCCCGGAACCGGGACGGATATAATGGAAACGCCGCGTAATTACCTGGCCGGGCTCGAGAAAGCGGAGAATGGGCTGCGCAAAGGAATGGAACAGGACCAGCGCGCGCTGGCCTCGCAGATAGACCGCCTTCACTGGGAAATGAAACGGACGATGATGCTGCCTTTTTCCACGCTGCTGGAAGGGTTCCCGCTGTTCCTGCGCGAAATGCTCCGCAGCCAGGGCAAGGACGCCGACCTGGTAATGGAAGGGACGGAACTGGCAGTAGACCGCAGGATACTGCAGGAGATGAAAGATCCCCTGCTGCACCTGGCCAGGAACGCGGTGGACCACGGCATAGAAAAACGGGAAACGCGCCTGGGGAAGAACAAGCCTCCGCGCGGAAGGATATTTATCTCCATTTCAAAAAAAGAGGGGAACAAGGCCGAAATAATAATAAAAGACGACGGGGCTGGGATAGACGCCGGCAAAGTGGCGGCCGCGGCCGCCAGGCTGGGAATACCCGACACTGAAGCCGCGGGGAAAGCCGACATGGCCCGGGCCGGGGCGCTCATTTTTAAATCCGGGGTTTCCACCTGCCCGATAATTACGGACATCTCAGGCCGGGGCCTGGGCCTTGCCATAGTGCGCGAAAAAGTGGAGCGGCTGGGGGGCACGGTTGAAGTGGAAACGGCGCCGGGAGAAACCGTGTTCAGGATAGTGCTTCCCCTGACGGTCTCAACGCTGAGAGGGATCCTGGTGGAGAGCGGAGGGGAAACTTTCGCGGTGCCGATCTCCCAGGTGGAACGGGCGGGCCGCGCCGGGCCGGAAGAGACCAGGACGGTGGAAGGGAAGGCCGTCGTCTCTTCCGGCGGACGGACCATACCGCTGCTGAAGCTGTGTGAAACGCTCGGCCTTGCCGGGGTTCCCAGGCCCGAAGGCAACGCCGGCTGCGGCCAGTTCATAGTGGCTGTCTCCGGAGAAGAGAGGGCGGCTTTCCAGGTGGACCAAGTGTTGATGGAGCAGGAACTCCTGGTAAAGGGGCTCGGCGGGCCGCTGGCAAATGTACGCGGGGTTTCCGGAGCGGCCGTGCTGGGCGGCGGCAAGGTGGTGCCCATGCTGAATATGCGCGACCTTATTGAAGCGGGGGGTAAACCGGGCGTGCCCGCGCCGCGCGGAGCGGGCGCGCCCGGCGGCCAAAAGCGCAAAAAGGCCGTTCTGATAGCGGAAGACTCCATCACGGCGAGAACGCTCTTGAAGAATATTTTTGAAGCCGCCGGCTACGAAGTGAAGACGGCGGTGGATGGCGAGGCCGCTTTTGAGCTGCTGCGGTCCGTTGCCTGCGACATAGTCGTATCCGACGTGGATATGCCTAAAATGACCGGCTTTGAGCTTACGGCCAGAATAAGGGCGGACAAAAATCTCTCGGATCTGCCGGTAGTGCTGGTGACCGCGCTGGAATCTGACCGGGACAGGGAAAGGGGGATAGACGCCGGCGCCAACGCCTATATCGTCAAAAGCAAATTCGAGCAGAACGATATACTGGAAATAATTGAAAGGCTCATATGATAAACGTCCTTATAGCCAACGACTCCCCCACGGCGGCGGAATTCCTGAAGCGGATCCTCAGTACGGACCCGGAGATCTCCGTGACCGACGTGGCCAGAAACGGCCTGGAGGCCGCGAATATGGCCGGCAGGAAAAGGCCGGATGTTATAGCGATGGACATTCATATGCCGGGCCTCGATGGCTTTGAGGCTACACGCAGGATAATGGAAAATACCCCCGTGCCGATAGTTATAGTGGCGGGGAGTTCTTCCGGGGACAATGAAATAATGGTCTTTAAAGCCGTGCAGGCCGGGGCGGTAGCCTGCGTGCGCGCCCCGTCCGGCTTTTCATCACCGGAACACGCCCCGGAGGCGGCGGAACTGGTGAAGACGATAAAAGCCATGTCGGAGGTTAAGGTGATCAGACGCTGGCATGACCTGGCCAGGCGCCCCGCCGCCGCCGTTCCAGCGCCCGGCCAATTGCCGAAGTTGCAGCCTGGCATGATACAACTGGTAGCCATGGGCGCCTCCACCGGGGGGCCGCAGGTACTCCAATCCATACTTTCCCGGCTGCCCGCAGGCCTTTCAGCGCCCGTCGTGGTGGTGCAACATATGTCGCCGGGGTTCATAAAGAGTTTCGCCCGCTGGCTGGATGGGTCCACTCCGTTAAAAGTGACCATAGCCGCTCACGGGGAGACCGCGCTGCCGGGGCATGTCTATGTGGCGCCGGACGGGCGGCATATCGCGGTGAGGGCGGGGGCGGAAATACAGCTTACCGACGACGAACCGGAGAACGGCATGCGCCCGTCGGTTTCAAGGCTCTTCCGCTCCTTAGCCGGGAATCTGGGAGAACACTCGGCTGGAATACTTCTCACAGGCATGGGCGAGGACGGGGCAATGGAACTTAAGAATATGCGTGACGCGGGCGCCGTCACTATCGCCCAGGATAGTGAAAGTTCGCTTATATACGGCATGCCGGGCGCGGCCGTAAAGGCCGGGGCGGCGGCGTATGTTCTTTCACCGGCCGGGATCGCCGCGGCTATTTCGGCGCTGGCGCCCGCTAAAATTACGGGAGGCGCCTTATGACCAGGGATACGGACATTCTTGTAGTAGAGGACAGCCCCACGCAGGCCGAACTGACCAGGAATATACTGGAAGGCGAGAACTACAGGGTTTTCCTGGCCGAAAGCGGGGCCAAGGCCCTGCAAATGCTTAAGGAACGCCGGTTCAACGTGATCTTGAGCGACATAGAAATGCCGGAAATGAACGGCTATGAGTTCTGCCGGAAGGTTAAGGAAGATCCCGCCACAAAGGACATACCACTTATACTGCTTACCCGGCTTTCGGACCCGGGGGACATTATTACGGGCCTGGAATGCGGGGCCGATAATTTCGTAACCAAGCCTTTTAAGCCCGACTACCTGCTCTCCTGGATAAAGCACCATCTCATCAACATTGAACTGCGAAAGACCATGGGCGCCCAGGCGGGCCTGGAATTCTTTTTCGGAGGGAAGAAACATTTCCTGGCCTCCGACCGGATGCAGATACTGGACATACTGCTTTCCACATATGAAGCCGCCGTTCAGAAGAACCGGGAGCTTAGGAACGTACAGAAGGACCTGGAACTCCTCAACAGCACCCTTGAGGCGAAGGTACGGGAGAGAACGGAGCATCTTAGCCGTGAGATAAAGACGCGTACCAAGGCCGAAGAAGACCTGCGCGCAGCCAGCCAGCGCGAGGATATGGTGCTGCGTACCCTGCCGATGGCCTTCTTTTACGCAAAGCCGGAAAAAGGCGGACTGACCCTGGAATGGGTAAGCGAGGGCATGGCAAAAGTGAGCGGCTTTACGCCCGGGGAATATCTGGCCGCGCCGGACTTATGGTTTTCCCGCGTACACCCGGAGGATAAAGAGAAGATCCGCTCCGAGATAGGCTGTCTTGCTCCGGGGCGGACGATAAACACCGAATTCCGCTGGATGACCAAGGAAGGTGAATACCGCTGGGTGCTGGCCAGCGCCACCGTCATGGACGGCCGCGCGCTCGGACTTGTGCTGGACATTTCCGAGCGGAAAGCCCTGGAACTGCAGTACAGGCAGGCGCAGAAAATGGAAGCCGTAGGAAGACTGGCCGGCGGCATAGCGCACGATTTCAACAACCTGCTCACCGCCATAGAGGGCTACACCGGGTTCCTGCTCAAAAGCCTGGCCCCCGACGACAAAAGGCGCGAGGACGTGGTGGAGATAGAAAAAGCCGCGCAAAGCGCCGCAACGCTTACCAGGCAGCTTCTGACGTTCAGCCGCCAACAGGTATTCAAACCGCAGGTGATAGACTGCAACGCGGCCGTCCGCGACACGCGGAATATGATGAAACGGCTTATCGGCGAGAATATAACTCTGGAGATCAACCTGGCAAAAGAGGAGTGCCGCATAAAAGCGGACCCGGGCCAACTGGAACAGATCATAATGAACCTGATAGTCAACGCCAGGGACGCCATGCCCAACGGGGGCAAGGTGACCATAAAGACGGAAACCATGGAACTAAGCGAAAGATATTGCAGAATGCATATGGAGGTGCGTCCCGGTCCCTATGTCATGCTTATGGTGTCCGATACCGGCTGCGGGATAAGCCCGGAAGCTCTGCCTCATATATTCGAACCTTTCTACACAACGAAGGAAGCTGGGAAAGGCACGGGGCTCGGGCTGCCGACGGTTTACGGGGTGGTCAAACAAAGCGGAGGGAATATCTACGTGTACAGCGAGCCAGGCCTGGGAACGACGTTTAAGATTTACCTGCCGCGCGCAACGGAGGACATAGCGGCCGCCCAGGCGCCCGCCCCGGTTGAGCTGCGCGGAGCGGAGACTATCCTGCTGGTAGAGGACGACGACGGCGTACGCGGCTTCGCCCTGCGCGCGCTCCGCGAGAGCGGCTATACGGTTCTCGAAGCCCGCAATGCCGAAGAGGGCCTCGAGATATGCGAGAGGAACATCGGCAAGATCAGCCTGGTCCTGAGCGACACCATTATGCCCGGGATGAACGGCCATGAATTGTATGAAATAATCTCAAAGCGCTGTCCAGGAATGAAAGTGATATTTATGTCCGGCTATATCGACTCGGAACTTGCGAACATCCGCCTGACGGTGGACAACCTGGCTTTCCTGCAAAAGCCGGTCAGCGCCGACGACCTTGTTAAAAAAGTCCGCGAGGTCCTGGATTCCCCGGCCACTGTCAAATCCTAGACGGCTGCCGGGGAAGGGGTTCAGGGGAGGAGATACTCCAGGTATTGGGCGTAGATCTTTACCGCGCGGTCGGAGGAGCGGAAGACCGGGAGGCCGAGGGACTGCGCGTAGGCGCAGTAAGGCTCGTAGATATTTCCGGCGGCCACGCAGAAGATAAGCGGTTTGCCCGCCGCGCGCGCGGCAACGGCGGCGCCTTTAAGAAAAGATCTCTCCAGATCGTCCGGCCAGGCGGCGCCTTTGGGCAGGGTGTTCATGGCAGGCGTAAGCGGCACCATGGAGACCAGGGCGGCGGAAAACTCCTCCGAAGCCAGCGCCGCCTTTATAACGCCGCCGATGGCGTCGTCGGACGCCATGGGCGTGATGTCCAGGGGGTTCTTGGCGTCCACAATGGAGTCCAGCTTGAATTCCTTAAGCGTTTTGGCCATGGAAGCGGCCAGCTCCGGGCCCATATCGGCGGTGATCCTGCCGGCCACGCCGTCGGCCATGCCGGCTGCTTCAAAACCGGCATTGCTCAGAAAGAAGGTATTGCCGTGCTTTATCTCAAGGCCGGCGAAAGAGCAGGCCATGGCCGCAAGGCCGTTGAAGTCGTCGAAGGTCTCGGCCACCAGGGCGCCGGCGCGCTCCATAATAAGGCGCGTCACCAGGTAATCGCCGGCTATGGAGGCGGTATGGCCCATAACGGCCTTCTGCCCTACGGCCGTGCGGCCCGCCTTGTAAAGGACGACCTGTTTGCCTTTCCCGCGCGCCTTTTCTATCACCCGCGCCAGGGCCAGCCCGTCGCCGGGCTTAAAGCCCTCCATGTAAACCAGTATCACCTTCAGGTCTTCCTCGTCGGCCAGGCGCTCGACATAATCCGGCACGGTCACGTCCTGCTGGTTGCCCACCGTTACGCAGTAGGCGGGTTTAAGCCAGGGCATTTTGCTCAGGGCCGAAATAACAAAAGCTCCGCTCTGGCTGACAAAAGCCGTCCTGGCGTTATAGGGATTGGTCCCCAGCGGGTAGGTCATCTTGTACTCGGGAATGAACAGCGTGTTTATCTTGGCGTCGTTGAGCACTATGCCCAGCGAATTGCCGCCGCTCAGAACGAAGTCCGGGTTCTTTTCGCGGGCTTTGGCGATAGCCTCAACCACCGCCTTGCCTATATCCTCGGAACCGGCCTTCTCACCCATGCCGCCCGATATCAGCACCACGCCGTTCACCTTGCCTGAGTCGCCCGCTTCGGCCAGCACTCCCGGCACCTCGGGCGAGGGGACGGCCACCACGTACATATCCACCGTCTCCGGCAGTTCGGCTGGCGAGGCGAAGCATTTAACGCCGTCTATCTCGGCCGCGCCTTCCTTAATGACGTAGGTGCGCTCCTTGGGGAAGCCCGCTTTGATTATATTGTTGAGGATGATGCGGGCCATGTTCATTTTTTTCTCGCTCACGCCCACCACCGCCGCGCTGGCCGTATGCAGCAGGCCGGCGACGCCCTTTGGGGAGGGCTTAACGCGGGGAGCTGTTTTGCGGGCTTTCCTGAAACGCAGCACGCCGTCCAGCGCCGTAAGATGGCCCTTGGCCGCGGCCAGCGGGTTCACCTCGAATTCTTCTATGGCCCAGTCGGAACTTCCGCCGTCGCGGAAATGCCGCATCAGGTGGGCGAAGCCCTCCAGCCATTTCACCATCTCCCCGTTCTGCGCCAGGCGGCGGCCGCCGCGCACGCCGCCGGAAACATAAGCCCAGACCCAGCTGCCAGTAAGGAACGCCTCCCAGGCCCCGGCGTTAAAAGCCAGGTCCACCGGGATGACGGAGGGGGCGAGGCCGGGGCGCAGCGATTTTATAAGCCCCTCGGCGTTGGTGCCGCCGGGACCCAGCGTGATCACCGGCCCGAAAGCCTCGTCGGCCCGCGCGCCCAGCAGCAATTCCTCGCCCAGGGCGAAAGCGGAATGCGGCAGGAACTCCACCGCCATGAAAGCCTCGGCCTCGGGGAACTTGGCCGCCATGTTCTTCAGCGCCTCTTCAAGGGCCTCCGCGGTATTCGCCGGCACTTTCACGCCGCCGGACTCGGTCTTGTGCAGGGTCTTGGAGGAAACGACCTTGAGCACCACTTTGTCGCCCGCCAGGCGGGAGACAATGGCGGCCGCCGCCGCGGCGGGGGCCAGGCTTTCCGCGGGAAGAACGATATATTTGGGCACCGCCAGCCCGGCCAGTTCCATAACCTCGTAGACTTCCGGTTCGGTCAGGCTGGAGCGGTCCTGCGCCCCGGCGCGCGCCAATATTTTTTCCACGGCATCGAAGTTTTCCATAAATTCTCCAATAAGGTCAGCCCAGCTTTAATACGCGGGCCTTTTGGGCGTAGGACAAAGCCTGCTCCCTGTTTATCAACCCGGCCCCCACGCTAAGGCAGTCGGAGGCCGCCGCGCCGGCGGCCAGCTTAAGCGTCCGCTCAAAATCGTAACCGTGCAGAAAGCCGAATAGGAAACCGGCCATGAACGAGTCGCCGGCCCCGGTGGGGCTTTTAAGGCCGCCCAGGCGCGGGGGGGTGACCCGCCACAGACCGAAAAGCGAAGCGGCGTGCGTGTGGCCGGAACCGTCCGTGACTATAAGGGTTTTAAGGCCTTTGGCCGCATGCTTTTTAAAGAACGCGGCCAGGCGCGCCGGCGTGTAGGGCGCCCCGGAAAGCTCCTCGAACTCCTCGCGGTTTATCTTTATGCCCTCGGCCCCGGCCGCCAGCGCCTCGGCCAGCACGGGGCCGCTGGTGTCGAACATGGTAAAGCAGCCCCTGGCCGCGGCCAGCCGAACCAGAGAGGAGTAGAAACCTTTCTTAAGCCCGGCGGACATCCGGCCGCAGACGGCGGCCACGCGGAACTGCCCCGCCAGCCGCGAGAATTGTTTGAGGAAGCGCGCCTGCGCCGCGGCCGGCACTTCCGGGCCCTCTTCGTTCAGGTCGGTGGCGCGGCCGTGCGCGTCCACCACGGTATAGCAGACGCGCGATTCTCCGGCCTGGTGGGACTCTATGAAGGTTTTGAAACCCTCTTTTTTCATGGCGGCTTCCAGCCAGCGGCCGTTAAAGCCGCTGGCAAAACCCGCCACCGGCACCTCCAGCCCCAGCGAGCGCAGGGCGCGCGCCACGTTGACGCCTTTGCCGCCGGGCAGGGTTACGGTGCCGCCCAGGCGGAAAACACGGCCTTTTTCAAAACCCGGCACCAGGGCCGTCTTGTCTACCGCAAGGTTGAGATTGACTATGAGAGCATTCATGACGTAAATAAATTTAGCATTTTTATATAATGTTCTTATATGAAAAAAGCCCTTAAAGCCTTAGCCTGGGCCGCGCTCGCCGGCCTGCTGTGCCTGGCCGCGGCCGCCCTGGCGGCCAAGCTCTACTTCACCCCGGCCCGGCTTAAAACCCTTACCCTGGAATACGCGGCCAGGAACCTCGGCCGCGAGGTAGCTTTCGACTCCGTCGCCCTCGGCCTGTCGGGCTTCTCTATAACCAACCTGCGCGTTTCCGAATACCCTGATTTCAAGAGGGGGGAATTCCTGAGCGCGGCCGCTTTCTCCGTACGCCCTTCGTTCCGGGCGCTGCTCCGGCGCGAAATAAAGATAAACTCCGTCTCCGCCTCCGGCCTGAAGCTGCGCGTCACCGAGGTAAAAAAGAACACCTATAATTTCTCCGACCTGATAACCCCTGCGCCCGGCGTAAAACCGGCCGCGCTGCCGGGCAAAAGCGCGCCCCCGCCCCCGCTGGCGATCTCCAGCCTGAAAGTCAAAGATTCCCGCTTCACCTACGCCAACGCCGCCGGCGACATGAAGGTTGAGCTGCGCGACATCGACCTGTCCGCCTCCGGCATCTCGCCCGACGGCCTTTTCCCCCTGGAAGGGAACTTCACCCTGGACGTCGCCTCCCCGTACTTCACGGGTTCCATCCCGGCCAGCGTAAAAGGCCGCGTCGCGCTGGGCAATTTCGACGTGCAGAAAGGCCGGGCGGAAATAGATAAGGCGGCGCTGTCGCTGGGCGGGGTGAAGGCCGAAATAAAGGGGTCCCTGGCCAACCTGCTGGAACCGGACGCCAGACTTTCGGTGGCCATAAAGCAGTTCTCCACCTCCGACCTTAAGACCGTTTTCAAGGGCCTGCCGCACAAGGTGCTGCTGCCTGAAATTGAAGCGGACGCCGATTTTAAGCTGACGATGAAGGACGTAAATCTGCGTTCGGTGAAGTTCCGCGCCGGGGCGGTCGGCGGCGGCCTCAAGGGCAGGGCGGCGTGGGAGCCCAGGGTTTCCTACAACATAACCGTGGAAATGAAAGCCCAGATCCCGGAAATGGACACCACCCTGCTGGCGAGAAAATTAAAACAGCTGCCGGTGCCGCGCGGCTTCAAACTGCCGCTGGCCGATCTGACCGCCAGGCTGCTCCTGCGGGACGGCTCGGCGGAGATCCAGTCTTTTTCGCTGGACTGCGACGCCCTGACGGTGAACGGCAGGAGCGCCGTTAATTTTGCGGGCAAAGAGCTGAAGGCCGACGGCAGCGTAAAAGCCGAGATAAAGAGCCTCGCCAAGCTGGCCGCCATCGCGCCCTCGCTGTTAAGCCAGTACGGCCTGTCCGGGGCCGCGGCCGCCAGCCTGGATTATAAATATTCCGGCGAGCTGGCGCTCAAAGGAACGGCGGCCCTGAAAGAGGCGGGGGCGGTCTTCGCGGACCGCAAATTCTCGGGCTTCAGCGGCGGCCTGGATTTCTCCAAAGATACGGTCACGGCCCGGAAACTTGAGGGCAAGCTGGACGGCGAGGACCTGAAAGCCTCGTTCAGCGCCCGCGACCTGCTGAAGCACCCTAAGGCCGACTTCGATGTTAAGCTGGCCAAGCTTACAATGAAAGACGCGCCGCCGGCGGCCGCTGCCGGCGCCGCCAAGAGCGGGCCCACGGCCGCCCCCGCCGGGAAGAACGCGGCGGCGGAACCGTTCTACCTGGACGTAACGGGCAGGGCGGAGATAGGCGCCATAGAACACCCTAATTTCCGCTGCGGGCCTTCGTCCATGAAAATAGCCCTGACCAATATCTCCGACGACCTGAAGGCGCTGGACGGGACGGCCTCGTTCACGGCCGGGCCGGGCAAGTTCTCCGAGCTGTACGCCCTGGCCGGGAGATATAAGGCCGCCAAAGTGGCCCTCTACCCGCTTATAGTCCTGCAGAAAACCTCCAAGCTGGCCAAGACCCTGCGCCTGCCGGACTTCAATAATATAGCTTTCGACCGCATAGACGGCGACTACACATTCAGCAAGGGGCTCATGAAGCTCAACAAGTCCGCCCTGACCGCGGCGGTGGCCGACGTAGCCTCCACCGGCACCATCGACCTGCCGGCTGAAAAACTGGACATGCGCATTAATACCGAACTTAAGCAGGCCAGCGGCATAACCCTTGGCGCGCCGGTGGGCATGCTAGTAAAGGGCACGTTCGCCGACCCCTCGGTAAAGCCGGATATCAAGTCCATTGCGGAGCAGCCGGCGGTAAAAAAAGCCCTGGACAAACTGGTACCCGAGGGCTCCAAGCTCCTTAAGAACCTGTTCAAGAAATGAAAAAAGAACTGCTGCTGATACCCGCGCTGGCCCTGCTGGCCGCCTGCGCCGGCGGTAAAAGAGGGGTCTCCCTGACCAGCGAGCCCTCCATCGAGAGGGCCTTCGATGTACTGGAAGGGACGCGGGAAGGCAGGCCGCTGGTGAAATTCCTGCGCAAGCACCCGGTAATATTCGAATACTCCAATACCGCCGGGCTTTGCCACAAGTTCTCGCTTAAGACCGGCAAGATCTTTCTGCCGCCGGAATATAAGAGTTCCGGCAAAATCCTGGCCGTGGCCGTGGCCAGGGCGGCGTACATCTACAAGCTCTACTCCGGCACCGGCCTCGACGAGATAATAGCGGAGGAGGAAGAACTTTCCGCCCTGCTGGCGGCGCGCCTGGCGGTGGAGCTGGAACTCCTCGACGGCGACTTCAGGAAGGCCCGCGGGGCGGAAGGGCTGAAAGCCTCGTTCTGCGCCTACATCCTCAACGGCTCCCGCTACGCCATGGAGCAGGCCCGCAGGCAGGCCCTGGCCGCGGATTCGGACTGCCAGCGCCCCCTGGACACGCTTGAAAGCCAGCGCGTGTGGCTGGAGCGGATGCGCAAAGCGGTCAACGACGGCACTTTTTACCAGTTGATCTACGACAGGGACCAGCTGCGCGTAAAGAGGGGCGCCCTCACCATGAGCCAGGCCATGAAGAACGACGCGGAGCTGCGGGGCCTGCCGGCCTATGAGATGTACCGCTACCAGCGCGCCTTTTACGACCGGCAAAGCGATGTGGTGGAACGTTTTGAAAAGGTCCGCGCCGGCGAGCTGCGCGGAGACGCCGAATGGCGCAAGGGAAAGCAGGCCGTCCTGGACTCCGCGCGCGAGGAGTTTTCGGACTGCGTCCTGCCGGACTGAACCGTTTGACTTAACCGGCTTCTCTTTATATTATTGATATATGGCCACAGCCTACGACCTCTGTTTTGTGACCGTCGGAGACAGGAAAACCGCCGAAGAGATCTCCTCCGGCCTCCTTGAGGAAAAACTGGCGGCCTGCGTGTCGGCGGTGCCTGGCCTTGAGTCCGCCTACTGGTGGAAGGACCGCATAGAGAAGTCCTCCGAAACGCTGCTGATAATAAAGACCCGCAGGGCGCTGCGCGAGGACATCATACAGTTCGTGAAGGAGCATCACCCCTACTCCGTGCCCGAGACGGTCTTTACGGAGATAGCCGCGGGCTCCAGGGATTACCTGGACTGGCTGGGCGCCAACACACTTTTTACGACGAATATCCCCCTGGATAAAGACTCCGGAGACAAGAAGGAAATATGAAAAACGTTCTGCACGTGATAGTGGTGGTGGTAGTGGGCTCCCTGCTGGGCCTGTTCATAGGCAAGCTGCTCAATATGTGGTTCCCCGTGGGGCAGTTGAACGCCCTGATCAACACCGGCATAAACACCGGCCTGCACCCCACCACCGTGGACCTGAACCTGGTGGAGTTCACCGCCGGGCTGGTCTTCAAGTTCAATATCTCCAGCATAATCGGCATCTTCCTTTCGGCCGTGGTCTACAAGCAGCTGGTAAAGTAAGCGCTTAATGCCCACCCTCATACTAGCCTCTAAATCGCCCAGAAGGAAGCTGCTGCTCGCCCGGGCCGGGATAAAATACCGGACCATCCCCAGCCATATAGAAGAGATCTCCGCCTACAAGAGGCCGGCCCTGATAGTGCGGGAGCTGGCCTACAAGAAAGCCCTCTCGGTGGCTTTGAAGCACCCGGGCTCGCCGGTGCTGGGTTCGGACACCCTTGTCTACTGCAAAGGCGAAGTGCTGGGCAAACCCAAGCATCATAAAGACGCGGTGCGCCTGCTTAAAATGCAGAACGGCTCCTGGCAGGCCGTGCACACCGGCGTGGCGCTGATCTGGCTGGACAAGGGTATCTTCCTGGCCGGCGCCGAGGTGTCCCGCTGCAAAGCGCGGAAACTCTCTGAAACCGAATTACTTGCCATGGCATCTAAACATCATGACAAGGCCGGCGCCTACGCGGTGCAGGACACCGACGACGTTTTTATAGAAAAGATAGAAGGCCGCTTCGACACCGTGGTGGGCCTGTCCATGAACCTGGTAAGAAAATTCATAAAGAAGGCCAAGGCGGGATAACAAGATATGTATAAAATTAAAAAGGCATTTCACCTGGCTTACGGGCACAGACTGCCGGACCACAAAGGCAAATGCAGGAACCTGCACGGCCACAACGCCGTGGTGGAAGTGACGCTGGCCGCCGCCGGGCTCAACGACGAGATGATGGTGATGGACTTTGCCGAGCTGGGGCTGAAAATGAAGACCTGGCTGGACGATAATCTGGACCACAAGATGATACTGGCCAAAGCCGACCCGCTAGCCCGCGTGCTGCGGGAACAGGGCCAGGCCTGCTACCTGACCGACGGCAGCCCCACCGCCGAAGCCCTGGCGCGGCTTATTTACGAAACGGCCGAGAGCATGGCACTGCCGGTGCGCAAGGTGGCTTTCTGGGAAACGCCCACCTCGATGGCTTCCTATAAGAAGTAGAACGGAGAACCAGTATGACCGAAACTAAACCGGATTTCGACATTATAGCCATAGGGTCCGGCCCGGCCGGCTTTACGGCCGCCATCTACGGCGCCCGCGGCGGGGCCTCCACGGCCCTCTTCGGCGGCGTGGCGCCCGGCGGGCAGCTGCTGCAGACCACGGAGATAGAGAACTTCCCCGGCTTCCCGGACCCCGTCATAGGCGCAGAACTGATGGAAAGGATGCTTAACCAGGCCAAGCGGCTGGGCACTACCATTTTTAACGAGGACGTCACGGCGGTGGACTTCACCGGCCGGCCGTTCAAGATCACGTCGGGCAGCGGCAAGACCTACACCGCGGGGGCGGTGATAGTGGCCACCGGCGCCCAAGCGCGCTGGCTGGGTTTGCCGTCCGAGCAGAAATACGTGGGCAAGGGCGTCTCTGGCTGCGCCACCTGCGACGGTTTCTTTTTCCGCGGCAAGGAGATCTGCGTGGTGGGCGGGGGGGACACGGCGGCGGAGGACGCGCTGTTCCTTACCAAGTTCGCCTCCAAAGTCTACCTGGTGCACCGCCGGGACAAACTGCGCGCCAATTTCCGCCTGCAGGAAAAACTGCGGATCAACCCTAAAATAGAAATAATCTACGACCACGTGCCGGCCGAGATCACCGGCGAGGCCAAGGTGACCGGGGTTAACCTGAAGCATGTAAAGACCGGCGAGGTCCGCCGCCTTGAAACGCCCGGCGTATTTATAGCCATAGGTCACAGCCCGGCCACTGAAATTTTCAAGGACAAGCTGAACCTGGACGATGCCGGCTATATCGTTACCGACGCGCGGACGGCCACTTCCGTCTTCGGCGTCTTCGCCGCCGGCGATGTGATGGATACCCGCTACAAACAGGCCGTGGTGGCCGCCGGCTCCGGCTGCAAAGCCGCCATGGAAGCCCTGCTGTACCTGGAGGAGATAAAGAAATAAAGCGGGATCAGGGATGGGGGAGGATATTCAGTTTCCTGAGGTCCCGGCTGGTGCGGCGTATATCTTTGACGAATATGCGCCAGCCTTTTATAAGGTTCTGGCGTTCTTCCTCGCCGATAGCCGGCTGGAAAACCCTGTTAGAGACCTTGGCCGTCCACTTGGGCGCCAAGCCAAGGCCGCGCGCGGCGGCCAGGCCAGCCCCCATGGCGGTGGCCTCGCTTTCTTCCAGCGCCGTCAGGCGCGCCCCGGTAATGTCGGCCTGGAACTGCAGCAGCCAGTCTATCCGGGAAAGCCCGCCGGAAACCTTTAGTTCATCTATCTTCAGCCCTTTCTTTTTTACCAGGTCGAAAGCGTCGGCCACCATATAGGCGATGCCCTCGGTAACGCCGCGTACCACGTCGTACTTGTCGGTGTGCGGGGAGAACCCTGTAAACGTTGTGAACGTGGTGAAATCCCAGTAAGGGGCGCCTATGCCGCCGATGGCGGGCAGGCAGTGCAGGCGGTTCTTCGACTTGCGGCACATGCCGTCGACGTCGGAGATATCATCGAAAAGTCCGAATTTCTGGCGCAGCCACTCAAGGGCGGTGCCGGCGGAATTAACGGTGCTTTCGGTGAAGTAGCAGATCTTTTTCTTGTCCTCGCCTTCCTGCCAGCCGAAGGAGTTAAGCAGGCCGCGGATCTTCAGCGGCTGGCTGCCGGTATTCACCAGCAGAAAAGCGCCGGTGCCGTAATTCAGGGCGGCTGCGTTCGGGGTCTCCAGGCCGAGGCCCAGCATGGCGGCCTGCTGGTCGCCCAGCATGGCGGTCACCGGAATACGGCGGCCGGCTGTTTCCACCTGGGCCAGACGGCCTACGCTGGGCTTAATTTCCGGCAGACATTCAAGGCCGACGCCGAAGGCGGCCAGCAGTTTAGGCTCCCACTTCAGGCGGCGCAGGTTGAAGAGCAGGGTGCGCTGGGCCTGGGAAGGGTCAGTGATAAAGGCCTTGCCGCCGGACAGCCGCCAGATGACATAAGTGGCCACCGGGGCTATCAGCAGGCGCTTCTCCGCGGCCGCGGCTTTTACTTCGGGATAATTTTCCATGGCCCAGGCTATTTTGGAGGCGCTGTAATACGGGGTTTTATACAGGCCGGTGAGGGCGTGTATTTTTGTATTGGAGAGGGGGATCTTGGCCAGTAGTTCCAGGGCGCGGCCGTCCTGCCAGCTGAAGGCGGGGGCCAGGGGGGCGCCGGTGTGCTTGTCCCAGAGTACGATGGTGGAGCGCTGGGCGGCTATGGCAAGGGCGGCGGCTTCGGCGCCGGCGGGAAGCATGGCCATTACTTCGCCCAGGCTGTCGGCCTGCGAGAGGTAGAGTTTTTCGGCGTCGTATTCGGCGCGGCCGGGGGCGGGGTAGGCGGCTTCTATTTTGCGCTGGGCTTTATAGCGGATGTTCCCGTCCAGGTCGAAGGCCAGGGCGCGGGAGCTTGAGCTCCCCTGGTCCAGTACAATTATGAATTTTTCAGCCATACGCTATGCGCCCGGTTTTTTGGTTACTTTTATGTCGTAGCCGGTTTTTTTTACGGCTTGCTCAAGGAGCTTCTTGCGGGCCGGCTCTGGGAGCGCGTCGCTTTCCAGCACTTTGGTGATGCCGGTGAGGGTGAGGCTGAGGGCTTTCTGGTAAAGGTCGAACTGGTTCAGCACGGAGATAACGGCTTCACGGTCCTTGAATTCCCATTTGGAATTTTTCCTGACGCTGGCGGAATAGGAGGCGCCAGCGTATTCGCCGCCGTCCTTGGCGGAGCGGCCTATATTTTCGGCCACTTCGGCCAGCTGGGCCTGGATCTCGTCCATTTTTTCTTTAAGCCGGCCGTAGCGGTCCACCAGCGCTTCTATGTTCTCGGCCGGGGCCTGCTGCCGCTCGGCGGGCCTGGGTTGCCCGCCGAAGAAATGCGGGCAGAGCTTCTTATAGTCGCACCAGGCGCAGGCCTGCTCGCCGGGGGTGGGGTCGAATTTGATACTTTTAATGGAGTCCGCCACGCCCAGGACGCGCTCCCAGAAAGCGCCTATCTCTTTGTCGTCGGCGCGCTCGAAGGTATACTCTTTAAGGGTAGGGACATGGTAATACAACAGCTGGCGCACTTTCACGGCGCTGACCCGAGAGCCGTAGGTCTCCGCGATCTTTTCTTTCAGGCGCGGGTCTATCTCGCTTATCTTCTGGTACATGTAAAGTTGGGAGGGCTGGCGCTTCACGTCCTTGCCGGTCTTATAGTCTATTATCACTATTTCGCCGCCGCCCAGATGTTCTATGCGGTCGGAGATGGTGCGCACCAGCAGGCCGTCCACTTCCACGTCGGTGGAATACTCCACCAGGAAGGGCGGCTTGAAAGCGGCGCGGTTATGCTCGTAATAGGCCCGCAGCATCAGCAGGCCTTTCTGGTAATCGTCCTCGGCGCGCTGCGGCGTGCGGTAGCCTTTCTCCAGGTAGGATTTCAAATTCCAGTCCTGCCTGAAAGCCTCAAGCAGTTCTTCAAGGGAGGGGAAAGGCGGCGCCTTTACCGAGTAGAGGAACTCCAGCGCGGTGTGGATGGAGTTGCCGAAAGCGAAGTAGAACTTGGGCTCCTCTTTTATCTTGTCTATGTACTTGAACTTGTACTTAAGGGGGCATTCCTCGTAGAGCGACATCTTGGAATAGGAAAAAGCCAGCGGACCGGACTTGACGGCGGGGACCGGGGCCGGCGCGATATCGCCGAAAAGGCCGGGGACCGCGCCCGGCTCGGTCTCTTTATTTTTTTTCTTCATAAGATAAAAGTTCGGTTACCCTGTGTTCAAACCCCTTGCCGGCCACCGCGGTGAGGATCTTGCCGGTCCAGGGGGCGTAATATTCGGTTATCCAGGAGGGCGTTCCCGCGGCGCGGCGGCGTATTTTAACGCAGCCGTCGAATTCGCCGGCCTTCACCTTTATTTTCAGCCCCGTCTTTTCCACCAGGAATTCCAGGCGGCCTTCCGGCCCGGCCGAGGCCCAGGCCTTGCCGGCCTGCAGCGGGTAATTAAGTATCAGCGTGTCGCTCCCGCCCTGCCTTTCCATAAAATTATTGGCGGCGAACCTGTAAGTTTTTTTCTGGCGGCTCACCACCGCCCGGCCGGCGTAAAACACGTTGGAGATAACGGCGCCTTTCGCCGTATGGTCCGCCACCGTCACTTCCTGCCTGGCGTTCCTGCCCAGCGTCTGCGAGTCGCCGTAAGTCCACTTAAGGCCCGGCCCGGCGGGGAAATAATCAGGGCAGATGAAAATGCGCCTAAAAACGTCCTCCGGCATTTTAAAAGCCGGGTACTCGCGGGCCAGCCGCTCCAGCAGCGGCTTAGATTCGGCGCAGACCCCCAGCTTGAGCGCGTAAATATCCGCGGCGGCCAGCAGCGCCTTGGGGGCCTCCGGGGCCTTGGGGTTGGCCAGGGCGAAGGCCTTGTACTTGAGGGCCGCTTTCATATAACGGCCCTGCCCGGCCAGCACTACGGCGTCGTCGTAGCGCGCGGCGCAGCCGCCGGCCAGCGTTACGATCAACAAGAATGGGACCGCCCGTTTGATGGACATATCTTCCCGCTATTATATAATAATCCCGGCCACCCCGACGGGGGTCCCGGCGGCGGGGGGATAATTGCTATTATTGAACAAATGACGAAACCGGATATCAGGGATTTTACAAGGCAGGAGCTGGCCGGGGCCATGATAGCCCTGGGTGAAAAAGGCTCGCGCATAGACCGCATATTCAATTTCCTGCACCGCAAAGGCGCCGAAAGCTTCGCCGCCATGGACGGCGTGCAGGAGGAGTTCAGGAACAAGCTGGCGGCCAGGTACGACATAGCGCCGGCTCCCGCCATGGAGAAGCGCGTTTCCAAAATAGACAAGACCATAAAACTGCTGTTCACTTTTTCCGACGGAGCCAAAGCCGAGGGCGTGGTGCTGTTCAATAAAGAGACCGCTTCGGCCTGCCTCTCCTCGCAGGCCGGCTGCGCCTGCGGCTGCACTTTTTGCGCCACCGGCGCGCTGGGATTCAAGCGGGACCTTAAGCCCTCCGAAATACTGGCGCAGTTCGCGGCGTGCCGGCGGGAAGCCGGCGGAAAACTCGACAGCGTAGTCTTTATGGGCATGGGCGAGCCTTTCCTGAACTGGGCCAATGTCAGAAAAAGCGTGCTTATACTTGCCGACAACAAGGGCTATAATTTCCCCCAGTCTAAGATCACGGTCTCCACGGTGGGGATAGTGCCGGTAATACGGGACCTGGCGGATTCCCGCCTGGGCATAAGGCTGGCGGTCTCCCTGATAACGGCCGACGAAGCGCAAAGGGCGGAACTGACGCCCATGGCGAAAAAATACTCCCTGCGGGAGATCATCGGGGCGGCGCGCTATTACGGCGACCGGACCAAAAGATCTGTCCTCTTCGAGTATATAGTCTTCGACGGGCTCAACGACACCCCGGAGGACGCCAAAAAACTCCTGGCCCTGATAAAGGACCTGATCTGCAAGGTCAATCTTATAATCTACAACCCGGTCCCGGGCGGAGCGGTTTATAAGCCTGGCAGCGTGGAGAAAGCCAAAGAAATGCAGAAGATACTGGTGGAGGCCGGCGTTCGCACCCATTTGCGCCGCGAAAAAGGCGCCGACATAGCCGCCGCCTGCGGCCAGCTGGCGGCCGGTCCCGGGCCGCTTTGACCAGCGGTCATTTTGGTAGAATATTTACCTTAAACGGCCTGAGTACGGGGTAAAAGATTGAAAGTCTATAACGGCGCCATCGTTTCCTGCGACCCCAAGAACAGCGTTCACAATTACCTTGTGGAAGACAAGGGGCGCATCCTTTACGCCGGGGCGGAACTCCCCGCGGCTTACCGGGGCGCGCCGCTGGAAAAGCTCGGCGGCCGGGCCCTGCTCCCCTGCTTCGGGGATACCCACATACATTTCGCCTCCCACGCCCTCTTTAACGCCGGGCTCAACGTGCGTTCCGCGCGCAGCCTGCCCGAGATGAGCGGGCAGATAGCGGATTTCGCCCGCGGCAGTTCGGACAGCATCCTGATGGGCTTCGGGGCTTCGCCGCACATGGTGGCGGAACGGCGCCTGATAGCCAGGGACGAACTTGACCGGGCCTGCCCGGACAGGCCGCTGTTCCTGGTGAAGTACGACGGGCATGCCTGCATCGTCAACAGCCGCCTGATCGCCCTGCTGCCGGATGAAGTAAAAGAAATGAGAGGCTACCACCCGGACACCGGCGAGATGAACCAGGAAGCCTTTTTTGCCGTCGCCGATCTTGTCACCAAAAAGGTCTCCCTTCCCCGCACCATCCGCAATATGCTGCGCGCCGTGGACGAAATGGCGGACAAAGGCATAGGGCTGATGCATACCGTCTCCGGCGTGGGTTTTCCCCTGGACCTGGACGTAACATTGGAGACGCTGCTGGGCCGCGGGCTTAATAGCGGTTTCCAGACCCGGCTCTTCTTTCAGACGATGGACCTGGGCAAGGTCAAAAGACGCGGGCTGCCGCGGGTGGGGGGCTGTTTCGCCACCGCCCTGGACGGCTCCTTCGGCAGCGGGGACGCGGCGCTGCGCGCGCCTTACACCGACGATACTAACAATAAAGGCGTTCTCTTCTACAGCGACGCCCAGGTGGTGAAATTCACCAAAGCCGCCAACCGCGCCGGCCTCCAGATAGAGATGCACGCCATAGGCGACGCGGCCTTCGACCAGGCCGTAATGGCCCTAGAGACGGCCCTGAAGGACTTCCCCAGGGCGGACCACCGCCACGGCATCATCCACGCCTCGCTGCCTACCGACGAGGGGCTGAAGAAATGCGCCGACCTCGGCATCCATATACCGCTGCAGCCGGCTTTCCTCACCTGGGACCTGGAGCCCCTGGCTTTCCTGCGCGGCATAATGGGTGAGCGGGCGGAAAAGATCTCTCCGTTAAGAAAAATGGCGGATATGGGCATTGTGCTGAGCGGGGGCTCCGACGCCCCCTGCACCCTGCCGGACCCTATCGCCGGCATCCATGCCGCCTGCAACCATTATGTTCCCGGCCAGTCCCTCACCGTGGCCGAGGCCGTGAGGATGTTCACCTATAACGCGGCCTGGACCACTTTCGACGAGGCCGAGCGCGGCAGCCTTGAAACCGGTAAAATGGCCGACATGGTGATGCTGAACCGGAACCCGCTGGACATGAAACCGGGCGAACTTCTGGATTTGAAGGTTGAAACACTTCTCCTTAAAGGGGAACCGTATAAAAAAGGCCAGGGTGCTTTAAGCCTGCTGGCAAGAGGCCTTATGGCCGGCGGAAAAATATAAAGATGCAACCGAGGGGGAATTCATGACTAAGAAATCAAAAAAACAGGCGCCCGAAAAGAAAAAAGATCCAGTAAAGATCAAGGTCAACGGCCAATGGCACGAATTTAATATAGGCGTAGACATAGAGCCGGCGACGACCCTCTCGTACCTGCTGCGTGAGAAGCTGAAATATACCGGCCTTAAAGTGGCCTGCGACGAAGGGGCCTGCGGCGCCTGCACGGTGATCATGGACGGCAAGGCGGTGTTGTCGTGCATGAAGCTGGCGGTAGAGGCGGACGGGCACGAGATCCTCACCATAGAGGGCCTGCCCGCCGACGACCCGGTGATACAGGCCTTCGCCAACCAGTGCGAACCCGGCTACGGCACGGCCCTGCAGTGCGGCTACTGCACCCCGGGTTTTGTGATGACGGCCAAAGCCCTGCTTGACGCCAACCCCAACCCCACACCGGGCGAGATCAAAGAAGGGCTTTCCGGCAACATCTGCCGCTGCGGCTGCTATTCCGGTATCGCGCGGGCGGTGCAGCACGCCTGCGGGAACCACGGGACCAAAGGGGAAAAGAAATGACCGATACACCGCGCCCCTATACGCCCCGCACAAAACGCAAATTCATCGGCGGCTACCGCCCACGGATAGACGCGCAGGAAAAAGCCGCCGGCAAGGTGCAGTTCGTAGACGACATCACATTAAAAAGCAGCTTCCCCGGCATGCTTTACGCCAAGGTCCTGCGCAGCCCGCACGCCAACGCGCGCATTAAAAGCATAGACGCTTCCAAAGCCAGGCAGCTGCCCGGCGTAAAAGCGGTGCTCACCTACGAAGACCCGGAAATAGCCTCTCTGAAGCCCACCAGCGCCGGCTGGACCGACGGGGTGGACACGGTTTCCTACGAGCGCATGATGTGGCACCGCTTCCGCGACAGGAGGGTGCTGGGCGACCGCGCCCGCTGGGTCACCGACGAGGTAGGCGCCGTGGTGGCGGCCGAAAGCGAGGAGATAGCCGAAGAGGCGCTCAGGCTTATAAAAGTGGATTGGGAAGTTCTTCCCTTTGTGCTGGACCCTATGGCGGCCATGAAACCGGGCGCGCCGCTCCTTCATCCCGATATCGCCCCGCGCAATATCCTGCCCAAGGACGTAGTGGGCGGGTCGGACGTGTTCGTGGACAAGGGGAACACGGATAAAGATTTTGCCAGGGCCGAGGTGGTGGTGGAGGCCACGTCGGTACACCACAACGCCACGCAGGCTTCGCTCGACAACTGGTGCTGCCTGGTGGACTGGAAAGCCGACAAGCTAACGGTGATGTCCAATTCCTTCGAGGCGGACCAGTCCAGGATGCATATCAGCCAGATGCTGGACCTCCCCATCAACAAGGTCCGCGTCATCAGCTCCTACGTCGGCGGCCAGTTCGGACGCGGGGACACAGGGGACCAGCCCTTCTTTCTTTTCACGGCGCTGCTCTCTAAAAAGACCGGGCGGCCGGTAAAATTCAAGCACACCCGCCGGGAAAGTTTCCACGACTCCCGCCAGCCGGCCATCTACACCGCCAAGGTGGGCGCTAAAAAGGACGGCACCATCACGTCCATGTATTTCAAGTCCATCGGCAATTCCGGGGCCTACGCCGACCACACCATGTTCGCCCTTAAGTTCGCGCCGACGGAGATAGCCGAGGTGGCCCTGGCCCACATCCCCAATATCAGGATGGAATCCTACGGCGTCTACACCAACAAGCTCCCCGCCTGCATGATGCGCGGGGTGGGGAACTCCCAGTTCAATCTGGTCTTCTGCCACGTAGTGGACATGCTGGCCGAAAAGCTCGGCATGGACCCCATAGACCTGGCGCTTAAGAACTTCGGCCACGAGTGGGGCTCCCTGCCCGACAAGAGCCTTAGCGCGGTGCTGCGCGAAGGGGCCAAAAGGCTGGGCTGGAACGCCAAACGCCACAAGCCGGGCTCGGGGCCCGTCTATGACCGGGTGAAGAAGCGCGGAGTAGGTTTCTCTTTCCACCCAGCCTGGCACGCCGAATGGCAGGAAGCGCGCCGCGGCGAGGTCCGCGTAAGAATAACCGTCAACCAGGACTGCAGCGTGGTGCTGGACGCCCCCACGGTGGAAACCGGCACGGGCTCCAACACCTGCAACGTATTGGGCTGCGCCGAAGCGCTGGCTTTCCTCGGCATCGGCCCGTCGGATATCGTATGGCCGCACGTGGTGGACACCGAAACCAGCCTAAAGGACTGCGTGCAGACCGACAGCGCCGTCTCGTTCCTGCAATCCGAGGTGGTGGCCCACGCCGCCCGCGAGGTAAAGCAGCGTATCATTGAAAAAGCGGCCCCGCTCATGAAAGCCAAGCCGGAAGACCTGGACATAGCCGAAGGACGCGTTTTCCGCAAAGCGGCGCCCGCCAAGGGCATGACGGTGCGCGAGGTGCTGATGAGCGGCAGCATGCTGCCGATAGTGGTGGAAATGGGCAGGCCGCCCAACAACCAGAAGACCGGCGTGCCCTATATCGCCAATTTCGCCGAGGTGGAAGTGGACACCAGCACGGGCCGCGTGCAGGTGCTGAAACTGGTGGTGATCAACGACTGCGGCACCGTAATGTACGCCTCCGGCGCCGAGGCCCAGCAGATAGGCGGCCAGGTGATGGGCGTGGGCGAAGCCCTTACCGAAGAGATAATTTACGACGAGGCCACGGGCGTTCCGCTTAACTTCAACTGGTTGGATTACAAGATCCCCACCATGGCCGACATGCCCGAGGTGGACCCCGCCCTGCTGGAAGTCTGGCGCGGCGCCGGGGAATACGGCGCCTGCGGCATAGGAGAGGGCACGCTTACCTGCACCCCGCGCGCGGTGCTGAACGCCGTTTACAACGCTATCGGCGTAAGGATAGACGACATCCCGGTAAAGCCGGAAAAAGTGCTGAAAGCGCTGGGGAAGGCATAAATTATGGCGATAAAGAAATTCGATCACCTGCGGGCGAAGTCCCTTAAAGAGGCGGCCGCCGCCCTGGCCGGCGCTGACGGCGGGGGGCTCGCCATGGCCGGCGGCACCGACGCCATGGGCGTGCTGAAGGACCGGATCCACAAGGAAAGTCCGCGGCTGGTAGTGAATATTAAAGCCATCCCCGGCCTGAGCTATATCGCCGGGGACGCCGGCGGGCTGCGCATAGGCGCGCTCACTACCCTTAGCGAAATAGCCGCGCACAAGACGGTTAAAGAAAAATACAAGATCATCGCCGAGGCGGCGCGCAGCGTGGCGTCGCCGCAGCTGAGGAACATGGCCACCATCGGCGGGAATCTCTGCCAGGAACCCCGGTGCTGGTATTACCGCACCCCCGACGACCAGTTCCATTGCCTGAGAAAAGGCGGCACGCATTGCGGCGCGCTGCTGGGCGAGAACCGCTACCACTCCGTATTCGGCGGCGCGCGGGTGGCCCCGCCGGCCTGCACGGCGGCCTGCCCCGGCGGCGTGAATATTGCCGACTACCTGGCCCTGGTGCGCGCGGGGGAAATGAACGCCGCGGCCGAAGTCCTTTTGGGAAACAATCCGCTGCCGGCCATGACCGGCCGCGTCTGCCCGCATCTCTGCGAAGGCGAATGCAACCGCGGCAGTTACGACGAGGCCGTGTCCATACGCGCCATGGAGCGCGTACTGGGGAACCACGTGCTGGACCACGCGGCGGATATTATGAAGCCCCCTGCCAGACAGACTAATAAAAAGGTAGCCGTGGTGGGGTCCGGCCCGGCCGGCCTGGCGGCGGCCTATTACCTGCGGTCGGCCGGCCACCGTGTTACGGTTTTTGACAGGCTGCCGCGCGCCGGCGGCATGCTGGCCTACGCCATCCCCGCTTACCGCCTGCCCAGGAAAGTGGTCGCCGCCCAGATAGCGGCGCTGGAAGCTATGGGCATAGTCTTCAAGCTAAATACGGAGATCGGCCGCGGGACATCCCTGCGCGCCCTGCGCAAGGATTTCGACGGCGTCTTCCTGGCCACCGGCACCTGGGAGCAGAAGAACATACGTCTTGAAAAAGCGGAACTGCTCACTTCCGGCATGGCTTTTCTTGTAGGCGAAGGCCCCGGCTGCGTGAAACCCGGCGGGAACGTGCTGGTGATAGGCGGCGGCAACGTGGCCGTGGACGTGGCGGTCACCGCCAGGCGCGCCGGCGCCAAAAGCGTAACCATGGTATGCCTGGAAGCCAGGGACGCCATGCCCGCCTTCCCGGCGGAAATAGACGAGGCCTTGAAAGCCGGCGTGCGCATTCTGCCCGGCTGGGGCCCGCAGAGGATTATTGAGGCCGGCGGGAAAGTGAAAGGCATGGAATTCACGGCCTGTTCATCGGTTTTAGACGCAGAGGGGCGTTTTAACCCCGTCTTCGACGCCGCGCAAAAGAAGACCATTAAAGCCGACCAGGTAATACTGGCCATCGGCCAGGCCGCGCAGCTCGGCTACGCCGCCGGGGTCAAGACCCTGCGGGGCCTGATAGCCGCCGACGGAACGACACAGGCCACCAACCTGCCCGGCGTTTTCGCCGGCGGGGACGCGGTAAGCGGCCCGTCGTCGGTCATCCATGCCATTGCCGCGGGGCGCAGGGCCGCGCTGGCTATAGACGTTTACCTGGGCGGCAAAAAGCGGCCGGCCATAAGCGGGCGCGGCGCGGAGGCCGCGCTGCTGGCGCTGAACGCCGACTGCGCCGAGCGCTGCGGGCGGACCAAGCACTCCGAAACCAGGGGATTAACGCCGGAAGGCCTGAGCGCCGAGGCCAAACGCTGCATCGACTGCAGCTGCGTAGCCGTGAACGCCTCGGACCTGGCGCCGGCCCTGGCGGCCCTGGGCGCCAAGATAAAAACCACCAGGCGGACCATAGCGGCCGAAGATTTCTTCGCCGCCGGCGTAATGCGGTCCACCGTGCTGGACCACGACGAGCTGGTGCAGGAAATAATGGTGCCGGCCCCCAAGCCGGGCCTCAACCAGGGCTACCACAAGTTCCGCATACGCAACTCCATAGACTTCCCCATAGCCGGCCTGGCCGGAGTTTTCAGTACCGCGGGGGGGAAGATCCGCGGCGCAAGGCTGGTGCTCAGCGCCGCCGCCCCGGTCCCGCTGAGGCTGAAAGCCGTGGAGGAATTTCTGGAAGGGAAGCCCGTCGGCGAAAAGACCGCCGCCGCGGCCGGCGAGATAGCCGCCAAAGAAGTCCGCCCCCTGGCCAAAAACCGCTTCAAGGTGCAGATCATAAAAGCCCTGCTCCAAAAAGCCCTCGGAGGTTCAACCTCCGTTGGAGGTTGAACCTCCGCAAGGCCATTAATGGAACTATCCGAAGACCAGCGGGACGCGCTTACGAAACTGCTGGCATGGTACAAGGACCATGACAGAAAACAGTTCATCACACTGGGCGGCTACGCCGGCACCGGCAAGACCACCCTTATTTCCATATTCAAGAACGAACTGGCGCGTACCGAAAAGGGCATAAAGATAGCCTTCTGCAGCTATACCGGCAAGGCCGCCCAGAACCTGAAGAACAAACTGAAAGAGGCCGGCGCGCTTTGCGTAAAGGATTCGGTAAGCACCATCCACGGCCTCATCTATACCCCGCGCGAGGACGAGGCGGGCCAGATAGCCGGCTGGGAACGCAAGGACGCCCTGGAGCGGGACCTGATAATAGTGGACGAGGCGTCCATGGTGGACGGGGCCATCTGGGCGGACCTGCTGTCCTACAATATCCCCGTGGTGGCGGTGGGGGACCACGGCCAACTGCCGCCCATCTCCGGGCAATTCAATTTAATGGAAGCGCCGGAGATCTTGCTGACGCAGATACACCGCCAGGCCGCCGGCAACCCCATAATTAAAGTTTCGGAGTACGCCAGGAAAACCGGGCTGGTGCCGCCTATGAAATACGGCGCCGGCGTATATAAATATCTGAAAGAAGACGCCGACGCCCAGGAAAAAACCGGGGAACTGCTTGAGGCTTATTCCCCGGACACCCTTATCCTTTGCGGCTATAACAATACGCGCAATAAGATCAACCAGTTCATAAGGGCCAACCGCGGCTTTGAAACGCCGGCGCCCGCCTGCGGCGACAGGGTTATCTGCCTGCGCAACAACCACAAGAAGGGGATCTTTAACGGCATGCTGGGCACCATTACCGGCATAGCCCCGGCCCATAAAGACTGGTACAACGCCGAAATACAGCTGGACGACAGGGAAAAGCCCTACGAGGGCCTTATCTACGCGCCGCAGTTCGGGGCCAGAACCGGCGTTAATTTCACCAAGGACAGGCGGCTGGCCGCCATCGGCGATCTTTTCGATTTCGGCTACGCGCTGACCGTGCATAAAGCCCAGGGCAGCCAGGCCAAAAAAGTGGTAATGTTCGAGGAGCGCTTCGCCCAGATGGACGACGCCATGTGGCGCCGCTGGCTCTACACCGGCATCACCCGCGCCGAAGAAGAACTCTACCTTTTCGGGTAGCGCTTTTATGCCGTGTAATCTTTAGCTGAAAAATAATAGGAGACTGAATACCATGAAAATGAAGGTCGCGATATTGTGTCTGGCGTTAATCCCGATAAGCATATTCGGGTGCGGACAGAAAAGCCAGGAAAGGATAGTGGATGACATTAATCTGCCCTTTATAAATGACCCAGCCGTATTAGGCGAATGGATTAGCGTGGATTTTGTTAAAGAACCCCCGCTTTTTACTCCCGGCGCAAAAATATTTAAAAAAGATCTTTATCTGAAAGGACTCGCTTTCCTGCCTAATGGCAAGATCCTTGTAGATAACAAGACTGATGCGCCGTGGTTCGCCTGGACCAAAGGTGTTCTCATGCATAGCGGCGACAAAACTGCAAGTGCTTATGCCATCAAGGCGATAGGCGCAAAGAAATATATGTTTTTGCAATGGAAAAGCGGAGATTATTTTATCAGGCACCAGACTCCACAGTACTATGTGCTAGAAAAAAAGTAACTTCGGCATTCCGAGGTCACTATTTGCCAGACGCTGCTGTCGGGGAAATATACTGTGGTTGCGCACTGACTTGGAGGAATCCGGGCGTTGGGACAGGGGAGCAGTGCTCATCCCCCCAATGCTTAAGGCCGGGATGGGTGGCTTCCGGAATAAGTATAAGTTTGCGAGTAATTCCCAGATAGGTCCTCGCGAAGACAAACCAATGAAAATATATAATTCGCTGACCAGAGGGAAGGAAGACTTCAACCAGCTGACTCCCGGGGAAGTCAAAATGTACGCCTGCGGCATTACCGTATATGACGATTGCCATATAGGGCATGCGATGCAGGCCATTTTTTTTGATGTCATCAGGAGATACCTGGAATACCTAGGCAATAAAGTCACATATGTAAGGAATTATACCGATGTTGATGATAAAATAATCGCCAAAGGGATAGAGCTGGGGTGTAATCCGTTGGAGGTATCCTCCCGATACATCGCCGAGTCAGAAAAGGATATGGCCGCGCTAAAGGTCCGGCCGGCGACGCACCAACCGAAGGTCTCGGATAATATCCAGGCGATACAGGATTTTATCAGTGGCCTGCTGAATAAAGGCGCCGCATATATTTCCAACGGCGAGGTTTTTTTTGACGTGCCTAAGTTTAAGCCATACGGACGCCTATCAGGGCGAAAGACGGACGAGCTTTTGTCGGAAGATGCTCCGGGAGCCAATAAAAGATCGCCCCATGATTTCACGTTATGGAAGCCAGCTAAGCCGGGCGAGCCGGCATGGGATTCACCGTGGGGCCGTGGGCGACCCGGCTGGCACATAGAATGCTCCGCCCTTGCCAACAAGTTCCTTGGCAAAACACTGGATATACATGGGGGGGGATTGGATATTATTTTTCCACACCATGAAAATGAGATTGCACAAAGCGAAGCTCTGAATTCCTGCAAATTTGCCAACTACTGGATACACAACGGGCTGGTCATGGTAGACAACCGCAAGATGTCGAAGAGTCTCAAGAACTTCTACACTATCAAAGAAGCTCTTGCAAAATACCAAGCGGATGTTATTCGCTACATGATACTGTCGTTTTCGGTATCCTCTAACGTGAATTTCAGCGAGGATAACCTTTCCGCCGCGAATAAACGCGTCTACCTTTATTATCAGATCCTTCAGCAGGTCGACGAGTTGTTGTCCAGACATCCGGGTGAGGCCTCCGGCAAACCTACGGGGGTGCCGGCAATCGACTCTTTTAAAAATGATTTTACAGGCGCAATGGATGATTTTTTTAATACCGCGAAAGTTATTTCAACGCTGCCTGCATTATTTAGGGCCGTTCAGGAGGTGTTGCTTGCCAAGAGGACCTCTGAGGGCGAAAAAGCCGGAATACTCAGGCAATTCCGGCAAAATCTTGGCGCTATGAGTGGTGTTTTAGGAATGCTCGATGAAACTGCTGCGGATTATACTGGCGAATTTAAAAGCAGGTACATACGTAACAACAAGATTGATATATCGTTTATTGAGGCCAGAATCGAAGAGCGGGCGGCAGCCAGGGGCGCAGGGGATTACATAAAGGCGGATGCCATTAGGAAAGAGCTCACTCAATTAAACATCCTGATTCAGGATAAACCTGGTGGGGGAACAGACTGGGCTATCTCAGCCTGATTGTAATTGGCGGATGCAACAACCAGTTCAGGCGGCTTCTTTAGGGGCAAACTCCTCTTCCAGCTTTTGCCGCTCGTAAATCTGTTTGTAAAGGCCGCCCAGAGCGATCAATTCGGCATGGGTGCCCTTCTCCGTCAGCCGCCCCTCGTCCAGCGCCAGTATCAAATCCGCGTGCTCTATGGTTTTTACGCGGTGTGTCGCTATCAGGCAGATGGCGTCCGGCAGCTCCTCCCTGAACGCCTTCCAGAAATTCTCTTCGGTCTGCGCGTCCATCGCGCTGGTGGCGTCGTCGAACAGCAGCAGGTCCGGCCTTGATAAAATGGCCCTGGCTATGGAGACGCGCTGTTTCTGCCCGCCGGAAAGGGTGAACCCCCTGGTGCCTACGGAGGTCTCAAGCCCCTTCGGGAACTTTGCCAGGTCGTGTTTCAGTTGAGACACCCGCAACGCGGTCTCCAGCGCCCGCCCCTCGAACCCCTCGCGTCCCAGGGTTACATTGTTTTTAATGGTGCCGGTCATGATAAAGGCATCCTGGGTTACCAGGCCCATGCTCGAGCGCAGCTCCGCCGGCTCAAAGGTCCTTATATCCTTGCCGTTTATCAGCAGTTCGCCGGAGGAGAACTCCGTAAGCCGCGCCAGAAGCGAGACCAGGCTGGTCTTGCCGCAGCCTATCTTGCCCACCACCGCTACCGTCTGGCTGCAAAGTTGCAGGCAGTTATGACCCAGTAGTTGCAGGCTAGTTTGACCCTAGTGCTTCATTTGGTAGGGGTGGATTAGTTTTGTTGCAACCAGATGGTTAATATCGGCTGCAACTTTACACCGTGACCCCTAACATGAGGAAATAGCGCTAAAATGACCGTATCAATTTTTAGCTTTTGATATAATTATTTACTGAGTGGGAGCCGCATCCCACAAGGGGGCATTCTGCGAAGATTCCAAGTGAAAAACACATCTGGCCGGTTTCGAGTATTCCTGGAGCTTTTTTTGCTCCTCTGTTTCATTTTCCCGGCAGGTTTTGGTTTCTTCGCGGTCATGCTGGAACTGTCGTTGCCAGGGAAAACTCTCGGTTTGACGGCGTCAGCGCTTATCCTCGCATTAACCGCAAATCGTGTGGGAAGAATGCTTTCCGCCACGGCAGCATCGGTTTCTCTTTTTAGGAGATATGAAATAATTGTAGCCGGCCTGTCACAAAGCGCGGCATTGTTTCTGATCTTTCGCGGATCAACTTTGTCTGATCCCAGTCTCCTGGCCGGAGGGGCATTTTTCCTCGGTATCGGTCTGGCTGCGGGCAACGTATACTTCCGGGCACTTCTGACCAGCGGCCGTTCTCACATAAGCAGCGTGCATTATGCGGTGGTATTCTATGTCCTTTGGGGTCTTGGGGTAGCTTTCGCCGGATTAGCGTGGAGTTATTCTCTGCAGGGCCAGGTTATTCTCGCTATGCTGCTGATCTCGCTTATCGGGACGGCGGCTTCCCAGATTATATTCAAGGGGTTGCAGGGGCACAGTGAGGGCGCCAATGAAACCATCCAAGGCAGGAATGCTTCCGCTTACATGCGGATATTCTCGCTGAGTGTGCCGGCGGCTATTGTCTCATGCGTTGCGATTCTTTTTAATGCCACTCTTATCCCAGTGTTAACAAACAAGTTCGGTTTCTCAGTTGCGGGAACCGGGATTGCGGCCTTCTTTATAGTGATAGGCAATCTTTTTGCATTGCTGGGGAAAGCAAAGATGATTTCAGGCGAGCTGCGGAGATTTTTGACATTTGTCCTCGCCAACATCCTGCTGGTGGTCTTTCTTTTTGCTCTTCGGGATTACAAGGCAGCTGCTTTACTGATAATTATAGGGATTGGCTGGTCCTCAACGCTGAGCCTCCAGTCTCAAATGGACTTTATAGCGCTTAAAGCCGGCCCGGATATGCATAGGGCAATACACGCCGTTTCAGAGATAGTCTCGGTAGCAGCCGGGGTTGCTTTCGCGTTAATAAATAAAGTCGGTATCGGATTGCTGGTACAATTCGTTTTCATAACTGGTGCGTTGTTGTTGTGGGCGCGGCTGGAATCTAATCGTCCTGTTCCCGAGGAGACATATGGTTAAATTCAGGGAGTTAACAAAGAAAGGCCGTGAGCTGGCGGAGATGTTAGTTTCTGATAAACCCAAATATGGGACGCAGATCTCGTTACCGACCGGATTCACGTTTCAGGCGCTGCTCAGGGAGATGGAAAATCCGGCCGGCAAAAGGCGGATTGAATTCTTTGAGATCCTGTGCGGCCGCAAAATAATCGGATTCTGTTATTACACGGTCTATGAAAGGTATCGGGCGGCTGAACTAGCGACAATATTCATGCCGGGATATCGGGGGAAAGGACTGGTCTCTCCCACAATAAGATTTTTGATCAATCACGCTACCCGTACGTATCCGCAGTTGCTCCGCGTTGAGGCGACGGCGTCTTCGGCAAATCCAAAAGCAATAGCTTCCCTTCTGTCCGCCGGGTTCAATGTGGAAGGCGTTCGCCCGGCTGGATATGTGCGGGGGAACAAGATCAGTGACGCTGTCCTTTTGGGGGTAGTCTTAAAGCGGGATGACATGGCGCCGTCCTCAATGTACCAGATCGAGTCGTTCAGGGATAAAACCCTCGAGCGCAAGCGGCTTCTTAAGCAGGGTGAGATATTGCTGGATCAGGAAGCTGAATTAATACGAAATACCGGGCTGCAGGAGAAATTTTCCAAGGCAGAACGGATAGTGGATATCGGCTGCGGCTTCGGGCAATTTGCCGCCTGGTTGAGCAAGGCTTTTCCTGAGACAGATAAGATATTCGGGGTTGACCCTTCCAGATGGATGATACGTGCTTCGGAGGCTAGCGGCAACCGGAAAGTAAAATTGGTGTGTTCGGACGGCCTAAAATTCCTTGATGCACTGCCGGCTGGCGGCACTGACGCTGTCTGCATGAGGTTTGTCATAAATCATATACCGGAAAGGTTATGGGGGCGCTGGCTTACCGCGGCGCGGCGCTGTCTTAAACCCGGCGGTTTTATATATCTGACTCTCTCTGACGCCAACTATTACAAAACATTTCCCGGTTTGCCCCTCATGGACTTGCTCTTCAGTCATAAAAAGCTCCTGAGGGAGAAGAATGGCGGGGTATGGAATGTCCCCGCGGTTATAGGAGGACACCTGTATGCGGCCGGGTTTAGAAATATTACTCAGAAATCGACCTGCCTTAGCACCGAAAAAATGGGCAAACAGAATTATGCCTCCAGTGTAGGGGACCAGTTTGTATGGGGTGTTGAGGAGAGTTGGGGCCGCACCGGTGAGCTTGCCCGTAAATCGCTTATTGACGCGGCGAAGGCACAAAACTTCTGGGGACAGGTTAAGTTCGGTATTCACATCGGAGAAAAAGCATGAGGTCTTTTTGCGCGGGACTCTTGGGCTTATTTACCTTATGGGCCCTGCCCGGCGGCGCGCACGCCTCCGATGTCTACCGTTTAACGGTAGGCACGGTAACTGCCCAGGAACTTATGCCCGTAAAACGGGATGCGGGCTTATACCCTAGCCTTCCTGCCGCCCAGGCTGCGGTTATTAAATTGGCGGCACAACGCGCAATATTTTCATTCGATTTCAAGCTCCCTGAGAGTCTGTGCGGGCGGGAAGATGTTGGTATTTATATGGGTGTTATTTACGATCAGGATCGGGCGTTTCTGAACAGTGAATTGATAGGGATAACCGCCGATCCGGAGCATGTCGATATCCGCAAGACAGGTAAGGCCAGACTGTATCTATTACCCAAACGGCTGCTAAAATGCGGGCAGGCGAACACTATAAAGATTGATGTCAGGAGCTTGGTGGGGAAGAGGCTTGGACCTTTTGGCGGCGATATACGCGTGGGCCCCTGGTGGGAGTTGGAACGTCCGGCAGATCTTCTTCAGGAATACATGTTGTTTTTTAGGGAAATCGGCCTGCTGATCCTTTCCGTGACATTTGTTTTATTTGGCTTGTTCTGGAAATATTCATTTAACCGCCGTCAGATGGCGTTTGTGTCTTTTGCTTTCTGGGCGGGACTTATGTGCGTCAGCCTCAGCGGTTGGCTTTTCTCGCTGATTGGATATCCGGCGCTTTTATATGCAGTTCACGCTGCCCTAGTCTGTACAATGCTTGTTGAATTGAGCCGGCTAATTGCCTTGTATGCGGAAAGAGGGATTGTAACTAAGCTATCTCATTTCTGGTCCGGGACACTCTCCTTTGCATGTTTCTGCGTCTTTTTCAGTTATCTGCCGTCAGTTAATATGGTGCAGGTGTACAGATTTATCCTGCTTGCTTTTATAATGTATGCCGTGGGCTTTCTGTTTTATGCTCATGTGCATAAATATTTTCGTGGCAAAGTTGCAGAAGGGATATTTTTGTGGCTTGTGGTTATTGGGGTGATTTCTGATACCTTGCGGATATGGGGCCTTCACTCCGGCCAGAATATATCCGCCTATTTAGTAGCGGTTTCCGTGGTTGGGCTTGGCCTTGTATTGGCTCGTGAACTTGTGGGGGTGTTTAAAACGGCGGCTGACGCGCAGCGTATCCGATACGAAAAAGAAAGATTTGAGTTGTTAAGCGATATGGCAATGCAGGTCGCGCATGATATCCGCTCGCCGCTAGCGGCGCTGGATGTGGCACTTAACGACCTGTCAGCGCTGCCGCCGGATAAACGCGAACTGGCTAGTGGGGCAGTTGGACGCATAGGTGAAATTGCCCGCGACCTGCTGGAGAATTATAAGAGCCCCGGAGGTAAATCGTTACCTGTGGGAAAAGCCGTTTCGCCACAGGAACTGAAGACTCTTATCGAGCCGATTCTGTATGAGAAACGCGCCCAGCACTCTTCCAAACCGGGCGTTGTTATAGAGTACACCGCGCAGGAAGTCTATGCCGCCGTTCAGCCCACCGAACTGCGCCGTATAGTATCCAACCTTGTGAACAACGCTGTTGAGGCTTTTGAATCAGTGGGTAAAGTGGCGGTTGACCTTTCACGATTGGACGGCAAGGTCCTATTGAAGGTTTCCGACAATGGCAAGGGGATTCCCGCGGAGATACTGGCGAAGCTTGGCCGGAGAGGCGAAACCCACGGCAAAGCGGGGGGGACAGGGCTTGGGCTTTACCATGCCCGCACTTCGGTAGAAAGCTGGGGTGGGATGCTGAATATAGATTCAAAACCCGGCTCAGGGACGGCTGTTACAATAGAGTTGCCGGCAATAGAAGATGTTAAGTTCCCCAAGACCGTTGTCTTGGTAGACGATGACGCTCTGGTGCGGATGAACTGGAAAACGGCTGCAAAGGGCAAAGGTATCGCATTACAGGCCTTTTCCTCGCCCGATGCCTTCCTTGCCATTGAGCCTCCTGTGGCTAAAGACACGCCTATATACCTGGATTCTGACTTGGGGGACGGGGTTAAGGGCGAGGACATAGCCCAGAGCCTTAAAGAAAAGGGCTATTCAAATATCTGCCTTGAAACCGGCCACTCTACTGAGAAGTTCTCCCACATCCCTTGGCTCAAAGTCATCGGCAAAGAACCGCCTTGGCAGTAACCACTGCAAAGTTGCAATCGGAATTAGCCCTCTAGTTGCGACGAAGATTGCACCCAATACTCAAGGGGCTCTCGTCGTGAGAGTCTCCGGTTTTAGGGGGGTTGCGGAAGTCAGGAGATGGACGACGCCATGTGGCGCCGCTGGCTCTACACCGGCATCACCCGCGCCGAAGAAGAACTCTACCTGTTCGGTTAGCAGGCCGCTGATTGGAATTGGCGGAGGCAACAGCCACTTCAGGCGGCTTCTTTAGGGGCAAACTCCTCTTCCAGCTTTTGCCGCTCGTAAATCTGTTTGTAAAGGCCGCCCAGAGCGATCAATTCGGCATGGGTACCCTTCTCCGTCAGCCGCCCCTCGTCCAGCGCCAGTATCAAATCCGCGTGCTCTATGGTTTTTACGCGGTGTGTCGCTATCAGGCAGATAGCGTCCGGCAGCTCCTCCCTGAACGCCTTCCAGAAATTCTCTTCGGTCTGCGCGTCCATCGCGCTGGTGGCGTCGTCGAACAGCAGCAGGTCCGGCCTTGATAAAATGGCCCTGGCTATGGAGACGCGCTGTTTCTGCCCGCCGGAAAGGGTGAACCCCCTGGTGCCTACGGAGGTCTCAAGCCCCTTCGGGAACTTTGCCAGGTCATGTTTCAGTTGAGACACCCGCAACGCGGTCTCCAGCGCCCGCTCCTCGAACCCCTCGCGTCCCAGGGTTACATTGTTTTTAATGGTGCCGGTCATGATAAAGGCATCCTGGGTTACCAGGCCCATGCTCGAGCGCAGCTCCGCCGGCTCAAAGGTCCTTATATCCTCGCCGTTTATCAGCAGTTCTCCGGAGGAGAACTCCGTAAGCCGCGCCGGAAGCGAGACCAGGCTGGTCTTGCCGCAGCCTATCTTGCCCACCACCGCTACCGTCTGGCCGCGGCCGGCCGTGAAGGAAATCTTTTTTAGCAGCGGGGCGCCCTTCTCGGTCAGCACGCAGACGCCACGCATCTCCACTCTTTCTATCCGGGCCGGAGGCGGCGCCGGGCGCCTGGGCCGCTTTACGGAGCTCCGGGCCAGCAGCAGTTCGTCGATGCGCCGTATAGAGGCGCCCGCCCTGTTGCCCGCCACAAAAAACTGGCTTATATCTATCAGCGGCCCCATGATCATGCCCGCATAAAAGTAAAAGGCTATAAGGTCGCCCAGCGTGGCCCGCCCGCCTATTACCATCAGGCCGCCGGCCAGGTAGAGTATCGAGATAGAGACGAAACTAGCCGAGTGATAGAAGTAGGAGAAGATGATGTCCAGTCTCGACGACGCTATCTCGGCCTCCTTCTGCCCGTCCGCCCTGGCCGCGAAAAAGGCGCACTGCGCCGCCTCCTTGGCGTTGGCCTTGATGAGTTTCACTCCGGTAAAGCAGGTTTCCAGAAAGTCGTAGATCAGTGTTATGCTCTTCTGCACGGCGTCGTAGCGCTCGTGCAGCCTGCGTCCCACAAGCAGCGAGGCCGCCAGCATAAAGGGGGTGGGCAGCAGCACCCAGGCGGCCAGCGCGGGGTTCAATATCACCATCATGATCACGGCGCCGGTCAGCGTGAATACCGCTTGTATGAAACGGAACACTCCCGAGCAGGAGAACCAGGAGATCTTGCGCGAGATATCATCCACCAGCCTGGCCACCAGGTCCCCGGTGGTGAACTTGTGATAGAAATGCTGGTCCAGGCCCAGAACATGCTCGAAGGCCTGTTTGCGGAATTCCCATTCCAGCCGCCAGTTCATGTAAGCGCGGCTGCGCTGGGCCGCCAGGCTCACCAGCGTATTGGCCACGCCCGCCCCAAGCAGCAGCCACACGCCGCGCAATATATAATCATGGGACGCATGCGCGCCCAGGCCGTTAACTATCCGCTTTATCAGGTAGGGGTATAGCGCCCCGAGCGCCGCGCTGACCACCCCGAGCAAAACTATCACCAGCATACGCCACTGGTAGCGCCGCCAGTAGGGCAAAAGCCACTTAAGGGCGAATATCATTCCGCGCCCTCCCCGAACTGCAGGCGGTAGAACTTGGCATAGGTGCCGCCCCTCGCCAGCAGTTCGCTGTGCGTACCACTTTCCTTTATTTCACCTTCCGATACCAGCAGGATATTGTCCGAGTTGCGGATGGTAGAGAGCCGGTGCGCTATAATGATCAGCGTCTTGCTGCGGATAAGCCGCCGCATGGCGGTGTTGATCAGCCGTTCGGTATACGGGTCGATGTGCGAGGTGGCCTCGTCAAAGACCAGGACCTCCTGGTTGAGCACCATGGCCCGGGCCAGGGCTATCACCTGTTTTTCCCCGGCCGAGAGGTTGGTCCCTTTCTCCACGATATTTTTGCCGAGACCCTGGCGCTTGAAGAAGTCCTCCAGCCCCACACTTCTTATTGCGTCGTGCACCATGGCGTCGGGGATATTGTCGTCCATCAGCTTCAGGTTCTGCATGATGGTGCCCGGGAAGAGGTAGATATCCTGCTGCACCAGGCCTATGGAGGTGCGCAGGGAATTCAGGCTGATCTCCGAAAGGTCTATCCCGTCTATCAGTATCTTTCCCTTGGCCGCGGTGTAAAACTTGAACAGCAGGTTGGTAATGGAGGTCTTGCCTCCCCCGGTTTCCCCGACTATGGCCAGGCTTTTGCCCCGGGGCAGGGTAAAAGAGATATCTTTGAGCACCCACGGCGTATCTTCAGCGTAGCGCAGCCACACATTGCGGAATTCGATGCTCTGCCTGAGAGCGCGTATGTAATGCGGTTTGGGCGGGTCCTTTATGCCCGGCTTGTGGTCCAGTATCTTTTGTATGCGGTGACCGGCCGAAAAGGACCGCTGTATGATGCTGACATGGTCGGAAACGCGGAAGATGGGCTCGAAGAGTTTATCTATGTAGAAGATGAACATCACCAGCGTGCCGATGGTCAGCTTTCCCTCCAGGGCCCAGCCACCGCCTACGCCCAGGATAATGGCCAGAGAAACCGGGTTGATCATGATGACGCTCATGAAGAAGAATATTATCATCAGTTCGGCCTTAAGCTCGGCGTCGAACTTCCGCCTATTGATGTCCTCTAGGCGCGCGGCGGTCATCTGTTCCCGGTTGAAGGCCTGCAGCAGGCCGGCGACGTTAAGGTGCTCAGTGATGAAACCGGAAATTTCGGTAGCCAGCTTGCGGACATTCATGAACAGAACGGAGCTTCTTCGCATAAAGATGTAGCTGAACAGCGCCACAAAAGGCAGCGCGGCGGAAAGCAGCAGGGTTAAGCGCGGGCTGAAATAAAACATAATGCCGAGGGTGACTATAAACATCAAAAGATCGCGGAAGATGTTTACCGTGGTTTCGGTGAACAGGTCGTAGAGGGTGCTGGTGTCGGCCTGTACGCGCGCCGTCATCCGCCCCACGGGGTATTCGGCGTAAAAAGGCAGGTCCAGCGCCAGCATATGCGAGAGCATGCGCTTCTTGAGGTCGGTCATTATCTGTTGGCCGGTCTTTATCAGCCGCATGCGGAGCAGATAATTGGTGGCCAGGAAAAGAACGGAGTTTACAAATAGCGCCCCCACCAAAAGCGCCAATAGCGCGGCGTTCCGGGCCGGTATGGCTTTGTCTATGATATGCTTGGCGATAATCGGGGTTAGCAGGCTAAAGCAGGTTGAAAATAGCAGCCAGGCGACAGCCGCGGCGAACCCGCGCCTCTCGGGCAGCAGCAAACCCGTTATAAGCCGGAAGGTTACCCCGTAGTTGATCTTCTCCTTCTGATCCTGCCCATCGTCATGACCTTCCCTATTCATAGTGGTATATCCTATAAAATATCGCCGCTCCGTTATTAGCTGACCAGCAAGAAAAAGAGGCTCTTTTTAGGAAGTCTAAAAGTTAACTTTTATAGATGGAAGGCGAACGCTGGAGCGCCAGGTTACTCCGCTTTTGCCAATTCGTCAAGGAGCGCCGCCAGCGCTTTTTTCCCAAGCCTGTGTGTCGCGAGCTTTACCATAGCGCCATAAAGCCTGTCGTTAGGGTCTTTGATCAAAATTCCATTCATAGCCAGAAAAATCAGCGCCGCCGCCAGGGCCGTGCGCTTGTTGCCGTCAACAAAGGGCTGATTTTCCGAGATATGGAATGCATATGCGGCTGCCATCTCGAAAAGAGAAGAGTGCAGAAGTTGCCCGCCAAAACCGGATTGTGGAACGGAAATAGCTGATTCAAGCAAACCCAGGTCCCGCGCCCCGGTATCGCCGCCATAGCGTTTAATCTGGTCATTGTGGATGTCAATGACCTCTGCCAGCGTAAGGAATAGCGGCCCCATTATTTTGCGAGCTTACGGAGTGTTTTTCCGTGGAGGGCATTCACAGTAGCCATGGCCGCGGAGAATTTCTTCTGCCGGGATTTTTCGATGGCGGGGGAAATAACAAGGCTACGCCCGTCCGTGGATATTTCCAATGGCGTTGTCATGCTGATGTTCAGCAGCTCAAGAATGGGTTTATCTATTATCAGGGCTGCGCTGTTCCCGTGCGGGGTTAAATGTTTGGTCATAATGCCTCCTAGGTACTACATTGTAAGTATACCGTATATACATGGGATTGTCAAGAGGGGGCCTTCACTGCCACAACCAAAAACAAAAGACCGCACCACCACGGCATTACACTGGTGTAGCCAGTGACCCCAAAATTTGGTTTTCTCGGTTTCTCCCAGGGCGGCCTCCGTCGCAGGATTAATTTCCCCAAGTCCTATTACTGACCCTGACCGGAAAAAGGGAGGAAGAGATAGCGCCGCAACTTTATGCAAAAACGCCTTAAAAACAGCCAAAAAGTGCCTCGTCCATGGCACCTTAATGGCACCACTCGTTTTTTGGCGTTGCCCCGAAACTCGAATTATTATTGTAAAATATAGCAATTGTCCCCATAGCTCAAAGGATAGAGCTCCTGCCTTCTAAGCAGGCAATCCAGGTTCGATTCCTGGTGGGGACACTTAAATTTAAGGCCGTGGGATAATATTCCCACGGCCTTATTATATCGCCGGAATATCTCGGCCCTAAAAATCTTCCGTTAAATACCCAACGCACCGCGCAACCGCTGTCGGCCTGACTGACATCGCAGCCACGCTCGGCAAGTTTATACCCCATTTCCAGAGGGATAAAACCATCAAACCATCAGAACCAATCACCCACTCATTGGAGGGGGAAATAAAATGTATTGATTTTTCAATGATTATTTGAGAGGGGGGGAAAACTACCCCTTGACAACTATGCTTTGCTATGCTATACTATATTTGCAGCGAACGAGAACCTTAACGGAGGCGATATGAATACCCAAAAGTATATGCTTCAGAAAGACTTTAAAGTTTGGATGTGCGCAACCCTCGGCCTGATAAAGGACGGCAAAATGGGCACCAGCATAGCCCGCGCCGACCGCATAAAACTTGCCTTAAACTACACCGGAAAAGGACGGTAACAAATGAAACCACGCTACCAGATAGTCATCTCTCTATCGGAAGAAGACAGCGTTAAACTGCAACAGTTAAGAGAAGACGGCTACCAGATTGTGGACATCTTCCGCCTCGGCTTGACCGAGGCGGAGGACGCGGTTAAGAAAGCCGGAAAAAGAAAGGAAAAACCCAGCCAGGACAAGCTTTTCTAACCGTTTTCTTCCCTCCGCTCCTGTAAGAACCACCCCCTCGCAAACCAATCCAAAGCACCAACACAGCGACCCCTAGGTCCTAAGGCCCAATATTTATGAGGCCTTATGCCTCTATTTAGGGAGCTCTCAATAAAAATACAATTGAGTCTCGGGGGATTTTCTAACACTCTTAACAAGGAGTTTATTGATGAATGTTTTATCGTTGTTAGTCGCGATAGCGTCGATATTACCTGTTGCGTCTGCCACTGAATTTAATATCACATCCATGCCGCTGCCGGCTTTGGTAAAACGGCTTAACACAGAGCCGTCCGCGTCAGTCCCGGTTCCAAGCAGCGACGCGATCATAAATACGCCTGGGGATACGGCACTGTATTGGACTTATGTCTATAAGGAAACCTTTATCAAAGGGGCTGCCATTTTTGAGTACAAGAAAGAACGATATGCCATAAAACCCATGTTTAGAAAGGGGTACTACGACCAGGATAAAGGGAGTTATATCTCTATCCCGGCCGTCTACATCGTGAATGTCACAAACGCCGATAAAGAAATAGAACTGGAAGCCTGGATGGACATTTCCCTACTTATTGATTATCCACTTACAACCTTATCCGGCGATAAGATAAAGATAAAGAACGACTCAGAGACGCTCAGCATCTTTTCCCAGGGAGGATTCTTTGAGAAAACCGTTTTTTCAATACGGCATGACCAACTTTTTAAACTATGGGCGGATAACGCAGAATATTACAAAAGAACTGTTCACGGCAAAACTATTTACTTCGTACCGCAAATGAACCAGGCCAAGGGAGGAATAATCCAAATAGGATTTGTGCTAAGCGACAGCAAACCTTTTGCCGACGCCACCGGTCGCCCGCTGGATTTTATCGCCTTGTGCCAGGCCCAAAACGGCGTAACCTGTAGGCCGATACGCTACTCCATACCTCTGGGATTAAAATTTAGGTACCTCGGGAAAGAAGGGACGAACAATGATAAAGATTTTTTTTACTGGCAAATAGAGGAAATGGTAAACGAAGACCTATACGACGCGCTGGACGACGAAGCCCTGCAAACGTCAACCAACCCCTGACGAATGCCCCAGATCAATAAAAGAATGAAGTACTCCATTATCGGCACCGTTATACTGACCCCGGCCCTTTTTGCTTATTTTTACGGCCCCAAATCGGAACTCACCCTGCTGGCGCGGCTGCATTACAACACGCTGTTCGTCTATACACCATGCCTGGGCCGCCAGGAAACATATGACGACGGCGCGGTTAAATTCAGCTATAGACGCCCGCCGGCGTTACTGAGCCATACCGCCGTGCTCTTCCTGGACCCTACGTATCACCAAACGTCTGAACCGTTTGCGGACGCCACGGAAGCCGTCAGCCTTGAGATTCCGACCGGCTACGCCTACAAATTCAAGCTTCCGTCAAAACCCGCGCTGCCGGCCCCGGCCAGCAGAGTAAAACTAAAGAAAGGAATGGGCGAGATCAGAAACGGGGAGCCCTCCTTTAAAGATTACGGGCCACAGCACCTCTACCTCTCCGGAAAGACCGGCTACACCTACAAGATAGCTCTGCCGTTCTATCTGGAAAGGACAGTAAACAGGACATGGATCTTCCCGGCGCTGTACCACTCCGGCATACTATCAAGGCTTATGCCTGGTTCTTTCACTGATTATTTACCGCCGAGAGGTTTTTTAAATTGGTTTTTCACCCCCTGCGCAGACAAGCAAATGTACTGTTCAGGGAAAGTTATGCTGGAATCGATAGAAGTAGCGGATTGAAGAAGATCATGAAGAAACTATACCTCGTAATTCTATTCTCGCTGGCCGCGCAGCTGCAGCTGGGCAACCCGGCGGCCGCCGGGGCCGACACCGAGAATCTGCCTGGGATCTTTGACGGCTCGGCCCGGAAATTCGTCATGCAATCACTAGTCCTATCTTATGAAGTCCCGGTACCTCTCCGGCCCGAAGTTATCCATTCGCCCGGGGCCCGGCGCAAGTTCCTCTATCAGATACTGGCCGACCAGGAGAAACGCAAAGAGAAGAAGTTTTACACACCTAATGAAATAGCCGCAATGATACGGGAGGATTACGGGAACACCCCGTCAGAAGAGGACAAGAAACAAATAGAGAAGGCCCTTGCTGTCCTGCAAAATACTAAATTCGGGGCCGATATGTGCAAGGCGGTAGCATACAGGTGCGACATAGAAAGCCTGGAAAAAGCCGGGATCCGCCTACGAGTGAAGGAGATCGTCTACGGGAGCAACCAGTCGGCCAGCGGGGCAGTTCCGCCGCCGATCTATTATGCAGGGCGAACTTTCATCGGACTGGGCAAAAACGACGTCAGCAGCGCTGCGTCGCCCAAGCGCCTGGCCCTTACAATACTGCACGAGATGAGCCATGTGGAGGATCTAAGGAAGAACAAGAGAGGGACCATGGCAAAGGCTATGTACGCCAGCGACGAAAAAGCCCTCATGAACGAGATTGCCGGCTATGATGAGATCTCGCGCAAATACCCGGGATTCTCCGACAGTTTCTGCGGTTTTCTGGTGGAAGTATGGGCGTGGAAGAACGAGTCCGGGCCCTACCCGAAACACCAGTTCTTCACCCTTCCTCTCGGGCCTGGGGGAATGCCTATGGCAGTATCCAGCGGTGACCTTCTTAAAAACTACATGCCGGGCTTGTCTTTCTGGAATTCCATGCAGCGCTTGGTATATGCTTTATGGCACGGCGCTTACGGAGATCCCAAGGTAGATGATGAGCTTGTAAAAGCTATAAGACGGGCTGCGTGGGAAAAATCAGCTTCTTACAAGGGCTGGCGGCAGAACCCGGCGGAAACTGCGCCAACGGTTGCCGCACCGGCGCCGACACCCACACCCCCCGCGCCGAAACCGCCCAAACCACCTACGCCACATGACACTGATGATGGTGGAAGCGGCTCCTCCGGCGGGAGCGGGTCCGGCGGGGGATTCAACCCTGGAACATATGATCCCCATTTCGGCGACGGTATATGACACTATATCCAGAGATCGTTTGATTAATACGGGATAGGCCCTTTGGCCTATTAGCATGTAGGAAATATTACCCTTACAAGATTTGCGACCGTTCCGTATAATATAGATATGAAAAACACTAGAGCCTTTTTCCTTATAGTTATCGGCAGCTTTGTTATAGCCACCGGCTTCGCTTTTGCGGAGGCCGAGATTTCACCATATGAACAGCTTGTGAAGGAATATAATAACCGCGGGACAGCTTTAGGAAGTTTGGTTGAGGCAGCTCCAGCCGGAACCGTACAGAGCACTCCCTCTCCTGACACAACTCCGATCTTAACACCTCACGCCGCTGTTGTTACAGCCGTTGTTCCCGCCGTTCCAGCCCCCAAACCTGACCCCGCCCCGACCGCGGGTGAAATGGCCAAGAAATTCCTGAAAGCGAATATGGCCGTAATGGTTATGGCGGGAGTAGGCGCTTACCTGGGCATGGCTTTGTTGGGCCCGGCGGGGATGGTTACCGGCGCCGTGTTCATGTTCGCCCTGATGTTCCTGGGCAGCCTGTAAACGTTCAATCTTCGCTGAAATGGTCCACCGTGTATGTGTATATCACGGTGGATCTTTCTTTCCAGGCGCCGGGCGCCAGGCCTGCTTTCTCCGAGCAGAGGGAGGACAGGAAATCCTCTTTTTTATCGAAATGCTCCCAGACCTGCGGCAGATAAGTGCCGGAGCGTGAGCCGCTTTTAATATAAACCCCGTGCACCCCTTTCTTGACCGCCTCCGGGCCGGCGGTTATTTCCAGCGGTGAAAGCACTGAAATTTCTATTTTTATCTTCTCCAGGTCGGCCTCGCCGACGGGTTCGAAACGGGGGTCTTCGAAGGCCGCCGCACCTGCGTAGGAACTGACCATATCGGCTAGCGTTCCGCGCGGCTCAAGGCTACCTATGCAGCCGCGCAGCCGGCCGCCTAGCGTCAGCGTAACGAACACTGCCGCCGGCTGGTTTAATTCCGGGCGGGAGCACAACTGCTGCGCCGGTGTTTTGCCGGTCTTAAGGCAGACTGAAATGCTCTTCCTCGCCAGTTCTAAAAGTTCTTTCTTTATAACTCCGCTTAATTCCATGCCGCCGGCCGGCTTGGGCGAAACTTCGGTAAAGAAACCGGCGCCGTAACCCACCACGGACGTATCGTCGCCGGAGATCTTGCCGGAATGGGTGTAAAGCCCCAGTTCAAAATCGTTGCCGCCCAGTTCCAGCGCGGCCGCGGCCCCCGCCGTCATGGCGGCCTGGCCGCAGGCGGTGGTATCCATAAATTCGGCGGCCTTTGCCAAAAGCAGCCGGTTGGCCAGGTCGAAATAACCCGGCGAGGAATTACGCATGGCCTGGCGCAGCGCCAGCAGCACCGAGCGGTCGGACATTTCGGCCACGTCGCCCGGCGGGTAATGAGAGAGGTCGGAGGAAACGCAGAACAAGGCCCGGCGGCCTTTCATGGCGCGGCCTATGGCTTGCCCGGCTTTCCCGAGCAAGGCGGCATCCGCCGAGTTAAAGAGTACGGGAACTATCTTTACGTCGGAACCCTTTATAGCCTGCAGGAACGGGAGCTGCACCTCCACGGCATGCTCGCCAGCGTGGGCGCGCGGCAGGTCCTCGAAAAGATATTTGTCTTTCAGCAGTTCTGCGCAGAGCGCGGAATCTATCTCCAGCCTGCCCAAGGGGGTTTCAAATGAACCGCCCGAGACCAGGGCGCCTTTCTTCAGCGGCATGGTATGCCCGGTGGCCATAATAACCAGTGTATCGAAAGGCAGGTCTTTTACCCGGGCGAAGGCCGCTCCGGCCGCCGCGCCCGAATAGGAGTAGCCGGCGTGGGGGGCCAGAAAGCCCTTTACGGCGCCCGTCGGGGGCGGGCAGGGTTTAAGAAAAGCCGAAACAGCGGCGCGCAGCGCCGCCGGGTCCGCGTCGTAAAAACGTCCGGCCACCACAGGTTTTCTTATCATAAAGCCTCCCTCAACAGATTATATTTGTTTTCCAGGTCCAAAAAACCTAAAATGTATTATACGGTGGTTGTAGCTCAGTGGTTAGAGCGCTCGGCTGTGGCCCGAGAGGTCGGGGGTTCAAGTCCCCTCAGCCACCCCAAAATTTCAAGATTCCGTTTTTTCCCAAGACAATCATGATTCCGAAGAAGTAGAGCCGCGTAGGGGGCGTAGTTTACTATCGCGGAAAGGGGGCGGAGCGGATGTCTCTAATAATAAAAAGCAGGACTTACCGTGTCCTAATAATTCTAGGCCTAATAATATTCGGACTTGACCTTATTTTTTTAAAAGGCATATACGCCAGATGGATAATATCCACACCGTTTAAACGTATAGCCTCATATTATTGCAATTCGAATAAGTGGCTGCCCTGCTCAAGGTGGTATAGCGTAGCGATAGCTATAACATCCAGACAGCCGCATTCAGCGCTCCAGTAGGGGCTTCGCATATTTACAACTTGGCCGGTACTCGGAGGCTATCTCTGATTTTGACAAGGTTCTGGAATCGAACCCGAATTCCCCCAGAGCGTTCTCGCTCCGGGCCGGAGCATACAACCATATTATCAATATCTCTTCCGCGGCCGCGCAGGTCGCGAGGACGGGGTTGGGCACGGAATATTCTAAAGCCCCATTATACGACGGCCAACTCTACGAACTACTGAAAACCGGGGACAAGAAAAAGACTCTGGCCTTTCTTGATCAGCTGGCCGGGACCACCCGCCGCGATGCCGCGCCGCCTGTTGCCGATATAAAGCCGCGCCCATACGCTCCCTCAAAACTACTTTCAGAAATTATGGAACTCCGAAAGAACGCAGATGGCGCAAGCAAAATGCGTTATTGGACCACCTTGGGCGACATGGAGAAAAAGCTGGCAAAAGAGATTGCAAAAGAGATCATGGAGAACCGAATCATATGTGAGACCCTCTTCCCCGCCTCTATCAGGTATCAATACGGCGTCTATCCTTTGATTCGGGCATTAAACTTGAAAGACAATGCTCTTGTTCAATATTTACTGGATAATGAAAAATACTTCAATATTTACTATGAAGAGGGCGGCTTTACGGTAGAGGCCCTCACAGAAACCAGATTGCAACCACTATGGGGGCTGCCGGAAGGGCGCGCGGCAATACTGGAAGAAGCCGCCGGCAACCTTGCGCTCTGGGTGAAATCATTTTGCCTTACTGAAGACGAAAGTTGTGAGTATGGAACATCTCAAAAATATATTAATGAAGAAATATTAAGAATCCTGGAAAGATTCAAAAGCACCGAGCTCAATAAAGAATCTTTAAAGATTTTAGATTTATACGAAAGCAAATTGTTTTCTTATACCATTAGTAATTGGGGAATGCCTATTAAGCCCGGGCAAAAAGCGCCCCCTGAAGTCATTACCGGCATTAGCAATTCCCTTGCGAAAGTTAAGGCACTACGAAAACAATATTCCTCCAAAGCCAGCTAAACCAATCTGAGGATCAGTGCCCCGTCGGTCCACTCTCCCGTCAACCCCCGTAAGTTTTGACAGAGGAATGAATTTTTGCCATACAAGGACAGCAAAATTATAGAATAAGTTGTGAAACCGGGAAGACACAGGAGACACAATGCTACTGGATCTTAGCAGCCTGAAAAAAGCCGTCGATTCTTTGGACCGCGCCATAAAGGTGGCGGTCGGCAATAAGAATTCCGACCAGGCCGAGGTTATTCGCGCGGGCGTCATACAGAATTTTGAGTTCACCTACGAACTGTGCTGGAAATTCATAAAAAGGTGGCTTGAACTCAACGGCACGGGCGCCACTATTGATGGTTCCACCCGGAAAGAGCTTTTTAGATTGGCCGCCGAAAGCCGCCTGATTACCGATGTTGAAAACTGGTTCAAATACCATACCGCCCGAAACGAAACCGCTCATACATACGACCCGGCCAAGGCCATAGAAATTTATACGCTGGCCGCTCCGTTCGCCGCCGACGCCAGAAAATTGCTGCAAGTCCTTGAGCGGCGAAATGATTAACGCGACGCCGGAACAGCTGCGGATCATCAGCGCCATTTTGGCAGTTCACGCGCCAGGCGTTGAGGCGAGGGCTTTCGGCTCAAGAGTTAACGGTTCCCCCAAGAACTACTCCGACCTTGATCTCGCCCTGGTTGGCGCCGCCAAATTAGATTCCGCCGTGATAGGGAACCTGCGTGAGGCTTTTGAAGAGTCGGATATCCCATTCCGTGTGGATATTATAGATTGGCACTCCATCTCTAAAGAATTTCAGACAATTATCCTGAACAAGTACGAAGTTCTGGCGCCCCCGGCTAATACCATATAGGTTGGCATCCCGGGGGGACGAATAACGGAAGAGCGGATATGGTAGAATTAACAGGTAATGTGGCTTAGCGTGGCGGTTACAACGTTCATTTAACAAGCCACCCAGGAATTTCAGACCGGCGCCGCGCCGGTTTTTCTACATAGGGGATAACATGGAAATACTCATCACCAACGACGACGGGATATACGCGGAGGGCATATACGCCCTGGCCACGGCGCTTAAAAAACTGGGGAATATAACCGTGGTGGCGCCTGACACCCAGCGCAGCGCCGTCGGGCACGCTATCACCATAGCCGACCCGCTCCGGGTAGTCCCGGCAAAGCGCAACGGCAAGTTCTTCGGCTACGCGGCCAGCGGCACCCCGGCGGACTGCGTAAAGCTGGGGATAAAATCCATTATGAAGAAAAGGCCGGACCTGGTGGTTTCCGGCATAAACCTGGGCGGCAACCAGGGTTACAATATCCTTTACTCCGGCACGGTCTCGGGCGCCACGGAGGGCGCGCTGCTGGGCATACCCTCGCTGGCGGTCTCCCTGGACACGTTCACCAAGCCCGACTTCAGCGCCTCGGCCGCCTTCGCCGTAAAGATAGCCGGGATGATGAAGAAACGCCGCCTGCCGCCGGGCACGCTGCTAAACGTCAACCTGCCCAATATCCCGGCCGCCCGAATAAAGGGCGTAAGGATAACCAACCAGAGCCGCACATCGTTTAACGACTGGTTCGATAAGCGCGTGGACCCGCACGGCAACACCTACTACTGGATGACCGGCGACTTCAAGCCGAAGGACGCCGACCTGGCCAGCGACCTCAACGCGCTGCGCGCCGGCTACGTCTCGGTGACGCCCATACAATTCGACCTGACCGATTATAAATTCGTATCCGAACTAGAGAACTGGGATATAAAGTTCTAGGAGGGGGAAGTTTGAGCATAATTATACTGGCTTTGATGATTTCAGCCGGCCCCGCAGCCGCGCAACCCGCCGGGCAGGATCAGGCCGCCCCACCTTTAAAATATTCACCGGAAATACGGAAGGCGGCCAGGAACCTGGCGCTGCTGCTGGAGCGCGGCGGGGAAATAGCCCCGGAGAAACTGGACGCCCTGGCGCCGGAACTGGCCAGGTTCAATAAAAAGCTGGAAGAGACGCTGGGCCGGGACCTGCTGGCCGACGCCGCCCGCCGCGAGAAAGAGCTGGACGACGCCGGGCGCACGGAAGCCGCAATAAAGGCACTTCAGGATTTCAGGACCTCCCTGCAGGTTTACTACGCAAAAACGGGGGGGAAATACCCCGCGGACCCGGCCGCGCTCGCCCCGGACGATCTCCCGACCATACCGGAACTGCACCTGCCAGGGCACGAGATGACCGCGAAGATCACGGTGATAGATTCAAAGGAATACGACGACGATCTCGCCAAGGCCGTCACCGACTCCGGCGGCTGGCTTTATTTCTCCGGGCAGGATTCCATGAATTACGGACTGCTTATCATAGACTGCCGCCACCAGACACCGGGCGGCGCGGAATTCCACAAATACTGAGGCGACCATGAAACACATGATCAAGGAAGAAGCTATAGGCGGCACCATAGAGAAGCTTATCAACAAATACCCGTCGGAGGCGGAGCGGATCTCCGCCTGCGTGCGCCGGGCGGCCGGCCTCTGGAATACCAGGAAGGACGGCAGCGCGGCCGACTTCAGGCGTTTCTGCTGCGACAATTTCCTTATCGGCCCGGATCTGGAGAACCTGCTGGCGTCATTCGAAAAAAAGCTGGAAAGCGCCAACGGGCATTTCAGCGCCCTGCTGCTGAAACTCCGCCGCGAGGTGGACGAGGACACCGGCCCGCTGACCCCGGCGGACAGGCTGTTCGCCGCCTATTCACCCGGCGCCCACTTCACCGAGGACATGTTCCAGACCCGCCTGGCCTTTCTGGCCCTGCTGAATTTTCCGGTACAGACCCTGGAAACCTGCCTGGAGAAAGGCCCGGCCTGGAGCCGCGACGAATGGGCCCGCGCCCGCCTGGCGCAGCGCTTCGCACACCGCGTGCCGTCGGAGATAAACAGGGACCTGACGGCCGCCTATTCGCAGGCCGAGCAGTATATAAACTCCTACAATATCCATCTCCACAAAGTTACCGGCCCGGACGGCCAGGAACTGTTCCCCGAGGGCGTAAAGCTGATATCGCATTGGGGCCTGCGCGACTATCTCAAAGGCCTTTACGCCGACAAGACGGAGGGGATAAAGAAGCAGCGCGTTATACAGACCGTGATGGAGCGGATAATAACCCAGGAAATACCGACCGGCGCGATAAACTCTGAAAAACACGCCTGGGACCCGGCCGCCAACACCTTGGACGGTGCCAAAGCGGCGCGCGAACCTGACACCCGCTACGAGAAGTTCCTGGATATTTTCAGGGCCCACCTTAAAGAGGACCAGTATTATCCGGTTGAGCCCACGCACATGGACCGTAAATTCAAGCTGGGCCGCGAAATACCCGAACCCGAGGTGGAGGCGATGTTCACCGGCCTGTTAGAGGCGGGAGTGGGCGACGAGGCCGCGGCGCTCATATCGGCCCGGCTCGGCCGGCCCCTGGAGCCTTTCGACATCTGGTACGACGGTTTCAAGGCCCGCTCCGGGATAGCGCAGGAAGAACTGGACCGCGTAGTGACGGCCAAGTATCCGGACACCGCGGCTTTCCAGAACGGCATCCCCGAGATACTCCAAAAACTTGGTTTTTCAAAAGAAACAGCGCATTTTGTGGCCGAAAGGGTGGAAGTGAACGCGGCCCGCGGGGCGGGCCATGCCTGGGGCCCGGCCATGCGTACTGAAAAGGCGCATTTGCGCACCAGGGTCCCCAAAGGCGGCATGAACTACCAGGGCTTCAACGTGGCCATGCATGAGCTCGGCCACTGCACGGAACAGGTCTTCTCGCTTTACAAGGTGGACCACACCCTGCTGGAGGGCGTGCCCAACACGGCCTTCACCGAGGGTTTCGCCTTCGTTTTCCAGGACAGGGACCTGGAGGTGCTTGGCATAGGAAAGCCCGACGAGGAAACCATACACTTGAAGACCCTGGACGCCTTCTGGTCCGCGCGCGAGATAGCCGGCGTGGCGCTGGTCGACATGAACGTCTGGCGCTGGCTTTACAAGAACAAGGACGCCGAAGCCGCCGACCTGCGCCAGGCGGTAGTGGAGATAGCCAAAAGCGTTTGGGACCGCTACTACGCGCCGGTCTTCGGCACTAAAGGCAGCGCGCTGCTGGGCGTTTATTCGCATATGATCAACAACGCGCTTTACCTGCCGGATTATCCGCTGGGCCATATCATCGCCTTCCAGATAGAGGAATACTTCAAGGAGCACAACCTGGCCGAAGAGATGGAGCGGATGTGCGTGCAGGGCGCCATAACCCCCAGGGAATGGATGAAGCGCGCCGTCGGGGCCGATATTTCCGCCGACCCGCTGGTAAAAGCCGCCTCGCGGGCTATCAAGGCCCTTAAGGAAGCGAAAAATAAATGAATCCTAAAGAATACAGCCTTATAGCGGTGGTGGGGGTCTCCGACGACGCCTCCAAATACGGCCACAAGATATTCCGCGACCTCCTCAAAGCCGGCTACCCCGTAAAAGGCGTAAACCCCAGGGGCGGCTTTGTGCTGGGCAACAACATCTACAAGAGCCTGTCGGAGATAGAGGGCAAACCGGAACTGGTAATAACCGTAGTACCGCCGGCCGCCACCGTTGAGGTGGTGGAGGAGTGCAACAAGCTGGGCGTCAAGAACGTCTGGATGCAGCCCGGCTCCGAATCCGCCGAGGCGCTGGAAAAAGCGAAGACTTACGGCATAAAGACAGTAACGGCCTGTTTTATGGTGGCGAAGGACGTCTGGTGATGTTCCAGGAAATGCTGGGCAAAAAATACGAGGCCTACCTGGCTTTTATCAGGAAGGCCATGATAAAAGACCAGATAGAGGCGCGCGGGGTTAAAGACCAGCGCGTGCTGGCGGCCATGCAGCAGGTGTGCAGGCATTGCTTTGTGACCGAAGACATGGTAAGCCGCGCCTACGAGGACTACCCGCTGCCCATACATTCCGGGCAGACCATTTCGCAGCCGTACATAGTGGCCCTTATGAGCGAACTGCTGGCCCTGACCGGCGGGGAACGCGTACTGGAAGTGGGCACCGGCTCGGGCTACCAGACGGCCGTGCTGGCGGAGCTGGCCGCAGAGGTGGACACGGTGGAACTGAACCCGGCCCTGGCCCATGACGCCAAAGAGAAGCTGGGCAAGCTGGGCTATAAGAATATAAATTTCAGGACCGGCGACGGCGCCCTGGGCTGGCCGGAGCGCGCGCCTTACGACGCGGCGCTGGTGACCTGCGCGGCGGCGGAAGTGCCGCCGGAACTTGTCAAACAGCTGAAATCCGGCGGACGGCTGGTGATACCTGTGGAAGGGATTGCCGGGCAGGAATTGCGCCTGATCACCAAGACCGCCGCCGGGCTGGAGAGCCGCACTATCTGCGCCGTGCGCTTTGTGCCGATGATGGGAGCTAAATGACCGACACCCTAGCTTTTAAAATAACCTGGCGCCTTATATTCTATCCCGCGCTGGGCTACGTTTTTTTCTCGCTGGTATTCTTCTGGCTTTACGCTCACCCCAAACGATACATAGGCTCATACGAGCCCAAGGACTTCGGATTTAAGCCCGAGGCGGTTACGCTTAAAACCTCCGACGGCATAGATCTTGACGCCTGGTTCATACCGCACAAAACCAGTAAAAAAGTCATCGTAGTCTGCCACGGCTACCCCATGGACAAGGGCGACGTGCTGGGCTTAACCGTGTTTCTGGCGCGCGAGTTCAACCTGCTTTACTTCGACTTCAGGGCCACGGGCCGCAGCAAAGGCTTCTTTTCCACCGGCGGGGCCCGCGAAGTGCGCGACATAGACGCCGCGCTGGAATTCCTTAAAGCCCGCGGCTTCAGCGGCGCCGGGGCTTTCGGTTTCTCCATGGGCGGCGCCGCGCTGCTGCTTTCCACTAACCCGGCCATCAAGGCCCGCGTGCTGGACGCCCCCTACGCCGACCTGGCGGGGGAACTGGATTATATTTTCAGGCCCTGGGGCCTCTGGCGAAAGCCGCTGATAGCGCTGATGAAAGGCTGGAGCTTCCTCTTTATGGGCGTGAACATAAACGCCGTTAACCCGGCCCTGTCCGCCGCCGCCGTAACCACGCCCATCTTACTGGTGCACGGCGACGCCGACATACAGGTACCGCTGGTAAACTCCCGGCGCATAAAGGCCGCCAACCCGGCCGCCGAGCTGTGGGTGGTGGAAGGCGCCGGCCACGGCGAAAACTGGTACCGCGCCGGCAACGAATACGAGAAACGCCTGAAGGCCTTCTTCAATAAGAATCTTTAGCGGCGCGCCGCGTGTGACAACAATCACACGGCGCGGCATACTGGGATGTATTATAATATCAGGGTTTGAAATTCCGGGGAGGACTATGAAAAGAATAATAATGTCAGGTTTAGTTTTAACGGCTTGCGCCTTCAGCGCCAATGCCGAACAGTGGAAAACCCTTGGCACCAGGCCCATGGGCATGGGCGGCGCTTTTGTCGCCATTGCGCAGGGCCCCATAGCCCAATACTGGAACCCCGCCGGCCTTGCCATTTCCTCATCTAAAACAGTTTCCGGCCTGGAAATACCGGTTACTGCCGGCATAGAGATGACCGGCGATATAATGAAGAACGCCAGCGAGATAGGCGACATGGCCAGCCAGCTTTCGGCCGTTCAGTCGGCTCAGGAAACCGGCGCGGCCATAACCCCCGCGCAGGCCGCGGACTTCGTAAAGACCATGTCCCTGCTGAGCGCGATGAACGACGAAGGCAAAGGCGCCATGGTAGAACTGGCCGGAGGCGCCAACTTCAAGTTTTCCAAAGTGGCCATCTCGGTTAATAATTTCACCACGGTGGGATTGAACCCCTACATAGACACCACTAACCTGAACCTGGGAATTGGCGGGACGGACCTGGGTTTGACCTTCACCGACGTTTCCATCCCCGCTGGCTACAATACGGCCGTAACCAACCTGACGGCGGCCCTTAACCAATTAGATAACGGCACACCTAACGCTATTTCGAATCTTTTATGCAGCGGCGGGACCTGCGGCGGGCTTATAACAAGCAACGCTGATCTCGCGGCCGCCCTTGCCCATTACGCGACCAGCCCTGATCAATTAACCCAGGTCGCCAATGTTATATCGCAATATTCCAATACGGCCGCTCCCGTGGTAACAGGGGCTCTTTCCGGCGGCAACTACACCAACAACACCTCCAACCTTACCCTGGACGCCGGCTCGTTCACCGAGATAGCCTTCGGCTACGGCAAGTTCATGAAGTTCCTCGACGGGCTGTCCCTGGGCGGCAACGTTAAAATGATAAACGGCCGCATGGCCTCCAGCACGTTCCAGTTCATGCAGAACTCCGACACCGGCGACGCTTTCAAGAACATGCTGGAAGATTCCAAGTCCAGCTGGGCGCCCGCCGTGGACTTCGGCGCGCTGTGGGACGTCAATAAGAAATACCCCAAAATGCCCCTGAACCCGAAGGTGGGCCTTGTCATAAGGAACATCAACAGCCCCAAGTTCGACCGCCCCGAAGCCGTTGGCGGCACGTACAAGCTGGACAGACAGGCCCGCCTGGGCTTCTCCCTGCAGCCCGCCAGGTTCTGGAACCTCGCCCTGGACCTGGACGTCACCAAGAACAAGACCGCGGTGGACGGTTTTGACTCGCGCCAGCTGGCCTTCGGCACGGAGATAAACATAGTAAACAAGAAATACTTCAACATCCCGCTGCGCGGCGGCCTTATGAAGAACATCGCCGAGAAATCGTCCAAGATGGCCTACACCCTGGGCACCGGCGTCAACCTGCTCTACATGCACTTCGACGTAGCGGCCGCGGTAAGCTCCGACCGCACCACCCTGGACGACAAAAAGATCCCCACCCGCGCCACGGTATCGGCCAGCTTCGGCCTGCTGTTCTAAGCCTTAGCCGTCCCAAAGATAATCCCCGCTCCGGCGGGGATTGTTTTTTACAAGATTCCGGGACAGGAGCATCTTTGGAGCGGGTGCCGGGTGGGTGGATAAGCAAAACCCTCTCGGAGGGCGAGGCTTACGTAAGCGCCGCGTGGAGCGAAGCGACACTTTCTTGCCCGAGAGCGGGAGGCGCGGCCACGGTGTGGCCGACGCCGTTTTTGCGTTCCACCCACCCGGCGCCCGCGAACCATGAATCTTATATTGTATTTGCTAGAATTAAAATATGGCAGCCATCAAGACCGACAAACTGGTAAAACGCTACGCCGAAGTGACGGCGGCGGACGGCGTATCGCTGGAAATACCGGAAGGCGAAGTGTTCGGCCTGCTGGGGCCCAACGGCGCCGGCAAAACCACCCTTATAAGCATGCTGGCCACCCTGGTACGGCCCACCTCCGGCGGCGCGCTGGTAGCCGGCCGCGACATAAACACCGAACCGCTGGAGGTGCGCCGCAACATAGGCATAGTCTTCCAGGAGCCCAGCGTGGACGACCTGCTGACCGCGCGCGAGAACCTCTACCTGCATTCCATGCTCTACGGCATGCCCCGCCGCGAGATAAACCCCAAGATAGACAAAATGCTCTCCCTGGTGAACCTTTCCGACCGGGCCGACAGCTTTGTAAAAACATACTCCGGCGGCATGCGCCGCCGCCTGGAAATAGCCCGCGGCCTCATCCACGGCCCCAAAATACTTTTCCTCGACGAGCCCACCCTCGGCCTGGACCCCGCCAGCCGCAAAGCCGTCTGGAGCCACATCCGCGAACTCAAAGAAGCCCACAACACCACCATCATCCTGACCACCCATTACATGGAAGAAGCCGACAGCCTGGCCGACCGCATAGGCATAATCAACCGCGGCAAGATAATAGAGCTGGACACCCCGGAAGCCCTCAAGCGCAAAGTCGGCCAGGACCTGGTCTTCATAAAAGGTTCCGTCAACGAGGAGGCCATAAAAGCCCTGCCCTTCGTTAAAAGCCTGGAGCGCGAGAACTCGCGTTACAAGATAAGCCTGGCCAGCTCCGGCAGCAACCTGCAGGCCCTGCTGAACGCCGCCGGCACCATAGACGAAGTGGAAGTCCGCCGCGTCACCCTCGACGACGTTTTCCTGAAGTTCGCCGGCCAGCAGATAGCCGAAGACGCCGAAGAGCACGCGGAAGACTTCTTCGAACGGGTGGCCGCCAACAAGGCCACAAGACGATAGCGAAGGTCAAACAGCGAAATGATAAATTTAAACGCCGTCTACGCCCTGCTGCTGCGCGAAGCCAAGGTCTTCTTGCGCGAGAAGGAGCGCATTATTTCCATACTGGTGTCGCCGCTGCTGTTCCTGTTCGTCATGGGCAAAGGCATGGCCGGGGGCCATAGTCCGGTGGAAGGCTACACCTACCAGCAGTTCATCTTCCCCGGCATCATGGCCATGGTGATATTGTTCACCTCCATCACCTACGGCCTTTACATCATCTGGGACAAGCGGCTGGATTTCCTCAAAGAAGTTCTGGTAGCGCCCATCTCGCGGACCACGCTGTTCATGGGCAAAGCCCTGGGGGGAATGCTGGGCGCCATCATAGAGACGCTGATACTGCTCATCATCGGGGCGGCTTTCATAATACCGCTCGGTCCGTTCAAGGCCCTGCTGTGCCTGGCCGCGGCCTTCCCCGTTTCCTTCATGATAACCAATATAGGCCTTACCATAGGCGCCAGGATGAAATCCATGGAGGGTTTCGGCCTGGTAATGAGCTTTCTCACCTGGCCGCTCTTCTTCTTCAGCGGCGCCCTGTTCGACCTGGCCACGGCGGCGCCTTACATCAAGGTGATAAGCCTCTTCGACCCGGTGACCTACGCGGTGGATATTATGCGGATAATAATGCTGGGGAGGGGAACTTTCCCTGCGTGGCTGGACCTGGCCGCCATAGCCGCCTTCTGCCTGGCCACCGCCATAATGGGCGTAGCCGCCTTCGGTAAACTCCAGCACGAAAAATAAAACAACGAGCCCGCTGTGCCATCACAGCAAGCGGCGCAAACCGCTACCTATGCGATACCGACGAAGCATGCGCGCGGTGCAGAAGTATTTCATTAATGAACGTCTGGTAGCCGATACCGCGGTGCTTAGCCTGGGCATGCGCCCAGGCCAACGCTACAGGATGGATACGGATATGCACATCCCGGTATTTCGCGGCACCTTTCGGCGGGCGGCCCCGCACAGGGCGCTTCACATGCAAAGTCCTCTCGATGGCTTTTTTAAAAACCAGTGTTTCCTGCGGCGTGACCCGGCGCGCCTTTGAAAAATTAAATTCCTTTACTTTCTTCATACATCCTCCTTTCGCGGCGGTTCGCGCGCCGCGCGCTCACTATCCTTACGTTCCCGTTCGGCGGACGTATCGTGAACACTATAACCAACACTTTTTCGCCCGAATCCCCGATCAGCCATTGCCGGTGTTCATCCAAGGAATGCTTCTTATCATCTACAATTAAGGCGTAAGGATCGTCAAAAGCAAATGATGCCATCTCAAAACTTATCCCATGCTTAAGGGAGTTTTGTTCTGCTTTCCTGTTATCCCACTCAAACCTCATATTTACAGTGTACACCATAATTTAGCGATAGTCAATGCCCCGAAACCCCGGGCTTGCATAAAGGTGGGCAAAAGCCAGGGACCACATATAAATAATCGCTTAATAATGTATTAACTTGAATGCCTGAATATCAACACCGGCGCGGCGGAACAGAGATCTATTTCTCCAGACCTCTTTTGCGGCGGAGCAGGTAGCGGATAGTCTGGTAAATGGCGGCCTGCTCCCGGCTTGAAAGACCTTTCACAAGCTCCGTGATCTTGCGTTCATAGCCCAAAGGCTTTACCGGGCCCACCGCTTTTGCGAGCGTTTCCAGGAATTCGGCTATTTTAACCCCAAGCACCGCCCCGAGTTTCTCCAAAGTTTCAAAACTTGCTGTTTTAAGACCGCGCTCTATCTGGCCTATAAAGGACGGATGGACGTCTATCTTCTCGGCCAGTTCTTCCTGTGACCAGCCCAGCTTCATACGTTCCTGCCGCACTTTTCTGCCGATATTGGCGCGGTAGCCTTCGGTTTTCATCCTAAAATTCTATAACCTTTGCCCCGCACCTGCCACGCCCTGGCGGTACTTATATTATATAGATACTGCCGGTATTGACTTTCCCCGGTGAAGGGGGCTATACTATGGCTAGAAACTGGGGGGAGCCACCGTGGTTTTCTTATAAATCTGTGAATACGCCCTATCTTAAATTATGGCTTGCGGTCATTGGAGCAGCGCTCCTTGCCGCCTGCGCGGGCGCACCGGCGCGGCACAGCACCTCTGTTGTGGACATTGACGGAGCAGTTCCTGCCCCGGCCGTGGCCCGGACCGTAAAGATCCTGAATAGAACCCCGGAAGTGTTAGAGTTCGAGGCGGAGGGCGAAGGCGTCTCGACCAAATACGAGCGCCCCATAGACGCTGAAAAGCGCGCAGAGGAAGACGCCCTTTCAAAAGCCGTAAAAGAGGCCGGCGTCAGCGTCTACTCCGGCTTTCAGGATGTAATGGAAGAGTCCGCCAGCAGCAGTTACCAGTTCATAGGCAAATACCTGAACGTCTGGTCCAACGCCCTGGTCTCTTACGAAAAGTCCGCCCCTGCCGCCTGCGTTCCCTCCGGAGAATTAACCAGGTGCGTCGTGCAAATACGCGGCAAGGTCTATTTTAAAGGCGACCCGGACCCGAATTTTGAATTGCAGGCGGCCCTGGGCAAACCTGGTTATTTTGAGGGGGATAACGTAAACCTGCGGTTGCGCCTTACCAAAGACGCCTATATAACCGTCCTGAACTGCGACGAGGACGGCCATGTGACGCTTATTTTCCCCAACCGCCACGCCCGCAACAACTTTCTGCCCGCCGGCGAGGAATTGAACATCCCTGACGACCTCCCCTTCCAGCTTAAGGCCCTGCTGCCAGAAGGCCGCCCGGAAACCGGCGAGATCCTGCACGTAATAGCCACCAAAACCCAGCCGCTGGTGCTATTGGACGCGCTTAAAGAGGAAAAGAACGGCGGCTTCATCAGTTACTCCATTGGCGGCGTAAAAGACCTGGTAACCCGCCTGGCAAAGTTCAACCGTTCCGACTGGACCAGCCAGGTGCTGATTTACGCGGTGAAGAAGAAATAGCGTAGCGGCACCAGATTATGAAAAAACATTTAACACTAGGTCTTGCCCTGTTTTTTGCCGCAGCCTGCGCGACAGCTCAAAAGCACAAGAACGCCCCGGAGTGGACCATTAAGGGGGCTGGCGCCTTCGAGGAAAGCGGGAAACGGGTCTTCTACGGAGTGGGGATGGCTCCGGCGGCCATTGCCGATGAGTCCTTAAGGCGGGAGACAGCCGATAACCGCGCCCGGGCGGATATACAGAAGATCTTCAGCACTTCGATAGAAAGCGCCATGACAATATATACCGCAAGCGAAGGCGAGAAGGCCGAACGTGTGCTAAAAACCTTCCAGAGCGGCAAGCTCTCCTGGGTGCAAATAGTGGACCGCTACCAGGCCCCCGACGGCGCCATCTACTCCCTGGCAAAACTGGATTTGGAGCAGATTTAAGTTATCAAGGAACCCCCTTAATGCGACTTAATAATAACACAGTAAATGGTTCAGTTCAAAGACAATAAGGCCGATAGAATCCTACATAAGGAGAATTGCTATGAGAAGGAATATAGATGGTTTGCCGAGAAAAAAGATTTTACAGATTATAAGCAACAAAGGGTTTGAAATAGTTGACCAGAGAAGATGGACAAAAGTTAATGGATCCATTAAGAGAAAACTGCATTTTAATATAGGAAGTCTAGTCACCGACATTACGCTCACTAGCTACCGCATCAATCATTCATTATGCCGACCCGTTTCCAGAGAAGAAGCAACTAGAGGGCATTTAGGTAGAGTTCGGGGCTGGATCAAATTAGTTGGTGACCCTGTTAATGTTGACAAAGCTGTCCTCATGGCTGTTACAGCATTATCGGATCAAAATACTGGTTTTGATGTGATATAAGAGAACTTTTACATGGATGCATATGTCGTTGAATAATATGCGTATTTTTGATTAGGAGAGAGAAAGTGAAACACTTGTTCCTTTTCTTCACGCTATATTTTTGCCCTATTTATGCACATGCAGATGCCTTGAGCGCGGCACTTGATACACTAGTCCCCAATTGGACAACAGGTGGGAGTCAAGCAGGAATTCAGTGGGACGTTGTTACAGATTTACACTTCTGTGGAACAAGTTCTTTACATGCAGGTGCGGCATTCTATAATTCTTCAGTCTGGCTGCAGACTACTCTAACGGGCCCCAGAACGCTAATGTACTACTATAGGTATCCGGGGAGCGCCTACGGTGATCAATTGAGTTTTTATGATAATGAGACACTTGTCTATGCACTTCCCTATACTTACACCTCTTGGAGACAAAAAGCATACGCCATCCCTGCCGGCTCCCATTCCCTGAAATGGAATTACTACGATGGCAATGGAGGCAGTGTTACTGCGATAGACTGTGTGAGTGTTTCCAATTCACAGCCTAGCCTTCTATGGACAGGTGAGACGAACTATTCTGCGTCCGGAGTTCAACCTCCGGTTGATTTCGCAAACAATAGTTTTGCTTTCAGGGTGAAATATATTGATACTGAAGGTGATGCTCCTGCAAGTGGTTATCCTAAACTACATGTTATGAAAGATGGCGCAGAAATATTAGGCAGTCCATTTACCATGTCCATTGTCTATGGCGCTCATGATACTGGCGCGATTTATAATTATACTCTGGCACTAACATCAATTGGAACTGATTACACTTATTATTTCGAGGCGCAGGATATTTTTGGCGGGGTGGCAGCAAACTTTCCTTCCGCTCCCAAAGCCGGGCCTGGCGTTTATAAGGCGCTGATCAATTGGACTGGGGAAACCGGGTATATGACCGGGGGGGTAAACCCGGAGTCCGGCGACAGGAATGCCAGTTACATATACCGAATTAAATTCTCGGATTCCGATAACGTCGCACCCGCGGCGGGGTTTCCGAAGCTGCATATAAAGCAGGGCGGGGCGGAAATATCCGGCAGCCCGTTTACGATGAATTATGTTTCAGGCGCGTACAACACCGGGGCCATATATTCCTACACCAAGAACCTGATGCCCGGGACGAACTACACCTACTATTTTGAAGCCCAGGATGCTGTTGCCGCGTCCGCCGGAGGTTCACCCACAACGGAGATTTCCGCGCCAAGTGTTAGCAACCAGTTGCCAGGACTGGCATGGACAGGGGAAACAAATTATCTGAATGACGGAGTTTGCCCCAAAGTCGCCAGTTCAAGCACTCCCTCGATTTTCCGGGCTAAATACTCGGACCCAGACAATGACGCTCCGGCGGCTGGATATCCAAAACTATATGTAAAAAAAGGCGGGGCGCAGGCGCCCGGCAGCCCTTTTCTACTGACCTGCGCCGGCACGGACTATATTGGCGGCGTCATATGCAATCTTTCGGAAGTCCTTGGATCAGGGGAGTATTCTTACCGATTCGAGGCTTTTGATATTTATAACGGACTTGCTTCCGGCGCGCCAGCAAATGAAGCAGGGGGATTGGTTTCCATCGGAACGGATTTGCCTGCGGCGCAGGAGGTTAAAGTTTACCACGGCGTATTTAAGCCTGGGCAGGACGAGAAGACCAATATATCTTTCAACACTCCCGCGCCGGCGGCCGTTACTGTTACGGTCTACAATAATATCGGCCGCAAGGTTAAAGAACTATATCGCGGCGGTTCCAGCACGGGGCTTAACCTTATCCAATGGGACGGCCGCGACGACGCCGGGGCCAGGGTCTCCAGCGGCGTCTACACTATAAAGATAGAAGGCGGGGGTATAAACCAGAGCAAGCGCGTAGTGGTGGTGAGGTAGGCGGAGTTATGAAGAATATTTTAACGCTCATTCCTCTTGTACTGCTTTGCGGCGGCGCTTTTGCGGCAGAGCAGCCCACGGCGCTGTTCCTGCTGGACGCGCAGCCCAATATACGGCTTTATTCCATGGGCGGGGTATTGTCATCGTTGGGGCAAACGGACGCCGCCTATAATCCCTGGGAGCTGGGCTATACGGTAAATCCCTCCGTGTCACTGGCCCATTGGCCCGGAGCGGTGCTGGAGAGCAATTATAATTTTGTGTCCGCGCTTGTGCCGTACAGGAAACTGGGCACCTTCAGCCTGTCATATATGAATTACGGCACCGGCTCCGAAACGGTGGAAGAACTGGACGGTACCACCCGCAGCATAAAACTCGAGGACGACAAACTGGTCTCCCTCGGCTACGGCCGAAGCCTCACCGATAATATTTTTGCGGGCTTAAGCTTTAAAAAGCTCACAAGCACGTTGGCGGAGGACTATAAGTCCGGCACGCTGCTTGCGGACTTTGGCGTGGTTTACCGCGGCCTGGACGACAAGAACTCCATTGGAGTAGCCGTGGTGAACTACGGCGGCGGTCTTAAGTATTCCCAGACGCGGGAACCGGTGCCGACCGAGTATAAAGTGGGCTATACCCGTAAAACCCGGCCCTGGGCCAACCAGAAAATAATTTGGGGGCTCGGCTATGCCAGGTCGCAGGCGGGGAAGTCTTATGCGCTGGGCGCGGAATACTTCCCGGGCCTGCCTTTTGTTTCGGTGCGGGCCGGGCTTAACAGGAACGGCGAGGATACCAGATTTATGGCAGGGCTGGGCGTCAACTACGACGCCTTAAACCTGGACTTCGGCTACGACCTGACCTCCTCCAAAATGGAAGCAAATCAAACCCCGTTGCGGTTCGCGCTTACCTGGTCTTTCGGCGCAGGCGACGCCTACTCCCTGGGCGGAAAATATATGGCCGCCGGCATGAAAACCAAAGCTGTGGCCCTCTGGGATGACATAAAACCCAGGGAGCCCATGTACGCGCAGGCGCAGGCCGCCATACACCAGTACGCCAATCCGCCGCGGCTATTCGCCGCTGCAACGCTTGAAGACGCCGGTGGGGACGGCATACTGTCGCCGGGAGAGTCGGGAAACATAGTGGTAACCATCGCCAACAACGGGCGCGGCGCGGCGCTTATGCCGCGCGCCACGGCAGAGGCCGCGGACCAGGCGGCCGCCGCGAGGAATGTCGATATCGGCGTATACGACGGCGCCTCGCAGGAGATAGGAGCCGGACAGAGTTATTCTTTCAAGATCCCGGTCAGGGCGCATGAGGAATCTGAACAGACCAGCCTGGCCTTCGATCTCGCCATAAAAGAGGCGCGGAATTTTAACCAGGAGCGCACGGTCTTCATGCTGCCGCTTAAAGGGTTTTCTCCGCCGCAGCTTGCGCTGGCGCGCTACACCTTCCGCGAGGACAACAGCGGCAATTCGTCGGGCAACGGCAACGGCATTATAGAGAAAGGAGAGATTGCGGAGCTGACCGGCTACGTGGTGAACGCCGGCCTTACCGACGCCCGCGGGGTTAAATTCGAGGCGGTCGCCGGGGACTCCAAACTGGAAATTTTCGGCCAGCCGGCGTGGGAGATAGGCGCGCTGAAGCCGGGCGAAAACCGGAAAGTTATCCTGGCCTTCAAGGTGGCCGCAGATTACGCCGGGCCCGCGCAACTGCCGCTCACGTTCAGGATCTCCGAATCCCGCCAACGCTTTTCCAGGGAGCAGCCGGCGCAATTGGCCTTAGGCGGCTTCTATAAAGACCCCATGGAGCCGGTGTTCAAGGATTTTGACACGGCCGCGGCGCTGGCGGTTGCTCCGGCCCTGGCCGGGCCTATTTCGAATACCAGGGCCGCCGAGGTAATTAAGCTTATCGCCGACGAGCCGCCGGCGCTGGATTTCGACAAGACTATACTCCCCGATGGGGACGCCAACGGCGACGGGATCTACGAGCCGGGAGAGACGCTGCGTATTAAGGTGGGCGTGCGTAATACCGGCGGCAAAACGGCGCGCGGCGTGACCATTACACTGGAGGGTGATCATACGATCAGGACGCTGATCGAAGACAGGCAGGTGGGGGACATCGCTCCGGGCAGTTATCTGCCAATTATTCTTGAGGCTCTCGTACCGGAGACCATTCCGCGCAAGGAAGTTTCGTTCAACATCAAGGTAACTGAAAGCGGCGGCTTCAGCGCCAGGAAAGAAGAAGAGGCCCGCGTGGCGTTCCAGCCGAACGAAATCAAGGTTGTAAAGCAATTAGCCGGGCTTGACCCCGTTCCTAACGTCAATATCGGCAGGAGGGAAAGGTCCGGTGCGATAGTGGTAGGCATCGGAGCTTACGCCGAAAATGTCGGCCCGCTTAAGTACGCGGCGAAGGACGCGGAACTGGCGGCCAGGTATATTAACGGCGTGCTTGGCATCCCTGAAAGCGCCATAAAAATAATACTCGACGAAAAGGCCACCAAGTCGCGCATAGAGGCCACGGTAGAAAGCATGGCCGAAAAGGGCCTTGATTTCATAGCCCTGTATTACTCCGGCCACGGCATACCCGACCCTGAGAATCAGCGCACCGGCGACCCGTATATCGTCCCCTTCGACGCTGACCTGGAACTGGGCGGACGCACGCTAATACGGCTTAACGAAATAGTTTCCACGCTTGAACGCAGAACCAAAGACGTGCTGGTGCTGCTGGACGCCTGCTTCTCCGGCAATGTGGAAAGCGCGCCGAAGATGTACGCTATGGCCCAGAAAGGCCTGGGGATAGCGCCCAGATTCGCCCAGGAGAAGGCCGTGGTGATGACAGCCTCAAGCGCAACCCAGCCCAGCCTTGAGTTCGAAAAGGCCGGTCACGGCTACTTCAGCTATTATTTTATGCTGGGGCTGAAAGGCGGGGCGGACAAAGATGGCGACGGCGCGGTTACGGATACGGAGCTTTGCGAATATGTAAAGTCCGCCATGGCCGGGGACGAAAGCCTCAACGGCCGGCAGACGCCCCAATGCTCCAACCAGACCGGAGCGGTGCTTGGGCGGTACAGGCAGTAATAGCCGCCGGGGGATGATCTACAAGTAGCGGGCGGCGAGGGCGCGGGCTTTCTGTTTTTCTTCGGGGAGGAAGAAGCCGGCGGCCAGCAGCAGTACCGGGTAGGCGGAAAGCGCCAGCAGGCGGTAGGCGGTCCATTGCCAGCCGCCGTGGAAAGCGCCGGCCAGCGCCGGGGCGCACAGGGCCAGCGCCGCCGCAGCCACCGTGGCCAGGCGCTTCAGTTCGTAGGGGACGGGGAAATACCGGCGGCCGTAGAAATAAACCACCAGGGCCATAACGCAATAAGAGGCGAAAGCGGCCCACGGCGGGCCGTAGATGCCGAACCGCGGGATAAGCGCGAAGTTGGCCGCCACGTTCACCAGGGCGCCGGCCAGCGTGGCCACCATAATGGCCTTGGTTTTCTTCGAGATGATGATGGGGGCCAACAGGTTGACGTAGATCCCGTTGACCAGGTAGGCGAAGAGCACCACCGGCACTATGGAAAGCCCCGGCCAGTAGCTTTCGTGGATGAGCGCCCGCCCGGCCACCTGGAACCGGGCTAGGTCCGGGATGAAGAAAGAGAGCGCCATGCCTACCCACACCAGCACCAGCACAAAATAGGTCAGCACCCGCGCGAAAACCGCGGGGCCGCCGGGCTTGTCGGCGCGTTCCAGGAAAAAAGGCCGCCAGGCCTGATCGAACATGCTCACTATAAGCACCATGAAGATCCCCAGGCGGTAATTGGCCTGGTAGACGCCCACCGCGGCTTCCCCGGCGAGGCGCAGCAAAATGGGGCGGTCTATGACCTGCACGGCCATGGCGCCCAGGCCGGCCGGCAGCAAGGGGAGCGCGTACGCCGCAAGCTTGCCGAATAATTCCCTGTCGAAGCTGAAACTGAACCGCTTGGGCACGGCGGCAACCGAAGCCAGGGAAGAGATAAGGTTGGCCAGGAAAACGCCCTCTATGCCCATATGCAAGCGGGTAAGGAAGAATATGTTCAGCAGCACATTGAGCGTTATGGAGAACATGCGCACGCCGGCGAAGTAAAAGGGCTTATGGGCCATGCGCAGGTCGGCGAAAGGCAGCACGTTGATGCTGTCGAGGAACAGGATGGCGGCGGCGTACAGCACCAGGGTGCCGCGCTCCGGCCCCAGGCCGCCCAAACCCGCCCAGAAAGAAGGGAAGCAGGCCAGCACCGCTGAAAAGACGGCGGAAGTCACCAGCACGGTGGAGTAGGCGGTGGAAAAAGCCTTCTCTTTGTGGGCATAGTGGCGCATATAGGCCTGGTCCATGCCGTACTGGTAGATGATGTTGAGGAAAGCGATGTAGGAGAATACCGTGGCCACCACGCCGTACTCGGCCGGCAGCAGGTAATGGGTATAGAACGGCATCAGCAGGAAGTTGAGCAGGCGGGCGCCTACCGTGGAGAGGCCGTAGATGAGGGATTCTTTTCCGAGCGCTTTGAGGTCTTTTAACATGTGCTGAACGCGGCTCACCGTTTGGCCGCTTCGGTATTCTACCAAATGACGGCGGGAGCTGAAATAATATATAATAAGATCGTCAGAGGATGCGGATGGGGGAGAACATGGATAAATTTACCAAGAATCAGGCCCCGGACTGCGGCGTATGCCGCTTTAAGGCCAATTGTTTCTATAACAAGCTCGACGCGCAGGCCCAGAAGTCCTGGAACGCCATAAAGCTCGGGCGGAAGTTCGCCGACGAGGAAGGGATCTACAACGAATTCCAGCAGCCCGACGGCATCTACACCGTGTGCAAAGGCCGCGCCAAGGTCTTCTCCACCGACGCCAGGGGCCAGCAGATGATAACCTGGATACGCCACCCTGGCGAGACTTTCGGGCACATCGCTTTGTTCTCGGAGAAGGATTATTTCTGCAACAGCCGCGCCATGGGCGAAACCATCCTCTCCTTCGTGGACAAGAAGAGCCTGGAGCGTTTTCTCAACGACCACCCGAAGACCTACAAGCTTTTCCTGCACAAAGTGGCCACCGAGATGCGCACGCTGCAGCTGAAATTGAAGGACACCGCTTATAAGCCGGCCCGTTCCAAAGTGGCCAGGGCGCTGCTGAACGCCATCTCCTACAAATCCAAGGACACCGCCAACCCGGCCATACACGGACTGAAGCGCACCGAGATAGCGGAGATAACCGGCCTGGCGCTGGAAACCGTGGTGCGCACCCTGGCGGAGCTGGAGAAGCGCAATATCATAAAGCGCGAGACCAAGGCCATTAAGATATTGGACTACCCCACGCTGGTGCGCGTGGCGGACCCCCACGCGAAAAAATAGCGCAGCGGCCAGGTGCCCCTGACCTTGCCCCCAATAAAAAAGCCCGGCCAGCCGGGCTTTTTTATTTTCTATTCAGCCGTCCGTTCAGTTGGTGCCGAACATCCTGTCGCCTGCGTCGCCCAGCCCCGGCACGATGTAGCCGTCCTTGTTAAGCTTCTCGTCCACGGTGCCTACGTAAATAGGCATCTCGGGATGGGCGGCGGCCAGGCGCTTCAGGCCTTCTTTGGAGGCTATCATGCAGATAAAGCAGATATTCCTGGCGCCACGGCTTTTCATGATCTCCACGGCCTCCACGGCGGAACCGCCGGTGGCCAGCATGGGGTCGGCTATAACCACCAGGCTGTCCGCTACGTTCTCGGGCATGCGCACGTAATACTTCACCGGCTTAAGGGTTTCCTCGTCCCGGTAAATGCCGATATGGGCGAGCCGCCCCTCCGGGTACAATTTCATCAGGCCGTCCACCATGCCCAGCCCCGCGCGCAGAATGGCAACAAAAACCACGTCGTGCGCCAGCCTCATGCAGTTGGCCGTGCCGACCGGGGTGCGGACCTTGACGCCTTTCACTTTAGCGTGCAGGAAAGCGTCGTGGGCCAGGAACATGCTCAGTTCGCCCATCAGGCGCCTGAAGTCGGCCACATTGGTCTTTTTATCCCGCAGGCGGGCGATCTTGTCCATCACCATCGGGTGTTTAGAAACGTGAACGTTTTTCATCCTGACTCCTATTTGATTATTTCCCTTATGAGCGGCTCTTTGCGGGGCGCCTTGGGCCCGTAGGCGAGGGCGGACTGGAACATCTTAACGCCATCGGAGAGTTTTGCCGGCGTGGAGGCGTAAGCCCTGGCGATAACGTCGCCAGGCTTTACGCGGTCGCCCGGCTTCTTCTCAAGAATAAAACCCGCGCCGAAGTCCACGGCGTCCTCGGCCCTGGCGCGGCCGGCGCCCAGCGCCACGCTGGCAAAGCCCACCGTGCGGGCCTCCATGGCCGTAAGGAAACCGGCCTTGGCGGCCTTGATCTCTTTGACCAGCCTGGCCTTGGGCATAAAGCGGTCCGGGTCCGCGGCCACGCGGGGGTCGCCGCCCTGCCACTTGACCATAAGCCGGTATTTCTCAAGGGCGCTGCCGTCGGCTATGACCGCGCGGGCCTTTTCCTCGCCCTCGGCGGCGGAGCGCGCCTTGCCGCCCAGGTAGATCATCCAGCCGGCCAGCACTTCAAGCACCCGCGTAAAATCCTCCGGGCCTTTTTCCCCGGCCAATATCTTTATCGACTGGGACGTCTCTATGCCGTTGCCTATGGCCACGCCCAAAGGTTCGTTCATGGCCGTCATCACGGCCACGCAGCGCATGCCCAGCAGCTTGGAGGTGTTCATAAGCGCCACGGCCAGTTCGCGGCTCTTCTTAAAATCCTTCAGGAAAGCCCCGGAGCCGTACTTCACGTCCATCACCAGGCCGGTGATATCCTCGGCGTATTTCTTGGAAAGGATGCTGGCCACTATCAGCGGCAGGGCCTCTACTGTGCAGCTGGCGTCGCGCAGGGCGTAAAGTTTCTTGTCGCTGGGGGCCAGCTCGGCCGTCTGGCCGAACATGGAAAGGCCCGTGGCCTTCAGCTGCCGCACTATGTAGGACGGCTCAAGGCGCACCTTGAAGCCTTTCATGGCCTCCAGTTTATCCAGCGTGCCGCCGGTATGGCCCAGTCCGCGCCCGCTCATCATGGGCACCACCACGCCGGCCGCCGCGGCCACCGGGGCCAGGGCTATGGAGACGCCGTCGCCCACCCCGCCGGTGGAATGCTTGTCCACCTTCACGCCTTTTATCGACGACAGGTCCAGCTTTTTGCCGGAGAGCGCCATGGCCCTGGTAAAAGCGGCCGTTTCCTTGGGCGTCAGGCCGTTAAGAAAGGCGGCCATCAGCCAGGAAGAAAGCTGATAATCGGGGATGGAGCCGTCGGCGGCGCCCATAGCTATGAATTCGAGCTCGGCGGGAGCCATCTCCAGGCCGGAACGTTTCTTGAGCAGCAGATCGAGCATTCTCATTGTTTATACCGCCTTTGACTTAAGCAGGCCTTCCAGCAGGGCCCGCATTTTTTCGGAGACGCTCTCGCCCAGCGCCAGGACTTCCTCGTGCGTAAGCGTGGTCTTAGAAATGCCGCTGGTAAAATTGGAGATCCAGCAGAGCCCGGCCACGCGCATTTTCAGCTGGCGCGCGGCAATGGTTTCTGGGGCAACCGACATACCGGCTATGTCCCCGCCGAGCAGCCGGTACATTTTAACCTCGGCCGGCGTCTCGTAAGAGGGGCCGGTGACGGCGGTATAGACGCCCTCGCGGGCGCGGATCTTCAGCTTGCGGGCCAGCTTCATGGCCTCGCGGCGCAAAGCCTTATCGTAAGGCTCGTTCATGTCCGGGAACATGGCGCCGAAGGCCTCATGGTAATTTCCCATCAGCGGGTTGGAACCCATCAGGTTGATGTGGTCGCGCAGTATGATCATGTCGCCGGGCTTGAGCGCCGGCTTAAGCGACCCCACGGCGGCGGTAAGCAGCAGGTCCTTTACGCCCAGCGCGGCCAGCACCCTTATGGGGAAAGCTATAAAGCTGAGCGGCCTGCCCTCGTAATAATGGAAGCGCCCGCGCATCATTACCACGTCGCGGCCGCCCATGCGCCCGAAAACCATCTCCCCGGCGTGGCCCTTCACCGTGGTGGCGGGGAAACCGGGGATATCTTTATAAGAGACGGAAACCTTGTCTTCGAGACGGGGGAGGGAGTTGCCCAGCCCTGAGCCCGAGATAATGGCGGTCTGCGGCTTGAAACCGGCGGCGATCTTCCTGAGCCAGCCGGCGGTTTTTTCTACGCTCGCAAGTATTTCTTCCATGTTGTCTCCTTGGGTCGTCAAAAACCGAAACCGTCCGCGCTGAAGGCGTCCTCTATATGCTCGGGCTCCGCGCCCGGGACTATGCCTATCACGTCGAACCTGAAACTTTCCGCCTGTACGCGGCGGGCCTTTATATAGGCCATGGCCGTTCTGATTATTTTCGCCCGCTTGGCAGGCGTCACGCTTTCGGCCGGGGTGCCGTAGGCCGGGTTGGACCGGGCCCGCACTTCCACAAAAATCACCGTGCCGTCCTTCCTCGCCACAATATCCAGTTCGCCCATGGGGGTAGCCCAGTTCCTGTCCAGTATCTCGAAACCGCCCGCCTTTAAAAGATTGGCGGCCTGCTGCTCGTACCTGGCGCCCTTGTCGTTCACCGCGCGCTCCCGGCGGCCAGCCTTACCGGCGCAAAGCTCAGCCTGTGCTCGGCTGAGGGCCCCAGGCGCAGCAGCGCCTCCAGATGCGCGGCGGTGCCGTAGCCCTTATGCCCGGCCAGGCCGTAGCCCGGGTGGCGCCGGTCCAGAACCAGCATCCAGCGGTCGCGTATCACTTTGGCATAAATGCTGGCGGCGGCTATAGAAATGGATCTTGCGTCGCCGTCCACTAAGGGCTCCTGCGCCACGCCTTCCAGGCGCTTTATCCTGTGCGGTCCGTCCACCAGCAGCAGCGCGGAGGCCGGGGCGGTCCCCGTATAAGAAAGAAGCCGCCTGACGGCGGCTCCCATGGCGTTAAAAGTGGCCTCAAGGATGTTGACGCGGTCTATCTCGGCGGGACCGGCGAAACCGAAGCCGAAGCGGACGCCGCTGTCCAGCATAAGCCGCAAAGCCTGAGAACGCTTAAGAGGGGAAAGTTTTTTGCTGTCGTTCACTACGGCAGCCAGAAGGGGGTGGGCCGAAACCGGGACCCAGGCCGCGCAGGCCGTGACCGGCCCCGCCAAAGGCCCGCGCCCGGCTTCGTCTACGCCTACGAGGATGGCCGGTTTTCTGGTTTCAAGGACAGCTGTGTCGAATCTGCAGAGGGGCACGGTTGATTTTACCCGCCTTTACAGCCCCGTCCGCCAGTTGCGGACGGGGAAGCGGCCGGTTTATTTGCCGGCGGCGGGCTCGGTCTTGGCCGGTTCCGTCTGGGGGACGGAGGCGGCTAATTCCTTGTCCACTTCGTTGAGCCTGGCGGCTTTGCCGGAGAGACCGCGGAGATAATAGATCTTGGAGCGGCGGACCTTGCCGGTCTTGACCACCTCGATCTTCTCGATGCGGGGGGAATGGAGGGGGAACACCCTCTCGACGCCCACGCCGTAGGAGATCTTGCGCACGGTAAAGCTCTCGGAAATACCGCTGCCGCGGCGGGAGATAACCACGCCGTCGAAGATCTGGATGCGCTCGCTGTCGCCTTCTACCACTTTGGTGTGGACTTTAACGGTGTCGCCTGACTGGAAATTGAATTTATCCTTCTTGATTCCCAGGTAGTTAGCTATGTTCATCATACTGCCTCCTCGTGGACTATGCCCGCAATGTCGTTGCCGACACTTTCTTGTAAGTTGAAACAAAATCTATTTGGCGGCTTTCCTCGCCGCTTTCTTTACCGGCCGGACGCCCGACAGGTCCGGCCGGGCGGCCCCGGTAAGTTCCGCGGCCATCGCAGCGCGCCACTCGGCTATCAGCTTGTGGTTGCCGCTCAGCAGGGCCGGCGGCACTTTTTTCCCGCGCCAGACCGCGGGCCTGGTGTAATGCGGGGCTTCCAGCAGGCCGCCGGTGAAAGTCTCGTTCACGGTGGCGTCGCTTTTCCGGAGCACGCCGGGGATAAGCCTGGTCACCGCGTCTATCACGGCCACCGCGGCGGGCTCGCCGCCGGTCAGCACGTAGTCGCCTATGGACAGCTCCAGGTCGGCCAGCGGAACTATCCGCTCGTCTATCCCCTCGTAATGGCCGCAGATAAAGATCAGGTGCTTCTTTTTGGCCAGTTCGAGGGCGGCCGCCTGGTCGAACTTCCTGCCTTTGGGCGTCAGGAGGATCACGAACGACCCTTTCTTCCTGACTTTTTTGACGGCCCGGTAAACCGGCTCGGCCATCATCAGCATCCCGGTGCCGCCGCCGTAGGGCTTGTCGTCCACGGTGCGGTGCCGGTCCTCGGTGAAATCCCGCGGGTTAACGAAGCCCAGCTCCAGATAGCCCTCGGCGCGCGCGCGGCCCACGATGCTTTCCGAAAGCGGCGCGTCTATCATGCCGGGGAAAAGCGTGACCGCGTCTACGCGCATAGTCGCAATTAGTCTATATCCAGGTAGACTTTCTTGTTCTGCCTGGCCGCGGCGGTCTGCAGCACGGTGCGGATGGATTTAACCACGCGCCCTTCCTTGCCTATGACCTTGCCGCGGTCGGAGGACGCCACTTCCAGCTTGAAGCGGACGATATCGCCGTCTTCGGCGACCCCGACTTTAACGGCCTGGGGGTTTTCCACCAGCGAGCCGATGATGTACATGAGTACGTCTTTCATAATATTTGGCGCCCCTGGCGCTTACTTAGGCGCGACGGCGGCCTTCTCGGCCTTGCGCACCTTTTTTATGAGAGAGCTGACGGTCTCGGAAGCCTTGGCGCCGTTCTTAACCCAGCGGTCGAGCTTGTCCGTCTTTATGGAAACCTTTTCTTTGTCTTTCTCGGCCTTGGGATTGTAGTGGCCGATAACTTCCAGCGGCTCGCCGTGGGGGCCGCTCGATTTCTCGATAGCGACTATCCGGTAGTGCGGCTGGGTGCGTTTGCCGATTCTCTGAAGCCTAAGAACAACTGCCATAGTATCCTCCTTGGGGTGCCGAAAAAAATCCGGCACGCGCCCGCTTCTGGCGGGGCGGCGTGAACGTTTATTATATTATATTCGGGGCTAGCCTATCAACTTCTGTATATGCCCCAGCAGGCGCGGCCACTCGTAGGGCTTGTTGATATAAAAATCGGCGCCGGCGGAAAAGGCGTTCTCCATGTCGCCCATCAGGCGCTTGCCGGTAAGCATTATAACGCGGATATCTTTGGTGGCGGCGCCGGCTTTTATCAGTTCGCAAAGCGTGGTGCCGTCTATCCTGGGCAGGCCGATGTCGAGGATGACCAGGTCCGGCTTTTCTTTTTTTACGGCGGCGAGGCCCTCTTCCCCGTCGTAAGCGGTTACCACCTTATACCCCAGGCCGGTCAGGCGGATGGAAAGGACGTTGGCTATAAGGGCCTCGTCCTCCACCACAAGTATTTTCTTGGCCATGTCAGACCCCGCCCCTGAGGCCGCGCAGGAAAGCGGCGGGGCTGCGCGCCTTAAAAAGCGCGCTCCCGATCACCAGGGAATCCGCGCCGGCGCGGGCGGCCAGCCGGGCGGTGGCGGCGTTTATGCCGCCGTCCACCTGCAGCCAGACGGGCCGGCCGGCCCCGGTTATGAGCGCCCGGGCGGCTTCCACCTTGGGCAGCATTTCGGGCATGAACGCCTGCCCCCCGAAACCAGGCTCCACCGTCATTATAAGGACAAGGTCGAGGCTGCCGAGGAAAGGAATTATATTTTTAAGCGGGGTTTTCGGGCGCAGCGCCAGCCCGGCCTTCAGCCCCATTTTTTTTATCTTTTTCACGCACGCCCCGGCGCCCCGCGCCTCGGCGTGGACGGTGATAAGGCCGGCGCCCGCCGCCGCGAAAGCGTCCAGGAAGCGGCCCGGCTCCTCCACCATCAGGTGGGCGTCCACCGGCAGGCCGGAGGCCTCCGCCACCGCCGCCGCGATGCCGGGCCCGAAACTAAGGTTGGGAACGAAGTGGCCGTCCATCACGTCAACCTGCAGCCAATCCGCCAGCTTGCGCAACGGGGCCAGGCTTCCTTTCAGGCAGGAGAAATCTGCGGCCAGGACCGACGGCACCAGGGCCGCGCGGCCGGACGGGAGGGGAAAAGCGGCTTTCCTCATTTCACCGGCCTTTCCTCTACAAGGATGCCGTTGACGAAAATGCGGATCTTCTCGGCGCCGCCGTAAGGGACGGAAAGATCTATTTTAGAGCCGGGGTCGCGCAGGCCGTTGAAGATCTCCCTGTCCCCGCTCTTGCCCAGGGCCACCACCCGTATGTGCCGCTGGGCGCCGCTCTGCGACACCTCGTAGTGCACCCGGAATTCTTTTTCCGAGCCGGCCGCGGAACCTTTACGCGAGCTCACCGTCAGGGTTATCCTGGACTCGGCGGAAACCACCGTATCCGGGACGGGGCTCTGGTCTATTATGGTGCCTCCGGGGAACAGGGAGGCGGCGTCCTCGCTGATGGAAAGGCTCATGCCGTTCTGGGCGGCCCATTGCTGCGCGTCCTCGTTCTTCTTCTGGCGGAAGTCGGGCATCATCACGATGCCGGCCGGGGGAAGCCCGGCGGAGACGGCCACCTGCACCATGGTGTTCTTGGAAACGCTCAGTTCCGGCTTCGGGTCCTGCGACAGCACGGTGCCCTTTTCGGCCTTGAGGGAATAGGATTCGCTGACCTCGCCCAGCACCAGCTGGCGCTGGCGCAGCAGCAGCTCGGCGTTCCTTAACGGCAAGCCTATAAGGTTGGGGGTAAAGACGGACTCGCCGCCCTGGCTGAAGACCACGCGCACTATCTTGCCCTCGCGCACCGTGGAGCCGGCGTCGGGCACCTGCCTGAGCACGGTGCCTATCGGCACCGCCTCGTTGAAGTCATAACCCTCTATCTTCATGGCCAGGTTATTTTCGGAGAGGGCCTGGAGGGCGGTCACCGAGGATTTGCCGGAGATGTCCGGCACCAGCACTTCTTTGCGGTTATGGATGACCGTTTCCATGGTCCAGGAGAACAGGAAATAGGTGAGGAAGAACAAGGCGAACCCCACCCCGCCCACGCGCAGCACGAAGCCGGGGCTGATGATCCTCTCGTCGGAGGAAGAAAAATGACGTTCATAAAACTCTTTTATTCCCACAAGCCGCTCCTTTATACTCATTGCAGGATGTCCCCCGGCTTAAGCCGCAGCCCGTTCAGAAAAGCCGCGCCCGCCATTGCCTGTTTTCCCTCGGGCTTCACGGTTTTAACCAGCAGCCCCCCGACGCCACATTTTACAACAAACCCGCCGCCCGGCTCAACGGAGAGCACGGCGCCGGCGGCCGAGCCGCCCACCGGCCCCGGCGGCAGGGCGGCCGCCAGCACCTGCACCGCCACCTTGCGGTCCGGGAGAACCAGGTTAAAGCGCGCCCTGGGCCCGCAGGCTAGCCCTCTCACCCGGTTGAAGAGCGCCGCCGCGGGGAGGGAGAAATCCAGCACGGAGTCGGCGGGTGTCAGCTTGGGCGCCATTGAGGACTCGCCGGCCTGCGGCTCCCTGGTAATTTCCCCGGCGGCTATTTTGCGCACGCCCTCCTCCAGCAGGTCCGCGCCGGCGGCCGAAAGGCGGGAGAAAAGCGAAGCCGCGTCGTCGGTTTCCAGCACGGGCTCCTCGCGCTTCATGAAAACAGGACCAGTGTCCATCCCCTTGTCGAGCCAGAAAAGCGTTACCCCGGTAGTCTTTTCTCCGTTGAGGAGCGCCCACTGCACGGGGGCGGCGCCGCGGTACTTGGGCAGCAGCGAGAAGTGCACGTTAAGGAACCCCTCCCCGGCCAGCGCCAGCGTAGCTTCCGGTATAAGGCGGCCGTAGGCCACTACCACGGCCAGGTCCGGCTTAAGGCCATAGATCACGGAGTGAAGTTCGGGCTTGGAGGCCGGCTTAAAAGCGTTCAGACACAGCTCCGCGGCCAGCGCGTTGACCGGGGAGCAGCAGATCTTGAGCCCCCGGCCCACCGGCCGGTCCGGCTGGGAGATCACCCCTACCACCTCGTGCCCGGCGCCGGCGAGGCGGCTGAGAAAGCCGCAGGCGATATCCGGCGTTCCGAGGAAAACTATCCTGAGTTTCTTCATTGTTGGGCCAGGCACGCGGGCTCCGCTGGCTACAGAGGCCTCATTTTGCTTTCGTCCAATTTTTTCCAGCGGGGCTTCAGCTTCATCAGGGCGGGCTTAAGCTTCAGGCGCGACATCAGCGGCAGGCGGTCTATGAATACTATCCCGTCGAGATGGTCCAGCTCGTGCTGCAGGGCCCTGGCGAAAAGGCCCTCGGCGTTTATTTCTATCGGCAGGCCTTTCTCGTTGAGGGCGCGCACCTTCACCTTGGCCGCGCGCTTCACTTTGGCGAAAAGGCCGGGGAAGGAGAGACAGCCCTCCTCCTCGTTCATGCTGCCGGACCGCTCCACTATCTCCGGGTTTATGATCACTATGCTGAGGGGCTCCTCGCCTTCCCGCTGTATCTTAATTACGGCGAGGCGCAGGTCCACCCCTATCTGGTTGGCCGCCAGCCCGGCGCCGCCCACGGCGTCCATCGTGTCGAACATGTCCGCGATCAGGACGGGGAGGTCTTTCTTTATCTCCGAGAAGTCGACCTTGCGGGTCTTCTTCTCCAATATCCTCTCCCCGTATTTGCATATCCTTCTTATGGCCATATTTCCCCCGGATAAATTTCAGCTCAACTGGTACGTCATCTGCCTGCCTTCCCACACCACTTTGGCCAGCACCGGCTTGGCCGGCGCGTCCGGTTTCTTAAGCATTCCCCAGGCCATCGCCAGGCGCTCAAGCTGTATTTCCGCGCCGGTGGAACCGGACACGCCCATAACTATTTCGTCGGCCCCGGCGGCCTGGGCCACCTGCGCCATGGAATAGAACGGATCGTTGGAAAAAACAAAAATGGGCTTGACGGTTTTGCCGTATTTCTCCGCCAGCAGCACCACGGCGCTGAAGACTTCCTTATCCTCGTCGGACATGGTCTCGCCGCCGGACTGTATACCTTTGGATATCTTCGCGCTCAGAACGATTATATCCGTATCCTCGTCCTCCACCGTTTCCAGCACCGAGGCCAGGTGCACCAGGTTATTGGGGTTGCGCACCGGCACCAGGATGCGGCGCGCCTTGGTAAGCTCCGGCACCACCGTGTGGATGTCCGCCTCACGGCGCAGGTTCATTTTCTCGTCGTTATCCTCGTCCGGGGCGTAAAAACGGGCCTTCTTCTCGTTCATTTTCTCCGAGATCTGGAAGATAGTAAAGAATGTCATGGTGAAAACCACGCCGCCTATGGTGGCTACTTTCTTGGTGAGCATGTTCATACCGGTAACAGCGAGCAGTATCATCAGTACCGCTACCATACCGACGGGAACATATACGTTGTCTATCCTGATATTAAAAGGGAACATCCATTCCCGCTCGTCGTCACGGCGTTTAAAGCGGAGAATCACCATAGAGACCGTGTTGAAGGTCATACTGGTGAGCACGCCGAACGCATAGGCCTCTCCGAGCAGAAAGATATTGCCGCCTGAGATAAGGATGATAAGTATCTGCGTTATGGCGACGATGTTGATCAGGCGGTGGGTGGTGCCGTACTTCTTGTGCAGGTGGCGGAACCAGTCGTGCAGTATGCCGTCGTCGGCCACGCGATTGAGCACGCCGTTGGACCCGACAAAAGAAGTGTTGACCGCGCCGACCAGCATCAGGGTTCCCGAAAGAACAACGGCGATCTGCATGAGAAGGCGCGCCCAGTAAGGACCATTAAGCTCCATCGCAAGGCCGCTGAGCAGGTTGTCGGCGTATTTTCCGGCTATCAGGTCTCCTGGGATTATCAACGCGGAGATAAAAGTCAGAAGGCCGGTAAAAAAAACGCTGAATAGGAAAATAGTCACTACGGTTTTCTTGAGGTTCGCTACTTTGGGGTCCTCTATCTCGCGGTAAACCTGGGACAGGGTTTCAAGACCGGAGAGCGCCAGGATAGAATGGCCGAAAGCCATAATAAGCCCTACCAGGCCTACGGTCTTTATCCAGGGGAAATGCACGGTCCAGCCCAGGGCCTCTTCGCTGAAAACCGGCTTGAAGGGGGGCAGGGTGAAGCCCCTGTAGTAAAGCGTGATCCCGGACCAGACGATGATCACCACCGCCACCACGGCCACGAAGCTTATTATCTTAAGGTTATTGTCCGCCGATTCTTCGATCCCGCGGATGTTCTCGCGCCAGAAATAAGCCGTGACGATAACCGCAAAAATAACGGCGAAGGCCCGACCCGGCACATGCCAGTTGATATGCAGCAGCGGCATGATATTCTCGAGCAGGCCGCCCAGATATAGCCCGGCGGTGACCGAACTTATCGGCCCCGTAAGCGTATAATCGAAGATAAGCGCGGAAACGGAAAGCTTGGCCATTACCTTACCCATGGCCTCGCGCACCACCACGTACACCCCGCCGCGCACGAACATTATGCAGGACTCGGTGTAAACCCCGAGCATCAGCCCGGAAAACAGCATTACCCCCATGATGAACCATGGGAAGGCCGGGCCGAAGGCGTTCATGGCTATTCCGCCCGCGTAGTAGGCGCTGGAACCGAAGTCGCAAAGCACTATGGAAGCGGCCTTCCAGAAGGAAATAAAACTGAGCATGGCCGTGCTCAGGACAAAAACCTGCTTAAATTTGGGATTAGGGACCATTATATTAATTATATATGTTTATGGCCGGCGGCGGAAAGCGGCGGGAAGCCAAAAGACCTATTTACCAGTAACGAGCGCCGCGGCGGCGGAAGGAACCTTCTGAACGGCGAGTTTTTCTATCAGCTCGGGCTGGAAGGTCTGGCTGAGCAGCGACAGCATGTTCAGGTGGCGCTGAAAGAATTCGGGGCGGTGGGGGGACAGCAGCAGAAGAAGGGCTTTTACTTTAAGGCCGGTGGCCGGGTCGGTAAACCCCTCGGGGAGAATGCCCAGCACGGCGTAAAAACCGTCCAGCTCCGGGAATTTGGCGTGCGGAATATAAAAGCCGCTCTCCAGTACCGGGTTGAGCTTCTCCACCTCGGCCACGCGGTCGAACAGGGCCTTGCGGCTTATTATGCCGTCTACCTGCGGGAAGATGGCTTCGGTGAGGCGGAGGACGGCCTCTTCCTTGGTAGGCTTCCCGTCCAGGAAAATCACGTTTTCGGGTTTTATTATGGCTGAAAGGCTTAAGCCGTCTGACTGTCTTATCATAAAGGACTGATGGTACAGTTATATGTTATCATTTAGCATCCCCGTCGTCAATAAGCGCGCGCCGCCGCAAGACCGGAAGTTATATGACCCAGGCATCATGAACATAAAGGGAAAGAACCAGATAGCCGCCATAGGCGTGGACAGGGGCGGCACCTGGACCAGGGTTGCCGCCATAGACGCGCGCCTGCGCCCTGTGAAGACCCTGCGCTTCAGGACGGAGCCGCTCAAGACCCTGCCAAAGGCCCTGGCGGCGCGGTTGGCGCGCTGGCCGGGAGGCCGCGCTGCCCCGCTGGTAATAGCGACGCGCGGCGCTTTCAGCCGCAAATGGAAAAAACCTTTCCTGTTCAAGGCGCTGGCCGGCAAGCTGAACCTGGTGGACGTGATCTCCGACGCGGAGGCGGCGCACTTCGCCGCTTTCGGGGGGAAGGCCGGGCACCTGCTCATAGCCGGAACCGGGGCGGTGGTCCTCAGCGGCGGTACGCGCGGCTTTAAAAAGACCGGCGGCTTTAACCCGCCCTCCGGCGACCCCGGCTCCGGGCGCTGGCTGGGCCGTCAATACCTTAAAATGCTCGGCCGCCTGGGGGAAGCCGGGGACATGGGGCACGGACGCTGCGCGGCTTACGCCAAAAAAGCGCTGGCCCGCGCCGCGCGCGGCGATAAAGCCTGCTCGGTTATGACCGCGGCCGCCCAGCATGAACTTGCCGGGCTTCTTAAATGCGCCGCGGGCCGGAGCCGGGGGGACATAAAAGCGGCGCTGGCCGGGGGGCTGATGGAGGACGACCGTTTCAGAACGGGTTTTCTGGAAGCCGCGCGAAGGTCTCTGCCCGGAAGAAGACTTGTTCTGGCGAGGACCGCTATCGGCGCCGGAGAAGCGGCGGCGCGCATCGCCCTGCTGCGGAAGGGGGAATAACCCGTGCTGCTTTGGATCATAGTCTACTGCACAGTTTTCGCCCTGGCCTGGGCCTGGGCGCTGGTGTGGGTGATCGAGCGCGAAGACAAGACCTTCATGCATGGCACTATCTCTTTCGCCGACGCGTTCCTGGTAGGGGCCTTCTCCCTTATATTCGTTTACATTTCCAATATCATAGTGATCATACGCTGGCCCCGCTCGGCTTTCTTATACGACCTGCTGCTGGTAACGGGCCTGGCGGGGTTCGGCCTGTACAAGGAAACCGTTTACAAAACGCGCGCGGTGTTGAGTTGGAAGCGCCTGCGCGACGAGGCCCTGGCCCTGGAATGGAACATAACCAAAGACCCCGCCAACGGCGCCTACTACGAACGCCTCAGCGAGGTCTACGAAAAAATGGGGAAAACCCGGCGGGCACTGGAAGCCGCGCGGGAAGCCGAAAAACTGGGGCCGTCGGTAAAGAACGCCCTGCGGATAAAATACCTGGAGCGGGACAGGTTATCTGGAAGACAGCGCCGCGGCTAGGCGGCGCGCCGCGTCCCTGAAAAGGTAATCCTCGGCGACCGGGACGGACTCCGAAAGCAGTATTTCCCCCGACGCCGCGTCCACAAGGCGGGCCGTTACGACATACCCGTTTTTATTCCTGGAAACGAGCCCGAAGACGGCGAGCTCCGCGCCCGAAAGTTTAGCCAGCTCGGCCGCGGCCGCCGCTTCGGAAAGCCCGGCATAGGCCAATCTTTTCTCCGCCAATATAAAATCCAGCTTCTCCCTCTCCACCGGCCTGAAGCGCCCGGTTTTCACCAGCTCTGATTCCGTCAGGTTGCGCAGCACCGCCGCTTCGGTCTCGGTAACGCCGCTCTCCGCCGAGAACGCGGCCACGGCGAGCTTAGAGGCGCGCGCCGGAAGCGCGGCGGTTTTCCTGGCGGGGGGAGCGGCCGCGCCGGCGCCCCAGGCCCAGCCGGCCGTCATGCGGTGCGCGGCGCCCAGCTCACCGTAAGGCGCGAAGGCGTAGTCGAACAAAAGATTTCCGAACTTGAGCCCGAAGCCGCCGGCGAAAGCCCCCAGGAAACCGTGGTCGTCGTAATTCCTGAAGTTCATCCCGGCGCGCAGGGACACGCCGGACGCCGCCGCGTAAGGCAGGTACCACTCCCCGGCGAAAGCCAGGTAAGGGGCGTGGTCACAGGGCAGCCTGCCTTCCATGAAGATGTTGAATTCCGGCGTATACTTCCACCGCAGCCCGCCGCCCAATTCAAAAGGCAGCGGGTCTTTTTCGCTCCCAAGCTTGAGCGGCGGCCCGAAATTCCTGACCATAAGGGCCAGCTCGGTGCGGGAGGGGGCGGCCTCCCTGAAGATGAACCCGGCGTCCAGGGCGGCCGAACTCCCCGACGCTTCGGCCAGACGGGACTTGATATATTTGAGATTCACGCCGAAATCGAGGAGGCCGAAACTGCGCGCCCAGCCCGCGCCGACGGCGGCGTCGTAAGCGGGGATAGCGTCCCCGGCGCCGCTGCCGGCCCCGTCCAGCTCCTCGCCCGGGGAAGCGCCGTGGTAGAGGATGCCCGCGGAAAAGACCCCGGAGGCGGTACCGTTGGAAAGCACGAGCCCGGTGCGGGAAGCCCCTTCGAGCAGCGCCTCGTAGGAAACCGAAACCGCACGGCCGCCGGCCGCCGGCGCGCAGGCGCCTGCGGGGTTGAGGAAAAAGGAGTCGGCGCCCCTGAGCGCCAGCCCGCTGCCGCCCAGGGCGGCGAAGCGCGCGGAGGGGGGCACCTTAAGGAACTGGGCCCCGGCCAGGCCTCTGGCGTCGTCGGTAAAGGCGTTGTCGGGAAAAAAACCGCCGTAAGACCGGCCCGCGCCGAGAATAAAGGCGAGCAGTATGACGGGGAACTTTTTCACTGTTTTACTTTTTGAGGTCCGAAAGGAGGTACTCTATCCTGCCCTTCAGCTTGGGCTTATCCAGGGAGTCTATGTCGACCAGCATATCTTCCAGGAACTTGATGGTAAAATCGCTTTTCAGACGGCTCTTGGCCAGAATGGACTCTATTCCCCGCAGGCGGGCGTCCAGCCCGGAAATACCCTCGTAGATGCCGCGCACGAAAGTCTCGGCGCGGTTAGCGCCGGCCCCCGCGTCCATCTGGCGCTCCATGCGGGAAGGCTCCGGGGCCGCGGGTTCGGGCAGCTCGGGCTGTTCGGCCACCGGCGGCAGCAGGTCCGGGTCGGCCGGCGCCTCCGGAGCCGTTTCCTCCTCGAAAACGCTGCCGTTCTTGATCTCCAGATACCTGCGTATAGAGTAGACCAGCGTGAAGAGCGCGGCGGCGCCGGCCGCGGCCCACAAGTAGAACACCGGGTCCATCCAGGCTGAATAAAAGTTGAATTTAGGCATATTTCCGTCCAGTTTAGAGTTTTACTTCCTGGCCTTCCCTGACAGCGAAGCATTTCATCTTCGAACCGGCCTTGCGCGCCCGGCGTCCGCACTCCGCCACTATCCTGTCCAGCTCGCGGTCGTACCTGTCCTGATTGTGGTGGAAAAGACCCAGCGCCCGGACCCCGGACTTAAGGGCCATGTCCAGGGCCTGCCGCCAGGTGGAATGTCCCCAGGTCCTGCGCCGGGGATACTCTTCGTCCGTGTAGTCGGCGTCGTGCACCAGCAGGTCGGCGCCGCGCGAAAAGGCGACGTAGTCCTCCACGGTCTTGCCGCCAGGGTGTACGAAGCCCAGCTCGTTGTCCGTCAGCAAGACGAAAGTTTTTCCGTCCTCGCAGAACTTGTAGCCCAGGCCGTTATTGGGGTGGCTCAGCTCTATGGGCAGCACCTGCATGCCGCCTATATCGCAGCCGCTGCTGCAGAGCGAGTCGAACTCGAAACGGGCGGAGATCTCCTCGAACTTCACCGGGAAGCCCGGCGGCTGCATGGTCTTGGCGATTATCTCGCGCACCGAATCCGAAGAAAAGGAACAGCCCCGTATCTTTATGCGGGTCTTTTTATTGTAGATGGGCGCGAAGAACGGAAAGCCCAGCACGTGGTCCCAGTGGGAATGGGTGAACAGCATGTTGAAATTGTTATGGGAATTCCTGATAAGCTCTTTGCCTAGCAGCCGTATCCCGGACCCGGCGTCCACTATGATCAGTTCGTTCTTTTTGGAGCGTACTTCCACGCACGTGGTACTGCCCCCGTACTTCACATACTGCTTGCCGGAAACGGGAATGGACCCGCGCGCCCCCCAGAATTTAATATTCATGATAGTATTATATTAGCAAAAAGCGGCCCGTTTTCAAGTAACTGTCAGTACATTCCGCTTTTTTTAAGTTCGGCGGCGCTCAGCGGCGCCCGGAAAAGCCGGTACACCCAGACCTGGCAGCCGATAGCCGCGGGAAGGAAAACCAGCGCCACCGCGGCCATGAGCCTCAGCGTATACGCGCTGGAGGAGGAGTTGTAAACCGTGAGGCTGAAAGCTGGGTCCACCCGGGAAGCCAGCAGGTCCGGGTAAAGGCCGGCGAAGCCGCTGAGAGAGAACAAGACGATGGAGGCGAAAGAAGCCAGGAAGGCCCTGCCCGGCAGGCCACGCGCCAGGAGTATTTTAGCGGCCGACAGCGCCGCTGCCAGCCCCAGCGGCAGGACCAATAGATATTTACGCACGATGAAATTGCCGGAAAGGCCGGTACTCAGCCAGCTTGCCGCCAGGAACAGCGCCAGCAGAAGCGCCAGGCCATACCAGCCTTTTGAGGCCAGCCGCCCGGCGCGCGCGGCCACGGGCCCGGCCGTCTTGAAAGCAAGCCAGAGCTGGCCGTGGAAGAAAAAGAAGGCGCAGAAGAGCGCGCCGGTAAGCAGCGCGTAGGGGTTCAGCAGCCCGACGAAAGTGCCGTTGTAGCCGCCGGCGTTTATTTCCAGCCCGCGGAACAGGTTGCCGAAAGCCACGCCGAACAGTAAGGCCGCCAGGAAACTGGAAACCGCGGCGGACCCGGCCCAGAAAGACTTCCAGGCGGGGGACTGCAGTTTGCCCCTGAATTCCAGCGAAACGCCACGCGCTATGAGCGAGAAAAGTATAAGTAAGAGAGCGGGATAGAGCCAGCTGAACAGGCCGGCGTACACGGCGGGGAAAGCCGCGAAGGTGGCCCCGCCGGCGGTCACCAGCCAGACCTCGTTGCCGTCCCAGAAAGGCCCGATGGAGGAAAAAACGTTCCTTATCTCCTCTTCGCCGTCGGCCGCCAGCCAGCCGGAGAAGCCCACGCCCAGGTCGAACCCGTCGAGCGCGAAGTACCCCGTCCACAACACCGCCCACAGCACAAACCAAACCTTAGCGTAATCCATATTTTTCCTTTACACTTTTTACACCTGAGAAGGCATGGCGCGGGACCAGGTTAGCAAAACCCTGTCGGAAGGCGAGGCTTGCGTAAGCGCCGAGCCTGAGACGGGGAAGCGCGCGCACGGTGTGCGCGACGCTGTTTTTGCGTTCTGGTCCCGTGTCATGCCGCTACCCCTCCATTCCTTTCTTGGCGTATTTAGCGAGTAACCAGATATCGACTATTCCCAGCGCGGAGTAGAACAACGTAAACCCGATGAGGGACATCCAGACCTGGCCGGTGCTGACGGTTTTTGTGACGCCCTCCGCCGTGCGCATCAGGCCGTAGACGGCCCAGGGCTGGCGGCCCATTTCGGTGACTATCCAGCCAAGCTGAATGGCTATATAGGGCAGCGGTATCGAGAACAGCATTACCTTCAGGTAAAGCGGATATTCCTGCAGCAGGTCCTTATGCCAGAGCCAGACGCCGGCGCCCGATAAAAGAATAAAAAGCCCGCCCAGCGCCACCATCGTCCTGAAACTCAGGAAAACCGGCGGCACCGGCGGGCGGTCGGCGGGCAGAAAATCGTTAAGGCCTTTAACCTCGGCGGAGGGGGAATGGAAAGCCAGCAGCGACAGCGCGTAGGGGATCTTCAGCGCCTCCACGGCGTTGCCCTCGCCGCTAAGCGACGGGATGGTGAGCAGGGCCATGGGCGCGGCGGTCCGCGTCTCCCAGACCGACTCCATGGCGGCGAACTTGGCCGGCTGGTTTTTGGCGGCGTTCACGCCGCTCAGGTCGCCCACGCCGGCCACCAGCAGGGAACTCGCCAGGGCGAAGACGGCCCCCGCGCCGAAAGACCTTTTAAACAGGTCCTCCTGGTTCCTGCGCAGCAGATGCCAGGCGGAAACCCCCATTACGAAGAAACCGGCGATTACCCAGCCCGCGAAGACGGTGTGGAAGAATTCCAGCCAGCCGTAGGGGTTCGTAATCAGGGCGGCGAAATCGACCATCTCGGCGCGGCCGTTGCGCAGCACGTAGCCGACGGGCCGCTGCATCCAGCCGTTGGCCAGCAGTATCCAGAGCGCGGACATATTGGTGGCGAAAGCCACTATCCACATGGCCCCGGCGTGCGCTTTCCTGGACAGCCTTTCCCAGCCGAACACCCAGACCCCGATGAACGTGGACTCCATGAAGAACGCCACGGTGGCCTCTATGGCCAGCGGGGCGCCGAAGATATCCCCGACGTATTTGGAATACTCGGCCCAATTCATGCCGAACTGGAACTCCATGGTGAGGCCGGTGACCACGCCCAGCGCGAAATTTATAAGGAACAGCTTGCCCCAGAAGCGCGTAATGGAAAGCCACCTCTCGTCGCCGGTCCTGGCGTAGCGGGTCTCAAAAAAGGCCGTCAGCCAGCCGAGGCCAAGAGTGAGCGGCACGAAGATAAAATGGAACATCGCCGTCAGGGCGAACTGCAGCCTGCTCAATGCCAAAGTATCCATAGCGCCAGCTCCCTTTCCCACGCTGTTTAAGGTGAGAATAATTATAATAATTATACCGCGCCGCTGGAAACGCCTAAATCATAAAAACCGCAAAAGGTCCAAAACCCTTGTGCCGCATAGATCATTTTTGTAAACTTTTAACAGGTTAGGGGGAATGTGACCAAGCACGAAAAATACGTCGTCCCTGTCGTTTTCTTGATTTTCGCCGCGACGCTCGCGCCGTGGGCTTTCGATTTTCCGCTCAACGACGACTGGGCCTACGCCCTGGCCGCCCGCACCCTGGCCCAAACCGGCCGCCTGACCCTGTGCGACTGGGGCTCCTCCACGCAGATCTTCCACATAATAGCCGGAGCGCTTTGCTCCAAACTTTTCGGCTTCAACTTCGCCGCGCTGCGCGTGGCCAACCTGCTCATAGCCGCCGGCGCGCTCTTCATGTTCGTCAGGCTGCTGGAGGAGTTCGAGATCGGGCCGACGGAGAAGATAGTCGCAGGGCTGACCCTGGCCTTCAGCCCGCTTTACCTGGTACTGGCCAACTCCTTCATGACCGACATCCATTATTTTTTCTGGATGACGGGCGCCGTTTATTTCTACGTCCGGAACATTAAAGACCCCGGGGACCGGGCCTCCCTGTTGCTGGCGGGAGCTTGCGCCGCCGCCGCCTACCTGACCCGCCAGCTGGCCGTGGCCCTGCCGGCGGCTTTCACGGTGGCGCTGCTGCTCCAGGGCCGCCTTAAATGGCGGAGCTTCGCGGCCGTCTGGGCGCTGCCCGGCGCGGCCATGCTCGGCTACGCGCTGTGGTTCACAATGATGCACGGCCCCACCTGGGCCTCGGAGAATTATGTGGCGGCGGCCACGCTGGCCCATGTCTCAAAACCCCTGAGCTTTATAAACGACTCGCTTTACCGCCTTTTCGCCTCTATGGTGGAGACGGGCCTGATGCTGCTGCCGCTGGCGGCCGGCTACGTGTTCAGTTTTAAACAATTTTCCGCCCGCAACGCCCTGCGCTGCCGCGTCAGTTCCGCCGGGGCCTGCCTGACCCTGGCGGTGATCGCCGCCTTCGCGTTGTTCAACGGCCCGCTGCCGTACCTTGAAAACACGCTGGCCCATTCCGGTATAGGCGTGCTGACGCTGGGCGGCGGCGTCCTCAAGCCCTCGGGGCCGTTCGCCAGCCCCCTGTTCTGGACCCTGGCCACGGTCATTTCCGTAGCCGCCGCCGTTCTCCTGATGTGCGCCTCTAGCCTGGCGCTGCGGGCCGGCGACCCGGCCCTGCGCTTCGTCTTCCTCGCTTTTACCGCGCAGCTGGCGGTCTCGCTCATCGGCGCTAAATATTTCGACCGGTACCTGCTCGCCACCCTGCTGCCCTGGTTCGCCGTGGCGGCGGTTTTCGCGGCCAGGGGAGTGAGGTTTTCAAAACCGGCGGCCGGTCTGGCCCTGGTCTTCTGCGCCCTGCTGGGTTGGGCCGGCATGAAGGATTACCTGGCCTGGAACCGCGCTAAATGGGAACTGGCGGCGAAACCGCGCGAGGGGGTTTCCCCGGACCAGATCATAAACGGCTTCGACTACGACGCCTGGCTGAGCTATGAAAAGAACATGGCCTACCTTAAAACCATGAAGCCCCTCAGCATGATAGGGGAATGGGAGTGGCAGAAAGTGACCGACTACAAGGCCGTAATAGGCTTTAAACCGGACCCCAGGTTCAAAGTGCTGGACCGGGTGGAATACTCAACGCCCTTTTCATCCAGGAAAGGCGTCCTGTACCTGATGACCCTCAAAAATTAAGCCAGCGGCTAAATATTGCCGGGAGCCCTGTCTCTCCACAGGCTATTGCCGCCTTTTTGGCTGTTTTTAATTGCCAGCCGGCTCCAGTTTTTAATAATATATACCTTATGACATCCTTAAACGGCACCTTTTGACCCCGTTTACCCATAACAATTTTAAAAACCAGGGACCCCCTTTGACGGGGCGGGATAGATAATATAGCCAAAAAGAGGCGCAACAGATTATGAACAATGAAAAAATAGCGATAGTCGGTCTCGGCATAATAGCCCCCAAAGCCCTAAACAAGGAGGCTTTCTGGCAGAACGTGATTGACGGCCGCAACTGCATAGGCGAAGTGCCCGCGGACCGCTGGGACTGGAAGCTCTATTTTTCGGAAGACCACAAAGCCGCGGACAAGACCTATTCCAAGATAGGCGGCTTCATAGAAGGCTTCAAATTCGATTCCATCAGGTACAAGATACCGCCCCAGAGCGCCGCGCAGATCTCGCGCCTGCAGCAGATGACCCTGGAAGCCGTGCGCATGGCCCTGGAAGACTCCGGCTACGACAAGAAACCCTTCGACCCCAAGATGGTGGCCGCCGTTATGGGCAACGCCATGGGCGCTATGCGCAAGGAAATGACCGACCTGCGCGTCTACAAGTTCTACAACGAGGATCTCCTCAGGAAAACCTCCGCCTTCGCCTCGCTGCCGCGCGAGAAACAGGAAGAGATGATAAGGGAGTTCGAAGCCGGCATAGACAACGGCATCATCAAGATCACCGAAGACACCATGCCCGGCGAACTGTCCAACGTGACCGCCGGCCGCATAGCCAACGTTTTTAATTTCAACGGCCCCAACATGACCATGGACGCGGCCTGCGCCTCCTCCATGGCGGCGCTGGATTACGCCGTGCTGGGCCTGCGGGCCGGCAAGTTCGACATGGCGGTGGCGGGGGGAGCCGACGAGATGATGAGCCCCCCGGCCTTCGTTAAATTCTGCAAGATAGGCGCGCTGTCGGCCGAAGGGTCCTATTCCTTCGACGAGCGGGCCAACGGCTTCGTCATGGCCGAGGCCGTCTCCGTCTACGTGCTTAAGCGCCTCTCCGACGCGGTCAGGGACGGCGACAAGATTTACGCTTTGATAAACTCCGTGGGCGCCTCCTCGGACGGCAAAGGCAAGGGCATAACCGCCCCCAACCCCAAGGGCCAGAAGATAGCCATAGAGAACGCCTTCGCCGGGGTGGATTACTCCCCGGCGGACGTGGATTTTGTGGAAGCCCACGGCACGGCCACCAAGGTGGGCGACGCCGCCGAAGTGCAGGTGCTGCAGGAAGTGTTCGGCCCGCACATGGGCCACGGCAAAAAACTGGGCCTTACCTCGGTAAAATCCCAGATAGGCCATTCCAAAGCCGCCGCCGGCGCGGTCAGCATAGCCAAAACCGCCCTGGCCCTCTACAACAAGACCCTGCCCACGTCGATAAATTATGTGAGGCCCAACCCAGGCATAGACCTTAACCTGTTCCGCGTTATAGACAAGGCCGAGCCCTGGAAGAAGGACGGCATACGCCGCGCCAATGTCTCGTCGTTCGGCTTCGGCGGCACCAACTTCCACGTGACCATGGAAGAGTACACCGGCCCGAGCCACCAGCGCAACGCCAAAGCCTCTACCGAAGCGCTCCCCAGCGCGCAGGCGGAAGTTGTGGAAAACCCCAAAGCCGCTTTCTCCGCCATACAGGGCGAAGCCGTCACCTTCACCGGGGCGACCCCCGCCGACGTAATAGCGCAGGCCAAAGCCGCCGTAGACCAGACCATTTCGAAGTGGCCGGAAACCTACCCCCTGGCCGCCTTCGCCCAGCCCACCCAGACAAAGGCCAAGGCCGCCTGGGGTGTATCCATAGTGGCCAAGTCCCCGAAGGATTTAACGGAGAAAGTCGCTTTCCTGGCGGCTAACGCCAAGGACGAGACCTGGACCGCGCCGCCGCTCAATTTCAAACTGAAAGGCGTCTACACCTTTAAGACCGGCAAGAATAACGCCAAGGTCGGGCTGCTGTTCCCCGGCCAGGGCTCGCAGTACGTGGATATGATGAGGGACCTGGCGGCCAAGTACGACGTGGTGCAGAAGACTTTCGACGAGGCCGACGTCATACTGGAAAAAATGATAGGGGTGCGCCTGACCGACGCCATCTGGAGCAAGCCCGGCGAGGGCAAGGAAGAACTGGCCAAACGCGAAGCGGCCATAAAACAGACCCAGCTGACCCAGCCGGCCATGATGACCGCCGACATTGCCATGTACCGCCTGTTCAGGGAATTCGGCATACAGCCCGACATGGCCATAGGCCACTCCCTGGGCGAGTACGCCGCCGCCACCGCCGCCGGCATATTCACTTTCGAGAACGGCCTGCGCGCCGTGACCAGCCGCGCCAAGGAAATGTCCGCCGTGAAGGTTTCCGACCCCGGCAAGATGGCCTCCATAGCCTGGGGCTGCGACAGGGTGCAGGAGCAGCTTAATAAGATAAAAGGCTACGTGATCTGCGCCAATAAGAACTGCCCGCTGCAGACCGTGATAGCCGGCGAGGCCAAGGCCGTGGAGCAGGCCCTGGAGATATTCAAGGGCCTGGGCGTGGAAGCGGGGGAGATCCCCGTGTCGCACGCCTTCCATTCCGAAATAGTGGCCCCCGCCATGGGCCCCTACCGGAACTTTCTGCAGAACATCCCTATCAAGCCCGCCGACATGAAGATCCTTTCCAACGTCACCGCGGACTTCTTCCCCACGGATCCGCAGGGCATCTATGACATGCTGATCAAGCAGATGACCAGCCCCGTAGAATTCATCAGGCAGCTGGAGCGCATGTACGCCGAGGGCGTACGCACCTTCATAGAGTGCGGCCCCAAGCGCGTGCTCAGCGCTTTCGCCACCTCAACGCTTAAGGACAAGACGGACATTACCGTGCTGGCCTCCAACCACCCCAAGCGGGGCGGCATCACAGAATTCAACGACCTGCTCGCCAACATGACGGCGCTGGGCATACCCGTGAAGTGGGAAGGGAAGCTGCCGCAGAACGGCGGGAAGTTCTTTAATCCCTACTATCAGAATTGGGCGCTGAAGACGGCTTCCCCGGTTCAGACAGGCTCCTCCGCTCCGGCCGCGCTGTCCGCTGACAAAGCCTCCTTCGCCGAGAAATTCGGCTTCAACTTCAACCCCATAGCGGTATCCGGCATAGCGGGCGGCACGCCCGGCACCTGGGACAAGCTGTTCCGCGAGCACAACCTGGACGAGATACTCGCCGGCAAGAACATGATAGAGCCCATCCCCGCCGCCTGGCGCGCCGCGCAGATCAACAAGAACATCATCCGCGTGGTGAAGTCCCCTACCGGCAACCACAGCATAGAGGCCATAGACTCGGTGGACCAGGCCATAAAACTGTCCGCCCGCCGCGGCCAGCTGGACATCGAGGCCGAGTTCGGCCTGCCCCACACCGTGGCCAAAGCCCTGGACTCGACGTTCAAAATGGCCATAGGCGCCGGAGTCCTGGCGCTGAAGGACGCCGGCCTGCCGCTGATCCATTATTACAAGAAGACCACCACCGGCAGCTATCTGCCCGAAAAATGGGCCCTGCCCGAGCCCGTAGCCTCCGAAACAGGCGTTATTTTCGCATCGGCTTTCCCCGTCACCGAGTCGCTGATAAAGGAAGTTACCCATTACTTCAACCATAAATACGCCGGCCGCACCGCCGAGCAGCTGTGGGAGGTCTACCACAAGATAGTGGACAAGCTGCCCACCGAGGCCGACAAGGCCGGCCTGCGCGCCTGGCTGCAGAAGGAATTCTCCGGCTACCAGCCCGGGGCCAATAAGGACCCCTACACCTTCAGCCAGAACTTCCTGCTGAAAGTCATCCCGATAGCGGATTCCCAGTTCGCCCAGTGGGTGGGCGCCAAGGGGCCCAGCATCCACATGAGCGCGGCCTGCGCCTCCACCACCCAGTCCGTGCACGTGGCCGAATCCTGGATACGCGCCGGCAAGTGCAAGCGCGTTGTGATCATAGCCGCCGACGACATCACCAGCGAGACCATACAGGAATGGACCATGCCCGGCTTCCTCGCAAGCGGCACGGCCACCACCAAGGAGAACGTTTCAGAAGCTGCCCTGCCCTTCGACCGCCGCCGCCACGGGCTTATAGTGGGCGCCGGCGCGGTAGGCATGGTTATAGAGGACGAGACCCTGACCCGCAACCGCGGCATGAAGCCTCTCGCCCGCCTGCTGCTTACCGAATGCGCCAACTCGGCCTTCCATGCCACCCGCCTGGATACCGACCACGTAGCCTCCGTAATGGAGAAGTTCGTGGCCAAGGTAGAGCATATCTACGGCCTGAAGAAAGAAGAGATGGCGCCATACACCATGTTCATGTCGCACGAAACCTACACCCCGGCCCGCGGCGGCAGCGCCTCGGCCGAAGTGAAAGCCCTGAAAAAAGCCTTCGGCGCCAGCGTTGAAAAAGTGGTGGTCACCAACGTGAAGGGCTTTACCGGCCACACCATGGGCGCTTCGCTGGAGGACGTTATCGCCATACGCGCGATGAACACCGGCATCATCCCGCCTATCGCCAACTACAAGGAAGCCGATCCCGAACTGGCTGGCATCAATCTTTCCAAGGGCGGCCATTACGACCTGAAGTACGCCCTGCGCTTCGCGGCGGGCTTCGGCTCGCACATGGCCATGTCCATGACCGAACGCGTCTGGAAAGCGGGGGAAAGCCGCTACGAGGACCAGGCCCGGTACAACAGCTGGGTAAAAGAGGTCTCCGGCGACCCGACGGCGGAACTGGAAGTGGTGTTCAACACGTTGCGGGTAAAAGACAAGATGACCGCCGGCGCAAGGACCCCGGCCCCGGCAAAAGAACCGGTCAGCGTCGCCGCGGCCCCGGCACCTAAACCGGCGCCCGCCGCATATGCCGCGCCCGCCCGCGCGGCCGTGCCGGCCCCGGTACACAAACCCGCGCCCGCAGGCATCAGCCAGGATGCGGTTCAGCAGGAGATCCTGCGGATGATCACCGACAAGACCGGCTACCCGAAGGACATGCTGGAACTGGACCTGGACATGGAGGCCGACCTGGGCATAGACACCGTAAAGCAGGCCGAGCTCTTCGCAGCCATGCGCGAACATTACAATATCCCGCGCAAGGAAAACCTGTCGCTCAAAGATTACCCGTCCATCCGCCATTGCATAAAGTACGTGATGGAGGAAACCGGAGGTTCAACCTCCAACGGAGGTTCAACCTCCGAAACCCACGCCCAGCCAGCGCCCAAGGTTGAGGCCGCGCCGGTTCAGCACGCTCCGGCCGCCGCCACGCCCGTCCACCA
>DMXM01000018.1:165154-232657 GCA_003482905.1 Elusimicrobiota bacterium
ATGCGCGAGCATTACAATATCCCCCGCAAGGAAAACCTCTCCCTCAAGGATTACCCTACCATCCGCCACTGCATAAAGTACGTGATGGAAGAGAAAGACGGGTCCGTAGCGGCCGTGGCCGCGCCGGCCCCCGTCGCCGTACCGGCCCCGGTTAAAGCCGCGCCCGCGCCGGTTCAGCACGCTCCAGCCGCCGCCACGCCCGTCCACCACGCCACGGCCGCTGCCGGCGTCAGCGAGGACGCAGTTAAGGAAAACATTCTTAACATGATAGCCGACAAGACCGGCTACCCCAAGGACATGCTGGAACTGGACCTGGACATGGAGGCCGACCTGGGCATAGACACCGTAAAGCAGGCCGAGCTCTTTGCCGCCATGCGCGAACATTACAATATCCCCCGCAAGGAAAACCTCTCCCTCAAGGATTACCCCACCATCCGCCACTGCATAAAATACGTGATGGAGGAGAAGGGGGGCGCGGCATCCGCTGCCGCCGCCCCGGCGCCGGCCCCCGCAGTTCACGTCGTGCCCGCGCCCAAAACCGAAGCCGCGCCCGTGCACCACGCCCCAATAACTTCCGACGTAAGCGAGGAAGCCGTTAAGGAAAGCATACTTAACATGATAGCCGACAAGACCGGCTATCCCAAGGACATGCTTGAGCTGGACCTGGACATGGAGGCCGACCTGGGCATTGACACCGTAAAGCAGGCCGAGCTCTTCGCAGCCATGCGCGAGCATTACAATATCCCGCGCAAGGAAAACCTGTCGCTCAAAGATTACCCCACCATCCGCCACTGCATAAAGTACGTGATGGAGGAAACGGCGCCGGCCACAGCCCCGGCTCCCGCAGCGCAGGCCGCAAAAACCGTACAGCCGGAACTGATGGACATCGCCGCCGAACCTGTCGAGAAACCTGTGGAAAAACCGGCGAAGCTGGAACATCCCAAGCGCCACATCCGCCACGTGCCGGCGGTAATACAGGCCCCGGTGGAACAGGAAGTCATAAAGAAACTGTCGCCTAAACGCCCCGTGGCCATATTCGCCGAAGACCTGGACCTGGCCAAGGCTTTCCGCGCCGAGCTCAACAAGCACCGCGCCGATTCCTATATCTTCACCCCGGCCAAGACCAAGGTGAAGGACGCCATAACTGTGGACTTCCGCGATATCCCGGCTCTTGAGAAAGCGCTGGCGGATTTCGCGGCAGCGCACCCGGACACGCAGGGCATAGTCTACCTGCCCGGCTGCATGGTGAAGTCCCTGTCGCAGGAAACGGCGGCTTACGACGACCTCAAGCGCTACGCCCTGCCTTTGTTCCTGGCGGCCAAGTACCTGGGCGCCGGCCTGCAGAAGATGGACCCCGGCACCACCACCTTCATGGCGGTAGTGACCACGCTCGACGGCGGCTTCGGCTACAAGACGCGCGACGCCTACGACCCCATCTACGGCGCCATCCACGGCCCCACGCTGTGCCTGCGCAAGGAGCTGGAGCACAGCGCCGTGAAGATGCTGGACTTCGAACCCAGCTCTTCCAACCAGACCATAGTGCAGAAGACCTTCTACGAGATACTCTATTCGGACAAGCGCCTGGCCATAGGCTACGCCGACGGCAAGCGCTGGACGCTGGTGGGCAAGCCCGCGGTACTGGACAAGTCCCGGCCGGCCATGGACCTGAAGGGCCGGAACGTGCTGATAACCGGCGGCGGCCGCGGCCTGGGGGCCATGTTCGCCAGGATGCTGGCCGAACAGCACAAGCCCGACCTGGTGCTGCTCGACATCATAGACGTCAGCGACAAGGCCAAACGCCTGACCGCCATGAGCCCGGAAGAACTTAAAGCTTACAAGACCGGGGAACTGTGGAGCGAGATAAAAGCCACGGTGGAAAAACCGACGCCGGCCATCCTGGAGCGCGAGTTCACCAAGCTCAAGGACGCGGCCGACATGCACCAGAACATGGAAGCCATCCGCGCCCTGGGCGTAAAGGTGCATTATTACCGCTGCGACCTCAACAACCCGGAGAGCTTCGCCGCGGCCATGCAGAACATCAAAACCGACTTCGGCGCCGTGGACGGCCTGGTGCACTTCGCCGGCCTGGAACGCTCCAAGCTGGCCGTGGACAAGGCCGTGGAGGAATTCACGCTGATCTTCAACGTGAAAGCCAACTCCGCCATAAACCTGTGGAAGTCCGGCGTGGTCAAAGAGAAGGGCTTCTGGGTGATGGTCTCCTCCATCGCCGGCAAGTTCGGCAATTTGGGCCAGACCGACTACGCGGCGGCCTCGGACTATATAGCCAAGTTCTGCCTCAGCCAGACCAACCGCGGCGTGCGCGCGGTCAGCGTGGACATGACCGGCTACGCCCAGATCGGCATGGGCGCCCGGCCCGGCGTGGAAGCCTTCCTGAAATCCCAGGAGATGGAGTTCCTCTACCCCGAAGAAGGCATGCAGGCGATGATAGACGAACTGGCCTACGGCAAGGTGCCCGAGATAATACTTTCCGGCAGCCTCGGCAAGCTGGACTGGGACAAGCAGCTGATGTACGAGCCGGGGTTCTCGGCTTCGGGCGCCACCGGCATGCACTTCGCACCCAAGGTGGAAGACCTGCTGAAAGGGGAAAGTCTGGCGGCGGCTAAAGAGTTTTCACTTGAGGCGGACCCGTACCTGCTGGACCATTCCATAAACGGCACGCCCTATGTGCCGGGCGTAATGGGCCTTGAAACCTTCGCCGAAGTCTCGGCGCTGGTCAACGGCGCCCCGCCCAAGGCGCTCACCTCGGTGCGGTTCGCCGTGCCGATAAAGCTGCTGCGCAACAAACCGGCGGAGATAAAGATAAAGGCCTTCACCCTGGGCTCGGGCGGCGGCTGCGAGATGCGCCTGGAGTCCGACTTCGTCAGCCCCAAAGGCCTGCGCCTGGGCCAGACCCGCACCCACTTCAAGGCGGTGTCCGTCCCCGACGTGTCGTCGGCCTGGAAAGAAGCCATAAGGCCCGTGCTGCCCAAGACCAATAAGTACAAGACCGACGCGGCCACTATCTACAAGACTTATTTCCACGGCCCAAGCTTCCAGGTGCTCGACGGAATAATCTCGGTGGACAAGGGTTCGGTGCTGGCGGTGTTCAAGCGGCCCGCCGCGCCCCTCTGGAAGCCCGGCCAGCAGGCTAAACTGGTTTTCCACCCGCTGGTCTTCGAGGCGCTGTTCCAGGCCTGCGGCTGGCGCGACATCCAGTTCGACAGGTCCATGGCCCTGCCCGACGCCATAGGCGCGGCCATAGTTTACGATCACGAGCCCTTAGACCCGGAGACGCTGTTCCTCTACGGCGTCTTCAAAGGCCGCACGGAAGACGGCCGCAGCCTTTACGACGCCTGGGCTTTCGACGGGGAGTTCAACCTGTACGCCGAACTGCGCGACTACGCCATGATCCCCACGCCGATATAGCCGATGAAAGACCCCGAAACCTGGCCCGGCACCGGCGCCCGCGTTCAATTCCTGGAAGTGGAAGGGCTTGAACCGGGCGCGGCCTTGTCCCCGGACGAAGCCCTGCGCTACGCCGCTTTCCGCATGGAGAAGAGACGGCGCGAATGGCTGGCCGGCCGCATCGCCGCTAAAAAGCTTCTGGCCGGGGCCGGGGGGGAAGCCCTTTCGAGCTTTGAGATAACCAGCGACCTGCTGGGGCGGCCTTCCTGCGGAACCGAGCTTATCTCCATCTCCCATTCCAACGGCTGGGCCCTGGCCGCGGTAAAACCGGGCTCCGCCTTCCTGGGCGCAGACCTGGAGAAGATAGAGGAGCGCCACCCAGCCTGGTACTCGGATTATTTCCACCACTCGGAACTTCCAAAGCCGGACCCTTCGGAGGGCACGCGGCTTTGGGCCATAAAGGAAGCCCTGATGAAAGCCCTGGGGCTGGGGCTGATGGCCGACCCGCTGGATATAAACACCTCCGGGGAAATAAAATTCACCGGCAAGACCCTTGAAAGATACAAAGAAATGGGCAGCCCTGCTTTCACCGTTGAAACCCGGGCCTTCCCGGCTGGTTTTTGGACGGCGCTGGCCGCCAACCGGCAGACGGGCCCCCTAAAAAGGTAAAATACAATAAAGCGAGGATTTAACTACCATGGCCGATTTAATGGAAGACCCTATTGCCGGAGCTAGCGCGGCGCAGGCAGCCGGAAAGAAATCCCATCCCAAGAAAGTGCGCGTAGTCCCGGAGTCGCTTAAAAAGTTCCGCGAGATCCACGCCGCGGCCGAAGCCGGCGGCCCGCCCGAAAAAATAGCCGCGCAGAAAGCCAAAGGCAAACTGACCGCCAGGGAACGCATAGCCTACCTGGTGGACGAAGGCTCTTTCCAGGAGCTCGGCCTGCTGATGGAGAGCCGCTGCACGGATTTCGGCATTAAGGACAAACATATAAAGGGCGACGGCGTCATTGTGGGCTTCGGCAGGGTGAACGGCCGCCTGGCGGGCATTTTCTCGGAGGACTTCACGCAGTTGGGCGGGTCGCTGGGCCGCACGCACGCCGACAAGATAGCCAAGCTTATGGACATGGCCGCGCAGGCGCGGGTACCCGTTATAGGCATACTGGACTCGGGCGGGGCGCGCATACAGGAAGGCGTGGATTCCCTGGACGGCTACGGCGAGGTTTTCTACCGCAACACCAAATACTCCGGCGTGGTGCCGCAGATCTCCGTCATCGTCGGCCCCTGCGCCGGCGGCGCGGTCTATTCCCCGGCGCTGACCGACTTCGTCTTTATGGTGAAGGGCATGAGCAATATGTTCGTGACCGGCCCGGAAGTGGTAAAGGCGGCCACGGGCGAGGAAGTGGACTTCGAAACCCTCGGCGGCTCCATGACCCACGCCTCCAAATCCGGCGTCTGCCATTTTGTGGCAAACTCGGAGCCGGACTGCTTCAGGCAGGTAAAAGAACTGGTGGGCTTCCTGCCGCAAAACCGTTACGAGGCCCCGCCGGCCCAGGACACCAAGGACCCGGCCGACCGCAAGGTGGCGCTGATGGAGAAGCTCTGCGAGGTGGACCCCCGCAAACCCTACCGCGTCAACCATATAATCTGGTGGCTTTCCGACGACCACAAATTCCTGGAAGTGCACCACGACTTCGCCAAGAACATAGTGGTGGGCTTTATCCGCCTGGGCGGCCAGGTGGTGGGCGTGATAGCCAATAACCCCGCCCACATGGCGGGCGCGCTGGACATCAACGGCTCCGACAAAGCGGCGCGTTTTATCCGCTTCCTCAACAACTTCAACATCCCCATACTCACCCTGGTGGACGTGCCCGGCTACTGGCCCGGCGTGGCCCAGGAGCACGGGGGCATCATCCGCCACGGCGCCAAGCTCCTCTACGCCTACGCCGAAGCCACCGTCCCCAAAGTGACGCTGGTGCTGCGCAAAGCCTACGGCGGCGCCTACATAGCCATGAGCTCCAAGTTCATGGGCGGGGACATAAACTTCTCGCTGCCGTCGGCCGAGATAGCCGTAATGGGCCCGCGCGGCGCCGTGGAGATCCTCTATTCGAAGCAGATAAAAGAGGCCAAGGAAGAGGACAGGGAGGCCCTGCGGGCGAAACTCGCCAAGGAATACTCGGACAAGTTCGCCTCGCCGTACCAGACCGCGTCCACCGGCTCGCTGGACGAAGTGATCGAGCCGGCCCAGGCCCGTTCCCGCCTGATAGGCGCTTTCCGCATATTGTCCGGCAAACGCCGCCCCGGTGAGCACACCCACACGGGGAATATACCGTTGTAGCGTTCGGACGCGGGAGCGCGCGGAATTCCGGCGCGCCCGCGCGCCGTTATTAGTTCCGCTTATATGTCTATTAATGTTTTTTAAACCGGCCTATTTTCCATTTTTTGTACAATAGCTTTAGAACCTCTTTAAGGAAAACATATGGATCTACCTGTTAATATGCTCAAAATGGCGGTCGCGGTGCCGGTTTTCGGCGCGTTTTTAATACCGCTCGCCGCCCGGATCTCTACCCGGGCCCGCAACGCCCTGGCGGTGATCCTGGGCTTGTTCACCTTCCTGGCGGCGGCCTCGCTCTCCGGCACGGTGCTGGGGGGACAAACCCACACCTGGGCCTTAAGTTTCCCGCTCGGCTTCGACCTGGTACTGCACGCGGACCTGCTCTCGGTCTTCATGGCCTCCGTGTCCGCCTTCGTCAGCGCCGTGATTCTTATCTACTCGCTAGATTACATCTCGCATTACGAGAACCAGACAGAATACTACGCCATGGTGGTGCTCTTCCTGGGCTCCATGATGGGCCTGGTGTTTTCCGCCAACCTCCTGTGGATGTACGTGTTCTGGGAAATGACCGGTTTCGCCAGCTGGCGGCTGGTGGGCTTCTTCCGCTCCGACCGGGACGTGGCCAAAGCCAATAAGACCATTCTTGTCACCGTCTTCGGCGCGCTGTGCATGCTGGTCGGCATAATAATGGTTTACTTCAACTACGGCACGCTCGACCTGCGCGCGCTGCACGGCCAGCCCATTTCCATGCTGGCCGCGGCCTTCATCCTGGCGGGCATCCTTTCCAAATCGGCCACGCTGCCCTTCTCCACCTGGCTGCCGGACGCCGGCGTGGCGCCCTCCACCGTAACCTCCCTGCTGCACGCGGCCGTGCTGGTAAAGATCGGCGTGTACGCCTACGCCCGCATCTTCGGCGTCACCTTCGCCGCCCCCGACGCCTTCTCCAACGCCGTGCTCTACATAGCCGGCGCCAGCGCCCTGGTCTCGGCCGGCGCGGCGCTCATAGACACGGATATCAAGCGGATCATCGCCTACTCCACGGTGAGCCAGATAGCGTTCATCTTCCTGGGGCTGGCCTCCGGCAATAAGACCGCTTTCACCGGCGCTCTCCTTTATATACTCATGCACAGCATCGCCAAGGGCGGGCTGTTCCTGTGCGCGGGCATCATAGAACAGAACACCCACACCAAGGACATCAATAAGATGGGCGGCCTGTTCTCCTCCATGCCGGTCACGGGCACGGCCTTCGCGCTCTGCTCCCTCTCCGTCATGGGGATACCGCCCTTCGGCGGCTTCTTCAGCAAGTTCCTGGTCTTCTCGGGCGCGGCCCAGAACGGGAGCCTCCCGGTGCTGCTGATGTTCCTGGCCGGCGCCGTGATGACCCTGCTGTACCTGGTGCGCCTGTTCTACAAGATCTTCCTCGGCGAGCCGGCCGGGCACGGCAACCCTAAAGAGGGTTCCTATACGATGGTAGCCAGCGTGATGGCGCTCGCCCTGATAGGCCTGGCGCTGGGCGCGCTGATCTACTACCCGTCGGCCTACGCCGAGCTCCTCACCAACACCTTAGGAGTGAACCTGCAATGAACATCATACTTATACCGATAGTACTGCCGCTGGTCACCGCCCTCGCGCTCCTGTTGATATGCGAGAAAACCAAATATCTAAAAGAACTGCTGGCCATAGGCGCCGCGGCGGTGTCGCTGCTGGCCGCGGCCAGCATCTTCCTGCTGCCTGTCCAGTCGCTCTCCTGCGCCTGGCTCGGCGGCGGCATCACCTTCACGCTGGTGGCCGACAATCTCAGCGCCTTCCTGCTGCTGGCGGTATCGCTGTTCTCGCTGGCCATCTCGGTCTTCTCGTCCAGCAATCCCAATAAGGGCCCGGCCAAATGGTTCTTCTTCAACCTGCTGATGACGCAGGGCTTCGCCGCCGGCGCGGCGCTGGCTGACAATATGCTGGCCATGCTCTTCTTCTGGGAAGGCCTGCTGGTGTTCCTCTACACCTTCATCGCCCTCTCCCAGAACAATCATGCGGCCAGGCGCACCGCCATGAAGGCCTTCCTGATAAACGCGGCCACGGACCTAGCCCTGCTGGCCGGCGTCACCATCACCGCCTATATAGCCGGCACCATGAGCATGTCCGAGATCTCGCACAACAAGCTTACGCTGGACTACGGCTGGTCCATATTCGCCTATGTGTTGCTCCTCATCGGCGCGGTCTCCAAGGCCGGGGCTTTCCCGTTCCACACCTGGATCCCCGACGCCGCCACCGATTCCAGCGCGGCGTTCATGGCCTATGTGCCGGCGGCCATCGACAAGCTTTTGGGCATATATTTCCTGGCCCGCGCCAGCATTTATCTTTTCACCCTCAACGGCACCATGCAGCTGGTGCTGATGACCCTGGGCGCCGTCACTATCCTGGTGGCCGTTATGATGGCCTTCGTGCAGAAGGATTACAAGCGCCTGCTCTCCTACCACGCCGTCAGCCAGACCGGCTACATGATCCTCGGCATAGGCACGCTTAACCCCATAGGTATAGCGGGCGGCCTGTTCCACATGATAAACCACGCCACCTACAAATCCTGCCTGTTCATGACGTCGGGCTCCGTGGAGCGCCAGGCCGGCACCACCGACCTCTCCAAGCTGGGCGGTTTATTCCGCGCCATGCCCATAACCGGCCTCTGTTTCCTTATAGCGGCGGCCGCCATCTCCGGCATAGCGCCCCTTAACGGCTTCTTCTCCAAGGAACTCGTCTACAAGGGCACGCTGGACACCGGCTATACCGTATTCTTCCTGGCGGCGGAGCTGGGGTCTTTCCTGACGCTGGCCTCCTTCCTTAAGCTGGGACACTCGGTGTTCTTCGGCGAGCGCCCCGAGAACCTGAAAGATACGAAAGAAGCGCCGTTCTCCATGCTGCTGCCGATGCTGACGCTGGCCGGCATCTGCGTGGCTTTCGGCTTCGGCGCCAGGCTGCCTACGGAGTGGCTCATCTCCCCGGCGCTGACCGGCATGGGCGTCTCCCATCCGACCTTAAGCGGCTTCCACTTCGACAAGCTCTACTTCGTCTCGGTGATAGTGATACTGGCCGCCGTCATGAACCACATGATAGGCCTGGCCCTGGGCGGGGGGAAGGCCAGCAAGTCTTCCGACCACATCCACTACGCGCCGGTCCTGAAAGAGACCTACGCCATGGCGGAACGCCGGGTGTTCGACCTTTACGAGGTGCTCATGGACCGCGTGGTGCCGGCGGTCTCGCTGGCGCTGTTCAAGGTCGACCGTTTCTTCGACTGGGCCCTGGATACCGTGCCGAGCTCGCTGGGGGGCTTCTTCGGCGGAACTTCGCGCAGCTTCCATAACGGTTCCTACCCGCTTTACATGGCCCTTACCCTGGCCTGCGCCGCGGTTTACATTCTGCTGGCTGGAGGACTTAAATAATGGACAAGGGACTTCTTGCGTATCTCCTGATCCCGCTTCTGAGCGCGGTAATAATTCCTTTCGCCTCCAGGAACCGGCCGAAGCTGGCCGACATACTGGCTAACGTGACGCTGCTGGCGGGCCTGGCCAACCTGGCCTGGCTGGCGCTGCGCCCCTCGGTGATAGCGGGCGGTTTCGCCGACATCCCCGGCGACGGCCTCGCGCTGCTGCTGGTGGGAGCCGTCTACCTGGTGGCGCTGTGCGTAACCTTCTTCTCCGCCTGGTTCATCGGGGAGGGCCTGCCCAACCGGGCCGCTTACTACTCCCTGATCCTGGTCTCCGTCTCGGCCATGTGCGGCGTGGTGACCAGCACCGACTTCTTCACGCTCTACGTGTTCATCGAGGTATTGGCGGTCACCTCCTTCGCGCTGATCACCACCGACGACTCCGGTGCCGGCCTGGAAGGCGCCCTGAAGTACTTCTTCCTGACCTTCCCCGCCTCCGCGCTGATCATCATCGGCATCGCCGTCATGATGCTGTCGCTCGGGAACCTCTCTTTCGAGAGCCTGCGCTTCTTCATGGCCTCCGACCTGCCCGCGGGCCCCGTTACTTTCGGGGCGGCCCTGATGCTGCTGGGCTTCATTATAAAGGCCGGCGTGGTTCCTTTCCACACATGGGCCCCCGACGCCTACCAGGGCGCCTACGCCCCGGTCTCGGCGCATCTGGCCGGCATCGTCACCAAGATCTCCGGCGTCTACGCCATCATCAAAATGGCGACGCTGCTGCGCTTCTTCGACGGCAGGGCGCAGGCCCTCTCGGAGATGCTGATGTTCCTGGGCCTGCTCTCCATTGTTGTGGGCGCCCTGGCCGCGCTGAAACAGAAAGACCTTAAGCGCATGCTGGCCTTCTCCAGCATCAGCCAGGTAGGCTACATAGTGCTGGCCGCGGGCCTCGGCACGCCGCTGGCCATAATGGGCGCCGTGTTCCACCTTATCAACCACGCCACCTTCAAGACCGTGCTGTTCCTCAACAGCGCCAGCGTCGAGAAGTCCGCCGGCACCACCGACATGGACAAACTGGGCGGCCTGGAGCACACCATGCCCTGGACCTCCTGGACCTCGATAGTGGCCCTGCTGTCCACCGCCGGCGTGCCCCCGCTGTCCGGCTTCTGGAGCAAGCTGATCATCATACTGGCCCTGTGGGAAGCCGGCCTTAAAGGCTACGCGGTGCTGGCGCTGCTGTTCAGCATAGTAACGCTGGCCTACTTCATGATGATGCAGAAAAAAGTCTTCTTCGGCAAAAAGACGCCGGCCTCCGAAAGCTCGCCCGAGGTTTGCGCGCCGCTGCTGGCGCCGGTGGTGCTGATGAGCGCCGTTATAGTGGCGCTGGGCCTGCTGTTCCCGTACTTCTACACCTACGTTAGAATGGTGGCGGAAAGGATACTCCTATGACCACGCACAACCTCCTGTTCGTTCTGGCGGCCGTGTTCGCGCTCTGGGCCGTAATGGCCAGAAAGCTGCTGACCTCGGCCATCATGCTGGCCCTCGTCAGCGTTGCGGTCTCCCTGATATTCTTTAACTTCAACGCCCCGTGGGCCGGCGTTTTCGAGCTCTCGGTCTGCGCCGGCCTGATAACCGTGCTCTTTGTGGGCGCCGTCAGCCTGATACGGGCCGAAGACGAAAAGCGCCCGGAGGGCCGCGCGCCCTTCAACGCGCTGCCGCTGGCCACGGCTATCTTCGCCATAGCCGCCTGGTTCTACCTGCCGCCCTTCTTCGACGAACTTGCCGCCGGCAGACAGATGGCCGCGGGGGAAGGCCCCATAGGCACGGCCCTCTGGGGCCTGCGCCGCCCGGACCTGCTGGGCCAGGTACTGATGCTGGCCGCCGGCGTCTTCGTTATAAAGTCAGTCTTCCCGAGGAGGACAGAGAACAAATGAGCAATTTCGCAATGGAATGGTACCTGATAGCAATCATCGTCTTCACCGGCTTTTACTGCATGCTGGCCTCGCGCAGCATAGTGCGCCAGCTTATCGGCCTTGAGATAGTCTCCAAGGGCGCCATGCTGGCGGTGATCTCGTCGGGCGCGCTCACCAACAACCTGGTGTTCGCCCAGGCGCTGCTCATCACCATGATAGTGATAGAGGTGGTGGTGGTGGCCGCGGGCCTGGCGCTGCTGGTAAAGAACTTCCGCGTGAACGGCTCGGCCGACATCTGGAAACTGGACGGCCTCAAGGGATAAACTATGAACATACTTCTTTTTCCTCCCGTGGTCTTCATCATCTCCCTGCTGTTCGTGGCGGGGCTGGCGGCGCTGCTTTCGCCGCTGGCGGCCAAGCCCGCGCGCGTGCCGGGCTCGGCCAAGCACAAGGCTTACGGCTGCGGCGAAGACGTCCCCGAGGACCAGGCCAAGGCCATCCCCGACTACCAGGGCTTCTTTCCTTTCGCCATCTTCTTCACGCTGCTGCACGTGGCCGGGCTGATGCTGGCCACCTGGAGCTTCAACCCGCTCTCCTCCGGCATAGGCCTGGTGGCGGGCTACCTGGCCGCCGTGGGCGTAATACTCGCCATACTCTTCGTGGACTAGAACCAACATGAAAATCATAGACAAACTTATCACCTGGTCGCTGCTTAAATCCCCGTGGATACTCCACTTCAACTCCGGCGCCTGCAACGGCTGCGACATAGAGATAGTGGACGCCCTTACCCCTAAATACGACGTCGAGCGCTTCGGCATAGTCCTCAAGGCCACGCCCCGCCACGCCGACATCCTGGTGGTCAGCGGCCCCGTAACCCGCCAGCAGGCCAAGCGCCTGCGCACCATTTATGACCAGATGCCAGAGCCCAAGTTCGTCATGGCCATAGGCGCCTGCGGCTGCTCCGGCGGCGTCTTCGACGGCTGCTACGGCGTGGTGCCGGGCGGCCTGGACCAGGTGCTGCCGGTTTCGGTCTACATCCCCGGCTGCCCGGTGCGCCCCGAAGCCATCATAGACGGCGTGGTGAAGATGATACAAAGCGTGGAAGCCGCGGCGAAGTAAGGAGATTTATGAGCGAATTTCAAACGGAAGAGAAAGTTAAAGCCGGCCTGGAGGCCAAATTCCCCGGGGCCGTCACCAACGCCCTGGTGCAGCGCAAGAACCGCGTGTGGCTGGACGCCGCCGCCGAGAAGCTGCCCGAGATCCTCGCCTGGATGAAAGCCGGCGGCTTCAACCATCTGGCCACCGTCACCGGTTTCGACGAGGGGGAGAACCTCGGCGCCTATTACCACATGACCGACACCAAGATGATCGTCACGCTGAAGGTAAAGACCCCGCGCGCCAACCCCGTTATCCCGTCGGTGCTGGCGGTGTTCCCCGGCGCGGTTTCCTATGAAAAGGAACTGGAAGACATGCTGGGCATAAAGATACAGGGCCTGCCCGCCGGCCGCCGCTACCCTTTGGCCGAGGATTTCCCCGTAGGCCAGTACCCGCTGCGCAAGGACTGGAAGACAGAAGATTACCTGGCGCAGCAAGCCTCTTTAAAGACGGAGTCCAAATAATATGTCAAAAATAACCATCCCGCTGGGCCCCCAGCACCCCGCGCTTAAAGAACCCGAGAATTTCATGCTGGTGCTGGAAGGCGAACAGATCTCCGGCGCCACGGTGAACCTGGGCTACAACCACCGCGGCATGGAGAAAGCCGCCGAAAGCCGCACTTATATACAGAACCTTTACCTTATAGAGCGCGTCTGCGGCATCTGCTCGCACTCCCACACCACCACCTATATCACCAACGTGGAAGAGCTGGCCAAGGCCGAAGTGCCCCAGCGGGCGCTGGCCATCCGCACCCTCTTCGCCGAGCTCGAGCGCGTGCACAGCCACCTGCTGTGGCTGGGCGTGGCCGGCTACGAGATGGGCTTTGAGACGCTGTTCATGTACACCTGGCGCGACCGCGAGCAGGTGCTGGACTGCCTGGAAATGCTGTCGGGCAACCGCGTGCACTATTCCATAAACACCCTGGGCGGCGTGCGCCGCGACATCACCGCCGAGCTGAAAGCGGAAGTCTTGAAGCGCATAAAGTTCCTGGAAGAGCGCACCCAGTATTACATAAAGCTGGCTACCCAGGAACCGACGGTGCTGGCCCGCACCAGCAACGTGGGCAAACTGCCTTACGACGTGGCCATCGAGCGCGGCGCGGTGGGCCCCACGGCCCGCGCCTCCGGCGTGGCCCGCGACGTGCGCAAGGACGAGCCTTACCTGATCTACGGCCAGCTGGATTTCAAGCTGATCACGCACGACACCAACGACGTCTTCGGCCGCCTGGTGGTGCGCGCGCTGGAGCTGGTGGAATCCTATAAGATGATAAACCAGATCCTCAACCACCTGCCGGAAGGCCCCATCGCCATAAAGATCCCGATGAAGATAGCCGCCGGCGAGGCCGTGAACCATTACGAGGCGCCCCGCGGCGAGGACATCCACTATCTCAAGTCCAACAACACCGACAAACCGGAGCGCCTGAAAGTGCGCGCCCCGACGCTGGCCAACCTGCAGAGCGTGGCCTATATGATGGAAGGCGGGTGGCTGGCCGACGTGCCGCTTGTGATAGCCGCCATAGACCCGTGCATGTCCTGCACGGACCGCGCCGCGGTCTGGAACCCCAAAAAAGGCAAAACCGAGGTCTACAGCTGGGAAGACATGCGCAAGCTGGGCATAGAGCATTACAAGCGCCGCGGCGTCGACTTCGGCAGGCTGTGAGCCGGACTTAAGGAAACATAACAATGGACTCAATAATTCCTCTTGCTTATATACTGATATTCCCGGGCTTCCTGTTCCTGGCCGTCTACGGCCTGTACCTTCAGTGGGTGGACAGGAAACTCTGTGCGGTGATGCAGAACCGCATGGGCCCGCCCTGGGTGCAGCCCTACGCCGACTTTATAAAGCTGCTGGCGAAAGAAGTCATAGTGCCGGACGCCTCCACCAACAAGACCATGTTCCGCGTGCTGCCTTTCTTCGCCATGGCGGCCGTTATAACGGCCCTGGTCTCCATCCCCGTCTGGGGCCCGGCGGCCATGTACAGCTTCCAGGGCGACCTGGTAGTGGCTATCTACCTGCTTACCATCCCCACGGTCACGTTCTTCCTGGCCGGCTGGAGCTCGGCCAGCCCCTACTCCACGGTGGGCTCCATGCGCGTGCTCACGCAGCTCTTCGCCTATGAAGTACCGCTGATGCTCGCGCTGATAGGCCCGGCGATACTTGCCGGGTCGTGGAACATGTCTGAGATCTCGGCTTTCTTCTCCGCCAACCCCAGGTTCATCCCGGCCCAGCTGCTGGGCTTCCTGGCGGCGCTTATCGCCCTGCAGGGCAAGCTTGAGCGCATGCCTTTCGACATCCCGCACGCCAAGAACGAGATTGTGGGCGGCCAGTTCACGGAATATTCCGGGCGGCTGTACGGCTTCTTCCTGCTGGCGGTGGATATGGAGCTGGTGGTGGGCGCGGCGCTGGTCAACGCGGTGTTCCTGGGCGGAACGCTGGGGCTGTCCGGCTGGGCCGGAACGGGGATGTTCCTCGCCAAGACGCTTTTTATCACTTTCCTGCTGGCGCTCTTAAAGGTGCTGATGGCCCGCATCCGCATAGAGCAGATGGTAAATTTCTGCTGGAAGTACCTGGCCCCGGTGGCCATGGCGCAGGTAGCCTTCGATATCTTCCTTAAATACAAATTAGGATAACTCCATGAAAATACCCGCAAGAGTTTTCAGCGAAGTGATAAAGCACCTTTTCAAGAAGCCGGCCACCTCCCGCTATCCTTTCGAGAAGTCGCACATATTCCCGAACTACCGCGGCCGCGTGGTGTTCGAGGGGGACAAGTGCATAGGCTGCCAGATGTGCGTGCGCGTCTGCCCGTCGAAGGCGATAGAGATCCCCTTGTCGGCCGCCCAGCCGCCCGCGCCCGCCCAGGTGGAAGGGCAGCCCGCGGTGCCCGCCAAAAAGAAATTCGACTGCATCATGAAGCTGGACCACTGCGTCTACTGCGGCCAGTGCGTAGAGGTCTGCCCCAAGAAAGCCCTCGCCATGACCCAGGACTACGAACTGGCCAGCGTCAAAAAATCCGACCTCCGCCGCCACTACAAATAGCCGCGGTCCTCGCAAATAAGGAAAGCCGGCCCAAAGCCGGCTTCTTTATTTGCCCGAATAGCCTATTTTAACCTAGGCCTATTCGCCACCGGCGCATGAGCATTTCGCCTCATGTGTCGCGCTCGGAAATCTTATATAGTAATAGTATCGGGAAAGCACTTGGATAGATAATTTAGAAGAAATACAGGTAAGTTCGGCGTGCGAAGGAGAAAATAATGAAGAATACCATGCTTAGCATCTCAACTGTGATCCTTGCCATAAATTTCAGTTTCGCGTCAGGCAACGAGGGCTTAAGGTCGGGGTTTGAACTTACGGATATAGACAAGCAAGCGTTAGAGCAGATCGAGGTCAAAGTTCTCCCTAAAACCCCCGCCGCGCAGGACAGCGCGGCAGACAAAGCTATTGCCTACGGCAAGATCACGGAGGCTGAATTAAAGGGATTAATGTTCATGGGTAACCCAAGGGACGCTTCCGAGGGTATGCTTTCGATAACCGAGGAAGGCGCCTGGGCATTTACCCCCGAAGCAACGAACAACGGGGCAAACGAGGGATTTGCCGGCTCTGATTTCTCGATATACGACAGAATGCAGGTATGGGGAGATGAGGAAGGGCAAATAGCGGTTTTTGGAGCGCATGGCGGCCCCATAGTGAGACTGACGGAAGCCATAAAAAAACAAATGGAAAAGCAGTTAGGCTATAAGGTCAGCGGTGACTATATGATCAAATTTCGCTACGGCCCAATGGCCGAATGCGACACTGTCTTTCTGTTTGCAGGCCGGGAGGACCGGACCGCGCAGACCAGGGCGATGGGAGACGCGGCGGCCCCGGGACTGGCCGTACTTGAGATATTTTCAAAGGAGAAAGTATCCTTGCGCGCCACCGCCACTTATATGGCAACTACCGAGGCCATGGGCTGCGCTCAAACCAGTTTTAACGACGGCCAGATGGAAACTACCCCGCTGGTATTCAGCCGGGACATCCCGGTCAATTCGGGAACCGGCGCCGGCGTTGTAACCTTCGCCAGGAAGCTGCCCGGCAAATGCCAGTCCGCGCTGGCGGGGTTCACCCTGCGCGTGATCCACCCGAAAGTGAGCAAAGACCTAAACGCCATCAGCCTGCGGTTCTCCCAGACTAACCAGGATATGAACGTGCAGAAAATGGTTTTCAGCAAAACACAGTCACCCTCGCCCGGAGATATCTGGGCCATCAGCGGGCAGTCCATACTGGTGGGGCCCAACGGCAAAGCCAGGGCGGAGCTGGTGCTGGAGTAGGACTACGGCCGGAAAGGAAAAGCTCTGTTTTTAGACCTTCTGCCGCCGGGGAAACCCGGCGGCTTTTTAATTTTATATACAGAAGGGTTTGCTCGTGAAGCAAAAGAGCACAATCAATTAAAAATCACGGATCTTGGTCACTTTGCATTCCACCGTGAAAAGGGCGGAGTCTTTCCGCTTTTCTGTAATGGCGTAGGTTGCCGCGGTCGAGACATTCAACGACAACAACGGGTAGCAATTGGCAAGCTCCAGCAAAGAGGCCCTGAGAATACCCAGCCGCAGGTATGTAGGGCGCCCGCTGGACGCAAGTTCACTTTGATAATCCAGTATTTTCTTCTGCATATCCGAATGTAGAATATCCATGCGCGGATATTCCACTATCGCGCCGGCCATCGGGCATTTATAAGTGCCGTCTTTTTGCCGTTTGATCAATTTTACCCCAGCGAACTCCAAGATGATCCTTTTTGCCTCGGGCAGGGACAACCCGATGGCCGCGGCCAGGGTTTTAATGGTCCAGTTCCCGGTGTCATTATTAAGGGCGGCCCAGCATAAATACGCCCCTTTGTTCCTGGTGACAACAGTAACCTGCGCCCGGGTCATATAGAACTTCTTTTCTGTCAGTAGTTTTGCCACCGCTTTATGCAGGGAGGAGGAAATGGACTTTTCTTTCGGCAGAGTGATGAGCGGCGCCAATAATTCGGTAAAAGCATCTTCCCCGACGGTGGTTTCCAACCACGCCGTAACAAACACTATTCCGTCATAGCTTTGGGGGAATAGGCGGAGCGCGTGCATATATGTCCCGACATTTCTAAAGGGAGGCAGAAGTTTACCCTGCTCAATAAGCAGGTACATCCGGTAGGAGATTTTAAAAAAAGGCTTGGCACCGTTACAATGAAAGAATTGATATGCGGTTTTAAAGCCCGCCTCTTTCCTGTATTTTGTCAACGCGTTTGAAAATATGGTTCCCATACAGACTCCATGATACCCATACAATTTAATCACATATTGACGCCTTTTGATAGAGAGAGAGAGTTTCTGCTAAAATTTATACACTAAGGAGCAGCAATGAATTTCGTCTTCCTGTCGCCCCATTTCCCGCCCAACTACCGGCCGTTCTGCCGCAGCCTCAAGGCCGCCGGCTTCACCGTACTCGGGATAGGCGACGCCGAATTCGGCGCGCTGCACCCGGAACTGGCCGGCTCGCTCGCCTGGTATTACAAAGTCGGCGACATGCACAATTACGACGAACTGCGGGAGGCCTGCCGTTTCTTCACCGAGAAGTTCGGCCACATAGACAGGCTGGATTCCCTCAACGAATACTGGCTGGAGACGGAAGCGGCGCTACGCACGGAATTCGGCGTCTTTGGCATACACAACGACACCATAGCCGACATACGCAGGAAGTCCCGCATGAAGAAGATCTTCGCCGCGGCCGGCATACCCCACGCGCGGGGCCGGATAGTGAAGACCCTGGCGGAGCTGAAGGCTTTCGCCGGGGAAGCGGGTTTCCCCGTGATAGTGAAACCCGACGACGGCATGGGGGCCGCCTTCACCTATAAACTTCACGACGGGGCCCAACTGGCCGCTTTTTTCGACAGGAAGCCGGGCGGGGAATTCATAGCGGAAGAATTCATAGAGGGGGACATCGTCACCTTCGACGGCCTGGCCGACCGGGACGGGAAAATAGTCTTCTCCACCTCGCACGTCTACGGCGAGGATGTGATGGAGGCCGTACTGGCCGATTCCCATATCTCCTACTATTCCGTCAGGGAAATACCGGCGGACCTGGAGAGGGCCGGCAGAAAGCTGGTGGACGGGTTTAAGGTAAGGGAACGCTTTTTCCATTTCGAGTTCTTCCGCAGGAAGGACGGGACGCTCTACGCGCTGGAAGTCAACATACGGCCCCCTGGCGGTTTCACCATGGACATGTTCAACTACGCCTGCGATATAGATATGTACTCGGTATGGGCGCGGATGATGGCGGGGGAGAAAGTGGATCTGGATTACCGGCGAAAATATTCCTGCTGCTACGCGGGCCGCAAATACCGCATCAACTACCGCTATTCCCACGAGGAATTGCTGGGGATGCTGGGGCCTAAAGTGGTGCAGTACCAGGAACTGCCGCCCGTGCTGGCAAGGGCCATGGGCGACTGCGGCTACATAGCGCGGGCCGCTGACCGGAACTCTATCCTTGAAACCGTGCGCCTGATACAGGCCGAAAAATAGTTTCAGGGATATCCCATCTTCATTTAGCCTCCGTAAATGCTTGCTTCTTTCCGGCAGGGCCCGCTTCCCGCCCGATGAATTCGTCCCAGAAACCGTCTTTCGCCCAGGCCAGTACGTTGTAATCATCATTGTAACTGTAACCCATGGGGAGATACAGTGCGAGCCCGCGGGCTTTAAGATGCTGATAACCGGAAATCCCGTTGGCTATAACAACTTCTTTCGCCAGCAGCTCCGCGATGCCGGCAGATCTTAACTTTAGAGCCTGAGAAACCCCCAGGCCGGAAACAATCGACATGAAGTCATACAGATCCTTCTGATCGTACTCGTAGAAAGCCTGCGCTTTATTCGCGGCGTATTTCAAGGGTACCTGGTCCGGTTCGGCCAGGGCCAGTCTGGACCAGACGCCGAGCGACTGCAGCAGTTTCTCCAGCGCGGCGGTCCTTATAGCCGAATGGGTGGTGTTCATATTCAGCTCTTCGTTGCTTTTCTGGAACTCTTCCACCAGTATCTTCCCTATCTCCTCCGTTTTAACCGTGGGTGAGCTCTTTATGCGGTTAAGAATCCTGTCGTAGGGATAGCCCTCGCCCGGTTCCGTATCTTCCGAGGCTGCTATCACTTCGGCGTATTTCCTAACTTCATAGGCCACTTCCGCCGTCTGCATAAGGCAGGCGTCGAAGGCCAGCAGGGCCACCGGCCCGCTGCGCTCGAAGACCTTTGACAACTGGGGGGTGGAGATGTGATTGTCCGTTTCGTCGTCAAAAGATATCGCGCGGCCGGCGCTCTTTTTCCAGCCGTTCCCGTGGTTCCAGATCACCAGAACATATCTTTTGGCGGGATAATTGGCTTTGGCCCAGGTTATAAAATCCGCAAGATGGCCCCAGTCTCCCATGTCCACCGCGCTCTGCTCCCATATTACGGGGGAGGTTATTTTAACTGGATCGGCGTCTTTTTCTATATAATATCTCCGGGCTCCGCTCCAGCCGCCGGCCCCGGATGACCTGAGCTTCCCGAACTCGGCCACAATATTCACGTTTTCATCCGAACCGGCGGCTTCCATCTCGTTCATATCCTTGAATCCGAATTCCTCAAGGTCGTTCTTGGCGTTCTTATAGACCATGAACGTGATCTCTTTCGACGGCTTTGCCTCGGACGGGGAGGAGAAGACCGGACTGTCCGGCATTAAAAGTCCCGCGGCGCCTTTTTCTCCGTCAAAACTGTAAAACGCCGGCAAGGCGCTGGCTGCCGCCGGGAACAAAAGGAATAAGCACAGGGATCTGTAAGTGTTTTTCATCAATTGTAATCCTCCGCCATAGCCCCGCAAGCTTTCTGAAATTATATTATCGCGCAAAAGGAGCTTTTAATCCAGTGCCGGAAGTCCCAGCCGCCGGCGGAATAAGTACCCGGCTCCATATAGGTATTACGGGCATAATTTCGGGCAACAGGGAATAGGCTGGTTCTAGTCCGTCCGGCAGCTGATTTCCGGGTATCACGCGCGCGGTGGAGAATTCATGCCGGGCAGTTCCACAATAAAGGCCATGCCTTCCCCCGGCGTGGACTGCGCCCGGATGCTTCCCCCGTTCTTTTCCGCCAGCCGTTTTGCCAGAGGCAGGCCTATTCCCTCCCCGCCGGCGCCGGCTGAGCCGGGCCTGAAAAAAATATCCCAAACCCTGGGAAGGTCACCCTCCGGTATCCCCGGGCCGTTGTCGGAGACGGTGTATAACACCCGCCCCGCATGTATCCGGCCCTTCACCGTTATTCGCGGCGGCCTCTCCGGGCTCCGGTGTTTTACGGCGTTGCCGAGCAGGTTGCTGAATATCTGGTTCACGGCGCCCGGATCCGCCAGGCAGTGGGGCAACGGGTCTGTTTCCACTTCCGCCCCGGCCTCCTGAAGCTGAAAGCGCATAACGTTTAATATCTCTTTTATCAGCCCGTTCATTTCCACGGTTTCCGGCTTCATTTCCACGCGGCCGGCCCGTGACACCTTAAGTAGCGCGGTTATCAGGGCGTCCATTTTTACGGAACTGTCGAGAATGAAGTTAAGGGCGGACGGGATCTTTTCTTCCGTGAGTGTTTTTAGCGCGCCTTCTACACCGCCGGGCCGCGTTATCCGCTCAAGCTCGTCCTTTAATTCTTCCAGGTAGCGCTGGAGGTTCTGGCTGAAGCCCTGTACGTTCACCAGCGGGCTTCTCAGGTCGTGGGTGGTGATGTAGAGGAAGTTCTCCATCTCCTGGTTTTTATTGACCAGCTCCAGGTTTAATCTTTCGGCCTGAAGTTCCGCCAGCTTCAACCCCGTCACATCCTGTATGGTGCCGAACGATCTGAGCGGCCGCCCTTGCGGGTCATAGATTGTCTCACCGCACTCGCTGACATATTTTATCCTCCCGTCTTTCATCAGCAACCTGTGCGTAATTTCGTAGGCGGACTTGTTCTTTACGGATTCCGTATAGGCTTTATCTACGGCCTCCCTGTCTTCGGGATGTATAGCGTCCAGGAAGGCTTTGTAGGTAGCCCCGAATCCGCCTGGAACTATTTCAAAAATACGGAAGACCTCGTCCGACCAGGAAAGTTCCCCCGAAACCAGGTCCAGCGCCCAGTTGCCGAGGCGCGCCAGCCGCTGCGCTTCTTTCAGGCTCTTCTCGCTTTTAGCCAGCGAGTTCTCCGCTATGGCGCGCTCAGCCGCGGTTTTTGAAAGCGCCGCCTGTTGGGCCTTAAAGACCGAGTATGTGACGGCCGCTGCCAAGGCCAGCAGGGACAACATCAGCAGCAGCAGTATGTGAAATATCCTGGCGGCCTCCGCCAGCACTTCATCCTCGTCAATCTTGTTCACCATCATCCAGCCCAGTTCCTCTATGAACATGGCGCAGGCCAGGACTTTTTTTCCGCGGTAATCAGTCGTTCTCAACAGCCCCTTACCGCCCCTGGCCGCCATGGCGGCAGGCAGCGCCGCGGTGAACGGGACTTTCAACCTTAACGCGGCCCCCTTTACGTGGCGCAGCTCATTGAGAAAAAGGACGTCGGGCCCCTCCCTCCTGAGAAGGACGGTTTCAGCCGAAGGGCTGTGCCACGGCCACTTCTGCACCAGCGGATACAGATAATCGTCCGGGGTTATGCTCAGCAGCAGGAAGAACGGCGCGCCGGAAGGCGACCTGGCCGTCTGTATGGCGATGTGTATGCCGTGGATGTCCCCGACCGGATTCACGTGGATATCCCCCATTTCCGGGGAGGGGCCGCGCATGGCTTTTATTAGGGCCAGGGCATTCGGGCAAAGCCGCGGCATCTGAACGCCGGTGGCCAGGTAGACCTTTCCTTTACCATCGGTAATAACGGCGCTGCGGAAGGAGTTGTATCGTATGAATTTCTCCAGCCGCTCGCGCAAAAGAGCCGCAATTTCACTGTTTTCGGTGTTGGCGGCGAATCTTTTGAGGTATATGGCGAGGATCGGGCTGTCCACCAGCGACCCCACCCTTTCAAGCCTGTCGGTACGCCAGGCTTTCAACTGGTCGGCCTTAAAAAGTGTGATGGAACGGAGGGTCTTCTCCGTGTTCTCCAGCAGGACCGTCCTGTAACTGTGATAGTAGAAAAGGCCGCCTGCCACTATAGCGACGGCCGCGGCGAAGAAAACCGACATAAGGCGACGCCTAAGCCCCGCCAACCCCAGATTTCCCATTCCTCCCCCGAAACGTTATTTGCACCTGTAAATATATACCGCCTAAAAATCCCTGATCTTCACCACTTTGGCTTCAATCGCGAAAAGAGCGGAATCTTTCTGTTTTTTTGTAACACCATAGCCATTGTTGCAACATTTAATGTCAATAATAGCACGCTGTCTTAAAGCCGGCTTCTTTTCTGAACTTTACAAGCGTTTCTGAAAACGTGCTTCCCATCTTACAGTCCCTCCGCTATTCCCAGTGATTAATTAAATCATAATGCCGCCCTTCCCCAATAGAGAGGAAAAGACTCTCTATTTACGCGATTACTGCCAGTCATTCCCTCCTAAGCAAAAAGGCCCGGCGGCATAAGGACATTGACTCATGTACAGATTCGGACATTCCGCTAAAATGATATCTAAATTAAAAGCGGCCGTGAGTGGCTTAAAATCTGAATACATACAAATATATTTTTTCCGGTTAATCTCTGGCTGGCGATCTTGTTCGCCGTGCCTTTGAGGGCGGCGGAATACAACAATAGTCTTTAATTGCTTACGCGAATAGAGAGGGGAAACGATGAAAAAGATGCTGCTGTTGCCGATGTTAGCCTGCTTTTGCTCCTGCTCCATACCCGGCATCCCGTACCTTTCCGGGCGGGCCGGGACCGAAGGAACGGAACAGCCTGTGCGGCCCGGGATCCCGGGCGAGCGGCCGTTCTGGAACACCTACTCGGCATGGGGGTTTATGTACGCGCCAGCCTTCGATTTTAAGGAAGTCGCCGGCGCTACCAGCTACCGGTTTACGCTGGCGCCGCAACCAGGCGGTCCCGTGCTGTCGTTCATAGCGGGAAAGCCGTGGGCGCCGCTTTCCCCGGTGTGGAATAAGGTTCCGGTCGGATTTGTCAGGCTTACGGTGGAAGGTGTGGACGGTGGAAAGGTTCTCGGAGTCTCCGGAACCCGGGATTTCTACCGCAAGGCGCCTTTCGAAGGCAAGAGTCCGGCGGCAGTCCGTCCCTATAAAGAGAGCGGGGAACTGAAGCTGAAGCATCTGTATGAGTCAAGTTATGTGAAGTACTGGCTGGATCACGACTCGCCCGATCCTGGCTATGGGTACTATTGCTATCCCAGCAAAATGATAGGTTCGGTTCTGGTCGGGCTGGTCCGCTACGCCCGGCTTGAGCCGGCCGCCAGGGACGCCGCGCTGACGATGGCCCGTCACGCCGCGGACTTCCTGATCCGGCGCAGCGCGCCTAAAGGCTCGTTCTACGCGTATTTCCCGCCCACCTATATGGGCGAGCACGCTTCGGCCAAGGGGAAGAACGATGTCGTAATGATGAACTATCCCGAAGAGGTAAGCCAGGGCTACCTTGATCTGTATGACGCGACGCGGGACAAACGCTACTTTGAAGCGGCGGAGAATATCGCAAAGACCTACGTCAAAACACAGCTTGCGAACGGGACATGGCCCCTCAGCGTCAAGCCAAAGACGGGCGAAGCCGTCAGCAAGAACGCGCTTGTTCCAATTGGCGTAATTCGGCTTTTACGGCGTCTGGACAAACAGTACGGCCGCGCGGAGTTCCGCCCCGGCGCTAAGATGGCCATGGATTGGATCATCGCCAACCCCCTTAAGACCTTCAACTGGGAGGGCCAGTTCGAGGATGTCCCGCCGAGCGCTCCTTACGCGAACCTGTCCAAAGGGCAGGCCTGTGATATTGCCTCCTACATGCTGGATAATGCCGACGAACATCCGCAATATCAGGAGTGGGCAATGGACATTATCCGTTTCGCCGAGGACCAGTTTGTGGTATGGGACCGCCCCAATCCGGACCTTAAACCAGCCAACTGGCTTACTCCCTGCGCCCTGGAACAATACGCGTGGATGATGCCTATCAATGACAGCGCGTCTGACTTGATGCTGGCCTGGGCCGCCGCTTACAAGCGCACCGGCCGTGAGATATTCCGGCAGAAGGCCCGGGCGCTGGCTAATGCCATGACGGTCAGCCAACTGCCGGACGGAGAGCTGCCGACCTATTGGCATCACACCAATGATTGCTGGATGAACTGTGCGGTCTATGCCGCTATCTCCATGATCAAGCTGGAGGAGGCGGGGATACAGGCGGTTCTGCCGAAAAAAAGATAAGAGCCCGAGGCCTGCGTTGTCACGAATTCCCCGTCAGGAGCCTGTCCGATATAAGGCTTTCATGGGCGAAATTGCTATAATCGGCGTATTAGTGCGGGAACCCGGGTGGAACTGCAAAAGCAGCGCCGTTTTCCTCCCGCGTTCCGGAAAATAAGGAGATATATGAAACTTATCGGCGCCTTGTTTATAGCGTTTATTTATTGCGCCCCGCCCCTGGCCGCGGGAGAGGCCGAAACAGAACTCCGCGTTGCCGCCCTTCTTTCCCGGATGACCATAGAAGAAAAGTTCGGCCAGCTTCAACAACTTGAGGGTGAAGCCAATGGCGATGTGCGTCCGGAGTTCCTCGCTTTGGCCAAAAAGGGGCTGTTAGGCTCTACCCTCAATGTGCGCGGCGCGGCCCGTGTAAACGAGCTGCAGAAAGCCGCGCTCTCTTCGCGCCTTAAAATACCGATCCTCTTCGCCTTCGACGTTATTCACGGCTACCGCACCATATTCCCGGTCCCGCTGGGGGAAACGGCCTCGTGGGACACGGGCCTGGCCAGGGAAGCGGCCTCGGTAGCCGCCGCCGAGTCGCGCGCCGCCGGCGTGAGGTGGACCTTCTCTCCCATGATGGACATAGCAAGGGACCCGCGCTGGGGCAGGATAGTGGAAGGCTCCGGCGAAGATACCTGGCTCGGTACCGCCATGGCCCGTGCCCGTGTACGGGGGTATCAGGGGACGGATTATTCCGCGCCCGGCAAAATAGCGGCGTGCGCCAAACATTGGGCCGCCTACGGGGCTGCGGAAGGCGGCCGGGACTATAATTCCACCGATGTCTCCGAACGCACCCTGCGCGAAATTTATTTCCCGCCTTTTAAGGCCGCCGTCGAGGAGGGTGTGGCGACTTTTATGAGCTCGTTCAACGACCTGAACGGTTTTCCCGCCACCGCCAGCCGCTGGCTGCAAAACGATATCCTGCGCGGCGAGTGGGGCTTTGACGGATTTGTAGTAAGCGATTACGCGGCCGTGGATGAGTTAAAAAATCACGGCATCGCGGCGACCGGCGCGCAAGCCGCCGCAAAAGCTCTTTCGGCCGGAGTCGACATGGAAATGGCCAGCCGTCTTTACAATTCCGAAGGCCCGCGCCTCCTCAAAGAAAAGCGCATCTCCCCGGCCCAGCTCGATGAAGCGGTACGCCGGGTTCTGCGCGTTAAATTCCGCGCCGGCATCTTCGATTCTCCTATGGCGGACGAAAGAGAAGAGGCGGCCGTTCTTCTGGCGCCCGCGCATCTTAAAGCTGCCCGTGCCGCGGCCGCGCGCACTTTTGTGCTGTTAAAGAACGACGGCATACTGCCGCTTTCTAAGAAGACGTCCTCCATGGCCGTTGTAGGCGCCCTGGCTGATGACAAGGAGGCGCCCACCGGTTCCTGGAGCGCCGACAGACGGACCCAGGACACGGTAACGCTGTTAAGCGGCTTGCGTGAGCGCTCCGGAGACGCGGTCAGTATCTCGTACTCATCCGCCGGGGGCCCAACTGACGGGTCCACCGATTTCAGCGCCGCGCTGGAGGCCGCCAAAGCGGCCGATGTCGTAATTGCGGTGGTGGGGGAAACCTGGGATATGAGCGGAGAAGCGGCTTCCCGTTCCACGCTCGCCCTGCCGGGCAATCAACTCGCCCTGCTGAAGGCGCTGCATGCCGCCGGCAAGCCCGTCATAGCCGTTCTTATGAACGGCCGGCCGCTTGAAATAGGGTGGCTCGCGGAAAATCTTTCCGCCGTGCTGGAGACCTGGTATCCCGGCACAATGGCCGGCCCCGCCGTCTCCGACGTCCTTTTCGGCGACGCCTCCCCCGGAGGGAAACTGCCGTTCTCATGGCCCCGCGTCACCGGGCAGATCCCGGTGTATTACAACCATCGCAACACCGGGCGTCCTTCGGATCCGGAAAGGAAATATACCTCGAGGTACCTGGACCTCCCGACCTCGCCGCAGTTCCCTTTCGGCTATGGGCTCAGTTATTCGAGTTTTACGCTTACCGCGTTCGAACTCAGCGCCTCCTCCGTCCCGGCGAACGGCACACTTACGGCTTCCGCCACGCTGGAAAATGTTTCGGCCCGCGCCGGGGACGAAGTCGTTCAGCTGTACATACGCCGGCAGGCGGCTTCCGTCACCAGGCCGGTCAGGGAGTTGCGCGGGTTTACCAGGCTTACCCTGCTTCCCGGTGAAAAGCGCAGGATAAAATTCGATCTCGGCCCGAAAGAGCTGGGCTTTTTGGATGAGAGCCTTCGTTTCGCGGCGGAACCGGGGGAAGTTACGGTATGGATCGCCACTTCCTCCGTGGGTGGGCTTAGCGGCACGCTGCACGTGACAGAGTGAGATAGCATGTAGAAGACCCTGCGGCGCCGGCCGCTTCGCGCGTCCGGCGCCGCGGCGGCTCTACAGGGAAAGTAGAGCCTTCATCTCCAACCCGTATTGATCCGCGTTTAAACCTACAATCAGGTGGCATACCCCGCCAGGCAGCGTCATAATTTCCGGCACCCCCGCCTTTTTTAATTGCCCGGCGTCTGCCGCTCTGTCAGGCGCCATGGTCACCCGCAGCCGGGTATGGGCGCATACTTCCACAGAGCGGATCGCTTCGGCTCCGCCCAAGGCGTCTATCCAGGCGCGCACCTTGCCGGGCGCTTCGGGATCCCGCTCCGGCTGCGCAAAGCCCGCTGCGGAGGGGGCCGGCGGGGCGGACGGAGAACCCGCGGAGAGTTCCGCCTCGGGGCCCGCCGCCGCAAGGTAATCCTCGAGATCCGTTTTAATATTCTCCGATTGGGTGCCGAATATCGCCTGAACGCCGTTGCCCACTATCATCACACCCGCCGCCCCCAGGTCGGTAAGCCGCCCGGAGCTGACCTTGGTAACGTCCAGCACTTCCACCCTCAGGCGCGTGATGCAGGCGTCGAGGCTTTTTAAGTTGCTCTTGCCGCCGAAAGCCAGGATCAGCAAGTGGGAAAACTCATGAACAGGCTTGGACTGCGCCGTCTCCGTTCCGGCGTCAGGCTCCCTGCCGGGCGTGGCCAGGTTCCAGCGCCGGATGGCGAAGTTGAACAGACCGAAGTACATAAGCCCCCACAGGGGCCCGATCACCAGGAACCATAAAGCATGGAGCGATTTAGGAAAAAGGACTATGTAGTCAATGAGGCCGTGGGAGAAGGTTGTCCCATGCTTTATGCCGAGCAATACGGACAGGGAAAAGGCCGCTCCGGCAAGCACGGCGTGGAGACCGTACAGGACCGGCGCCACGAACATGAAGGCGAACTCTATGGGTTCGGTGATGCCGGTCAGGAAGGAGGTAAGCGCGGCCGAGATCATGATGCCGCCGATCCTCGCCCGCTGCGCCGGTTTGGCGTTATACCAGATGGCCATAGCGGCCGCGGGGAGCCCCCACATCTTGAATAAATATCCTCCGGCCAGGTTTCCGGCCGTGGGATCGCCCGCGGAGAACCGGTAGATCTCGCCATGGATTACGGTATTAGTGAGAGGATCCAGATATTGGCCCACCTGGAAGAAGAACGGCACGTTCCAGATATGATGCAGCCCGAAAGGGAGGAGCGACCTTTCGACCAGCCCGTAGATGCCGAAAGCCGTAGCGGGGGATTCGGAAGAGGCCCACACCGAAAAAACCGAAATGGCCTTGCCGATGGGAGGCCAGATAAAACTGAGGAGACAGCCGATGATGATGGCGGCGAGGGCGCTAAGTATAGGCACCAGTCTTTTCCCGGAGAAGAAACCAAGGTAGGCCGGCAACTTTACCCTGTAGTACCGGTTAAAAAGGAACGCGGCCGCCGCGCCGATCAATATCCCTCCGAATACGCCGGTTTCTATGGACTCCATTCCCATTATGGGTTTTAGCTGGGTGTGCATCATCGCGCCCATCACGCCCATGGTGGCCACCATCACCGCATAACCCACGGTGCCGGCCAGCGCCGCTACTCCGTCATTGTTGGTAAGCCCCAGGCTGACGCCAATGGTGAAGATCAAGGGTAGATTGCCGAAGATAGCTCCCCCGGCCTGGGCCATCAGTTTGGAGATAATAACCGGGACGAACGGGAAGTTAGCGCTTCCCAGCCCGAGCATCAGTCCGGCCACCGGGAGGACCGAGACCGGAAGCATGAGCGATTTCCCTATTTTCTGAAGCAGGGCGAAGGATTTCTTTCCTGTATTTTCCATAAAACTCCTTTAACTTCCAAATATTCCAGTGTTACGCGAAGCAGGGCTTTAAGCCTTATTCCCCGCGCGCGGGGGGGAGTATTGCGCGCACTTCGGCGGCCGTTCCAAGGGAGACCGCCCGTTTTGCCAGAGTACGGCAGTCCTCAAGTTTAAGGCCGCGCACAGCCGCCTTTACGGCCGGCACCGCGGACGCGGCCACACTGAGTTCCGTCACGCCAAGGCCTATCAGCAGGGGGATCCCCCCCGGATCTCCGGCGAGCCCCCCGCAGACGGCGACGGGCTTGCCGCCGGCGCGCGCGGCGTCGGACACCATGGCTATGAGCCTCAGCACTGCCGGGTGAAGCGCGTCCACTTTCCCGGCCAGCCTCGGATGTCCCCGGTCCATGGCAAGCGTATATTGCGTCAGGTCGTTGGTCCCGATAGAAAAGAAATCCACCGCGGGGACGAAGCTCTCCGCCATGACGGCCGCCGACGGGACCTCTATCATGGCGCCGATGGGAACAGGCGCCGTCTTAAGGAGCGCCGCTTCCTCCAGCACGATATCGCGGGCGGCGCGATACTCTTCGATGCCGGAGATCATGGGGAACATGATCCTGATATTGCCGGCCCTGGCCGCGCGCAAAATGGCGCGCACCTGTGTCCTCAGGATGTCGGGGCGGCCTAAGCTGACCCGGATGCCGCGTTCGCCGAGGAACGGGTTCTCTTCCTTCGGTATACTGAGGTAGGGCAGATGCTTGTCCCCGCCGACGTCCAGCGTCCGGATGGTGAACGGGCGTTCTTTGCCAAGAGCGGAGGCGGCCTCTACGTACGCCCGCTCCTGGTCACCTTCCGTAGGGGCTTCGGTTCTGCCGAGGAAGAGGAATTCCGAGCGCAGCAGTCCGATGCCTTCGGCCCCCAGTTTCACGGCCTCCGACGCTTCCGCGGTATTGCTGATGTTGGCAAAAACCTCCATCTTGTGCCCGTCGAGAGTTATCGCCGGCAGGCCGGAGGCTTCCGTGTCCTCGCGACGCAATCTGGCCGCCAGCAGCAAACGGCCGCGGGCCCGTTCCAGGTCGGCCTCGGACGGGGAAATGCGGACCAGGCCTTTTTCGGCGTCCAGTATCAGCGCGGTACCGGGGGGGATGTTCAGGGCGCGGGGTTCCAGACCGACTATAAGGGGCAAACCGAAGGACTGGGCCAGAATGGCTACATGCGAGGTGGCCCCCCCGCCCACCGTGGCGCAGCCCAGCACCTTCGTCCGGTCCAGTGAGACTATATCCGAAGGCGTAAGGTCCTCGGCTATCAGAATGGAGCCGGCGGGGATCCCCGCTATGTCTTTGCCGGGGTCATCGAGAAGGTGTTTAAGTACGCGGCGCCCCACATCGCGCAGGTCACCGGCGCGGGCGGCCAAAAGCTCATTGGACATTCCCGCTAGCCGCTCGGCCTGTGCGGTGAAAGCCGCTTTCCAGGAAAAGGCCGCGCTCTTGCCTTTCGTGATGGCGCTTCCGGTCAGTTCGAGCAGGTCCGGGTCTTCCAGGATCTCCAGGTGCGCGCCGAAGATATCGGATTTGCCAGTGTCGCCGGCAAGCTTCAGGCGGCTCTGAAGAGCGTCTATTTGCAGGCGCGCGGCGGCAAGGCTCTCCTCGAGCCGGCGCTTTTCCTGTTCAGGAGTTCCGCCGTGCTCAGGCGTGACGCTTTCCGCTTCCGTCAGGACGAAAGCCCGGCCTTCCGCCAGGCCCGCGCAAGCGCCGATGCCGGACAGCAGGCCTTGTTCTTCGGAGGGAGCGGGGGGGGCAGCTACCGGCCCGGAAGGCGCCGCGGCGAAGGGTACGGCGCCCGTCTCCTCTCCAATTCCTTTTTCCAGACAGGGAAGGATAGCGTCAAGCGCCTGCCTGGCGTCGGGGCCGCAGGCCGCCAGGTATACCTTGTCCCCTTGTTTTACGTCCAATCCCATTATGGCCGAAATACTGCGAAGGTTCGCCTGAGCCTGCCCCTTGCGCAGGTGGAGAGCGCAGCGGTAGCCGCGTGCCAGCCTGGAGAGGGCGGCGGCCGGCCTGGCATGCAGGCCGGAACTGTTCGGCACGATTATCGCCTTAGAAACCAGCGGGATGCCGTCTTCTGGCGCCGCATGCCCGGTTTCGGCGGCCGTCAGTGTGACGGCCAGGACCGGATCTATGCCCGCTTTAACGCTGCCGCTGTATCTGCGCATGCTGCCGACAAGTTCCGGAGTGGTGACTATGATCTGGGTCAGGAGGCTGCGCGCTTTTTGCGCCACTTCGTCCGCGGCAAAATCTATCAGCGGCTGCCCTTCCTTTACATGGTTTCCTGCCCTGACAAGAGGTGAAAAACCTTCACCTTTCAACTGCACCGTGTCTATCCCTATATGCAGCAGTATTTCCAGGCCGCTCCCGGTCCTGAGGGTAAGGGCGTGGCCGGCGGAATGGATGTTGACCACCGTTCCCGCGCAGGGCGCCAGCAGAACTTGTGTCGTCGGGTCGAGAGAGATCCCGTCTCCTACTATTTTTCTGGCGAAAACCGGGTCGGGAACCGTTTCCACTGGAACCAGCATTCCGGAAAGCGGCGCCAAAAAGGTTATGGTTCCGGGTTGTTCTGCTGAGTTTTTATCATTCATAATGTAGTCCTTTATTCCAGTTTTGTATCCCTCAGTGGTAAGGGCCGAGCGCGGGAACCATGCCTTGCTGCGGTTTCCAGTGTAAATTTCTGAATAATGCCCGGGAGAGAATATGCGTTGCGCGGGGCGCAAGTGTGAGTTCGTGTTCTTTGGACGGACGGTAAACTCAAGCCTGTCATTTTGCTATTATATCTTTTTGCTATGCTATTTATACCGGACTTGGCGGCGGACGATAAAACACGTTATGGTTATTTTCAAAACAGCGGGCTTTAATTTTACGGGTATCGGGGTTTGTGCGGCCGCGTTCCTGACGCTGGCCTCGGGCTGCGTCATGGGAAGGGGAGTACTCGCTAAACCACAAGGCCGGGATCTTTCTGCGCCCGCCGCCGAGGTCTGGTTGACGAACGCGGATGGCTCGGTCCTGTTCCAAAAACAGCCCGGGATCCTTCTGTTCGAACAGGGCCGGGATCCCGCCCGCCCGGCCATAGAGATAGCTCCCGGCGCGGTATACCAGGAAATTGACGGCTTCGGCTGCACGCTTACCGGAGGCAGCGCGCAGCTGCTTTGGGCTTTGCCGGCGGAGCAGCTCGATGACCTGCTTCACGAGCTTTTTGCTACCGGCGGTAACGCCATCGGCCTTAGTTACCTGCGGATCAGCATAGGCGCGTCGGACCTGGACGAGAAGGTTTTTTCCTACGCCGACCAGTCCCCCGGCCAGGAGAAACCTGACATTGAACTTTCCAATTTCAGTCTGGAGCCCGACAAAAAAGCGCTTATCCCCGTGCTTAAGCGGATTGTGGCGATAAGCCCGGGGATCAAACTGCTTGCCTCCCCCTGGTCGGCGCCCGCCTGGATGAAAACGAGCGGGAGTTCAAAAGGCGGATCCCTGAAACCTGAATATTACGGGGTTTACGCCTCCTACCTGGTGAAATACGTACAGGCCATGCGGGCTGAGGGAATAAACATCGATGCCATCACGGTCCAGAATGAGCCCTTACATCCGGGGAACAATCCCAGCATGCTGATGCTGGCGGAGGAACAGGCGCTTTTTGTAAAAAGCTACCTGGGCCCGCAGTTCAAAAAAGCCGGGCTTAAAACTAAAATAGTGATTTATGATCATAATTGCGACCGGCCGGAATATCCATTATCCATACTGGCCGACAAAGAAGCGGCGGGGTATATAGACGGCTCCGCTTTCCACCTGTATGCCGGAGAGATCACCGCTTTGTCATCGGTACACGAAGCTTACCCGGACAAGAACGTTTATTTCACCGAACAATGGATCGGCGGCCCCGGGGACTTTCCGGCCGATTTTAAATGGCACCTTAAGAATGTTGTGATCGGAGCGACAAGGAACTGGAGCAGGAACGCATTGGAGTGGAATCTGGCCTCCGATCCCGGCTACGGACCGCATACGGAGGGCGGCTGTTCCACCTGCCAGGGAGCGCTTACCCTGGGCGGGCCCGTTAAACGCAATACGGCTTACTATGTGCTGGCGCACGCCTCAAAATTCATAAGGCCCGGTTCGAGAAGGATCGGGTCCGGTCTGCCGCAGTTCCTGCCCAACGCGGCCTTCAAAACGCCGTCGGGCGAGGTCGTTGTTATCGTGTTGAACGAAGCCCCGGCCGCCTTAGAATTTGAGGTCCGCTACCAGGGCAAAACCGCCGTTGCCGTCCTTCCGGGCGGATCGGCGGGCACCTACGTGATAAGGGACCGGCAGGCCGTCAGCCAGCCATGACCTGACGGCGCGGCCGTCAATTCACTACCAGAGTTGAAATAGAATGCGGCAGGGCGGTGAGCTCGGCCGCATTGCCTTTTATCCATAGGCGGTAGGGGATCCTGGTCCCGCTCTGGTTCATGACGATTACCGCCAGGCTACCGTCTTTGTTCAGAAAAGCCGTGGTCAGCAACTGAGCCCTGGAAGAGGAACTTGCCACGCGCCTGGCGCCGGGCCTTACATATTTTGAAAAGTGCCCTATATAATAATAGGAATTCATGTAATGCAGCGCGCCCTTTCGCGTGTCTCCGTGCAGGGGGGCGAAACAAAAGTTTCCGACATGATTGGGTCCGCCGGTCTCGTCTAAGAGCATGTTCCAGTCCGTCCAGGCGGCCGCGCCGTTGTTGAAGTCTTTGATCATGGACTCGCCGTACAACTCGCCCCAGTTCCAGTTATTTATCTCCGCCAGGCTGAACGGGTAGTTACAGGCTTCCGTAAGCATTAAACTCACGTCCGGATATGTTTCATGCGTCAGTTTCACGTTTTCAAAGGTGGAGTTCCCGTGCCATTTTTCATACCAGTGGAACCCTATGCCCCAGATGTACCTGGCCGCGTCCGGGTCGTCGAGTAAAACGGAGGCGCGTTGGAACATCTGGTCCCGGTTGTGGTCCCAGCCGATGATCTTCTTTGAGCCCAGTCCTTCCCTTTTCAGGGTTGGCCCGAGATAGTTCTTTATGAAATCCCTTTCCTCTTGCGCGGTATAAACGCAGGATTCCCATTTTTGTACGGCCATAGGCTCGTTCTGCACCGTCAAGCCCCATACCGGGATGCCCTCTTTCTCGTACGCCTTTATGAATTTAACGTAATAGTCCGCCCAGGGCTGAAAAAACTCCTTCTTCAGCTTACCGCCGTGCAGCATGTCGTTGTTGTCCTTCATCCAGGCGGGCGGGCTCCAGGGGCTGACGAATAAAGGCAGATCGCCGCCGGCGGCGGCAATGGCCGACTTTATGAGAGGTATACGATATTTGAGGTCATGGGCCACGCTGAACGATTTAAGCTCTTTATCTCCCGCTTCCACATAGGTGTAACTGCCGCTGGAGAAATCCGAACTATGAATGGGCGTGCGCGCCAGGGAATAGCCTATGCCGTCCTTGCGGTCGTAGTAAGCGGTCAGGATCTCCTTTTGCCTGACAGGAGGCATTTTTGCAAAAGTCTCCGCGGAGGCGTCGGTCAGGGCCCCGCCTATGCCCAGGAAAGTCTGGAATAGTTTGGATGGATCGACAAAAACGCAGGGCTCCGTTTCCAGCGGCTGGGCGAAAGGCTTGAAAGCGAGTTCCCCTTCCGCGCTCAGACGATATTTAGTCTTTTCCGCGGTAGTATATACCGAGACTTTTTTCTTTTCTGTGGAAAGCCCGGAATCTCCCGGCCCACGGGAGCAACCGGCCGCTGTTATCAGGCACAAAAGGAGAATAATGCTTTTCATGAGGTTTCCTCCAAATTTTAAAACAAATTTAATTCCTCAGGGCTGAAGTCCGGGCGGCAGTTCAAGCAGCGCCGAAACGGGAAAATGGTCCGATGGAAACCGGCCGTCCCTGGCGTCATACAGGATCTCGGACCCCAGCGCCTTCACCCCCGGGCCGGAAAAAATATAGTCTATTTTATCCCCGTCGCGCATGCCTTTGAATTCGTGGAAAGTCCCGGATTCCGGCTTGTTACGGCCAACAGCGCGGAACGTGTCCGTCATGGGCAGCGGGGTCGTGCGCAGCCCGTCGCCCGCCGCCTCCAGCCTCTTCTTTTCGGACAGATATCCTATAATCGGGTTGTCCTCCGTCACATTAAAATCACCCATCACCAAAAAAGGATCCTGGTGGGTCCTCCCCATAATGCGCTTTACAAGCAGGGCCACGCTCTTTTCCCTGGAGATCTGCGATTCGTTGTCCAGATGAACGTTGTATACATAGAAAGCGCCGCCTGTTCTCTTCTCTATAAATCTCGCCCAGGAGCAAATGCGTATATACGCGTTACCCCAGTGGCTGCTTCCCGCCACCTCGGGAGTATCGGAGAACCAGAACGTGCCGGATTCGTCCGGCGTGAACCGGTCAAGGTCGTACAGGATCGGGGAATATTCGCCGCGGGCCGCGCCATCCTCACGTCCGACTCCGATTTCGCCATAGTGCGGAAGGGACTGTCGTATCTGGTCCAGCTGGAAGCGGAAAGGCTCCTGTAAGCCCGCGATATCAGGCTTGTGGGAGCGAAAAACGTCGAAAACCATCTCCCGCCGGTTTTCCCAGCTATTTATCCCGTCGTCTATCCCTCCAAGGCGGATATTAAAGGTCATAGCCCGGACCTTAAGCCCCTCGTTTGCGCCCCTTGCGCCCGCCGAACCAACGGCGGGCCGGCAACCACACAGGCCGGCCAATAGACCGAAGTTAAGGATAATCCCGCATAAAAATATATGGTGCATGAAAGTACCTGATCTCCCCGCTAGACACAGAGCTCTCTTATAAAATCATATTAATTCACAGTTGTGCCGCAGAATAGCTCCTTGAAACCGGACGGAGCGCGTAAAAATTAATTTAATCATAATACCGATCTTCCTTGATAGAGAGGAAAAGACTCTCTATTTATGCGATTACTGCCAGTCATTCCCTCCTAAGCAAAAAGGCTACTTGATATAGGCATGTCGCCTCATGTATTGAAGTAAAGCTTTCCGCTAGTATACCCATATAGGTGATGACCACGTTTCGCACTAAAACTCAGGAGGAATAGTTAATGAAGAATCACATAATGGCAGTGCTTGCTTCGGTAGCAGTATTCTCGACCGCGGCTTTCGCCGGCGGGGAGGGGATTTCTGCCCTGGACGGCCTTAAGGTATACGCCGGCCCCCAGGTCTCAGTGGAGACGCCTGTTGCGGTGCCGGCGCCCATTGGCAAGATTTCGTCGGTGAAAGGCTCGTACGGCTTTGAACCGGTCCCCGACCCGGAATCCTTCAGCGGGTTCTCCTGCCGTAATGAGGAAGGAACGCTGGGGCATAACACCATAGATCTGGAGGAGCTTGCCAGGACCAAAGTCGGGGTTTGCGGCAATTTCACCGGAATGAATCTCCCCAAAGGGTTCGACCTTACCGGCGCGGACCTGCGCGGGGCCCAGTTCATCTACTCGTCTATCCCCGGAGTAAAGATGGACAAAGCTGACCTTACCGGCGCCGTATTCTTTGCCGTGGACGCGTATTGGACGCAGTTGTCCGAAGCCGTGCTCACCGGAGCCTGGGTGGAGAACTCCACTTTCGGCTACAGCAACTTCAACCGCGTTCAGATGCAGAAAGGCGCGTTCAGGGGCGTTATGCTTTACGGCGTGCAGATGGCCTTCGCCAACCTCGACGGCATCGATATGCGGGGCTGCGCCATGTACGGCGACGGAGCGTCTATGGAAGGCACATCCATGATAGGCGCGGACCTGCGCAACGCCTATTTCACCAACTACGAGGCGTATGGAGGCAGCGATAATACCACTGACTTCACGGGAACGGTACTGCGCGACGCCATCTATAATGAAAAGAGCCGGTTCCCGTTCAACGGGGACGAAGTTGTTAAAAGAGGCATGATACTCCGCCCCGGGGAGTATTGACCGCTGGCCCTTCCCCGCGGCATTAAAGACTGCGGGGAAGGGCAATATACCTAAACATTAATACGTGGCTTTAACAATAACATACGGTTTTGTTCTGATGCTTCCATTGAATAATGTCTGCAATTAAACCAAGGGTCCTTGTTGTTGAAGATGATGAGAACATCGCCGCCTTATTACTGGAGATGCTATCCGGGGCGGGCTACGATGCCGAACATTTTTCGGACGCGAACGCCGCCCTTGACTGGCTCAAAAACAACGAAGTGAATTTGGTATTGTCTGACATCGGACTGCCGGGTATCTCCGGCATACAGTTCTGCGACCTGATACGGAACACACCGCACATAGCCTCGCTTCCCATAATCATGATCACGGCCCTCAAGGACGAGGCGAATAAAGTGACCGCCCTGCACAAAGGTGCCGACGATTATGTGGTAAAACCATTCTCTAAGAACGAACTAATGGCGCGTATTGAGGCGTTGCTACGGCGCTCGCGGCACGACGGAGCCATCTTACGGGTACTGCAATCAGGCGGTCTTGAACTGAACTTGGACACTGGCGCGGTTAGCATGGATAAAGGCACACTACACCTGCTGCCAAAAGAATACGCCCTGCTGGCGATGTTCCTGACGCATAAAGACCGGATCTCCTCTTGGGAAACCATACGTGACAATGTCTGGGGACTGGAGACCATCGCCACGCGTGACACCATAAAAGTCACCATTCACCGTCTTAAATCCAAGCTTGGGGAATACGGCGCCTGTATAGAACCGGTGCCGGGCGTGGGTTACCGCTGGGCGGAGAAACTGTTACCATAATGTAACCATGGTTTAACCGCAATTTAACCATGCGGCTGTAGACTATTCAGTATGAAACCGCTCGCATTCATACTGATAATGGCCCTGGGTCCCGTCACCGTGCTGCGCGCCGGCGACTTTAGCGCCGACGCTAAAGGCACCACCGGGGCGGCTTTCCTGACCATGGGCATGGGCGCGCGGGCGGTGGGTATGGGCGGGGCTTACTCGGCGGTGGCGGCGGACGCTTCCGCTGTTTCCTGGAACCCGGCGGGTCTTAACGGCGAACTGGTCTGGGAAGGGAAAGCGGGCGTCGCCGGCTCTGTGGCATGGAGCGGGCGCAATAGGGCCGGGCGTAAAGTGGCCAGCGGGCTGTATCTGGCGCATTTTGAGGGCGGCAGCAAGAAGAAGATAAAAAAGCTGTCGGTGGTGAAATAAAAAGAGCCGGTTCCCGTTCAACGGGGACGAAGCTGTTAAAAGAGGCATGATACTGCGCCCCGCCGCAAAGGCCGGCGGGCTATTCCATACAGACAGAAAAGTAGTTTTGCCTATCCCTTAATTGTTACGGCGAGGGGAAATCATTTATAATTATGGAATGAACGGCAATATACAGACCTGGTTCGACTCCAACCCTATACTCGGCAACACCATTGAGGCCTATGGCCTGGCCCTAGCGGCTTTCTGCGCCTCATTGGCACTGCTTTACATCATCAAGAACATCGGCATAAGCCGGCTTAAAGCCCTGGCGGAGAAGACCGAGACCGACCTGGACGACCTCGCTATAACCCTCATCTCCAAGTTCCAATGGTTCGAATATCAGCTGGCCGCAGTCTACGTAGCCACCCGCTATCTGAAGCGCAGCCCCGCCTTCGACAGGGCCATTAACCTTATAATATTGCTGGTTTTCACCTACCGCGCCATCACCATCCTTCATGAGCTTCTCACCTACTGGGTACACAAGATAGCCGCCCAGCGCGACCTGGACGGCCAGGCGAAAACGACGGTAGTAAAGAGCACCCAGGTCATACTGCGCACCCTGGTCTGGGTGGCCGCCGCGCTCTTCGTGCTGGACAATCTCGGCGTAAACATCTCGGCCGTCCTGACCGGCCTGGGCATAGGCGGCGTGGCCGTGGCCCTGGCCGCGCAGGCCATACTGGGCGACCTGTTCAACTTCTTCGTCATCCTGCTCGACAAACCCTTCAACATCGGGGACTTCATAGTTTCAGACGCCGTTTCGGGCACCATAGAGCATATCGGCCTTAAATCCACCCGCATACGCAGCGTCTCGGGCGAAATGGTGGTAGTCTCCAATTCCAACCTGCTGGGCTCGCGCATACGCAATTACAAGGACCTCACCAAGCGCCGCGTGCTGTTCAAGACCGGCCTGGTCTACGGCACCGCCCCGGAGCTGCTCAGGAAGATCCCGGCCATCGTCCGCAAAGCCGTCCAATCCGTACCCAAAGCAGAATTCGACCGCTGCAACCTGACCCTCTGCGGCGACTTCTCCCTGGACTTCGAGACCGTCTATTACCTGACGGAGCCGGACTATAACGCCTATATGGCCGCCCACGAGGCCGTGCTGCTGGCCCTGATAGAGGGCCTGGCCGCCGCCGGAGCCGAGATGGCCTACCCTACGCAAACAGTTTTAGTTAAGAAGTAACGCTAAGGAGGAACCACATGAAAAGAACCATATTCGCGGCCGCCTTAATGGCGCTGTGCGCCGGCGGTGTTTACGCCGCCGACAAAGAACTGGCCCTGGTGAACGGTCAGAAAATAGCCCGGGAGGAACTGACAAAGAAACTCTGGTGGCAGTACGCCGCCCAGGGGCTGTCCGAGCTGATAGACGAGCGGCTGCTGCTGCAGGAGGCCGCGCGCCTGGGCGTGAAACCCGACCAGAAAGAGGCGGAGGGGCGCTTCAACAACCTGGCCGCCGGCTACCCGGACAAGGCCCAGTTCGAGACCAACCTGAAGTCCGTCGGCTGGTCCGCCGCGGACCTGCGCGACCTTATCAGCCGCCAGCTTACCATACGCGCGGCGGTAATAGCCGCGAAACAACTGGCCGTTACGGACGCGGACGCCAGGGACTTCTTCGACAAGAACAAGGAACGCCTGGCCGCCCCGGAATCCCTGAAACTCAGCCAGATCTTCGTGAACACCAAGGCCGAAGCCGACGACGTCTACGAGCTGCTGACCTCGGTGGGGGCGGACTTCGCCAAGCTCTCCGGCATCAAGTCCACCGACGCCAACCTCAGGAAGAACAACGGCAGCCTGGGCTATATCTCCAAGGGCATGCTGCTGCCCGAGATAGAGAAGGAAATATTCGCCCTGAAGGCTGGGCAGTATTCCAAAGTGCTGCAAACCGGCAACGGCTTCAGCGTATTCATGGTGGAAGAGCGCAAACCCGGCCAGGACGCTTCCTTCGACAAGGTAAAGGAAGACCTGAAGATAGCCCTGCTCAACCAGGCCATCACCAAGGCCCTGCCGGAGCTGGCGGCCGAACTGCGCCAGAAGGCCAAGATAGAAGTGATAAAATAGCCGCCGCAGAATAGAATTAAAAAAGGCGGGCCGGAATTATCCGGCCCGCCTTTTTTTGCAGGTCCGCGCGGCCTTTTAAGCGGCTTCCTCCGTGGAAGCGTCCTTCTTCGTGAAGAACCCGTGCAGGATAAAGTACACCACCATGGCCACCAGGATAACCTGGGTGGCGTAGAAATACCTGCCGGCGGAGTAGGTGTACAGGTCGTCGAAACGCCCGTACAAGAGCGAGAAGCGGGCCATGACGGTATTGCCGAAGGCCGCGCCGAAGTAGATCATCAGGAAGTAAATGCCCACATTGGAGACCTTCTTCAGATGGCCCTTATGCTCCACCGAGAAAAAGAAGTAGAAGAGCACGCAGATGGCGCCGAACGCCACCAGCAGCGAATTGAATATGGCGAAAGGGCTCATGGAGGCCAGCAGGGAGAAGGGCTTTATGGTGCCGCCTATCTGACTGATGAAGTCGGTGGAAAGGCCGGCGGGAATGGCCAGCCCGGAGCCGTAGCCCATCATGAAGGTGAACCCGTAGCGCGACACCCAGGAGATCTTGGGGATGAACTGGGTCAGCAGCGAAAGCCCCAGGATGGAGGGGATTATCACCAGCAGTTCGCCGTTAGCCACCGGTTCCCAGATCTTCGGTATCCAGACATTGGTGACCGAAACCTGGAACAGCCAGCCCATGCCGGCGCCCAGGTACAAATGCTCCGCTATTTTAAAGAACGGGTTGTCCTTGTACAGGAAGCTGAAGAGGAATATGGTAAGGCCCGCAGATACCCAACCGCCGATAATAAGCCATGTTTCTGACATAATCACCTCAAGAGAAAGTTCCTAGAAATATTTAACGTACAGCAGAATGATATTCGAAGTCAGGATAAGCGCCAGCACCAGCAGGTGCGCCAGGTTGAGCGCGTCTATACCGGAAGTCCCTTTGCCGGGCTGCTTGATGAGGGACTCGTACTCAGCCGCGCCTTTCATGCCGCCTATCAGGCCTTTGAGCTGGTTGGTCTGCAGGTAGGGCCCGTAACCGGGCTGGCTGATGGCGGTAACGCCGCCGGCCACCGGCACGCCGTATTTGTCGCCCACGTAAGCCACCCAGTAGTCCAGCAGCGCCGTGCCCGTAACGCTTACCACAAAGGACATATCCTTGTAATTGCGTATGCCCTTCATAACCGGCATATCGGCGATAGGCGTGCCGTTGCGGTCCTTGGTGTAGATACCGTACAGGTCCGAGGACATCTGCGTAAGCACCGCCACCACGTTGGGCTGGTACGGGAGGATCACGTAATCGACGCCGTCCACCTTGTTGTATTCCTTGGGCACCTTGGCGAAGATCTCCTCGATAAGCCCGGTGGAGCCGGCGATATAGGTGACCACGCCCACGCGCAGGTTCTTGGCGAAAGCGTGCCGCAGCAGCGCCGTGGCCATGGGATGCAGTTCGGGCCTGGTAGAAGGGTCGTAGTCCAGGGAGAACATCACGAAAGAACCGGCGGGCAGCTTGTCGAGGTTCTCGTGCACCCGGCGGGTGGCCGGGGAGATGGTCTTATTGGGCAGGCCGATGGGCTTGATTATCGGGACGAACAGCGTGATCGCCAGCAGCAGGAAGATCCAGCGCCTGTCTATCTTAAAGAACTTTTGAAGCGTTTCTTTGAACATAAGCCTAGTCCTTCCCCATGTACTGTTTCTCAATGCCGAAGATTATTTTCAGCGAGGTCACGATGGCGCCGATGGAGATGCCTATCATGATGCCGCGCTTGCCGGCCACCGCCGGGAACTGCATTATCCACTCTATCACGTCGTTCACGCCGGCGCCGGTCCAGCCCAGCACGCCGTCCCAGATTATCTGCCCCAGCGGCACTTTGCCCAGGATCAGAATAAAGGCCGCCACGAACAGAACGAAGGCCTGCATGGACTTGATCCTGAACGAGCGGTAGGCGGTGGAGACGATATAGAACGCCAGCACCGCGAACATGGTGCCGGAAAGGGCGTTATAGATGAACTTGAACGACCAGCCCAGCGGCGTCAGGCCCGCGTCCGTCATCTGCTTGCCGTGGCTGAAGTAGGCGGGCAGCACCATGGCGAGAAAGCCCACGAACACGAAAAGGCTGTAGCCCCAGCCGTCGCCTTTGCGCTTGATCTTGTTGTAGTGGGAGAAGAACAGGCTGATAAGCCCCAGCAGGAAAGCGAAGGCCACCACGATGTTCTCCCATTTGTTCATGGTCTCGATGTAATCCACCGAGACCTTGTTGGGCACATAATAGGACACCAGCGTAAGCACGCCCACCACCATCACGATTATCAGCGGTATCTGTTTTTTTATGAATTTCATAAATTAATAACCCTTGAAGAGGTGCAGTATGCCCTGCACAAAACCGGTCCAGCCCAGCTTGGCGCCCAGGGCCACCAGTATCATGCCGAAGAAAACCGAGACCATGACCACGAGTTTGCCGAAGTCCTGAACCTTAAGGGCGCTGAGCAGCATGGGTTCCTTGGACAGGTACGCCCCGGCGGCGTAGAGTTCCTCGCCTATAAGGGTGTAGTCGCAGGCCGTAAAGAAGAAAGGCAGCTGATGCTCAACGTCGGTGCCGGCTATCTGGATGGCGCCCGAGGTGGCGCCCACTTCGGCCAGCAGCAGGGACTCGGCCATGAAGTAGCCCATATAGAAACAGGCCGCCGGTTTTTCGCGCGAGATCATGCCGTCCACGGAGGCCGCGTAGGAGAACTGGTCCTGGCTCACGAAGAAATTCAGGTCGTCGCGGTAGGAGTCGGGGCGGCCCGCCTCCATATAGGACTGTTTCACCACTTCCTTGCAGACGGTCATCACGATGGGGTCGTAATGGGGCACCTTTATCTGGGAATCGTACTGGGCAACTTTCTTGGAAACTTCTCCCAATATGAAAGCCGACGCTATGGTGGAGATGGAGCTCATGCCGCCGATGCCGGGCACGTAGAAGATGGGTTTGCCCATCTCGGTGGCGCGGCCGATGGCCTCGTCTATGGCGTCCAAACCGGCTATGCGGCGTATGAACAGCCCCTTGCGTTTGGCGTGGGACACGGCCCAGAAAAAGATGACGATAAGGCCGATGAGCAGGACCAGGTTGTTAAGGCGGTCCAGGCGGAACCAGTTGCCCACCGGGGTTACGGAGACCGGCAGGGACTCAGCTATTACCAGCTTGCCTTTTACCGCCGAGACCTTGAACTGAAAAACGGAGCCGGGCACGCCCTCCCCGAAAATATTGTTGAGCTCCACTTTTACCGCGTGTTCCGCGGCCGTGCCGTCCCAGGCCCAGAAAGGCAGCTCTATATCCTTGCCGGTCCTGGCGGCGGCGGCGAAGCGGTCGGTCTCTATCCAGCCGGCGGCGGGCTGGGAGGAAGAATAAACCACATAGACCGTGTCGGCCGCGGCGGCGGGATCTACGGGCCAGCGGAGTATGGCCGCGTTCCCCACGTCGTAGGGCATGTCCGCGGCGGTAAGTCCGGTTATGGCCGCGGGAGCCGGGGCCGGTTTAGCGGCAAAGGCGCCGCCGGCGGCAAACAGCATTAAAACGATGAGGGGGAATGCTTTGTTTTTGATCATAACTGTCTAATAATAACACTTTATGGATTTTTCAGGCAAGGTCAATTATCGCTTCGCCTCTATGTTCTTCATGATTATCTCTTTCATCACGTTAAAAGCGGGCGGGGTTCCCCGCGGAAGCTCGGCCGCCAACTCGTAAACCGTTACGCGGTTGAGGAACCTGCCGGACTGGACCTCGTCGCGGGCGAAGACCTCCCTGGCATGGCGCGCCCAGAACTCGTCAAAAACGCCGCGCGCACGCGCGTCCCAGTAGAACATGCGGTAGCCAACCCCCAGCTTTATGGCCTCGGCCGCGTTTATAAGCAGGTGCGTAACGCCCTCGGCGCGCAGCCGGGCGTAAAGCTCCTCGCCGCTGGCGGAGGCAGCGGCGTACTCCACCACGGGCGTCTTATCAAAAACGGAACTTACTATAAAGTCCTTTTTGAAATAAAAACTCCTGCCGTCGCCGATTATCAGGGTTTTCGACCCCGCCGGCAATTTCTCGTTTATGAACTCTATGGCCGCGTAGTGGCTGTAAGGATAGGTAGCCTGCGTATTCGAAAGATATTCTTTTTTTGAGACCAGGCCCAGCACCGGTTTCCAGCGGCCCTGTGAATAGAATATAAGCCCGGCCCAATATAGCCCGAGGGCGCAGCAAGCCAGCGCGGCATAGGAGAGCGTGCGCCTCAGCGCCACATGGCCCCTGCCCTCCAGCGAAGCCGCTATAAGCAGCGCGGCGGCGGGGTAGGCCGGCATCAGGAAGCGCACCATCGTGGAAGCGAAAGACCAGAGCAGCCAGCCCGTGGCGAAGTAGATCCACAAAGGCGCCGTCCCCGCGGCGGGGGGGATAATAAAAAGCAGCGGCAGCAGGGCGAGGAAAAGCGGCGTGAAATAATGGGAATTGCCTATCTCCCCCATGGTTATTTTCCAGGGATGCAGCAGCCAGGCCTTGAATTCAATGGAACCCATCTGCCTGGTCTCGCCCATGAAACCCTGGATCTTCGCCGCGTCCGCGGTGGCGGGCAGGCCGAAGACGGAGGTGAGGAAAGGGAAAAAAGGGTTATGGCGGTAAACCTGGTTCTTCACCAGCCAGGGCAGCACCGGCAGTGCCGCCACCAGGCCGAAGAGCAGCGCCGAACGCAAAGCCGCCGCCGGGTTGGCGCGGCCTCTGTACAGCAGCACCAGCCCGATGCCCACCGCGGGGAAAAGACCGGTGGTTTTTACGGCCATGCCGCAGCCGGCCAGGAAAGCCGCCAGCAGCAGGAACTTTTTTTCCCCGGGCTCGTGGCGGAGCGCGGCGGCCAGAGCGCAAAGCGAAAAAAGAGTGAGCAGGGCTTCGGTGCCGGAGGACCAGGCGGAGATCTGCGTGTGCGCTACGGTATAGAAGATAAGCGCGGCCCAGAGCCCGATCCTGAATGTAAAATGCCTGCGGCCAAGGCCAACCACGGCGGCCACGCTCAGGGCCCCGGCGGCGTAGTTTATAAACTTGGGCAGCATCTCGTCCGTCAGCAGCAGGCCCGCTGAATAGAGCATGCCGTGCAGCAGGAACAGGTTGGAATACAGGTTGTACGGCATGTCGGCGAAACCGTGCTTTAGGGCGTAAAGGTTGGGGACGGCCAGGTGGTAGACCAGCGAATCGTAAAATATCTCCGGGCTGAGCGCTCCGGCCAGGCCGAAAGCCAGCGCCGCCGCCAGCAGGGTGAAAGCGAGGAAGTCCGGAAATTCGGGCCTGAAGGACGCCATAGCCTGCGGGGCCGGGGGGGAGGACTTCAGGGAGTATACCCCCAGCCCGGCGGAGACGGCCAGGAGCGCGGCCACCGGCCATGTATAAAGAAAGCCGGCCGCCGCCAGCGCGAGCACCGCGTGGGCGAAAACGGCCAGGCCGAGCGCCGCCGAAAAAACGGCTTCTTCCAAAGTGTCGAACGGGCCGGCCTTGGCCAGGTTTATCAGCAGAAAGCGGCCCAGCCCGGCCGTTGCCGCCAGAAAAGCCAGGCCGGCGCCGAGGGAAACCGCGTGGCCGGGCAGGGCCATGAGCGGGTTCCCCGAGAAATACTGTTCGGGCGAAAGCATTACAAAAAGAGAGTTCAGGTCGGGAGTAAAACGCGCCAGGTAATTCTTAAAGACCCAGAAGCCCCATAACCCGAAGGCCCCCCAGGCCGCCCAGGCCGGAACGCGGAGTTTTTGAGCGGGCTGCGCCGCTTTAAAAAGCTCTTTTTTATTTTTTTTGGCCATTAAACAAAAACGGCCAGCCGGCGGTAGGGCCGCGCGCTGGCCGTTTATCCCCTTTAATTTATTTCTCCAGCACTTCTATATTGGCGCGGGGGACTACTATGACCTCGCCGCCGTCAAGCGTCACTTCCAGCACGCGGGCGTGGGATTCGCTTCCTATCACGGTCAGTTCCGGGGGCAGCGACTTCACGGTGCCTATCACGCCAAAATGCGGTTCGCGGATTATGCGGATAGGGTCGCCGGGTTCTATCCAGCCGCGTCCCTGGTCCTTCTTGCACTCCGTCACGTTCTTGGGGAAGCCGGGCACTATTATCTCGGGGCGCATAACGCCGGCGCGTATCTGCGTGGCCCCGGAAACCGAGGCCTTCTCACCGTTGCGCGACGCCAGCAGCTTAAAAGTATACTCGGCCATGGGGATGGAGCCGAACCCCTCCGTCACTATCACGGTAACGCCCAGCTGCTCGCTGCCGGTGACCGCCACGCCGATATCGTAACCCAGGAGTTCGCGCAGGTCGCGGTCGTGTATGCCGCCCACCACTATGGCGTTGACGCCTACACTGATAGCGCGCTTTATAGCGGCCAGGCTCGCGTGCCGCCCGCCTATCAGTATCTTGCCCTTGTGGATATCCTTAATGGTCTCCGGCTGCAGGTCCTCGTCGGGGCTGGAAGCTACCACGGCTATTTCGCCGTTGGTCTCGCCGCCCACGCCGAAGATGCCCTGTATAAAGGTGCCCTCGGCCTCTATCGCCACGCCGAAATTAGGGGTAACCTCGACGACCTTGCCTTTCACATAGGCCTTGATGGGCAGAACTTTGGGCGGCTCGCGCAGCAGCACCTGGCCGGTGATAAAAGAGACGGTTTCCACGGTGCCGGCCACCGGCGCCTCCACCGAGGTCTTGAACCATTTCAGGAAGGGCTTGTTCTCGGCGATGATCTCGCCTTTCATCACGGAATCGCCCTCCTTCTTGAGCATATAGCCCTCTATCTCCTCAGGGCCGACGGAAAGGCGGTTGGCCACGTTCACGGAGAAAACCTTGCCGGGCAGCTCGGTCTGGGCCACCACGTCGAGCGAATCCACCAGCTGGTCCAGGGCGGCCATTACTTTGCCGGGGATCGGCAGCAGCCTCTTCTTCACGAGCCGCGTGCAGGGCATTACTTTGAGTCCGGGTGTATAAGCGTGCGCCATAAATTATCTCCTTATGCTGGCAAGTCAGACGGGGTACATCTCCATCGCCTTGCACCACTTGTTCAGGTCGTCGCGGCGCTTGGAAGGGTCCTTGGCCAGATTGAACGGGCGGCCGCGCCCGTCCAGCACCAGGCCCACCACGCCGCCTTCTATATCGGCCTCCAGGCGGTTGCCGGAGCCGGCGCCCATGTCGAAACCTTTCACCGGCCTGGCCACCAGTTTGGCCTTGGGCGCGGCGAACGGCACATGGATTATGTCGCCGAAGCGGAGCTCCCCGGCCTGTCTGCTGCCGTCGGAGCCGGTAACTTCCCACTCCATTATAAGCTGGCCTTCCTTGGCCAGGCCCTTGGGCGCCAGGCACGTGCCCAGCCGCACCAGGCAGTCGTGGTAGAACACGTCCAGGGCGGCCTTCTCGCTTATCTGCGCCAGCACGCCCAGGTGCGGCATCATGAATATGGAGTCCACCGCCATGCGGGTGACGCCTTCGGGCTGGTAGGCGTCTATCATCATCAGCATGGACTGGGTGCGGCGGGGGGAATGCGCCAGGATGCCGCCGGAGCCTATCACGTAGTCCAGCTTCATGACGTTGATGAGGCTGGCCCCCGAGGAGGTCTGGTCGAAAGCGTCGGAGATGGAGCGCTCCTGCTGCACGCCCTTCAGACCCACGGCCAGCGCCTTGTGCTGGTCGAAGGCCAGGCGCAGGGCCTCGCGCGCCACGGCGTGCTCTATCTGCAGGTCCTCCACCGTCTGGGGGATGGTGGTGGGGCGGATCATCTTGTTCTTCAGGCGGTTCCTGAGGTCCTGCTCCTCTATATCGAAGGGCAGCCAGCGCAGAATATTCGCCAGCCCCGCCTCCGCCATAACGTTGGAGATGGAGTAGCTCATGCCGAGGTTGGCGCTGACGGTGCGGTTGAAAACTTCGGAGAAGACCGAGAACACGTCGGTGGTGGCGCCGCCGATATCCACGGCCAGGACGTTGAACTTATTGGCCTTGGCGAATTTCTCCGTCATGGTGCCCACCGCGGCGGGCGTGGGCATGATGGGGGCGCCCACCATCTTCATCAGGCGCGGGTAGCCGGGAGCCTGCTGCATCACGTGCTCGAGGAAAATGTCGTGGATCTTGTGGCGCGCCGGCATCAGGTTCTCGCGCTCAAGGCTCGGGCGCAGGTTCTCCGTGATTATCAGGGCGGTGCGGTCGCCGAGTATTTCCCGTATCTGGGCGTGGGCCTTGTTGTTGCCGGCGTAGATCACCGGCAGCTTATACGAGGCGCCCAGGCGCGGCTTGGGGTCGGCGGCCTTCAGGAACTGCGCCAGCTCCACCACGTGGGTGATGGTGCCGCCGTCGGTGCCGCCGGAAAGCAGCATCATGTCCGGGCGCAGCTGGCGGATGCGCTCTATCTTCTCGTGGTCGGCGCGGCCGTCGTTGGAGGCCAGCACGTCCATTACAATGGCGCCGGCGCCCAGCGCGCAGCGCTGCGCGGATTCGCCGGTCATGGCCTTTACGGCCCCGGCCACCATCATCTGCAGGCCGCCGCCGGCCGAGGAGGTGGAAACGTAGATATCGGCCCCGACATTGCCGCTATTCGGGGTTATAATCCGCTCCCCGTCGAGTATCTTGCGGCCGGAGAGTTCCTCCACCTCGGTGATGGAGTTAAGCACGCCTTTGGTGACGTCTTCGAAAGGGGCCTCCACGGTGGTGGGGGCCTCGCCGCGGAAAGTCTGGCGGTAGGTGTCGCCTTTCTTTTCTATGAGGATCGCTTTGGTGGTGGTGCTGCCGCAGTCGGTGGCTATTATGATCTCAAGGTCCTTGTTGGACATGTGGCTCTCCTTGGAATACCGTCAGAGTTTATTTTCAGGGTCCGCGCCCAGGCGCTCTGTCAGATAGGCGACGGCCCTGGGATTCTCCAGCAGTTTGGCGTACCTGAGAACTTCCTCTTTCTGAAAAAACATACTGAGCATCGGGCCCAGGAAAACTATCCCCTGAGACCCCAGATTGTGCATGGGCCTGGTGCTTTCCAGCGCCATGGCCGCCAGGTCGCCCATACGGCGGGCGCGCACCTTGTCGGCCAGGGCGTCCAGGAGTTTCTTTTCCTCCGCCGTGGCTTCCGGCGGCTCCGGAAGTTTAAAAGCGTTGTCCCAGATTCCCATGCGCATTTATTTTACAATAAAAAGAAGGGGCCCCGCACCAAAAGGCCCGCCCGGCTTCCGCCGTTCTATTTTTGCCCGGCAGAGGCGGCCGGAAAAGAGATCCTGAGAGCGGCGCCGGGACGGACCCGGTGGGCGCGGGCGCTGCCGGCCGGCAGCTCCAGCACCAGGCTGGCCGGGGCCACGGCGCGCGCCACCTCGCTTTCCGGCTGGTCCGGCCAGGAGCGCGGCACCCTGTGGAACACCCGCAGCACCTTCAGCTCCGCGTCCAGAAAGACCATGTCCAGGTCTATCAGGGTATTCTTCATCCAGAAAGACTTGACCCCGCCGTCGCCGAACACAAAAAGCATGCCGCGTCCCGGGGGCAGCGCGGCGCGGAACATCAGGCCTTTGGCCTGGGCGTCGGGAGTAAGCGCCAGTTCAGCCCTGACCACGGCTCCGTCCGGCAGGACTAGGACGGCCTCCCGCGCGCCGGGGGGCACGCGCAGGGCCTGAAGCGCGGAGCAAAGCCCCAGCAGCAGCGCGACGGTCAGGAATTTAATTTTTTTCGGCATTTATCGCGGGAGCCGCGGTCGAAAGCCCGGCCTCGTACGCCGCGGCTCCGGAGGTGGAGGTTGAGATAAGGAAAAGCGGGAGGCGCAGGTCGGCCGCCTCCTTAAGCCGGCCGCCGGCCCCGAAAAGGGCCATGGCGTCCGCCTTATGTTTTTTGGCGAGGGCCCGGAAACTCCCGGCCTTCGCCAGGTCCGCGGCCAGCGTCTTGAAAGGGACGGACGTATGCTCCGACATCAGCAGCATGGCGGCAAGTTCCTGGCGGTAAATGCCCTGGCGCAGGTATTTAAGGATCTCCCGCTCAGGCGCGGTGGACTCGAAGACGGTATAAAGCGAAGAGCTGCTTACTTCCACGCTGAGCGCCCAGGCGAAAGCGTCCTCCCCGTCGGTGTCTATCTTCGCGTCGTCGGCCCTGGTAAAAGCGTCCGGCCCCACCTCGGCGCCGAGGAAGACCTGGGCCGCGGCCGGGGCGGCGGCCGCGAAGGAGAACAGGACGCTGACCAGGAGGGAACGCATTGCGGCCGGATTACAGCGACGTCGTCACAAGCGTTTCGGTGGAGAGCACGCCTGGAATACAGCGTATTTCCTGCACCACTATATTGGAGAGGGTGGGGAGGTCGTCGGTCTCCATGTCCAGCACCAGGTCCCAGCGCCCGAACACCGCGGACATATGCACCACGCTTTTGAGCGCCTTAAGCTTGTTAAGGGTCTGTTTTTCCTTGCCGGGCATCAGTTTTACAAGCACTAATCCAGTAACCATTGTAGTTTCCTTTTTGCGCGGCCTTGAAACCCGTCCCGCGCCAACTCAACCTATTATACAATCGGGCCGCGTATGTATTCAAGCCTATGGCAGTGCCGCAACAAAAAGCTATGCTTAACAGGCGGCCAATAGGCGGTACGCGGATAATAAATTATAATAGTGATATGCGTGCGCTGATACAGCGGGTAAAACGCGGCGGCGTAAGAACGGCCGGCGCGCACAACTCCATAGGGCCGGGCCTGGTAGTCCTGCTCGGAGTGGGCGCGGGCGACGCCGAAACCGACGCGGACCTCCTGGCGGATAAGATAGCCGGCCTCCGGATATTCTCCAACGCGGCGGGGAAATTCGACCATTCGCTGCTGGATGTGGGAGGAGAGGCGCTGGTGATCTCGCAGTTCACGCTGTACGCCGACGCCACCCGGGGCCGCCGGCCGGATTTTACCGGCGCGGCAAAACCGGCGGAGGCGGAGCGCCTCTACGAATATTTCACCGGGGCCCTGCGCGGCAAGGGCGTAGAGGTGCGTACCGGGATTTTCGCGGCGGATATGGAAGTGGAAATAATAAACGACGGCCCGGTAACGATCTGGCTGGACAGCAGGGCAAGCAGGCAGGGACGGTATGAAGAAATTTAAAGCGGAATTATTGGCCGCGGCGTTAATGGCGGCGGCTTTTACGGCCGGCTGCAGCCCGGCCATGTTCACAAAAGGCGCTTACGCCATAGACGACTGGGAAACCTGGACCGGCCTGAACGACGCCTACGGCTCGCACGAGGCGGCGCCGGACGGTCTTTACTACCGCCTCTCGGAACGCCAGGACGACACCCGGGACATGTCCTCCGACGGCTATTCGCCCGGGCTTATAATTTCCAGGGAGCTGCCGGGAACCGAGTGGACCCTGGACCTGGAAGCGGACTTTAAAATACCTCCCGGCCAGGTAAAGCGTTTCTCCTACGGCATCTGGCTCGGCGGCGACGCCTCGCGGCCGTCGGTAGGCAACGCCTCGGCGGTGCTGAAAGTGATGGCCCAGCGCCAGAACGGACCAAGGCCGCAGGACGACGCGCTGCTGGTCTTCTACCTGCCCGGCGGCAGCCCCTTCAGCCTCCCCATAGACCTCAAGGTGCTGCGCTTTGAACGGTCCGGGGATTATTACTCGGTGGCCTACTCGATGAACCGGAAGAAATTCGTCCCCGTGTTCAGGCTTGACGCGCGGGCCGCGGCCGTCGTCCCGTCCCAGAAATTCTTTATAGGCGGCTTCGCCGGCGGCGACCCGCAGGGCGCCTACGCCAGGCTGACCAGCCTGAAAATAAACGGCGCGGAAACACTGAGATGACCGGGACCCGAAAAGCATGAAAGAAACAGCGGCCGGACTTATAAAAGCCTACGCGCTTGAAGAACATCCCGAAGGCGGATTTTTCCGCGAAAGCTACAGGGCGGCCGGGCTGACGGCGACGCCCCGCGGGACCAGGAATTTCTCCACGGCGATCTATTTTCTCCTTAAAAAAGGGCAGGTGTCGCGGCTGCACCGTATAAAATCCGACGAGGTCTGGCATTTTTACTCCGGCGGCCCCCTGACCGTGGCCCGGCTGCTGCAGGACGGCCGCGCGGAAAAAACCGTACTGGGCCGGGACCTGGCGGCAGGGCAGAAGTTCCAGCATGCGGTCCCCGCAGGGTGCTGGTTCGGAGCGTACCCCAGCCCCGGGACCGAATTTTCGCTGGTAGGCTGCACGGTGGCCCCGGGCTTCGACTTCGCCGACTTTGAGATAGGCGGCCGCGGGGAACTTTTAAAAGAATTCCCGCGGGCCGCCGCATTAATTAAAAAACTGACCGGTAATTAGGAAAACACATGAAATCACATTGGAAGAAACGCGAGACCCGCGGCGCCTCAGGCGGCCATGAGGCCATAGTGGAAGGCGTGATACAGCACAAAGGCACCTTCGCCTTCCTGCTCTCGGAGAAAGCTGGCGTGGGCGACGTCTTCATCCGCGGCCGCGGCCTGGACCTGGCCATGGACGGGGACCGCGTGCAGGCCCGGGTGCGGCCGGAAAAGAGCGGCAGGCTGGCCGGCGAGATAATCGCCGTGGTCAAACGCGCGCACAGCTCCATGGTGGGCATACTCAAGAAAGTGAGGGACACCTGGGCGCTGTTCCCCGAAAAGGGCAGCGCGCCCCCGGCGCTGGTCAGCGGCTTCGCGCAGAAAATAACCCCGATAGAGGGGGCTTTCGCCGTGCTCGAGGTAAAACAGTGGCCCGAAGGCGGCAACCCCGCCGCCGGCATAGTTACCGAGATACTGGGCGACCCCGGCGACGTGCGCGCCCGCATAGACTCCATACTGCGCTCGCGCGGCATAAACGAGGTTTTTCCGCCGGAAGTATTAGCCCAGGCCGAGAGCTTCGGCGCCCGGCTCGAGCCGGCGCAGTGGCAGGGCAGGGAAAACCTTATAGACCTGCCCATCTGCACCATAGACGGGGCTGACGCCAAAGACTTCGACGACGCGGTCTCGCTGGAAGACCTGGGTGGCGGAATGCTGCGCCTGGGAGTGCACATAGCCGACGTGGGCCATTATGTCAAGGTCGGCACCGCGCTTGACGCGGAAGCCTATGAGCGCGCCACCAGCGTTTACCTGCCCGACCGGGTGGTCCCCATGCTGCCGCCGGCGCTGTCGGACAATCTCTGCAGCCTGGTGCCGCGCCAGGAGCGGCTGACCATGTCGGCTTTCATGGACATAAACTCCACCGGGAAGGTGGTCAAAAGGCGCCTGGCTGAAACTGTCATACGCTCATGGCGGCGCTTCACCTACGAGGAGATCCAAACCCTCATAGACGGCGGCAAAGTGCCGGACGTGCCCAAAGGCGTGGAAGAAGCCGTTATGCGCATGAGCGCCCTTACCGACGTACTCTACAAGCGGCGCGTAGCCCGCGGCGCCCTGGACTTCAACCTGCCGGAATACAAGATAAACGCGGACCCGCACGGCAGGCCGCTGGGCGTGAGCCTGCGGCCCAGGTTGAAAAGCCACCGCCTGATAGAGGAATTCATGCTGCTGGCCAACGAGGCCGTGGCCACGGAACTCTATGCCGCTAAATTGCCTTTCCTGCACCGCCGGCACGACTCGCCGGACCCGCTTAAGCTGAAGGCCCTGTCCGCCGCGCTGGGCGAACTGGGACTGACCGCTGGCCACATAGAGGGCGCCAACGCGCAGAAAGGACTGCAGGACGTGCTGCGCCAGGCCGAGAATCACCCGCTGACCAATATCATAAACTCGCTGATGGTGCGCAGCATGCGCCAGGCGGTTTACTCGCCGGAATCCGAAGGCCATTTCGGCATAGCCACGCGCTTCTATTCTCACTTCACGTCGCCCATACGCCGCTACCCGGACCTGATGACCCACCGCGCGGTAAAAGCGCTGCTGGCGGGCAAAAAAGAGAACCACGGCGCGCTGCCGCTGGACAAGGCCGGGGTGCACTGCTCCGAGCGCGAGCGCGCCGCCTCCGACGCCGAGCATAAGTCGGTGGATATCATGCGCGCTGAAATGATGAAGGAACTTGTGGGCTCCATAATGGACGGGGCCGTCACCACCGTTATAGACAGCGGGGCTTTCGTGATGCTGGGCAGCACCGGCGCCGAAGGCCTGCTGCGCGTGAACGGCCTGAAGCCCGGCGCCAAGGTGAAAGTTATGATAGCGGCGGTGGACACGGCGGAGGGCAAGATAGACCTTTCCCTGGAAGGCCGCCCCACCGGCACTATTCAGGTGCGTCCGCCCCAGGGCGGGCAGGCCCGCCAGCCCCGCGGCGGACGGCCCGGCCAGCGCCAGAACCCGCCGCCCAGCTTCGCCAAAGTCGCGCGCAACAAAGGCGGCGGCAGAGGCAGGGGCAGAGGCGGGAGCAGGGGTAGAGGCAGGGGCGGAGGAGGGGGAAGGTAAGATTCACCCGTATCATAAAAAAACCGGAGGGAAAACCCTCCGGTTTTTTTATCGCGCGAAAATAAGTTACTTAACCAGCAACGCCTTCATTTTGTCTATTTCGGCGCGGTAGGCTTCGGATTTAAGCAGTTCGGCGTGGTAGAGGTCGCCGAAGGCCTTGCCGGCGGCTATGTCGGTGGGATAATGTACTCCGCCTATCACGCGGTCCCGGGCTATCTCGTCGGCTTTGGCAAAGAATTCATCCCTGCGCTCCGGCACTATATCGGTCATCACGTTGGCGAAAACCCGCGAGAAAGAGGCGTGCCCGCTGGGATAGGAACGCCCCCGGCTTTTCTTTATGCAGGGCTTAGCCTGGTCCGGGTAGGCCATATAGGGGCGGGGCCGCTGCCAGCGCTCCTTCATATTGGTAACGGCCTCTTCCAGGTCGGAGGCCAGGCGGTCGAAGAAGTCCTTCACCTCGTCGGGCAAAGGCCGGGGGAAAGGGCTTTTTTCGCCCCAGAACGAATCGTAAGTCTGCCGGGCGGTGATATCGGCCTTGGCGCAATCGGCCGCCGTGCGCCTGCTCTGCCAGTCCATTATGGCGGCGAAATCTGTTTGCTGGGCCTCCGACCCGGAAGCGGGGGGAGGGGCGAAATTCAGCGTCTTGAACTGTTCTGCCGGCACATAATAAGTCTGCTGCGAGATTAAATGCGCCCGCTTAAGGGCTATACGCCCCGTAGGCGACGAACAGGCGCCGCCGCCAAGCGCCACCGCGACAAACGCCAAAGCCAGTAGTTTTTTTCTTAAGATCATGCCCAATTGTACAAAATCAAAACTCCGCAGATTAGCCGCTCCGTTTTAGCCAGCAAATCCCCGCGTTCCTCAGCGCGTTCCTCAGGATTGACAAGATGGAACACTTGTGGTACACTATTTTTGAGGGAGATAGCTATGCCCGCAAAAAATCCAAGAGTTAACATTGTACTGGACCCGCTACTTTACGCCGCCCTGGGACGGATGGCGGAGCGCGACGGTGTTTCCATGTCGCTGGAAGCCCGCGATCTTATAAAAGAAGCGCTGGAAGCCAAGGAAGATATTTATTGGGATATCGTTGCCGCCGACCGGGCCCGGACATATTCCGCCAAGAAATCCGTATCCCACAAGGACATCTGGAAGTAATGCTCTTCGAGCCCAAATATCACCCTGAAGTAGCGCGGGATATCGCCGGCTTCCCGCAGAACATCAAGCACCGCATCCGCAAAGCCATAGAAGACCGCCTCATCCTCGACCCCATAAGATTCGGCGAGCCGTTGCGCCGCAGCCTCTCCGGCTTCCGCAAACTGCGCGTAGGCGACTACCGCGTAATCTACCAAGTCCAGGGCCAGACCGTGGTCATCCTAAAGATCGGCCACCGCCGCGAAGTCTACAAAAAATTCGGCAGGACATAAGACTGGGCTCTCGCGGCCGCAAATACTCATTGTAAACGCGCCTGATTTTTTCAATAATAGACATATGGGACCGGCTATTAACGAGAAGCGGATGGTGGAGCTGTTCTGCGACCTGGCGCGCATCACGTCGCTTTCCGGCAAAGAGGGCGCCATAGCCCGGCGCCTCTCCATACTCCTTAAATTCATGGGCGCAGAAGTCTTCATAGACGACGCCGGCCGCAAGATAGGCGGCGAAACGGGCAACCTTATAGCCCGCTTCCCCGGCACCGCCCCCGGCGAACCCTTTCTGCTCTCCGCCCATATGGACACCGTAGGCCCAGCCGGCAACGTCCGGCCGCTCGTCACAAAAGACCGCGTAACCTCCGACGGCACCACCATACTGGGCGCCGACTGCAAAGCGGGCATCGCCATAATAATAGAGGTCATAAAAACCCTCGACGAGAATAAAATACCCCACCCGCCCATAGAAGCCGTCTTCACCGTCAGCGAAGAAATGGCCCTCATGGGCGCCAAGTTCCTGGACTACTCCAAACTCCGCTCGCGCTACGGCCTCATCTTCGACAACGAACAGGGCCTCGAAAACGTCATCACCAGCGCCCCCGCCGCCGACGCCATGGAGATAAAAGTCTACGGCGCCGCCGCCCATTCCGGCGTAGCCCCCGAAAAAGGCATCTCCGCCATAAAAGTGGTCTCCGACGCCATCTCCGGCATGAAACTCGGCCGCATAGACTCCGAAACCACCGCCAACATCGGCTTCATCTCCGGCGGCAACGCCATCAACATCATCCCGCCGCTGGTAGAACTCTCCGGCGAAGCCCGCAGCCACGACCCCGCCAAACTGAAGAAACAGACCCGCCACATGGAAGACTGCCTGAAGCGGGCCGTCAAAAAGATAAAAATACGCGCCGACGGCAAACTGGTCACCCCGCGCTACGAATTCCTCATAGAGCAGAAATTCCCGCACCTCCGCATAGACAAAGCCAACCCCGTGCTGGCCCTGATCTCCGCGGCCCTGCGCGACGAAGGCCTCAAAATGAAACCCTCCGCCTCCGGCGGCGGCACCGACGCCAACATCCTTTACGGCCACGGCATCAAAGCCCCCATCCTGTCCACCGGCATGAGGGACGTCCACACCACCCACGAATACCTGGACCTCAAAGATTTCTACGCCTGCGCCCGCCTCACCCTCAAAGTAATATCCAGCTGGACGCAGCGCGAGTACGCGAAGAATTAGAGCGGGCCTGCATCTCGCGGATTTAGTAAGGACACCTATGGAACAGAAAAAGACGAGCGCGCAGGGCGATTACCAGTTCAAGCCCTACATCGATTCAGAAAAGACCATCCCCGAATTCACCGTCCAGGCCGTAATCCTCGGCTTCATCCTCTCCATAGTCTTCAACGGCGCCAACGCCTACCTCGGCCTGAAGTGGGACCGTATCCTGCGCCTGAGGAACCCCGCGGAGGGGAGTTTCGCTTTCGAGGCCGCGCTCTCCACCGCGCTCTACCTGGGCGTGGCGCTGGCGCTTTACCTCGTCGCTCGCAAGAAACACCGGAAGACGGTTTAAAATACCCGCGCCGGGAAATCAGGCCGCGGATTTTCAGGTACGATATTAAAGAACGGAACGTTAAAACCACCAATGGAGCCCACCACATGGCAGAGACAAAAGCGGAAATAACAGAAGAATCGTTTATAGGCAAATTCATGGTGCTGAAGGGCTCCATACGCGAACTCTGGATCATCTTCGGCACCAAGATCATGACGATATTGGCGTATAGCCTGGTAAACTCCGTACTGGTGCTGTGGCTCTCCTCCGACCTGCGCCTCTCCGACAAGAGCGCGGGCTGGATCATAGGCTACTGGTCCATCATAATGACCGCCTTTACCGTGATGGTGGGGTCGCTGGTGGACGCGGTGGGCATACGCAAATCCCTGATCGCGGGGTTCGGCCTGGCGGCGCTGGCGCGCCTGGTGATGGCCTTCTTCGCCGCCAAGTGGATAGCCGTGCCGTTCGGCCTGTTCCCGCTGGCCCTTGGCGAGGCGCTGCAGACCCCGGTGATGGTGGCGGCGGTAAGACGCTTTACCACGACAAAGCAGCGCTCCATCGCCTTCTCGATGTACTACTCCATGATGAACGTCGGCTTCGCGATAGCGAGCTACGTTGTGGACAAGGTGCGCGGCGGCATGGGCGAGTACGGCCACTTCACGGTGCCCTACCTGGGCATGCAGATCAGCACCTACCAGACCATCATCCTGCTGGGCATGTTCTGCACGCTGCCCAACCTGGTGCTGACCTGGTTCGCCATGCGCGAAGGCGTGGAAGCCACCGACGAGGGGATAAAGATAACCCCGGCCGTCTCCAAATACGGCAACGAGAGTTTCATGAACGCGTTCCTGCTCTCCGTGCGCGACGCGGCCAAGGACTGGTGGCGCATCTTCAGCGCGCTGTGGAGCCAGCCCACCTTCTACCGCTTCCTCACCTTCTTCGGTTTCGTAGTGTTCACGAAGCTCATCCTCTATCATTTCTACTACACCTTCCCCAAGGTGGTCATCCGCGAGCTCGGGGAGGGCGCGCCCTTCGCGCGGCTTTTCGGCTTCCTGAACGCGGTAGTGGTGATCATCCTGGCCCCGGTGGTGGGCGCGCTGACGCAGAAGTTCACGGCCTACAGGACCGTCATCATCGGCACCACTATAGCCGCCCTGTCCATCTTCCTGATGGCCCTGCCTCCCGCCACGTTCCAGCCGCTGGCGGGCGGACCGTTCGGCGCGGTCATCTCCTGGTGGCTGGACCTGAAGGGCCCGCTGCATCCGCTTTACGCGGGCATAGTGCTGTGCGTGCTCATTTATTCCGTGGGCGAATGCTTCTACTCCCCGCGCCTCTACGAGTATCCCGCGGCCATAGCGCCCAAGGGTCAGGAAGGCTCTTACCTCGCCCTCTCGATGCTGCCGTACTTCTTCGCCAAGTTCCTGGCGGGCGGCCTCTCCGGCTATCTGCTGGCCGCCTACTGCCCGCCCGAAGGCCCGCGCAATTCCCAGATGATCTGGGTGTGGGTGGCGGGCATGGCCCTGCTGACCCCGGCGGGCTTGCTGCTGGCGAGGCGCTACATACAGGTGCACGAAGCGGGCCGGGACTAAACCGGGCCTTTAACAATCTTTATTTATTATCTACAATTAGATTTTGCGCTCCGGAGGCGCCGATAAATGACAGAACCCAAAGACCTGTATTCCTGCCTTGCCAGGACCGCCGCGCGCTTCCCCAAGCGGACGGCTTTCGTCACCGGCGACAACCGCATGTCCTGGCACGAAGTCCTTTCCTCGGTGGACCGGGCGGCCGATATGTTCTGGCAGCTGGGCCTGCGCAAAGACGACCGCGCCGCCATAGTACTGCGCAACTCCCCTGAATTCGTCATCGCCTACTTCGCCCTGGTAAAGATAGGGGCGGTGGCCGTCCCGATAAACTTCCTGGTCTCCAAGGGCACGGAGATCGCCTACATCCTGGAGAACTCCGCCTGCAAAGGCGTTATCACCGAGAAGGAATTCGTAAAGAACTACGTCTCCGTCAAAAAGGACCTGCCCGGGCTTAAGTTCATACTCTCGGCCGACCCCTGCGGCGTAGACGGCGTAACGGATTTCTGGCATTACCTCAAGCGCGCCCACGCCCACCCGCAGACCAGGCATACCGCGGCGGACGAGCACGACGTGGCCACCATCCTGTACACCTCCGGCACCACCGGCCACCCCAAGGGCGTGCTGCTGACCCACCACAACCTGCTGGAGAACGCCAAAGCGTCCATCGCCACCCTGGAGCCCAGAAAAAAAGACGTTTTCATGGCGCTGCTGCCGATGTTCCACACCTTCTCCTGGACCGGGAACGTGATCACCCCCATACTCCTGGGGTGCAAGACCATGATAGTCAAAAACCTCACCCCGCCGAAGCCCTGGCTGCAGGCCATGGGCCGCGAGGGCGTTACCATAATGATAGCCGTACCGCAGATCTACGGAGTGCTGGCCAAGGAGGCCCGCGGCTTCAAGAAGTTCTTCCTCCGGTTCTGGTGCCTCAGGAAAGTCCGCCTGTGCCTGTCGGGGGCGGCGCCGCTCAACCACACCATCGCCCAGCACTTCAACAAGGCCTTCGGCCTTCATATACTGGAGGGCTACGGCCTGACCGAGACCAGCCCGGTGGTGACCATAGTCCCGCCCAAGTCGCGCAAGCACGGCTCCGTCGGCAAGGCCATCCCCGGCGTTAAGATACGGATAATGGACGAAGCGGGCGGCCACCTGGGGCACGGCGAAGAGGGCGAGATCTGCGTAACGGGCCCGAGCATCACGCGCGGCTACCACGGCAACGAGGCCGCCACCCGCGAACTGTTCACGCACGACGGCTGGCTTAAGACCGGCGACATAGGCGTGCTGGACTCCGACGGCTTCCTGTTCATACGGGACCGCAAGAAGGACATGGTGATAGTGAAAGGCCTCAAGGTTTTCCCGGCCCAGATAGAGCATACGATAAACGCCCACCCTAAAGTGGCCGAGAACGCCGTCATAGGCATCCCCGACGGCTCCGGCAACGAGACCATGAAATGTTTCTGCGTCCCCCGGCCGGGCGTACAGCTGGAGAAGGGCGAGATCATGCAGTATATAAAGGCCAATTTCGACGCCTACAAGCGGCCGCGCGAGGTGGAAATAGTCAGCTCGCTGCCGAAGAATACGCTGCAGAAAGTGCTGAAGCGCGAACTCCTGCGAAAAGAACTGGAAAAGCGCATGAAAACCTCCGGCGCGCACGCTGAAAAAAAGGAACCGACCGCGCATTGATCCCATGCCCCGTCCCAAGTAAGGCCCTCTAATGAACCTAACCGGCAACATACTCAGCGTCTTCGGCGAAGCCTACCTGGTGGGCGGCGCGCTGCGCGACGCCGTCCTGAAGCGGCCGTTCAAGGACATAGACCTGGCGGTCCCGCCCTCCGCCGATTTCCGCGCCAGGACCATGCGGCTGGCCCGGAAACTCGACGCGGCCTGCTTTCCGCTGGACGAAGAGAACCAGGTGTACCGCCTGACGGGCCGCAAAGCCCCGCGGGCCCAGATCGACATCATGCCCTTCGTCGGCGGCGCCCTCAAGCCCGACCTGCAAAGGCGCGACTTCACCATAAACGCCATGGCCCTGAAACTCAACAGGGCCCTGGACTTCAAGACCGACCGGAAAACCGGCGCCTTCACCTTACGCGTAGCCAAGGCGGATATAATAGACCCGTGCGGGGGGCTTAAAGACCTGGCCGCTAAAAAAATAAAAGCCGTCGCCGCCGGGATATTCACGGACGACCCCGTGCGCCTGATGAGGGCTTTCCGCATAGCCGCGGCCCTGGATTTCGATATAGCGCCGGCCGCGCTCAAGGCAATAAAGGCACAGGCGCCACTGATAAAAAAGCCGGCGCAGGAACGCGTCAGAGAAGAATTGATGCGCCTGTTAGAAAGCCCGGAGTCCAGCCGGTGGCTGGCTCTGATGCACAAATACGGGCTGCTGACCGCCCTGTTCCCGGACCTGGCGGCACAGGAAACCTGCGCGGTAAATTACTACGGCGCCGGCGGCGTCCTGAAGCACACCCTGCTGGTGGTGGAGCGCATGGACTACCTGTTAGAAAACCTGCCCGCCTGCCTGCCCGGCTATAAAAAAGTGGAAGAATTCCTGTCCGCGCCGCGCACGCTTAAATTCGCCGCCCTGCTGCACGACATAGCCAAGCCGCCCAAGGCCGCCATGGTCAAGGGCCGCCTGCGCTTCTTCGGCCACGAGGAGTACGGCGCCATCATGGCGGAAAGGGTCATGGAGGAGCTGCGCTTCTCGCGCGACGACATCAGGCTGGTGTCGCGCATCATCGGCACCCACCTGCGCCCCGGCAACCTGGCCGCCAACGAAACTATTTCCGACAGGGCCATGTTCCGCTTCTTCCGCACCCTCGGGGAATACACCGTGCCCCTGCTGGCGCTCTCCTGGGCCGACCACGCCAGCTATGTATCGGCGCAACAACTGGGCAAAATGCGCAAACACCTGCAAGAGGCGCCCGGCCCCCTGCCGCCCGGCGGCCTGCCGTACAATTCCCCGAAGAAGACGCTGCGCTACATGCAGGTGCTCAACCTGCTCTTCAGGGTCTACGTAAAAAAGAACATGAAGCTGCGCTCAGCGCGCCTTATAGACGGCAATGACATCATAAAGACGCTGAAGCTGCCCGAGGGCCCGCGCATAGGCGAGCTCCTGGAGAAGATCCACCTGCTGCAGTTCGAAGGCAAGATAAAAACCCGCGACCAGGCCCTGAAAGCCCTCAAAGGCATGAAGAATTAACGGACGGCACGGGAGGACTTGCCCGAAAGGCCCACGCCGGCGTAGGCCTTTTTATATTATAAATACGGCCCGCGGACCCCTGCCGCCAGGCCCGTATTAACGTAAACTATGAATGACGGCGGACAGGAGATAATTTTATGAAGATCAAATTCGCGCTTTCGGCCGGACTTGTGATCACCGCGGGGATGGGACTGGCCTTCGCCTCCAGCGCCGGAAAAGCAGCCGCCGCGCAGACTCCGGCCGCCAGCCAGGAAGACGCTAAAACCCGCGAATATAAGGACGTCCTTTTCAAGCTCGTTCGCCAGGACGAATACCTCGACGAGGCCCTGGAAACCCTCGGCGCGGCCAACGGCCGCATGAGCGCCCATGACCTTTCAGCCGTGGGCCTGAGCCTTAAGATGATAGCGGGCAACCTCAACCGCGTGTCGTCGATCAACAAGACGGATTTCTCGTCCGTGCAGGGCGGGTCCATGCACGCCAGGTATATCAACACCATATTCAGCTACAGCGCCAAGGTCAACCGCAAGGCCGCCAGGATAGGCTCCGTGGTCGGACAGATGGCCGCCAATTATAAAAGATCCGCCATGCGCGACGCGGTCTCCTCGAAGAAGGTCGGCGGGAAAGTCCGCGCCCGGAAGGCCCGCGGCGCGAACCTGACCAGGCTGCTGGAAGAGCAGAAAGCCGTGGAAGACCTGGCGGCCGACGCCAAAAAGCTGCGCGCGGCCTCCCGCGGCCTCAACGCCACCAGCAAGTGGCTCTACATCGCTTCAAAATAGCGGGACGTCCGGGAATAAGCCTTTTAACCGGACCAAAATTCCCCGCGCAAAGGCCACCAATTCCGCAAGTCCGGAATCACACCCCCCTGCCATCATTGACGCCGAATAACCCGTAACAATCAGGAGCAAATTCGCATTTGGTCAAAATAAACCCTTGACTTGCCTGCCTTATATCTGCATTGATATAAGATAGGAGGAAAACATGATAACAAAACCGAAATCTGCCCGCTACAACCGCGCGGTATCGCGTTTGAGGCAAATAGTCAATTCCGGCGAGGAAATACTGCGCGCCAGCTGGATAAAAATGACGCATCCATGCGGCAAGAGCGGGTGCCGCTGCGCCAAAGGAAAGAAGTATTGGCATATAAACTGGTACATCCGTCAAAGCCGGAATGGGAAGCAGCGGATGAAGTCTGTTCCATTGGAATATGTGAAAGTGCTGAAAGTAAAAACCGAGGCGTATAAAGAGGTGCGGGAGTTGTTGGCGGTTATAGGCGATGAATACTGGGACATGTTCAACAAATAAAAAGTCCGAGAGAGGTTTGCCCGTTCCCGGCCTGGGGCGGTTGGCAAAATATCTGGATAAAGTGTGGGGCTTCAGCAAACTTGTCCAGAATAGGGATAGGGGCGGCGGCAAATGTGCCGCCGTACCCCTCCCACACCACCGGACGTGCGGGTCCGCATCCGGCGGTTCAGAAAGTGGCGTTAACCTCCGCCAGCCGAGGAACACCTAGTTTTGAAAAGTAGCTGTTCGGCATGGCAACGTTCAGCGCCGAGGTCCCGGCCATCCGCCACCAGCGACGTGGGCAGGCCGACACCGAGGCCGCGGCTTTGACCGAAACTCCGGCCGCCCGCAATTCCCGGTATATCGTTCTCCCGCGTTTCCACTGCTTCAGACGTACCATCCTCAAACGGCGTCGTATCCAGCTGTCCAATCCGGCGAATATGCCGTGGGTCTCCGCCAACCGGAAGTATTCCTTCCAGCCGGTTAGATATGCCTTCAGCTCTTTCGCCATCTCTTCCAGGCTTCGTCCGCCGTTGCGCGACGTTATCCGCCTCACACGCTCCTTCATCACCTTCAGGGCTTTCCGGCTCACGCTGTGCCTGACAATACCGCCCTTGGCCACCCAGAAACCATAGCCAAGGTACTGACTGTCCCGCGCTCGTCTGACCCCGCTCTTGGCCCCGTTGATTTTCAACCGAAGTTTCGCGTATATACGCTTCAGCGTTTCCATCACGCCCAGCGCCGCCGCCTCCGACCGGACGTATACATTCCCGTCGTCGGCGTAGCGCACGAATGCGTGGCCCCGCTTCTCCAGTTCTTTATCAACTTCGTCCAAAAGCACGTTTGCCAGAAGCGGCGACAGCGGCCCGCCTTGCGGCGTGCCCTCCCACCGCTCCACCACCACCCCTTGCGCCATCACTCCGGCCTCAAGGTAGCGGCGAATCAGCCCCAGCACCCGCTTGTCCTTTATCCTCGTCGCCAGCCGGCTCATCAGGATGTCGTGGTTGACCCTGTCAAAGAACTTCTCAAGGTCGACGTCGACTACCCACTTCCGCCCGTCCTGGATGTAGCGCCGGGCGGCTTTCACCGCCTGCTGCGCGCTCCGTCCGGGCCGGAAACCGTAACTATGCTCCGAGAATTTCCGGTCAAATCCCGGCTGTAGAACGTTCAGGACCATCTGCTGTATCATCCGGTCTACCGCCGTCGGGATACCCAATTGTCGTACCCCGCCGTTCGGCTTCGGGATTTCTACCCGTTTCACCGGCTCGGGCTGGTAGGTTCCGGCCAGCAACTTCCGCCGGATTCCATCCCACGCCCACGCCAGATACTCCGGCAGTTCCTCAACGCTCATGCCGTCTATGCCGGGACTGCCCTTGTTGCGCCGCACTCGCTTCAGCGCGGCTACCATGTTCCCTTCCGCCACCACCCATTCCATCAGGCGGTGGCCGCTTGAGCTACCCTCGTCATAAACCGCCGTCAACGCTTCGGCGCTCCGCCGCCTTCCAGCGGTTTCACCGCTGTACAGCAACGGCAGCTCCATCTGTATGGACTTGTGCCGCCCGGCGTCTTCAAGGCTCATGTAAGTTTCGCTCTCTTTCTGTTCGGCCCTTCCTCCGCCGTCGGCGGGGTACTATGGCCTCTGCTGACTTCTCGCTCCGTCACGTGACGCCGCCCTTTCAGGCGTTAGGCGAGACCTCCCCAGGTAAGAAACCATGCCTTCCATCCACAACCGCCGAATCTACGCCGCCGCCCTTTGGTCGCAGGGGCTTTGCGGTCAATTGCCCGCTCGCCCCGGTCGGCAACGCCTCATATTCGGTTTCTGTACGTCGGCTCGGACTTTCGCTACGCGCTTCTTTCAGCGTCCGCCTCGCGGCTGACCACCTTGCGCTTCGCTTGAGTTTTCTGCGACCTGTCTCCTCGGAGGACTTTCACCTCCTAGCTTGGTTTCATGCTGGGCACACAATTGAAAGACGGGCGTAAAAGCCCGTCCGTGCCAACCGCCTCCGTAGTGCTTGGGCTATTCGGCGGATTTGCGGTCCGGTTCGGGAGCTTAAATCAGCTGGGGGCGCAGTTTAAGATTCCGGGGCGCTGGGAGCGGTGGGTCGGCTCGCGGAAACCTTCTGCGGACACGATGGCATACTCGCTGGACAGGCTTTATCTTAATCTGTTGCGCAGACTGTTATGGACTATTGCCATGTTGTGTAAAAGGAAGAAAGTTTTTAGGCGGTTATTCCCGGATATCCACTGGGTCGCGGCGCTGGACGGCATAGAGACATACAAAAGCCAGAAGAAGGATAACTGCCCGCATTGCCTTACGCGCAGGCTCGTGTCGGGTGATGAGTATGTGACGGAGTATTACCACCGTGATGTGGTATTGCAGTTGGTCGGCGTAACGCCGGCCGTGGTCCTGGATGTCGAAGCGTTGAGGCCTGGCGAAACAGAGGCGGCCGCGGGGTTGCGGCTATTGCGGCGTTTTTTGGGCCGGCATCCCCGGTATTTGGATGCGATTACCCTGGACGCGTTTTATTTACAGGCGCCGTTTGTGAAGGAGTTGCTGCGCTATGGGCTGCATTTAGTGATAGTGTTGAAGCAGGAGAACCGGGAGCTATACCAGGACGCGCTGGGCCTGTGCGAAAGTATCCCGGCCAAGATCACGAAGGTGGGAACAGAGGAAATCCGGTTTTGGGATTTAGGCGAGCTGCGCACATGGTCGCAGCTTGGCCGGGGAGTCAGGGTTGTGCGGTCGGTAGAGAAAGAACTGACGGGGAAGCGGAAAAACGGGGATTTCGTTTTTAAACAGACGGTAAGGGATTGGTTCTGGTGTGTGATATCACCGGAGGGGCGCGGGAGGGTGGATGGTGAATTAATCGCGAAATGGGGGCATGCGCGGTGGGACGAGGAAACGCGGGGTTTTTGCGAGCTTACGCAGCATTGGCATTTGGACCACTGTTACAGACACAACGCGAACGCTATGCTTGCAGCCCTGATGATTTTATTTCTGGCATTTACTTTGACAACAATTTTTTTCCAGAGAAATCTTAAAGGCATATGGAAGAAATTTGCCAGGGTAGCCCTGGCGCGGCTGCTTATGGACGATTTGGCTGGGCATTATTACGGGAGTTTCTGGTCGACCGCTCCGGCATAGTCCGAAATATCATTATGTATGCAGTTTCGCGGCAGTTGTCCCCGGCGGTTGGAACCCACCGGGGCGGCGGCGTTGGCGGGAGACCTGTTTTGGGGGATTTGGCGGCGCGAACTGCGCCCTTGTGTACGCAAAAGTTAGACAGATATCCTTGCAGGACCCTGTAAAATGTCCCCGCGCAGCGATTTCACAGCGATTTGCGGAATTGGTGCGCAAAGGCGGGGGATTTTTTTATCACCACAGAAAGTATTGTAAAATTATATTTATGAAAGATCCGCTCGAAGCCGCAACCCTGCAGATACTGAAAGCTATCGGCGAGAACCCGGGCCGGGAGGGGCTGAAAAAAACACCCCAGCGCGTGGCGCGCGCCCTGCGCGAGATCACTTCGGGCTATAACGCCGATATAGACAAGGTTTTTAACGGCGCCTTCTTCAAAGCCGATTACCGCGAGATGGTGATAGTCAGGGACATCGCCTTTTACTCCCTCTGCGAGCATCATATGCTGCCCTTCTTCGGGAAGGCCCATGTGGCGTATATCCCGGACGGCCGCATAGTGGGGCTTTCAAAAATACCCCGGCTTGTGGAAACCTTCGCCCGCCGCCTGCAGGTGCAGGAGCGGCTTACCGTGCAAATAGCGGATACCCTGTTCAGGAAACTTAAGCCGCGCGGGGTGGGGATAGTGATGGAGGCGGAACATCTCTGCGTCAGCATGCGGGGGGTGAAGAACGAGACCTCGTTCGCCACCACCAGTTCCATGCTGGGTGTCTTCCGCACCGACAACAAAATAAGGGAAGAGTTCCTCAACTTGATAAAGAAACCATAATAATATTTGAATTCTAAGCGGGTTTTAAGTAGAATTATCAGGGATTGTCAGGAATAGGCAGCATGTTATTTAACAGAGCATCAGGTTTAAAAAACCGCGGGTGTAGTTCAATGGTAGAACGAGAGCTTCCCAAGCTTTAGACGTGGGTTCGATTCCCAT